>JACJYY010000005.1 GCA_020635875.1 Flavobacteriales bacterium
ACAAAAATAAAGGCTGCCTTTTCAGACAGCCTCTTTTGTGCTATTAATCTAACAATCTAATTGATTTTACTTGATGTCAAATCGGTCAAGGTTCATCACTTTATTCCATGCTGCAACAAAATCCTTTACAAATTTCTCTTTAGCATCGTTACTTGCATACACTTCTGCAAGGGCTCTCAATTCTGAGTTAGAACCAAAAATTAAATCGGCTCTTGTAGCTGTCCATTTGACTTTGTTAGTCACTCTATCTTTACCCTCAAACACCATTTTATCTTCAGAAACTGGTGCCCAATAGGTACCCATATCTAATAAATTAGCGAAGAAATCATTAGTAAGTACGCCTGGTGTAGCCGTTAACACACCTTTGTTTGAATCATCAAAATTAGCATTTAAAGCTCTCATTCCTCCGACTAAAACAGTCATTTCTGGAGCAGTCAAAGTCAACAATTGTGCTTTATCCACTAATAACTCCTCTGTGGTCAAAGTGTATTTTTTCTTTTGATAATTTCTGAATCCATCGGCCATTGGCTCTAAGACAGCAAAAGAGGCTACATCTGTTTGCTCCTGAGCAGCGTCCATTCTTCCAGCAGTAAATGGAACATTAAGATTCAACCCTGCCTTTTGAATCGCCGATTCAATAGCTGCATTCCCGCCCAACACAATCAAGTCCGCTACAGACACCTTTTTGTTTCCTGAAACTGCATTAAAGTCTGCTTTAATTTTTTCGTAAACCGCCAACACCTTTTTCAATTGTGCTGGATTATTGCACTCCCAGTTGATTTGTGGCTCTAATCTAATTCTTGCTCCGTTAGCTCCTCCTCTTCTGTCCGAACCTCTATATGTAGATGCCGAAGCCCAAGCCGTTTCTATCAATTCATTATGAGGAATACCCGAGTTCAATATTTCTTTTTTTAATTTTTCGATATCCGATGCAGCAATTAGTGCATGATTTCTCGCTGGTATTGGATCTTGCCATACAAAATCCTCTTTAGGCACTTCTGGACCTATATAAGTAGACTTTGGTCCCATGTCACGATGTGTCAGTTTAAACCACGCTTTGGCGAAAGCTTCATCAAATGACTCAGGATTATCAATAAAACTCTTACAAACTTTGTTATAAGCTGGATCAAATTTTAGAGCTAAATCCGACGTAAGCATCATCGGTTTTACTTTTTTGTCTTTATCAAAAGCATGAGGAAAAATGGCATTTGCTCCTTTTGCCACCCATTGATGAGCTCCCGCTGGACTTTTTGTCAATTCCCATTCATTATCGAATAATGTATTTAGAAATGCATGGCTGTAGCGCGTTGGCGTAGGTGTCCAAGTCACTTCTAAACCTGATGTAATTGCGTCTTCTCCCTTACCCGATTTATAAGTGCTTTTCCATCCGAATCCTTGTTCTTCGATACTAGCTGCCTCTGGTGCTGGACCAACATTCTCAGCTGGACCTGCTCCATGGGTTTTTCCAAAAGTGTGTCCTCCTGCAATCAAAGCAACTGTTTCTTCGTCATTCATACCCATTCTAGCAAAGGCAATTCTGATGTTTTTGGCAGAAGCTACTGGGTCTGGATTTCCGTTTGGTCCTTCTGGATTCACATAAATAAGTCCCATCTGTACAGCCGCCAATGGATTTTCCATTTCTAAATCCAATTCCCCTTTTTCGTTCAATCGTCTAGATTCTAGCCAGTCTCCTTCTGGCCCCCAGTAAATATCCTCTTGTGGCTCCCATACATCAGGTCGACCTCCAGCAAAACCTATTGTTTTGAACCCCATAGACTCTAGAGCAACATTTCCCGTCAAAATCATTAAGTCAGCCCATGAGATTTGTTGGCCGTATTTTTGCTTAATTGGCCATAACAAACGCCTTGCTTTGTCGAGATTACCGTTGTCTGGCCAACTGTTTTGGGGTGCAAATCGTTGTATTCCCATTCGAGTACCTCCACGACCATCGCCTGTTCTGTATGTTCCTGCGCTGTGCCATGCCATCCGTACCATCAAAGGCCCGTAGTGCCCGTAATCAGCAGGCCACCAGTCTTGACTGGTAGTCAACACTTTTTCGATATCCTGTTTCAGTTGACCGTAATCTAGTTTTTCAAACTCTTTTTCATAATCGAACTTTTCTCCCAAAGGATTACTCAATTCTGAATTCTGAGACAGAATATCTAGATTTAACTTGTTAGGCCACCAATCATCATTATTCTTAATGATTGACACCTGTTCTTTTTTGTGTCCTTTGTCAAATCCAAAAGGACATCCTCCACTTTGTTCTTCCATATTGTTATTTTCGTTTTTGTTGGAACATGCTCCCAAAGCAAATAAGGAAGCAACACCCAATATGACTAATTTTTTCATAACACTGCAGGTTTAAATGTTTCTACCAAAATTACGAAACAACAACCCAAAACCCATAAGATTTAATTATTAGTTTTGATATTTGAATAGACATAGAAATAAGATTATCAACTATCAAAATAGAGTTTTTTGATATTAAATTTGAAATTCGAGATTTGAAATTTGAAGAAGTAGTTCAGATATTTTACCTAAAAAACCGATTAATTCGTATTAACCCAAAATTGGTCGCAACCCACACCGCATACTCCTCGACAGCAATATCTACAACGACATTCATAAATCTGCCCTCTCTAAAAAAGTGAGGTGTAATTACCTCTCCTTCCACTTGAATGACACCATTATTGGTAGCCATCCAGAGCACACCATTTTTGTCTATTTCGATATCTCTAACCATAAGATCAGGAATCTCTGAATTGGATTTATTATAATGTTTCCACGTGTCATTTTCAAGAATAGAAAAACCTCCTCTATCGGAATCCGCACCACCAAAACCTCCTCCATAACCTACATACAATTTACCTTTCCCATCAAACTTTACTGCTCGTACTGTCTCAAGTTTTAGCTCAGAGTTTTGTTCCGTATAACTTGTCCATTTTCCATTTTTGAAAACAAGTAAACCATTATCATGTCCGACAGCTACAGTTCCTGCAGAAGAAATATCGATATCCCTTATAATAAATTTACCCTCAGGTAGATTCAACTCGGACCATTTCCCATCTCTATAGGTTACAACACCTTTTGATCCCCCAAAATATAAAATCCCTTTCGCATCTTCACAAATAGTAACAATGGAATGAGTTCCTATCTCTTCTTCCGAAAAGTTATTCCAAGTATTACCATCAAGCATAGCTATTCCTGTTTCTGGTTTAGAATACGAAACCCAAATTCTATCCTTCGAATCAACAAAAATTGGATCTATATAATCCCCTTTTAGTTCTGGTAAATTTTCTTTAGTAAAGGAAACAAACTCTGCTCCATCAAACAGCACTAATCCTCTGTTTGCCGTACCAATCCATCTATTACCACTGGTATCTACTGCCACCGACAACAAATCTTCCTCTGGCAAATCAGAATTAGCCATGTCGAAAAGAGCGTGTTGGCTTAAAGCCAAAAATGGAACTAAAACGAAAATAAGTTGGATTAATCTTTTCATCTATTGGGTAGTTTATAGATTATGATTTTTATGCCATTAAAATACGAAATTGATTTTAGAAACAATATTTACTCCCTCTCCCCATTAATCATTTTATACAACTGCAAGGCTCTTCCGTCAGTTAATAAGGATACAAAATGCGAGATATGCAGTAAACGCTGATAAACCGTTTCTTTTTCGAGAAGAAAAATATCCGGGAGTTGTTTTAAAATCAGTTTGTCATATTCAGAAGCTTCACCTTTGCTTTTGTTATTAAAAGCAGTGATAAACACATCCAACAACGAAGCAATGACCTTGTAACCAATAATCTCTTTCATGATTACTCCCTTGCTCTGATAGATATCCGCAACACTGATTTTGATAATATCCTTTAACTGATTCACAAATTTGCTATCATCGGTTAAAGAACTTGAATATTTTCCTTTAAGAATAGCCTCTTCATTTTTCATGAATACCTGAACCGCATCCCAAATTAAGGTATTAATAGACAAAGCCCTAAGGTAACTGATGCGATCCTCTGATGTAGTTAATTGGTCGTATTTATTCTTATTGATACTGTCTTTCACTAGCTCCATTAAGATTTCAATCGCTTCGGCTTCAGCTACCAAACCTAACTTAATACCATCTTCAAAATCTATAATCGAATAACAGATATCATCTGCAGCTTCTACCAAAAAGGTCAAAGGATGCCTTTTAAACGAAATACCCTCAGGGTTCTTTTTTTCAATTAAACCTAGGTCTTCAACCACTTCGTTAAAAAAGATTTTATCCGCCTGAAAAAAACCGTATTTCTTATCCTCTATGCACTTGGTTGGTTTCTTAGGCAAAGATTCTTTAGGATATTTCATAAAAGCCCCTAAAGTGGCATAAGACAAACGTAAACCTCCTTTGACTCCTGGGCGATCTGCACAAAGCACTTTCAACCCGTTAGCATTCCCTTCAAAATCAATCAAGTCTTGCCATTCTTTATCTGTCAATTGCTCACGGTATTGCTGTCCATTACCCCGACTAAAGTACTCTCCAATGGCTTTTTCACCCGAGTGACCAAAGGGCGGATTCCCAATATCATGCGACAAGGCTGCCGCCGCTACAATTGCCCCAAAATCATTCATTTGATAGCCCAAGTCTTTCAAGTAGGGGTGTTTTTCCAGAACTTGTTTTCCTACTAGTCGACCTATGGAACGCCCTACTACAGACACCTCCAAGCTATGTGTCAAACGCGTATGTACAAAGTCCGTTTTAGAAAACGGAATCACCTGTGTCTTATCTTGTAAACTCCTAAATGCTGACGAGAAGATGATCCTGTCATAATCTACCTCAAAACCCAATCGAGTATCATCTTGCTCATTACGCTTACGTTCTTTGGCATCTCCATACCGCTTGAGCGAAAGCAACTTTTCCCATTGCATCATAATTTCTTTTTTTGCTTATCAAAGATAAAGGTATAAATAAGTATATGATGAAATTACAAGGAGGTTAATATTACGTCCATCATCTTTTTTACGTTCATTTTTATTTTACCCCAATTTTTTTGTTTTCAAAGTCGATTATTAATGTCTTATCCCAAAACAAAGCGTTTCCAGACGTTCCATCTGTACCGTCGTCAATTCCAAGTCCACTATGATTTGAGTAAATTTTTACATTATCAAAATTTTGACCTGCAAGTTGAAAAGTGTCCGTTATTAATTTTCCTGTCACACCATGAATTTTACCCCATGATGAAATCTGTATAGTGTCAATGTCTTTTGATGTAGAAAAATTAGAAATATTGCTAGCTTTTGTTATTAAAGGAAAAATACTAGAACCGTTGTCAAACATAATTCTGTAATTTCTGTCTTTAATTTTCATGGGTAAAATTACTCTGCCATATTCGTCTAACTCAATATCGACAAGGTTTGAATTATAAATTTCTGGCACATTATCACAAATTGCAAACAGTTTTTTAGGATAGTCTATGATTAAAACTTTGTCTTTAAAAATGTCTGAACCAATTGTGCCTAAATGAATGGTGTCTTTAGGATTTTGAATTTGAACTTTTTCACCATAATCACTAAATATATATGCTGTTTTATTAGATGCAGTATAGCCACCAAAATTAATTACTAAATCTTCAAAGTACCTTTCTTTGTTCCAAAACATAATTTTACTCTGAATATGTTTTAATTTTTTCTTGAGATTTGGAGTTTTAGAATAAAATGAACTGAGAGGATTTTCATAAACTCCAGTCACATTACAGCCTAAGTCAAATTGGAAAGTCACAATATTTGGAATTCCATCTACCTTGCAAGGTATCAGCATAGCCGCTTTTTCAAAATACTTTCCATTTAGTTCTTCATTTACCCATTCAAATTTTGCCCAAGAAATATCCTGAGAGTTGTTTTCAACCTTCCAAATATTGAAATGGATAATTTTCGGTAAAAACAAACTATTAAAGATTGAAATTACTATAAAAGTTATTATGGTAAATATTTTCATATTTCGATCAATTTGATTGATCTTGCCTACAGAAAGAAGCGAAACAATTAAATTACAAATAATGTTTAACTAAACTTTCTAATAAAAATCAATTACTATTTCATTTTTTTAACAATATACTTTTGATTGTATTTTCCGTCTTTTACCATCAGAAGCAATCATATCAACCAGGGTACAAATTGTACCCCAGTTGGTTTTAAGTTGCTCATCACGACGTAACATTTTTTTGATATACTGTTTAACATCGCTACTATCAGTTAATACCTCAACTACATCTTGTACCGAAAAATACCACTTTTGCTCTGTCTCGCTCCAAACAGATCTAATTTGTTTACTCTCAAAAAGCTTAATGTTCCCCATTTATTTATATGGTTTTAAAATATTTTTAGCCCGGATGGCAGCGGCATCCTTTATAATTTTGCCTTTGTGAAAAGGTAAAATGTAAAGATATAGCGTACAGCCGGAAATAGCTACAAATAAAAGCTTACATCACTTTAATACAAAAAGCTGCTCTCCTTTTTGTGAGAACAGCCATTTTTTAATCTTTCAATCATTACATCTTTTAATTATGATCCACACATTTCGCAATCTTCCGGATCAGAGTTTCTTGCTTTCTCCAGCATCGCTTTGAATTCATCTGCAGCGATGGGTGCTGGTTCTTCTTGTTTCTTTTCGTTTTTCAAGGTAAACTTAATCGCATCTACTGCTGATTTCGTTCTTAAATAATACATTCCTGTTTTAAGCCCTGACTTCCATGCATAAAAGTGCATTGATGTCAATTTAGAGTATGTGGCACCTTCCATAAACAAGTTCAAGGATTGTGATTGATCAATGAAATAACCTCGCTGACGAGACATATCAATGATGTCTTTCATACTCAACTCCCAAACGGTTTTATACAATTCTTTGATGTCTTCTGGAATACCTTCGATATGCTGGATAGAACCATTGGCACGCATGATCTCTTGTTTTAAATCTTCGTTCCATAGACCTAATCTCACTAAATCCTCTAGCAAATGTTTATTCACCACAATAAACTCTCCTGACAATACACGTCTGGTGTAAATATTAGAGGTATATGGTTCAAACGCCTCGTTATTCCCTAAAATCTGAGAAGTTGATGCTGTTGGCATTGGCGCTAATAACAAAGAGTTACGCACACCATTTTTCTTAATGTCCTTACGTAATCCTTCCCAGTCCCAACGACCACTCAACTCACTATCCTTAATACCCCACATATTGTGTTGGAATTCACCTTGAGAGATAGGCGAACCTTCGTAAGAAGAGTATGTACCTTCTTCTTCGGCCATCTCCATAGAAGCTGTCAAGGCTGCAAAATAGATGGTCTCAAAAATTTCTTGATTTAATTTTTTAGCTTCTTCACTAGTAAAAGGCATACGAAGTAAAATAAACGTATCTGCCAACCCTTGCACACCTAATCCAACCGGTCTATGACGCTTATTCGAATTTTCAGCTTCTGGCACTGGATAGTAATTTCTGTCAATCACACGATTCAGATTTCGTGTGATTCGCTTGGTTACCTTAAATAGGTTTTTGTGATCAAACTTCCCTTCGGTTACAAACATTGGTAAAGAAATTGACGCCAAGTTACATACCGCCACCTCATCTGAAGAGGTGTACTCCATAATTTCGGTACACAAGTTTGAGGAACGAATTGTCCCTAAATTCTTTTGATTGGATTTACGGTTTGCCGCATCCTTGTACAACATATATGGCGTACCTGTCTCAATTTGAGATTCTAATATTTTCTCCCAAAGCTGACGCGCCTTAATGGTTTTTCTTCCTTTTTTCTCTGCTTCGTATCCTAAATACAATTTCTCGAATTCCTCTGAGTGTACATCACATAATCCTGGACATTCGTTAGGACACATTAAAGTCCATTGTCCATCCTCTTCCACCCGCTTCATGAACAAATCCGGAATCCACATCGCAAAGAATAAATCTCTTGCGCGCATTTCTTCCTTTCCGTGATTCTTTTTTAAATCCAAAAATTCAAAAATATCAGCATGCCATGGCTCTAAATAAACAGCAAAACTTCCTTTGCGTTTTCCCCCTCCTTGATCTACATATCTTGCTGTGTCATTATACACGCGCAACATGGGCACAATACCATTGGATGTTCCGTTTGTTCCTCTGATATACGAACCCGTCGCTCTAACATTATGTATTGACAAACCAATACCTCCCGCAGATTGAGAAATCTTAGCGGTTTGCTTTAAGGTATCATAAATCCCATCAATACTATCGTCTTTCATCGTCAATAAGAAACATGATGACATTTGTGGTTTAGGCGTACCAGAGTTAAACAAGGTTGGTGTAGCATGTGTAAAGTACTTTTTAGACATCAGCTCATAGGTCTCTAAAGCCGCATCAATATCTCCTAAGTGAATCCCTACAGAAACACGCATCAACATATGTTGTGGTCGCTCTACAATTTTGCCGTTAATTTTTAACAAATAAGAACGTTCTAAAGTTTTAAACCCAAAATAATCATAGTTAAAGTCACGATTATAAATAATACTTGAGTCTAAGATCTCTTTGTTCTCCATGATTACTTGATACACCTCATCAGACAATAATGGAGAGTCTAAACCTGTTCTTGGGTTAACATACTTATACATGTCCTCCATCGTTTCTGAAAACGATTTTTTTGTGTTTTTATGCAGGTTGGAAATAGCGATACGTGCCGCCAATTTTGCATAATCCGGATGAGCGATAGTCATGGTTGCCGAAATTTCGGCCGCCAAGTTATCTAACTCATAAGTGGTCACTCCATCATACAGACCTTCAATAACCCTCATGGTTACTTTCACTGGATCCACCAATGAGTTAAGTCCATAACATAATTTTCTTACTCTGGCCGTAATTTTATCAAACATTACCGGCTCTTTGTGACCATCTCTTTTAATTACATACATGCGCTATCTCAAATTTTATATTGCTACTATTTGTTGTGTTGTTGTTTTGGGTGACCAAATTATTGACTAAAAATCTGCATCAAAGCTGATTTTTTGATCATTTTCATCTTTGTTAATCACCCCTGCTTTTTGATACTCAGAAACGCGTTTTTCAAAGAAGTTAGTTTTTCCTTGTAAAGAAATCATATCCATAAAATCAAATGGATTAGTAGATTCGTACACTTTTTTACATCCAAATTCTACCAACAATCTGTCCGTTACAAACTCCAAGTATTGTGTCATTAATTTGGCATTCATACCAATCAAACTTACAGGTAGAGACTCTGTGATGAATTCTCTCTCAATATCTAATGCGTTTACTATAATCTCTGTAATGCGCTCTTTAGGTACTTTATTTACAATATGGTTATTGTGTAAGTGCACGGCAAAATCACAATGCAATCCCTCATCTCTAGAGATTAATTCATTGGAGAACGTCAATCCTGGCAACAAACCTCTTTTCTTCATCCAGAAAATAGAACAGAAGCTCCCTGAAAAGAAAATCCCTTCTACAGCGGCAAAGGCAATCAAACGCTCCGCGAATGAATCCGATTCTATCCATTTTAAAGCCCATTCCGCTTTTTTACGTATCGCAGGAAACACATCAATAGCGTGAAACAATTGATCTTTTTCTTCTTCGTCCTTTACATACGTATCAATTAATAAAGAATACACTTCAGAGTGAATATTCTCCATCATGATTTGAAAACCATAGAAAAACTTAGCCTCTGTATATTGTACTTCACTTACAAAGTTTTCTGCTAAATTCTCGTTTACAATCCCATCTGAAGCCGCAAAAAAGGCTAAAATATGTTTCAAAAAATACCTTTCATCATCATTTAACTTTCCCCAATCCACTAAATCTTGATGTAAATCTATTTCTTCTGCAGTCCAGAAACTCGCTTCTTGTTTCTTATACCATTCCCAAATATCATTATGCTGAATTGGAAAAATTACAAATCGATCTTTATTTTCCTGTAAAATAGGTTCTACCTGTGCCATATGCCTTTTCTTATTTTATGAAGTGTAAAAACTGTTAAGATTCTCTTAATAGAGACAGCTACAAATGTCAAAAAATAGCCTAGAAAATAAAAGGCAAACTTATTCACAAAGGGCAGTAGTTTTCAACAGAAACAAGGGCTTGCATAATGTTTTAACCAAAAACATAAACACCTTAAAAGCAATAATTTAAACTAAAAAAGGAAGTGTAAAACCCAATAAAACGGTATACCTAAAAACAAGGAAAGAACTACTCTTTATCCCGTTGTTTTTTTAATTCTTGAGCCACCAATTCTAATTCTTCATACCAAGCGGCACCAAATTTTCGTATTAAAGCTTCTTTAACAAAATGATAGACCGGAACTCCCAAAGATTTACCTAATTGACAAGCATCATCGCATATTTCCCAACGGTCATAATTTACTCCTTGAAACTCCTTAAGCTGCTTAACACGCACTGGATACAAGTGACACGAAACTGGTTTTTTAAAAGTAATCAGCCCTTGATTATACGCCTGTTCAATTCCGCAAATAGCCGTTTTATTATCGTAGATGACGTACGCACATTCATTGCCATTAATCAACGGCGTTTCCAATTCTCCTTCATGCCCTACAACGGAAGTTCCTTGAGATTCGATAGTCTCCACACCAGAGGGTCTCAATAAAGGTTTTACGATTGGGTATACTTTCTTAAGAATTTCTACTTCCTCTTGAGTCACAGGAGCCCCTGCATCTCCCCCCACACAACATTGTCCCTTACACGCAGATAAGTTACACACAAAGTCATTTTCCAATATTTCCTCTGACACTAAAGTCGACCCAATCAGAAACATAATTTCATTTTTTACGACACCAAATTAAAGACATATTTCGCTAAAAACGTATTTTTACCAAAATTTCACATCATGAAATACTTCATCATAACACTTTATGTGCTTTGTATTGGTTTATTACTCTTTAATAGCACACAAATAGATTACAATGACATCACCAGCACAGACAACACAATTCCAGCAATCGGAATTGTGGCGCCAATTTGCGCCATCATACTGCTAGCCATTTCGCACTATGCTCAAAAAATAAAAGAGGCCAGGTCAAAAACCTAGCCTCTTAAAAATATGCTTTTATACTATTCTTTTATTGTACCGAATCTTTCTTCTGACAATGGGTTTTCATCTTTTTACATTGTAAAGAATCCTTTGAACATTTTTTCATACAGCAATGCGTCCCTAATGAATCCTTTTTACATTTTGTAGAGTCTTTAGCACACGCTCCCTTACACTCGCATTTACCACCACAACATTTACCAGACTTACCTCCTTCATAAGGCATCACATTAGACACCTTATATATTCCTCCTCCTGCAACTCCTTCTACTACTGACACAATATCGTCTGTAGACAATATGTTAGCATCAAATCCCACAATTGCTTTAGCTGCTTCAAAATCAACCTCAACACTTTGAACCCCTTCAGTCGCTTTTAGCTTTTTCTTAATTGTCCTGGCACAACCCACCTCACAGGTCATTCCTGAAATTTCAAAACTTATACTTTTTAACGCAAGTTCTTTCTGTTCTTGAACCTCTACATTCTCATCTGTAGACTTTTCATTTTTACACGCTATTAATCCAACAAATAAAAGCAGTGCAACGGCAATTTTTTGATACATATTAATTATTGTTCTTGTCTTTTAAACCATCTAAATCTAAGTTGGATAAATCCCCTGAAACTTCCATATCAAAATCAAACTTAAAGCCCATCTTAAATCCTTCTGGAGCCGGATCATCCAATGTCACTTTAAATACAAAATCCGCTCTTCTTTGCTTTTCAAAGGTTTCCTTTACTTTATTAATTTTTGCCTGATCTTCAATTTTGTACACTTTCTTTTGAGTCACATCGCTAGCAAAAGAGACATGCGTTTCTGTCTCCGGATCCAATCTATTAGGATCAGCCATATACACGTCTACCTTTCCGCTCTTCACATCACCCGCACCTTGAAAAAGGGTAACTTGATACAAAAATGCTTTAAAATCAACATGTTTGATATTCTCCGCATAATCGGGATAATCTTTATCGATATCAATAGTATATTTCTTTTCCCACTCCGTAGCTCCTACTTCAAAAGTCACTTCTTCATTCTCCTCCACCTTCGTTTCTACTTTTGTATCATCGGTAATGCCTAGCAATTTATTGGTGTCCACATCTTCGCAAGATGTAAATCCAACTGCAACAGCCATAAGGGTAATAATCTTAATTCTCATAATCTTCCTAATTTATATGGTTAGCACCCATAAAACTACATATTTTTTCTTACAATCTTAAAAAAAACCAAAAATTATAAACTCTTTTGATTGCAATCTGGACAAATCCCTTTTAATGTCAGGCTAGATTCCTGAACCACAAAACCATCTATACCTTTTATCTTAGGAATTTCCAAACCATCTATACAAAATGTTTCATCACAATCATTACAGATAAGATGCGCATGATGATGTACATGCTCTTGAGCTGTACATCCAACATGACATAATGCATATCGGGTTAAGTTACTTTTATCTGGCACTTTATGAATCAATCCTTTATCCTCAAAAGCCTCTAAAGCTCTATAAATCGTTACTTTGTCATTAGTAGCCCCAACTCTTATTTTTATTTCTTCTACCGTTAACGTAGACTTTGACGTAATAAACAAGCCTAACAATTCTTTACGAAATGCTGTTTTCCGTAAGCCATGTTGTTCCAATAGTACATCAAGTGCTGTCATAAAATAAGGCCATCCAAACAGCAACAAAGGTAAAACATTATTCAAAATCCAATAAAAAAGCCTCTCTCAAAAATGAAAGAGGCTTTTTTGTACCTGAGGTGGGAATCGAACCCACACTCCGAAGAACACGAGTTTGAGTCGTGCGCGTCTACCAATTCCGCCACTCAGGCTTAACGGGATGCAAATCTAAGAATAAAAATTACAATTTTACTAACTAGTCCACTAAAAATTTATATTTTTGCCAAGATTTTTTTGAGGTCATTTTTATTTTAAAACGCATTTCATGTCACATCTAGAACCAGCAGCAAAGATTTTTGCTTGTACACAAAGTATTGTTTTAGCAGAAGCCATCGCTGAACAATACGGTCAAAAACTGGGTAAAGTATCCACTACAAGGTATAGTGATGGAGAGTTCCAGACGTCTTTTGAAGAATCCATACGTGGTTTACGTGTATTCATCATTGGGTCAACTTTCCCAAGCAGTGACAATTTAATGGAAATGTTATTAATGATTGATGCTGCCAAAAGAGCTTCGGCAAGACATATTACTGCTGTGATTCCTTACTTTGGTTGGGCAAGACAAGATCGCAAAGACAAACCTCGCGTACCAATAGGAGCTAAATTAGTGGCTAAATTATTAGAAGCTGCTGGAGCTACCCGCATCATGACTATGGATTTACACGCTGATCAAATCCAAGGATTTTTTGAAAAACCGGTAGATCACTTATTTGCTTCAACCATCTTTTTACCTCATATTCAAGAGCTCGGTTTAGAAAACTTAACCATCGCTTCACCTGACATGGGCGGTTCTAAAAGAGCTTATGCCTATTCTAAATATTTGGAGTCTGACGTGGTGGTTTGTTACAAACAACGTAAAGAAGCCAACGTCATTGAAACAATGGAATTGATTGGCGAAGTAAAAGGCAGAAATGTGATTTTGGTAGATGATATGATTGACACAGGAGGAACTTTAGCCAAAGCCGCTGATGTCATGATGGATAAGGGTGCTATCAGCGTACGTGCTATTTGTACGCATGCCATTTTATCGGGTCAAGCCTACGAAAAAATTGAAAAATCAAGTCTTACCGAATTAATCGTAACGGATTCTATTCCGTTAAAACGCAAATCAGACAAAATACGTGTAGTGAGTTGTGCTTCATTATTCTCTGAAGTAATGCACATGGTTCACAGCAACAGTTCGATTAGCGGTAAGTTTATCATGTAACTATTTTTTTAACTATAATTTTTTAACAATGAAATCAATTACGATCAATGGATCTGAAAGAGAAAACGTAGGTAAAGCCGCTGTGCGTGCCGTACGTGATGCTGGAATGGTTCCTTGCGTGTTATACGGAGGAAAACAACCAGTACATTTTAAAGCTGACGAAAAAGCTTTTTCTAAATTAGTGTACACTCCTAATGCACACACCGTAATTATTGAATTAGAAGGAGGAAAAAAATTCAATGCCATTCTTCAGGACATTCAATTTCATCCTGTGTCAGACAAAATCTTACACATCGATTTTTACGAATTAAACGACACTAAAGAAGTTATTATCGAAGTTCCTGTAAAAGTTGAAGGCACCTCTCCAGGTGTTTTATCTGGAGGTGTTTTAAACCTAAACTTGCGCAAACTAAAAGTAAAAGCATTACCTGCTAACTTACCTGATTTTGTGGTAGCGAATATTTCTGAGTTAAACATGGGTAATAAATTGTACGTTACTCAAGTAGATACTCCTGATTTTAAAATCTTACACCCAGATAACACGGTTATCTGTCAAGTAAGAATCTCTAGAGCTGCAATGAAGGCTGCTCAAGAAGCTGCAAAAGCAGAAAAAACAGCAAAAAAGAAATAAGTTCATTTCTTTCTAAATACCCATCAAAGCACCGATATACTTCGGTGCTTTTTTATTTGCTCCATATTCCATTATCAATTTATTATGTATTCATAATTATTAGGTATAAAGAGCACGAATCTATAAATTTGTGGTTCTAACTTCAAACCACAATGAGCAAGGGATTAGGTAAACGCATTGGTTCTTCTATCACTCGAAATATCCTTCGAAACAGACTTATATTATTAGGTGTGATACTCATCGTTACTGGATTTATGATTTCCCAATGGAAATATATTAGATTCAGTTTTACAGAAGCCAATTTACTTCCTGATAATCATCCTATTACTCAATTATACAATCAGTTCAGGGCTGAGTTTGGCGAAGAAGGAAATTCTATCGTTATAGGACTCCATAAATCCGAAATGTTTACTCCTGTAATTTTTATGGAGTACCAGAAAATGATGGACAGCCTCAATTCATTAGAGGAAATTCCTTTTATCATTTCTGTGGACAATCTTAAAATAGCAATCAACAACACTACTGAACAAAAATTAGAACTCAGAGATTTAATTGATTCCAAAAAAACTATCTCTTCTGAATATTTAGCCCAAATAGAAAAGCAACTTTTTGAAGAATTACCCTTTTATAATGGATTGATTTACAATTCTGAATCAGGTTATGTCCGTTCTGTACTTTATATGGACAACAGCATTGTCAACAAAAAAGAGCGAAAAGATTTTGTCATTGAAAAACTAAATCCGCTAATTGAAGCTTTCGAAAAGAAAACCAATGTGGATCTTCATGTATCAGGAATGCCCTATATCCGCACCATGAATTCACAAAGTGTAGTAGATGAAATTGGACTCCTAATCGGCGGTGCATTATTGGTAACCTCACTAATATTCTTTCTTTTTTTCAGATCATTAAGAGCTACTTTTATCTCAATAATTGTGGTTGTAATTGGAGTAATGTGGTCTTTTGGAACCATTGGATTTTTCAATTACGAACTCACCTTGTTAACCGCAATTATCCCTCCTCTGATTATCGTCATTGGTATTCCTAATTGTATCTTCCTCATTAATAAATACCAATCAGAGTTCAAAACACATGGAAACAAAGCTAAGTCGTTATTGCGAGTAATCACTAAAATCGGGAATGCAACACTATATACTAATCTCACTACCGCCGCAGGTTTTGGAACCTTTATTACTGCTAACAACAAATTGCTTAACGAATTTGGTTTAGTCGCTTCGATTAATATCGTGTTGCTTTTTTTTCTTTCCATACTATTAATTCCCATTTATTATAGCTATTTGCCGCTTCCTAAAGAAAGGCATCTGGAACACCTTGAAAAAAAGAGAATCAATACAATCATTGATTATTTTGAAAAATGGGTATTACACCACAATATAAAAGTATTTGCCATCTCAATCATAGTGTTAGTAATTAGTGCTATAGGGATTACCCAAATGCACGTAATCGGAAGTATTGTAGAAGACATGCCTAAGAACACCTCCTTCCATGATGACATCCTATTCTATGAGAAAGAATTTAATGGTGTCATGCCTCTTGAAATCGTTGTAGACACTAAAAGAAAAAATGGAGCTACAAAATCCAATACGCTCAAGAAAATAGACCAACTTCAAGAGACCATCGAAGAAATTCCCGAATTATCCAAACCGATTTCAATAGTAAATCTTATTAAATACGCTAAACAAGCGTATTACAATGGTGTCCCTGAATATTATGAACTCCCAACAAGTCAAGAAAAAGGTTTCATCGGCAGTTATATTAAAAAATCTGTACAATCAGAAGGCAATTTTTTAAAAAACTATGTGGATTCCACTGCTCAAAAAGCTAGAATCACAACTTTTATGAAAGATATGCCCACCAAAGACATTGAAGTGGTTGAAAAAATTTTAACCAATAGAATAAATCATCTATTCCCTAAAGAAAAATTTGATGTCTACCTCACTGGAAAAGCGTTGCTCTTTCAGAAAGGCACAACCTATCTGATTCAAAGCCTATTGGTATCTTTAGCATTAGCTATTGTTATTATTTCGCTGCTGATTACTTTTATGTTCCGTTCGTACAAGATGGTAATTATCTCCTTAATCCCTAACCTGTTACCTTTAATAATCACTGCTGGAATGATGGGTTACTTGGGCATCCCTCTTAAACCTTCAACGATTCTGGTATTCAGCATTGCATTTGGGATTTCGGTTGACGACACCATTCATTTTTTAGTAAAGTACCGTCAGGAATTACAGATTACTAATTGGAAAATCCGCAAATCTGTAATTAAGGCCTTACATGAATCTGGAATTAGTATGTTTTATACCTCTGTAGTTTTGTTTTTTGGTTTCTCGGTATTTATGATTTCCGACTTTGGCGGCACAGTTGCCCTAGGAGGACTTGTGTCTGCAACCTTGCTATTTGCTATGTTCTCCAACTTAATCCTTTTACCCTCATTATTACTTGTATTAGAGAAAAAAATTGCCAATAAAGAAGTATTTGTCAAACCACGCGTAAAAATATTGGATCGTTTATTAACTTTATTCAACAAAAAGTAATTCCAATGGATCATTATTATAAAATAAAGGAGCTTCTGGATGTTGATTCATTTCCAAAAGAAGTTGCCCTAAGAGGTTGGGTTCGAACTTTCAGAAGCAACCGTTTCATTGCTCTTAACGATGGATCAACCATTCATAACATCCAATGCGTATTGGATTTAGAAACCGTTTCTCCTGAAATTCCCAAAAAAATTGCCACAGGAGCAGCTATAGCCATCAAAGGCACTCTTGTCGAAAGTCAAGGAAAAGGACAAAAATCAGAAATTCAAATCAACAGCATTGATATTCTTGGAGAATCAAATCCTGAGGAATATCCCATTCAACCCAAAAAACATTCGTTAGAATTTCTTAGAGAGAACGCACATTTAAGAATCAGAACGAGCACCTTTAGTGCGATAATGCGAGTACGTTCTGCTTTGTCGTTTGCTATCCATCAGTATTTTCAAAACAATGGATTTTTTTACGTAAACACTCCTATTATTACAGGAACTGACGCCGAAGGTGCAGGAGAAATGTTTCAACTAACCACTTTAGACCTAAAAAATCCACCCCGTAACGAAGACGGATCTATCAATTACAAAGAAGATTTTTTTGGCAAAGCAACCAACTTAACCGTATCGGGTCAATTAGAGGCGGAAACCTATGCCATGGCTTTGGGGCAAGTCTACACTTTTGGCCCCACTTTCAGAGCTGAAAACTCTAACACCTCCCGTCATTTATCTGAATTCTGGATGGTAGAACCCGAAGTCGCCTTCAACAACTTGGACGCCAATATGGATTTGGCAGAAAGCTTTATAAAATATGTCATTCAGTACGTTTTTGACCATTGTATGGATGATTTGGTGTTTCTAGAAAACAGATTACTCGAGGACGAAAAACAAAAACCAAAAGAGGAGAAAAGTCCTATGCCTTTGATTGAAAAGCTTTCTTTTGTGTTGGACAACAACTTTAAACGGGTAAGTTATACCGAAGCCATTGACATTCTTAGAGACAGCAAACCCAATAAAAGTAAAAAATTCAACTACATCATTGATGAGTGGGGAGGTGATTTACAAAGTGAACACGAACGGTATTTAGTAGAAAAACATTTCAAAAGTCCCGTCATTGTATTTGATTACCCTGCAAAAATAAAAGCATTTTACATGCGCCTAAACGACGACCAAAAGACGGTTAGGGCAATGGACATTTTATTCCCTGGCATAGGAGAAATCGTTGGCGGATCTCAAAGAGAAGAACGCCTGGATGTGCTTAGGCAGAGAGTTGCAGCATTCAATATTGACGAGAAAGAACTGTTCTGGTATATGGATACCCGAAGATTCGGGACAGCAGTTCATAGTGGTTTTGGCCTAGGATTTGAAAGACTAGTATTATTTGTAACAGGAATGAGCAATATCAGAGATGTTATACCTTTTCCGAGAACACCCAAAAATGCCGAATTTTAATGTTTACTAACAACTGACTCTATGTTTAAACAAACGCTAAATCTCAAACTAACTCAAAAATTATCTCCTCAGCAAATTCAGCTGATGAAGTTAATTCAATTGCCAACTCAGGCCTTTGAACAAAAAATAAAAGAAGAGATTATAGAAAATCCAGCCTTGGAGTCAGGCAAAGAAGAAGAAAATACTTCTGATGAATTTGAGTACACCGAAGATTACGAAGAAAACGATTATGACACAGATAACGAAAGAGACGAAATCAATATTGAAGAGTATATAAGCGATGACGAAATCCCTGACTATAAAACCAAAAGCAATAATTACAGTGATGAGGAAGAACGGGTTATACCTATCGTATCTCCTGTCAGTTTTCATCAATCTCTCATCAATCAACTCAATACATTTGTCTTAAATGAAGTAGAACGACAAATTGCTGAATTTTTGGTCGGCAGCATTGATGACTTAGGCTACATTCGAAGAACTAATGCAGACATTGTTGATGATTTAGCATTTACACAAGGTATTTATGCAGACGAAATAACCATTGAAAAAGTATTTAACATCATCCATGAATTAGAACCTAAAGGTGTAGGAGCGAGAGATTTACAAGAATGTCTTCTATTACAACTGAAAGACAAAAGTAGTAGTCCTGCTAGAGAAAATGCTATTTGTATTATTGCTGATCATTTTGATGCTTTTACCAAAAAACACTATACTAAGTTAATTACCAAACTAAATATTAACCAAGACCAACTTAAAGACATCATTTCAGAAATTGAAAAGCTAAATCCTAAACCTGGTGGCTCATACAACAGCGGCAATAGCTCCGTAGAACACATTATTCCTGACTTTACCATAACTATTGAGGAGGATGAATTAAAACTACAACTCAACAGCCGAAATGCTCCTGAACTGCATATCTCAAGAGATTACAAAGACATGTTACAAGGCTATAAAGAAAGCCACGAAAAATCAGCTTCTCAAAAAGAGGCTGTACAGTTCATTAAACAAAAGCTAGATGCCGCTAAATGGTTTATTGACGCTATCAAACAGAGACAAGAAACATTAATTGTGACCATGTCTGCCATCATGGAATTTCAGAAAGACTATTTTTTGGAAGGTAATGAAACTCTATTAAAACCGATGATTTTAAAGGATATTGCCGATCGAATTGGACTAGATATATCTACCGTTTCTCGAGTAGCGAATAGTAAATATGTAGACACACCGTATGGTACAAAACTAATTAAAGAATTTTTCTCGGAATCGATGACCAACGACAAGGGAGAAGAAGTCTCTACCATAGAAATCAAAAAAATTCTGGAACAGATTATCGAGGAAGAAGACAAAAGAACCCCCCTAACTGATGAAAAACTAGTGGTTTTATTAAAAGACAAGGGATATCCGATTGCCAGAAGGACGGTTGCTAAATACCGCGAACAATTAAATATTCCTATCGCTCGTATGCGTAAAACCATATAAAAATGAAAGCCTTTATTTCATTTTTCTCTGTAGTTTTTCATCCATTATTTATTGGTCTATACACTACTCTGTACTATGTTCGATTCATCAACCCTAAGTTACCTTTAAATTATAAGGTTCACTTGATAAGTGAAATATCATTCTATACCATCCTTCTTCCCTTAATGTTTTTTTTAATACTCAAGTACTTTAACTATGTCAAATCTATCATGGTTGCAACAACAAAAGAGCGGGTATTTCCTCTAATAATTAACAGCCTAATACTAATTCAGCTTATTAATCGATTAGATTTTCGTTTGATTCCTGAACTATATGTGTTCTTTACAGGCTCTTTAATTGCGACACTTTTATCGATCTATTATAGTAGCATAAAAGTAAAAATCAGCCTACACATGATGGGCATGAGTGTGTTTTGTTCGTTTGTACTTTTGTATCATGATAACATCCTACTACAAAGCATTTCAATATTAGGTATCGGGATAATTGCAAGTTCTAGATTGGTAATGAAAGCTCACACCTATAATGAACTTATATTAGGAACAACAGTCGCTAGTATAACACAAGTGATTTCCTATATTTTGTTCTACAATATATAAAACATTAAACCGAACTCTAAAGCATTCAATTTCTTTAGTGGAGTATATGTGGTTTCATAAAGAGGCTGCAAACCATAACTAAAATATAAATTCCATGTATTCCAACCAATTGTAGTAAAAACACTACATGTCCATCTCCTGAATTCACGATTGTATGTGAGCTCATAAGTTATAAACTGATTCGAAAAGTACGAGCGATCATAGAATACATAACTCATTTTTACCCCCCCATAAATCCGAGTAAATTTATGAGATTGAGTCGTTGAATTACGCCACCTTAACTCCAATGGAAATTCTATGTGCTGTACACGAATAAAATTCTTATCTCCGTCCTTCGAAAAGCTATATTCAATTTGATTCTTAACTAAGTTAGTTACAATAGTTGTATTGTAATTTTTAAAGGCATATCCCACTCCAGGCGCTATTGCTATTGTTCGGGCTTTATTAATGGGGAAATCCCGTAAAAATCCAAAATTAAACCCTAATGAAATATTCTCGTTTGATACACCAGCTGGACGATTATTCAAAAAACAAAATTGAAGACCAGCATATATCTGATCTTCTCTATACAATGAGTCAATTGGGATTTCAGACGCCTTGGGTTCATCTGTAAGCTCTTGAGAAAAGCTAAGAAAACATAAAAAAAATAAAACAACTAATACAAAAAATCTCATGTAAAAAAAAAGGCAATCTAAAGAGATTGCCTAATTAAATTTTTATAGTACTTACTCTACAACACTTTTTCTGTTAGTGTTATAATTAATCTTAAGAGCTTCTACCTTTCTTAACTCTTGTTTGATATCACTAACCAATCCCATCTTAACATTTTTATCAACCTTTAGAGAAGTAATCAGCATACGCTCTAATTCAGGATTTCTAGCAGCTCTTTCTGCAAGAATAAATGCCTTAATATCTTGAACTGAAGCAAACTTATCATTTAATTGAATACGTGGTGTAGAACCTACACTTTGCACATAACGTTCTGTTGGCTTTCCTGCGTAGATATACATAATACGATCCTTTTTCTCTAACTTGGTTACCTGATCGGCATCTGGCAACCTATTTTCAACAATCAAATCACTATCTTTCATTGTTGTTGCAGTCATAAAGAAAAACAATAGCATAAATACAATATCAGGTAATGATGCCGTAGATATAGCTGGTAAAGCCCCTCCTTTTTTCTTTTTAAATTTAGACATAACGAAATACTTTAATTTGATTTTTTCGGCTCTGCCTCAGACAATTTCTGAGGATACATAGCTTGTATATCTTCAATCTTAGGTGTTATTTTTTCTACCTTTTCTGAAGGCGTAGTAGGATCTTCAAACAATGCCTCCATTTCTCTAAACGTCACACCATATTTCTTTAAACACTCTCTATCCCTTAATTCATAATAAGCAGCAACCAATTCGTTTTGAACCGCTATATATGTACCATATGATGTTTCAGCATCATTTTGCAATGATATGATTGCCTTATCTGGGTTGTCCGATGATTCTGGATCTCTATTGCCCTTACAATAAGCACAAGACCCATCACCACCATTATCCAAAAAGGCAACTGCCTTTTCTTTCAAATCACTCAATTGAACCAACTCGTCTTTTACTAAAAGTTGGTCATTTTTATTAACCAATACTTGCAAAATGTTTTTCTCCTTGATAACTACATCTTGCTCTTGTTGCGTATCATCTATAGGAGGCAACTTACGGTTAATCCCTTGATCTGTTTCAATTGTAGTAGTAACCAGAAAGAAAATAAGTAACAAGAAGGCAATATCTGCCATAGATCCTGCATTTACTTCCGGTGCTGCTTTTCTTCCCATAATATTGGTCTATTTTTTTAGTTTTCCGAAACTTGAATACAATAACGATGCTACTGCTAAAGCGGCCATTATATAAAATGTATTCAAGAAAGTACTCACAAATTTTGAAAATCCAGATGAAATGACTTCACCGCCTTTTAAGTGTATCTCCGTTCCGTCTGCCAAGATAAACGCCACTAAAACAACAGCAGCAAAAGCACCTAAAGCAATTAACGTGTACTTCTTGTCCTTTGAATTAACAAAATTTAGCACGACAAAGGCGAGTACAGAACCTAAAGCTAATAAAAAAGCGACGTAAGAAACAATAATGAATATTCCGACAACTCCATCCTCACTTCCTTGTTCTGAGCTAATTGACAAGATTGCAAAAACAATCCCTAAAAGTCCAAGTACAATAGCACCTATTTTTGAAATCTTATGTAAATCCATAATTATATAGGTTTAAAATTCGTAATTAGTTCTTTTTTGAATAGTCTGCCAACAAATCTACTAAGCTAATTGAAGCGTCTTCCATGTCGTTTACAATAGAATCAATTTTAGCTGTGATATAGTTATAAAATACTTGTAAGATAATTGCTACAATCAAACCGAACACAGTTGTTAATAAAGCCACTTTAATACCTCCAGCAACTAATGATGCTTCCATCGTACCTGCTGCCTCAATCTGGTCAAATGCTTTAATCATACCAATTACAGTCCCTAAGAACCCTAACATCGGCGCTAGTGCGATGAATAACCCAATCCAAGAAACATTTTTCTCCAATTGTCCCATTTGTACACCTCCATAAGATACAACTGCTTTTTCAGCTGAATCAACTCCGTGGTCAATTCTATCTAAACCTTGATAAAATATAGAAGCAACTGGACCTACTGTATTTCTACACAATTCTTTAGCCGCTTCAACTCCTCCTGAGTTTAAGGCTTCCTCAACTCCTTCTACTAATTTTTTAGAGTTTGTAGTAGAGTTATTTAGGTAAATAATTCTTTCAATAGAAACAGCTAATCCTAAGATTAAACACAACAATACAGGAGACATATAATCCGCTCCCCCTTCAATAAACCTTGCTTTCATTTCTTGTGTAAAGGATCTCTCTTCTGTTGACGAAGTTCCTTCTTCTTGTGCGTCATCCTCAAGAGACACTGCTGTTGTTGCACCATAAACATTTGTATATGTTACACTAGTCAATAACATTACACAAGTAATTGCTAAAATGGAAAATAATCTTTTCATTGCTTTTCTTAAAATTTGATTAATTAATTTCGGGTTCTAAGATATAAAAAATATCAATACTAACTATTTTTTATTCTTGCGGAGAGGAAGGGATTCGAACCCTCGATTCCGTTTCCAGAAAACACGCTTTCCAGGCGTGCGCCTTAAACCACTCGGCCACCTCTCCTAATATTATTTTTCTAATTTCTTTTTATTCTCAACTGGATTGGCATACATCCCTAAAAACAAACTACGCGCTTGTTCATCCTTTCCTTCTAAACGATGTTGCATTCTATTAATAAACATCTCCTTTTGCTTTGCACTATACTGATCTGAATATGCCGTACTTCCATTCATAATATCATGTGCAACATAATTACTAGGCCATAATTTGAAATTACCTATTATTGATTTATCAATAATTTTGGCTAAAGCCTGCAATTGCTTATTTTGATTATCATGGATTGCTACTTCTTTATCCAACTCAGCATCTATGGGGTCTCCTGCATGAATATGAATTCTTTTTTTCTGTCCAATTATACCACTCAAAACCGAATTAAAATCCTCATTATCACTCTTCACATAGTCAATATTATTAGCATTTGCCAATAACTCTGGTATTTTCAATTGATCGGTTGGATCAATCTCGTATGACATTGATATAGGCACTATTTTAACCCTCTTAAAATAATCAACAATCGATTCATCATCAGCCGCCATAGCTAACATCTTTAACACCCCTTGATGCGTAGCGTCATTTCCATCTTTTGTTCTTCCTTCACGTTGTGCAATCCACACCGATCGATTATCTACTGTTATTAATTCCTTGATGTAATCCGACATGATTTTAGAACTCAATAACATTTCTCTGGGAGACAGATTCCTTAAAACCAAAAAATTTCTGTTCAATTTTGCCAACTCGTACATGAACGGATTTTTAACCAAATTATCCCCAATAGCAGAAGCTGTCATCACCAAACTATTATCAAACAAACAAACATTCAACAAGGATGTATCTAATATTATATCTCTATGATTAGAAATATATAAGTAAGCTGTGTCTTTTTTTAGTTTTTCGAACCCTGATGTACTTAACCCATCAGAACTCTTTGCCAAAACTTCGCTTAATGCCTGATAAATAAATTGAGATTGAAACTCGTAAATGGATGTGATTTTTTTCAATTGAGCCTTCCATTCTTCTCTTGGCACCAACGGAAAGGAGAATTTCATCATCGCATCCAACATAGGATGATCAATTATAGAACAAATCGCTGCATTTACTTCGCTGTCGTAATACGGGCGAATATTATCATACTTGGACATCAATCAGAATATTTGAGCAACAAATGAACAAAAAAATATATTAATAAAACAACATATTCTTAAATACCTAAAACAGCCTTTGCATTAGATGTTGTAATCGACGCTACTTCTTCAATTGACATCCCATAAAGTTCCGCAACCTTTTGAGCAACCAAACAAACATAGGCACTTTCGTTCCTTTTCCCTCTGTAAGGTACTGGAGCTAAATACGGTGCATCCGTCTCCAACACAATACTTTCAATCGGTATTTCACTTAAAAATTGATCTATTTTACCATTTTTAAACGTAACTACTCCCCCAATCCCTAACATCATATTATAAGACAAAGCTAACCTTGCTTGTTCTTTTGTTCCTGTAAAACAATGGAAAATCCCTCGCAAACTCTCTCCTTTTTCCTTCTCCAAAACGGCAAAAACTTCATCAAATGCTTCCCTACAATGAATAGCTATCGGTAAATTATGTTTTTTGGCTAATTGAATTTGATAACGAAATACTTCTACTTGTTCGTTCAAAAAGGTTTTGTCCCAATACAAATCAAGCCCAATTTCACCAACAGCACAAAATTTATTCTTTGTCAACTGCTCTTCTACAAATTGTAGCTCTGCCCTGTAATTAGAATCTACATATGTAGGATGAAGACCAGCCATCAAAAACACTTCATTAGGGTATTTTTGTTGCAATTGATACATTCCTGGCATTGCCGCTGCATTAACAGCAGGAAGCACAAATGATTGCACCCCGTCACTTTTTGCTCTAGTAATCACCTCATCACGATCTGCATCAAATTCTGCCCCATATAAATGAGCATGGGTATCAATTAATTTCATGTTAAACAAAGGCTTTGATATATTTGACAAATGTATAAATGATTTAGAAAAAACATTATGAGTTTGAATGATTACCTTTTATCCCACAATTACACCAAAATTCGGTTTTCAATTTCTAGAACCAATCATTTAATACTGAAAGGAAAAATCAATAACCAGACTGGTTTATTTATACTAGATACTGGCGCTTCAAACACTTGTATTGACAGCAAAGACATAGAATTGTTTAGGTTATCCGCTATAGAATCTGACACAAAAGCATCAGGAGCAGGAAGCAATACCATAGAAACTCAAATAGCACACCACAACCTAGTCAAATTAGGACGCTGGAACCACAACAATACAGACATTATCTTATTGGACTTAACTCATGTGAACCAAGCATTAAAAAATTACAACACTAAACCTGTTAACGGTATAATTGGAGCAGATATTCTACAAAATGGAGATGCCGTCATTGATTACGCCAACCACCTTCTTTATCTAAAAAAGCAAAAAAGCCGTTAAGCAAATAGCTTAACGGCTGAATATTATATCTATTAAGGATTACTCCTCAAGCTTTTCTTCTGTATTTTTCTTAGAAGTCGTATCTAACATGATTGGTGTAGCAATGAATATTGAAGAATAAGTACCCACAAGAATACCTGTCAAAATTGCAAATACAAACCCTCGAATACTTTCACCTCCAAACACAAAAATAGCCAATAACACTACTAAAGTAGTAGCAGATGTGTTAATTGTTCTACTCAATGTACTGTTTAATGCTCGATTTACTATGGAATCATCAATACTTGAAACCTTCCCCGTAAATTCCCTGACCCTATCAAACACAATTACGGTATCATTTATAGAGTAACCAATTACCGTAAGAATGGCCGCAATAAAGGCTTGATCTATCTCCATATTAAACGGCATAAAGGTATACGTAGCCGAAAATATTCCAAGAACAATAATCACATCATGGAATAAAGCCGCAACAGCACCGATACCATACTGACCTCTTCGATAACTAATTAGCAAATACATGAAAATGGCAATCAATGACCCAAATACAGCATAAAACGCATTTGTTTTAATATCCGCTGCAATAGTAGGCCCCACTTTAGTTGATTGTAAAACCCCTATTTGTTTTCCTTCATAAGAATTAGCAAATTGATCATAACTTAAACTAGCAGGCAAATATGATTTCAAACCTTCAAATAACAATTGATTTACTTCAGCATCAACTCCCTTTTCGTCAACCTTATATTTTGTAGTAATTTTTAACTGATTATCATTACCAAATGTTTTTGCCTCCGCACTACCAAAAACACCTGCCAAACTTTTAGACACCTCTGCAGCTGATACTGGTCTGTCAAATCTTACTTGAAAAGTCCTACCTCCCACAAAATCAACACCCTGATTTAAGCCATTAGTAAACAACGAGCCCAAGCTCCCAACGATTAATACCGCAGAAATTATATACGCTATCTTTTTTCTCTTTAAAAAATCAATATTAATATCTTTAAACAGGTTTTTAGTAATACCAGTAGTAAACGTAAACTTGGCAGATCTGTTTAATCCCATATCCAGTAACAATCGAGTTACGAACAAAGCAGAGAACAACGAAGTAAAAATACCAATCAACAAAGTTGTAGCAAACCCCTTGATAGGCCCTGTACCAAATACAAATAATATCAACGCCGTTAAACCTGTTGTTATATTAGCATCAAAAATAGAAGACATAGCGCCCTTCCAAGTATAAGAATACTTAACCGCTTCATCAACTGACTTACCATCGTTCAACTCTTCTTTGGCTCTCTCAAAAATAATTACGTTGGCATCCACTGCCATACCGATTGTTAACACAATACCCGCAATACCTGGTAAGGTTAACACAGCTCCAAAACTTGATAACACCCCAAAAATGAACAAGATGTTAGCAGCCAATGCAATATTAGCATACACCCCAGTTTTACCATAATAAACAATCATCCAAAGTAAAACTGCTGCTAAACCAATCATAAAAGACATAATACCACTATCAATAGCTTCCTGTCCTAGTGATGGTCCAACCACATCTGATTGTACAATTTCTGCTTGAGCTGGTAACTTTCCTGCTCTTAATACGTTGGCCAAATCTTTGGTTTCAGTAATATCAAAATTACCTGAAATCTCAGAACGACCGCCTGAAATAGGTCCTGATGACACCCCTGGTGCTGAATACACAATATTATCTAAAACGATAGCAATATTCCCCTGCGTTTCGTAGGCAATTTTTGTTAACTCCTCCCATTTAGTAGCTCCCCTACCATTCATTTGCATCGTAACTGACGGCTTCCCTTGTTGATCAAACGCATCTTTAGCATCAACAATTACGTCCCCACTTAAGTTTGGAATGTTTTCTCTATTTCCTTTTACCACATATAAATCCACTACATCAGGTTGATCCGCCGAAGGTTTACCCCATAAGAATTTAGCATAACGGTATTGGTTTGGCAATAAAGCCTTTACATCAGACCTCTTCAAATACCCATTGATCACAGACGTGTCCTTTACAGAAAAATAAGCCAAAACAGCACTCCCTCTAGGCCCAGCTCCTCTAACCTTTTCAAATAAAGGATTAAAATCACTAGTTACCGCTGTAGTATCTGTCGCAACATTGGTCAACAAAGAATCAATTGCTGATCCTGAAGTTTCTTTCGTTTCTACCTTTACTTCCTCTGTTTTTTCTGTCTTTTTCAACAAGTCATTTGTTGCAACCAAAAACTGACCAAACTCTTCACCTTTATAGGTTTCCCAAAACTCTAATTGCGCTGTACTTTGCAACAAATTCTTGATACGATCTACGTCTTTAGCCCCTGGCAATTCGACTAAAATTCTACTAGACTCACCTAAACGTTGGATATTCGGTTGAGTTACACCAAATTTATCGATCCGCTCTCTTAATACTCCAAAAGCACTCTCGATAGATTCGTTAACTTTTCTTCTGATAACCACCCTAACCTCATCATTAGACATTTGAAAGTTAATGTCTTCACTCAAATTACGATTCGCAAAAATATCTGGCGAAGCTAATTTAGTTGTCCCAGCTGCTAGTGTTTCAAATTGCTCAAAAAACACATCAAGATAGTTTTCATTCCCTTGACGTTCCTCTTCAGCTTTTATCAAGGCTTGATTAAAGATTGGATCTTTTGAATTATTTGATAACCCTTTCAAAATATCCTTTACAGATATTTCCAAAATCACATTGATACCTCCCTCTAAGTCAAGTCCTTTGTTAATTTGCTTATCCAATACTTCATTATAAGTAAAGCTAGCAAAACCTAAATCATAAACTTCTACATTAGATAGTGAATCTAAATAGGTAAATTCCTTTTCAGAATCTCCATTGGCATACACCTTGGCCTCATCTTTAATATTGTTAGCCACATAGGTAAATGATAATTGATAAATACTAACCGCTGCAAACAAAATTGCAATGAAGTTAAATAGTCCCTTATTCTGCATTATTCTAGTTATTTATTAATTCTTCCTCTTTTTACTGGAAATTGGACATAATTCCAAAAATTTAACGAGCAAATGTATAATTTACGAATAGATTAACCAATATTTTTTTAGATAATCTCAAAAAAAAGAGGCTGACTAAAAAGTTTTTAGTCAGCCTCTTTTTTTTACAAAAATTTAATCTTTATGCTAAAACAGCATTTAAATCTCCATTCATGGCTCTTACCGCTTCTGCACTCTTCGCTAACTTGGCTTTTTCAGCATCATTTAACTGTACGTCAACAATCTCTTCTACGCCATTTTTACCAATAATACATGGAACTCCGATACAGATATCGTTCAACCCGTATTCTCCTTCCAAAAACACTGAACAAGGAATCATTTTCTTTTGATCATTTAGAATACTATCCACTAAATACGCTACTGAAGCCCCAGGTGCATACCAAGCTGAAGTTCCTAACAATCCTGTTAAAGTTGCTCCTCCTACCATAGTACTAGCAGCTACCTTTTCTAATTCTTCTGCTGACAAGAAATTAGAGACTGGACTACCATTGTAAGACGCCAATCTAGTCAATGGAATCATAGTAGTATCACCATGACCGCCTATCACCATCCCTTGCACATCATTTGAAGGCTTTTGTAAAGCTGTTGACAAATAATACTTGAATCGTGAGCTATCCAAAGCTCCTCCCATACCAATCACACGATTTTTAGGCAAACCAGTCGCTTTTAAAGTCAAATATGTCATTGTATCCATTGGATTAGACACTACCACAATAATAGCATCTGGAGAGTTTGCTAACACATTCTCAGCTACTGATTTTACAATCCCAGCGTTGATTCCGATTAACTCCTCTCTTGTCATTCCTGGTTTTCTTGGCACACCTGAAGTAATTACAACCACATCACTTCCTGCTGTTTTTGTATAATCATTTGTACTCCCTATCACTCTTGTATTAAAACCCGTCGTAGTAGCACACTGCATGATATCCATCGCTTTTCCTTCTGCAAATCCCTCTCGGATATCCAACAAAACTACCTCACTTGCGATTCCTCTGTATGAAATTACGTCTGCGCATGTTGCTCCAACATTTCCCGCACCTACAATTGTTACTTTCATAATCTAAAAAATATTTATAATTAAAATTCCGTTCTTATTTTATGCATCAATTTTAGCATAAACAGCATTCTTCTCAATAAACTCTCGTCTAGGTGGCACCTCATCCCCCATTAACATAGAAAATATTCTATCGGATTCTGCCAAGCTATCTATACTAACTTGTCTTAATGTTCTGTACTCTGGATTCATAGTTGTATCCCATAACTGCTCTGCATTCATTTCTCCCAAACCTTTATAACGTTGGATAGCTGCTCCACCGCCCATATTTTGAACAATCATATCTCGCTGATCATCATTCCAAGCATACTCTTTCTTGTTCCCCTTTTTCACCAAATACAAAGGAGGCGTTGCAATATATACATGACCGTTCTCTATCAACTCTTTCATATAACGATAGAAGAACGTAAGAATCAATGTCGCAATGTGGCTACCATCCACATCGGCATCACACATAATAACAATTTTATGATATCTCAGTTTTTCTAGATTTAAAGCCTTGCTATCTTCTTCGGTTCCGATAGTAACTCCAAGTGCCGTGAAAATATTTCGAATTTCTTCGTTTTCAAAAACCTTGTGTTGCATGGCTTTTTCTACATTCAGGATTTTACCTCTCAAAGGCAAAATCGCTTGAAAATTGCGATCCCTTCCTTGTTTTGCTGTACCTCCCGCAGAATCTCCCTCCACGAGATAAACTTCACATTTTTGTGGATCTTGCTCCGAACAATCTGATAGTTTACCTGGCAATCCACCACCACCCATTACAGTCTTACGCTGTACCATCTCGCGCGCTTTCTTAGCCGCGTGACGAGCCTGAGCTGCTAAAATTACCTTTTGAACTATTATTTTGGCATCATTTGGATTCTCTTCTAAATAATTTTCTAACATTTCAGAAACAGCTTGGCTCACCGGAGCCACAACTTCTCTGTTCCCTAATTTTGTTTTGGTCTGCCCTTCAAACTGTGGTTCTGCTACTTTTACAGAAATAATTGCAGTTAATCCTTCCCTAAAGTCATCTCCGGATATTTCAAATTTCAGTTTATCTAATAATCCCGAAGAATCTGCATACTTTTTCAAAGTATTGGTCAAACCTCTTCTAAATCCAGACAAATGAGTCCCTCCTTCATGGGTATTAATGTTATTCACATAAGAAAATATATTCTCAGTATAACTCGTATTGTAAATTAAAGCCACCTCAACCGGAACATCTCCTTTATCCGACTCCATACTGATAACATCCCCTATAATTGGCTCTCTATTTCCATCTAAGTATTTGATGTATTCTTTCAGACCCTCTTCACTGTAGAATGTCTCTGTCAAAACCACTCCTTTGTCATCCACTTGACGTTTATCCGTCAACGAAATAGTTATCCCCTTATTCAAATAGGCTAACTCTCGCATTCTTGCAGACAAAGTCTCGTAAGAATATTCAGTAGTTGTAGTAAAAATAGTATGATCTGGTTTGAAGGTTACCGCAGTACCTCGCTTTCCTGTTGATCCTATTTGTTTAACAGGATACAAAGCCTTACCTCGCTCATATTCTTGCTCCCATATCTGTCCATTACGATAGACAGTCGCTTTTAAATGATTCGACAAGGCATTCACACAACTTACCCCAACACCATGCAAACCTCCAGAAACTTTGTACGAATCTTTATCAAACTTACCTCCCGCACCAATCTTAGTCATTACAACCTCCAACGCAGAAACTCCTTCTTTTTTATGAATATCTACTGGAATCCCCCTACCATTATCCTCTACTGTGATAGAATTATCCTCATTGATCCAAACATGAATGGTATCACAATGCCCACCCATAGCCTCGTCAATCGAATTATCAACAACCTCATATACTAAATGATGTAATCCTCTTACACCAACATCCCCAATATACATAGATGGACGCATTCTTACGTGCTCCATTCCTTCTAATGCCTGAATACTGTCTGCTGAATAATCTTTCTTGATAGGTTCTGAACTCATATATCCTTACTCTTTTTTTGATTTTTTTGACCCACAAATATACACAATTTAGAAGCTAAAAACACTCCAAATCAGCATTTAAAACAATGTTTTTTAAACAAAAAAAGCCACTTGCTAACAAACAAGTGGCTTCCCATTTTTTAAGTAGCAAGAATTAACTAACCACTGATAACCTAATCGTATTCACCATACCTCTTTCTGCCACAGGCATAGCCACTAAATTAACCAACATATCTCCTTCTTTCACATAGCCTTTTTGCTCTGCTATCTCATTAATATCCTCAATAGTTTCGTCTGTACTTGTAAACTTATCATAATAAACAGTGGTTACCCCCCACAAAAGACCCAATTGAGTTAAAATTCTTTTATTTGACGTATATACTAAAATATCTGAATTTGGTCTCCAAGACGAAATCTGGAAAGCTGTATAACCACTATTAGTCAAGGTAGATACCACCTTAGCTTTGATTTCATTAGCCATATTTACCGCATGGTAACAAATTGATTTTGTAATAAAACGTTTAGTTTTCACATGAGGTGCATTTTGAGGCACTCTAATTAATGGCGAATCCTCAACTGACTGTATAATCTGAGACATTTTTTGAATTACCTGAACAGGATAACTACCTACAGAAGTCTCTCCTGATAACATCACAGCATCAGCACCGTCCATTACTGAATTAGCCACGTCGTTTACTTCCGCTCTGGTTGGCGTCAAACTATCAATCATTGTTTCCATCATCTGAGTGGCAATGATTACAGGAATACGAGCTGTTTTTGCACGGTTAACTAATTTCTTTTGAATCAAAGGCACTTCATGCGCTGGTACTTCAACCCCTAAATCTCCACGCGCCACCATCAATCCGTCACAATAGGCTACAATCTTGTCGATATTCTCTACTGCTTCTGGTTTTTCAATTTTCGCTACAATCGGAATTTTATAATCAGAATACTCTTCAATTAGTTCTTTTAAATCTTCTAGGTCAGCTGCATTTCTCACAAAAGACAACGCAATCCAATCCACTTGACATTCTATCGCAAATTTAGCGTCCTCAATATCTTTTGGAGTCAAAGCAGGCAAAGACACTTTTGTATTAGGTAGATTTACTCCCTTTTTTGATTTCAAAGGTCCTCCCTGAATAACCACCGCCTTTACTTCATTCTTTCTGTTAGTTTCTACTACCTCAAAAATCAATTTTCCATCATCTAACAAAATACGCTCTCCTGGATTCACATCCATAGGAAACTCCTTATAATTCATATAGACTTTAGAAGCTGTCCCAGTAATCTTTTCTGAAGTAGTGAAGGTAATCTCATCTCCATCATTCACAATGACTCCATCCTCCATCACACCTACTCTTAACTTAGGCCCTTGTAAATCCGCCAAAATTGAAGTAGCATAACCAAACTCCTCATTCAACCCTCTAATTATATTTACTCTTTCTCTTACATCATTGTAATCCGCATGGGAAAAGTTAATTCTGAAAACATTAACTCCCGCATCCACCATTTTCTTGATCGTCTCTTTATCTCCACATGCAGGCCCTAGTGTAGCTACAATTTTTGTTTTCTTTCGTGTCAACATTTTTATTAAAAAATTAAATTGTTTTTAGACTTAATTTGTTTTGTCTGGACAGCATAAGCCATCTGTATATCATTTATTTCTTTTGTTTTACTTACCAAAGCCTCTAACTCTTGCTCATTAAAATCACCTTCCACCTTAAGCAAATAATCCGCTTTTTTTAATTCTGGCACTAAATAAGAGTGCTTTACACTTTCAAAATCCATGAAAAGATTTCCAAAAACACCTATACTTTGTTTGGTTTTTTTATTTTCGACCAAAGTCCATACCGATTGATTCTTTTCATCTTCAAATTCAAACCTCGAAAATAAAAAAGCTTCATTTTTGACGTATTGAACAGCAGATTCCTCCGATTTTTGCAATCTTATAAAGAGCTTTTTATTTAAAAAAAAGGCTAACCTATAATCTTCCATTTTTGAATGAATTGCAATCAATTCAAAATCAGGAGAATACAAATCCGTTACATCTAACTTATAGTGAACCATTTTTAAAAATCGGGTAAATATAACAATTATATCAAACAAGCAATCTATAAAACAAATCTAGACCGCTCATATTTTTCATTTTTCTAAGTTAATTTGACTCAATAGTATTTTGCAACGCATAATAGCCTCTTGTTGCCGCTTTTTCCTCAGCCTCCTTTTTGGAAACTCCTGATGCCTTAGAAACTACATTATCGTCAATCAACAGAATAACCCTAAACGATTTATTATTCCCATTGCCCTGTACTTCCTTAAATTCAAAATGAAATGTCTTTTTGTTTTTTTGACACCACTCAATCAACAAACTCTTATAACTGGTGATTTTTCCTTCTAACCTCTTGATATCGACATGCGGCTCAATGACCCTATAATACACAAAACGTTCGCAATACGAATACCCTTTATCTAATAAAATTGCCCCTACTAATGCTTCAAATAAATTACCATGCACATTTTGACTCAATTGAGTTACGGAGTCATTTTTAATAATATGATCTATCAAACCAAGCTCCTTTCCCAACTCATTCAAATGCTTTCTGCTTACTATTTTTGACCTCATTTTTGTCAAATACCCTTCATTTTCCGCTGGTACCTCATTAAATAAATAATGCGCCACAATTGTACCCAAAACTGAATCCCCTAAAAATTCCAACCGCTCATAATTATAAGGATCTCCCTTTCCATCTACTTTACTCAACGAACGATGCGTAAAGGCTCTTTCATAAAATGTGATATCTTGAGGTTTAAAACCAATGATTTTTTGAATGGCATCAAAAAAAATCCCGCCTCTAGTAGAGCGGGATTTTTTGAATTTTATTTTATCAAACAAACGCATTTAATCTGGTTTATTTGAACTTTTTGACCAATACACAAGCATTGTGTCCTCCAAAACCGAACGTGTTACTCATCACCACATTCATATCTCTTTTCTGCGCTTTATTAAACGTAAAATTAAGTTCCGGATTTATTCTGTCGTCATCCGTAAAATGATTTATTGTCGGAGGAACAATCCCGTGCTTAATTGACAAAATTGATGCAATAGTTTCAATGGCTCCAGCCGCTCCTAATAAGTGACCTGTCATTGATTTAGTAGAATTCAAGTTTAATGTTTTTGCATGCTCTCCAAACACCGCCTCAATAGCTTTTGATTCAGCAATATCTCCTAATGGAGTAGACGTACCATGCATATTAACCCCATCTACATCTTCAGGCTTTAAGCCCGCATCTCGTAAACAATTTAACATCACATTTTTTGCTCCTAAACCTTCTGGGTGTGGCGCTGTAATATGATGTGCATCTGCTGACATACCTCCACCGCCTATCTCACAATAAATAGTGGCTCCTCTTGCAACAGCATGCTCGTAACTTTCAAGCACTAATGCTCCAGCCCCTTCTCCTAAAACAAATCCTTCTCTATCTTTATCCATCGGTCTTGATGCTGTTTGTGGGTCATCATTACGTGTAGACAATGCATGCATCGCATTAAAACCCCCCATACCCGCAATAGTAACCGCCGCTTCAGCACCTCCAGTAATCATCACATCTGCATGTCCCAATCGAATATAATTAAAGGCATCAATGATAGCATTTGTTGAAGAAGCACATGCCGAAACCGTCCCAAAGTTAGGTCCTCTAAATCCGTATTTAATTGAAATATGACCTGCTGCAATATCACCAATCATTTTAGGAATAAAGAATGGATTAAACTTCGGCGTTCCATCTCCAGCGGCAAAATTTAAAACCTCTTCCTGAAAAGTTTCCAACCCTCCAATACCAGATCCAAATATCACTCCCGCTCTATCCTTGTCTAGTTTATCCAAATCAATTCCTGCATCTTCCATGGCCTCAGTTGAAGAAACTACCGCATACTGCGCATAACGATCTAACTTACGCGCTTCCTTTCTATCGATAAAGTCCGTAACATTAAAATTTTTCAACTCACAAGCAAACTGTGTTTTGAACTTAGAAGCGTCAAAATAAGTAATTGGCGCAGCTCCACTTTTCCCGTTAATCAAACCATTCCAATATTCTTCTACCGTATTTCCAATTGGAGTTAGAGCTCCTAAACCAGTTACTACAACACGTTTTAATTCCATACTTAATTTTTCATTTTGAAAGGCTAAGATAATTAAATCCAATTATTAGCCAACACTATAACCACTATAATACTTTATAAAAACAAAAAACCCTAGATAAGTCTAACTTAAATAGGGCATTCGTATTCTTACTACACACCAAATCAGAAGGTGTATAAAAGCAATTATGCTTTTGCAGTTTCGATATAAGAAATTGCTTGACCAACTGTAGCGATATTTTCAGCTTGATCATCTGGAATTTGAATATCAAATTCTTTTTCGAACTCCATAATAAGCTCTACAGTGTCTAATGAATCAGCTCCTAAATCGTTTGTGAAACTAGCTTCAGTTACTACTTCATTTTCGTCAACACCTAATTTGTCTACAATAATCGCTTTTACTCTTGATGCAATGTCTGACATAACTTCTAATTTTTTGAATTAAATTTAGGGCAAAAATAAAAAACTTTGGTATATAACAACCTTTTTTAAAAAAATATCAATAAAAAAATCGAAAAAACTACTTTTACGGTCTCGCTACCAGCACTACAGCTGGCGAATAATAAATAAAACTTATGATTCATCTTGCTTTATTTGCCTCAGGTTCAGGTTCTAATGTAGAAAACATCGTGAAGCACTTTACCAATCACCCTACAATCAAGGTGACGACCATTTTATGTAACAATCCTAATGCAGGCGTCATAGATAGAGCTAAAAGACTTGACATCCCTTGTATTGTGTTTTCCAAAAAAGAACTTGAAGACGGTACGGTGGGCAAGCTGTTACAACAAAACTCTATTGACTTTATTGTACTCGCTGGCTTTTTATTAAAATTCCCAGAAAATCTCACCATGAAATACACTCATAAAATCATCAACATTCACCCTGCTCTATTGCCCAAATATGGAGGAAAGGGAATGTACGGCATGCATGTACACAATGCTGTTGTTACCAATAAGGAAAAAGAATCTGGTATCACAATCCATTATGTCAACGAAAACTACGACGAGGGGGCTATTATATTTCAAGACAGTGTAGCAGTCTTACCCACGGATTCTGCCGAAGATGTTGCTCAAAAAATCCACGCGTTAGAATACAAGCATTTCCCTAGAGTTATCGAACAAATAGTTTCTTTATAATGCCAAAATACAGCGTCCACTTATATACAGATGGCGCCTCTAAGGGCAACCCTGGACTTTCCGGTTACGGCATTGTAATGGAAAGTACTACTTCGGATTACCGTAAAGAGTTTAAAGAAGGATTTCGCAAATCAACTAACAACAGAATGGAATTACTAGCCATCATTGTTGGACTCGAAAAACTCAAACAAAAACCCACCAGTGTACTGGTAATCTCTGACTCTAAATACGTTATTGACTCCGTTACAAAAGGCTGGGTTTTTGGCTGGGAAAAGAAAGGCTTTGTTGGAAAAAAGAATCCTGACCTCTGGAAACGATTTCTGAAAATATATCGCCAACACCATGTCGATTTCCAATGGGTAAAAGGACACAACAATCATCCTCAAAATGAGAGATGCGACTATTTGGCCGTGACCGCCTCCGAAGGCACAACGCTTTCTGTAGATTACTTTTTTGAACAAAATGAATCCCAAACATTATTGTAGCTCATTTAAGAATTAGTATCCTTTTATACTTAAAACATATAGGCTATATTTGTCGTTCATTTTTAACACCTTTATAATGAGTAAACTTCTTATCGTAGGCACAGTCGCATTTGACGCTATCGAAACCCCTTTTGGAAAAACAGACAAAATACTTGGTGGAGCAGGAACTTACATTGGTCTTTCATCATCGTTTTTTGGTGCTCAATCTTCTATCGTTTCGGTGGTAGGTGAAGATTTTCCTCAAGACTACATAGAGATGTTAAAAGCCAAGGACATTGATGTTACAGGATTAGAAATCGTAAAAGGAGGAAAAACATTTTTCTGGAGCGGTCGTTATCACAATGACATGAACTCTAGAGACACTTTGGATACTCAGTTGAATGTATTAGAAAACTTCAATCCAATTGTACCCAAAGAGTACAAGAATGCTGAATTTGTCATGTTGGGAAATTTACACCCTTTGGTACAAAACAGTGTATTAGATCAACTATCTACCCAGCCAAAACTAGTGGTTTTGGACACTATGAACTTTTGGATGGATTGCGCGTTGGACGCTCTTAAAATAGTTATGAAACGTGTTGATGTCATCACCATAAACGACGAGGAAGCAAGACAGTTGTCAGGGGAATATTCTTTGGTAAAAGCTGCCGCCAAAATTCATGAAATGGGACCACAATACGTGGTTATAAAAAAAGGAGAACACGGCGCTTTACTGTTTCATAATCATCATGTTTTTGCCGCTCCAGCATTACCACTAGAAGAAGTATTTGACCCAACAGGAGCTGGAGACACATTTGCAGGAGGATTTATCGGTTATTTATCCCAGAAAGACGAGGTAACTTTTGAAGAAATGAAAAATGCTATCATTTATGGTTCCAACATGGCGTCATTTTGCGTAGAAAAGTTTGGCACACAACGAATGGAAGAATTAACCACAAAAGAAGTCACCGAAAGACTAAAACAATTCAGAGCCCTAACCACCTATAATATCGAAATTGAATAGATTAAGCGTTATAAACCTTTTTTAATCCTTCACAGAATGAGTGATGCTATCAAACACGAATGCGGTATAGCCTTTTTAAGATTGCTAAAGCCTTTAGAATATTATAAAGAAAAATACGGCAGCGCATTTTACGGCTTACAAAAAATGTATCTCCTTATGGAGAAACAACACAACAGAGGGCAAGATGGAGCTGGATTAGCAAGTGTTAAATTAAATATGGATCCAGGAGAACGCTACATCAGTCGCGTTCGATCTAACAGTTCTAAACCGATCAATGATGTATTTAAACAAATTAACGATCGTATTGATACCGAACTCAAAAACAACCCTGAATATATTGATAATGTAGAAGAGCAAAAAAGAAACATCCCCTATATTGGAGAAGTTTTTTTGGGACATGTACGATACGGGACATTTGGTAAAAATAATATCGAAAGTGTACATCCTTTCCTAAGACAAAACAACTGGATGCATCGCAACTTAATTGTTGCCGGTAATTTTAACATGACCAATGTAACGCAGCTATTCAACAGCTTAGTTGAGTTGGGGCAACATCCAAAACAGAAAGCGGATACCGTAACTGTAATGGAAAAAATTGGGCATTTTTTGGATGAAGAAGTAATTGATTTGTATCATGAATGCAAACAGATGGGGCTTTCTAAACAAGAAGCTTCTCCTGTAATTGCCGAAAAATTAAATGTAGCCAAAATACTCAAACGCGCCTCTAAAAATTGGGACGGTGGTTTTGCCATGGCAGGATTAATGGGACATGGAGATTCCTTTGTATTGAGAGACGGAAAAGGAATTAGACCTGCCTATTATTACAAAGACGACGAAATTGTAGTAGTTACTTCCGAAAGACCTGTCATCCAAACCGTATTTAATGTGCCTTTTGAGAGTATCCACGAGTTAGAACCAGGAAAAGCCATCATCACAAAGAAGAATGGCACGGTAAAAATTGAAGAGATAATTCCATCAGAAAATACGAAAGCCTGTTCTTTTGAAAGAATCTATTTCTCGAGAGGGAGTGATGCAGAAATCTACCAAGAACGCAAAAAATTAGGACAACTCATTCTACCGCAAGTACTTGAAGTCATCAACAACGATACTAAAAACACGGTATTTTCCTATATCCCAAATACAGCAGAAACCTCGTTCTATGGATTGGTTGAAGCTGCTCAAGATTACTTGAATGAAAGAAAAATTGCCGAAATATTAAATCATCCCGAAAAATTAAACCCTGCTGGTCTCAGGGAAATACTAGCACCTAAATTACGTACTGAAAAAGTCGCTATTAAAGACGCTAAACTAAGAACGTTTATCACTGAAGATAGTAGTCGTGATGAAATGGTTGCCCATGTATATGATGTAACCTACGGCGTAATCAAATCAAATGACAATCTGGTTATCATTGACGATAGTATTGTTAGAGGAACAACACTTAAACAAAGTATTATCAAAATGATGGATCGTTTAGGCCCAAAGAAAATTGTGGTTGTGTCATCAGCTCCCCAAATTAGATATCCTGACTGCTATGGTATTGATATGGCAAAAATGGAAGGATTGATTGCTTTTAGAGCTGCTTTAGAGTTACATAAAGACAGGGGAACCTATGGAATTGTAGAAAAAATCTACAACAAGTGTCTCTCTCAGGTTGACTATAAAGACGTGGATGTCGTTAATTATGTACAAGAATTATACGCTCCATTTAAGGATCAAGAAATTTCGGATAAAATTGCCGAAATGATTACTCCTCCAGAAATCAGAGCTAAAGTAGAAGTCATTTATCAAACCGTAGAAAATCTACACTTGGCCTGCCCAAAAAATCTAGGAGATTGGTATTTCACAGGAAAATATCCTACTCCTGGAGGAAATAGAGTTGTCAATAGAGCCTTCATGAACTTTTATGAAGGAAAGGACACAAGAGCCTATTAAAATACCTTGAACAGAATACAAAAAACTAGGGCTGCCAATTGGCAGCCCTAGTTTTTTTAATGAATTATCTTAATAGTTTCTGTTTTTCCTTCTTTCAAATAAACAGTGACTATTAATACATTATTCTCAGCTTTAATATCAGAAATAGCATATTCAACTCCATCGAGTTTCTTTTGATCATAAATCACTTTTCCACTCACAGTATGGATCTTAATCTTATGAAGTTCTCCTTTTCTTACATTAATTATAATATCATCACCATTTGAAACTACCACAACATTAGATTCCTTGCTGTCATGCCCTTTCTTATCACCATCATTATTATTTATTTTATCAGTAAATCGAATCACAAAACGATCATTAAACTCGCCTGCTTCAGAAGTAAACGAATATGCTCCTTCTTTCAAATTATGAATCTTTTGAGTCAATTTATCTTCTAAATAAATATCCATATCGACAAAAATTCCTTCCGCTTTCGGCAAATTAATCACATTTAATTGTCCTCCTGTTTCTGCCAACTTAAACCCAACCTTAATAACATCGTCTTTACTAAATTGCTTTTTACCTTGAATGGTCAATTTTCTATCTTGATCTGAGCCCGCATCATCAATCAACATGTAAATCTCAACTTGATTAGAGCCACTTAATATATTAGCATCATATAAGTTATCAAAACCATCAGAAGCTCCTCTAAAATAACCCATCAACATACGTTTAAACGAACCTGTCTGATTAGCCACATCAATCCAAAAACGGTCTGAACCTGTATTTTGCGTTGGTTTGCTTGAGCGATAGAAATTGGTATTGTTACCCGCACTAGTAACCCTCATACAATTTCTAAAAGTAGCCGTACCGTTTACTAAACCTTCCACAAAAAAGGCTTGACCTGAAGCAATGCTATTAAGTGGTGGAAACGTATTACCTCCATAAGAAATATCCAGCCCTTCATTATCTAGATTATCTACAGCTATAGAAACAGCTACTGTACCTGTACCCGTACCAACACCTCCTGCCAAAGTAAACACCGCATAATCAGTTTCCGTAAAATAACCATTTAGCCCTTCCGTGTTATAGTTTGAAATTCGAGTATTATGTGTCCAGAAATATAATCCGCCCGTTGTGTTTCCTGCAGCGTGGTTATATAAAATAAACTCTTCAGCACTTAGTGCTCCAGGATAAGGATTTCCTAACAAATTCCATTTACTATTAACTAAAAAGATGTTCGACAATATTCGACCATTATTAATTGTTCCCGTAAAATTAGCAGTTGTTGCGACAGGGGTAACCTTTGATGCGTTATTTGTCATTACAATATACCCAGTCCCTGGAGTCATGGTTCCACTTACAACATAAGACCAATACCCATTTTGAGCGTTCCAAATGTAGGAGCGATTTTTTGGTATTCCACTTAAATTATAATTCGACATTGGCGAAGACCAATAGGTGTAATCTCCTAAATACATTGGCTGAGAAACCCTTGTCAAACTAACTCCTCCTGAACCTGAATTAACTGCTCCATCATAATATTGCAATAAATCACCTCCATCCGCAATTGTAATACTTGTATTGTTTGTAATATCATGCTGTACATCCACCATATCACCGCTTCCAATAGATAAAATTCCAGTAGTCAAATTCAGCGTACAACAACTAAAATTTCCGTTTACAGCCGTATCATAAGCTCCTGCCAAAATTACTGGTGTTGTTTCGTCTGGAGTCCCATTACTCCAACTAGCACCGTCCCAAGTGGTTGGAGTTCCTGAACAAATTAGCTCGGTATAACAATCTTCATATTTAATAAATGTAAAATAAGCTGTTGTATATCCAGAAAAATCAACATCTAGGCTTAATGGACATTTATTAGGCTAAAATCTTCGAGAAGGCTTATTGTGATTAGCTTTGCAGCAAATCAAAGGTTATGAATAAAAAAAGTGCTTTTATTGTGGTACTCATTTTACGAAGAAAAACGGAGTTGTAAAAGGTGTTCAATTATACAAATGCTCTCATTGTGGTAAGCAATTTTTGGGTGGAAACCGACTTGATAGTGACATTCTTTGGAAAGACTATGTAGAAGGAAAACAAACCTATTTACAGCTATCACGGAAACACGGATGTTCTGTAAAAACAATTCAAAGAAAGCTAGATACAATTACTGTTAAAAATGATCTCAAGAATAAGAAAGCAAGAAAAGTAGTTGTTCTAATGGACACCACTTATTGGGGACGGAATTTTGGCGTTATGCTTTTCAAAGATGCCCTGACGAAAGAAAATCTGCTGAAATATTATGTCAGAAATGAGTCAAACGCTCTTTATCTTCAGGGAATCAACCAATTGAAATCTTACGGTTTTCAAGTCATCGGAATTGTGTGTGATGGCAGAAAAGGACTTATCCAATTGTTTAAAGACATTCCTGTTCAGATGTGCCAGTTTCATCAATCTGCCATTATTCGCAGATATTTGACAAAAAAGCCTAAGCTCAAAGCAGCGCAAGAACTCATGGAAGTGGTTGATTTGATGAAACAAACAGACAAAGACAGTTTTGTAGGAGCATTAGGATTGTGGTTTGAAAAATGGTCAGATTTCCTAAACGAAAGAACCATAAACCCTATTACAAAGAAATCCAATTATACTCATAAAAGACTCCGAAGTGCCTATAGAAGCCTAAAAACCAATCTTCCTTGGCTCTTTATCTGGTATGATAATATTGAACTTGAAATCCCCAATACAACCAATGCGATTGACGGTCACTTTGCTGATTTAAAGAACAAACTTCGAAACCACAACGGATTAACTGTCGAAAGAAAAAAGAAATAGAGGTCATTATTTAATTGCATATCTTTAAGGCATTGTAAAATATAGGAATTATGGATTTTTTTAAAGGTCAAAACCTCATAGAGTTTTCTGAATACTTCAAAACGGATGAAGATTGCAAGAAATATTTATCTGATTTTAAGTGGAAAGATGGTTATTCTTGCCGTAAATGTGGTCATAAGAGATGTCAAATTCGTAAAGATTTTTCTAGAACTTGCAATATTTGTAGCCACACCGAATCAAGTACAGCAAACACCTTGTTTCATAAAGTAAAATTTGGTTTGAGAAAAGCGTTTTTCATTTGTTTTGAAATGTCAACTACCACTAAAAGTTTGTCTGCTCTACAGATGAGTGTACGTTATGGAGTTCAAGAAAATACAGCAAGATTATTTATGCATAAAGTTCGAGAAGCAATGAAATCTAGTGGAAACAACCCTATCAAAGGAATAGTTCATGTGGATGAATTTGTGGTTGGAGGACACGAGGAATCTAAACAAGGTAGAAGTTATGACAGTAAAAAGAAGAAGTCTGTTTGTGCCGTAGAATTAACGGATGACGGAAAAGTAAAGCGTTTTTATGCTCTAAAAATAAAAGACTTTTCAGCAAAATCTTTAATCAATATTTTTGACAAACATATTAGCAAAGAAGCAAAAGTTACCACTGATAATTGGAAAGCATACAGACCTATTTCTAAAAAATATAACATCACACAAATAATGAGTGATAAGGGTTCGAATTTCAAAGCTTTACACACAATGATACATCAAATTAAAACATGGATTAGAACCACCTATTCTTGGGTAAGCGATGGAAATATTGAACGCTATTTTAGTGAATTTTGCTATAGAATTAATCGTTCTCAACGCAAAGAAACCATATTTAACAATCTAATTAAAAGAATGGTAGAATCAGAGAGTATTACTCAAAAACAAATACTATGTAATTAAATAATGACCTCAAAAAATGTTTTCTTAATAATCAAAAAAAAAAAAACATAAAAACTTGTTTTTTAATATATTACTACACATAAATATGTTAAAATTTAACCACTTAACATACTCGTACAAACAAAACTATCAGTACATAAAATCTTGTATTTTTGAATCAAAACTTGTTCTCTTGGACTTCAAACAAAAACTAGAACACTACTGTGCCTATCAAGACAGATCCCATCAGGAGGTCATTCAAAAAATGTTTGACCTCAAAGTCCCCTATGAGGACAAAGACGAAATTATCGTTCATTTGATCGAACATAACTTCCTTAACGAGGAACGTTTTGCGAAGTCTTTTGCCAGAGGCAAACACAATATTAAAAAATGGGGACGTATCCGTATTGTAAGAGAACTAGAAATGCGCCAGATATCAAGTTACAATATTAAAACCGCACTAAAAGAAATCGACAATACAGACTATCTCAATATTTTTGGCGAAGTTTCAGAAAAAAAATGGAATACCACCCTAGAAACTAACCTGTTTAAAAAAAAGAAAAAAGTAGGTGATTATCTTTTCCGATTGGGTTATGAAAAGGAATTAATTTACGACTTCATCAACTCCATAAACGAATAAAGGAGCCGTAATAGACTCCTTTATAGAATTAATTACACTTTATGTTACGCGTATTCTTCAACAGCAATACATGAACAAATCAAATTACGATCACCATAAGCATCGTCTACACGACGTACACTAGGCCAGAATTTATTTTCTTGGATGAATTCCAAAGGAAATGCTGCTTCTTGTCTTGAGTAGGGATATTCCCATTCGTTAGCCGTTACCATTTGCATGGTATGAGGTGCATTTTTCAAGACATTGTTATCTTCTCCTATTTCTACTGCATCAATCTCCTTGCGTATAGCGATCATAGCGTCACAAAAACGATCCAATTCTGCTAAGCTTTCGCTTTCTGTCGGTTCAATCATTAAAGTCCCAGCCACAGGGAACGAAACAGTCGGGGCATGGAAACCGTAATCCATCAAACGTTTAGCGATATCTGTTACTTCTACACCTTTAGCTTTAAAACCTCTACAATCAATTATCATCTCATGAGCTGCTCTGCCTTTCTCTCCAGTGTACAATATTGGATAATGCTCTTCTAATCTTGCTTTGATATAATTAGCATTTAGGATTGCATAAATGGTAACATCTTTTAAACCTTTGGCGCCAAGCATCTTAATATAACCGTAAGAAATCAAACACACTAAAGCGGAACCCCATGGCGCAGACGAAATCGCTGTGATTCCTTTTTCTCCTCCTGTCGGAATAATTGGATTTGTCGGCAAAAACTCTACTAAGTGTTCCGCTACACAGATTGGTCCTACTCCTGGCCCTCCACCACCGTGAGGAATCGCAAAAGTCTTGTGTAAATTCAGGTGACAAACATCCGCACCAATCGTAGCTGGATTGGTTAAACCTACTTGCGCGTTCATATTAGCACCATCCATATAGACCTGACCTCCATTATCATGAATAATCTGTGTTACTTCTTTAATCGAAGACTCAAAAACGCCATGCGTCGAAGGATAAGTTACCATCAAACACGCTAAATTATCTTTATGTTCAATCGCTTTTGCTCTTAAATCTTCTACATCTATATTTCCGTTTTCAGAGGTTTTGGTTACTACGACCTTCATCCCTGCCATAACGGCTGTTGCTGGATTGGTTCCGTGAGCAGACGCAGGAATTAAAGCAATATTACGGTGAGAATCACCTTTTGATTCGTGATAGGCTCTTATAGTCATCAACCCTGCGTATTCTCCTTGTGCTCCAGAGTTAGGTTGTAAAGTTGTTCCTGCAAAACCTGTTATGACACTCAATTGTTGTTCTAGCTCATGCAAGGCAATTTGATATCCTCTTGCCTGATCTACAGGTACAAAGGGATGTATGGCATTCCATTTTGACCAACTTAGAGGCAGCATTTCTGCAGCAGCATTCAATTTCATGGTACAAGACCCTAAGGAAATCATGGAATGATTTAAGGACAAATCCTTGCGCTCTAACTTTTTAATGTAACGCATCATCTCTGTCTCTGAGTGATATTTATTAAATACATCGTGTTGTAAAAATGGCGTTTGTCTTTTTACATCAGTCGAAAAACCTACACCCGAAAACAGATTATGAACAGCCTGAAAATCAGTATTCTTAAGTGTAGCAAATACCCCAATAATATCATTTATATCGGATAGATTCGTTGTCTCGTTCAGCGATAAGGCTACCGTTTCTTTATCGATATAATAAAAATTAATACGCTGCACCTCAGCCAACACTTTTACTTGTTGGGCATCTGCTTTTACAACAATTGTATCAAAGTACGAACTGTTCAATTGCTCAAACCCTAAATCTTCCAAAGCATCGACCAAAGTTTGTGTTGATTGTGCAATCTTATTGGCAATATATTTTAAGCCCTTTGGCCCATGATACACCGCATACATACCTGCCATTACAGCTAACAATACTTGAGCTGTACAGATATTGGAAGTTGCCTTTTCTCTTTTGATATGTTGCTCACGAGTTTGTAAGGCCATACGCAGTGCTCTGTTCCCGTCTTTGTCTTGAGAAACTCCTATTATTCGCCCAGGCATGCTTCGTTTGTATTCTTCTTTAGTAGCAAAATACCCCGCATGAGGTCCTCCATAACCAATCGGTATCCCAAAACGTTGTGTAGTCCCTACCACAACATCTGCCCCTATACTACCTGGAGATTCTAATACGGCTAAGCTCAATATATCCGCCGCTACAACTGTTTTAATTTCAACTTCTTTTGCCTTAGCAATAAAAGACCTGTAATCATGTACTTGTCCGTACTTGCCTGGGTATTGCAATAAGGTCCCAAAGAAATCCGTTGAAAATTCAAAAGTTTCGTGATTCCCCACTACTAATTCTACTCCAATTGGAGTTGATCTCGTTTGTAAAACCGATAGCGTTTGTGGTAAAACCTCTTCAGAAACAAAAAACTTATTAACTCCTTCTTTCTGTTGTGCTCTTGATCGCAAACCAAACAACATTGCCATAGCTTCTGCAGCAGCAGTACCTTCATCTAACAAGGAGGCGTTAGCAATTTCCATTCCTGTCAATTCCGTTACTACGGTTTGAAAGTTTAGAATCGCCTCCAATCGCCCTTGTGCAATCTCAGCTTGATAAGGTGTATAGGCCGTATACCAACCTGGGTTTTCAAAAATATTACGCTGAATAACTGGTGGCATGACAGATGCATGGTAACCCAAACCAATGTATGATTTGTACACTTTGTTTTTGTTTCCTAAGTCTTTGATATACGTCAAAAACTCAAATTCATTCATCGAAGCACCTAGATCCAAATCCTTTTTCAACCTAATATCATTAGGAATTGTTTCTTCTATCAATTGATCCAAAGAGTCCACACCAATGGTCTGTAACATCTTATTTACATCAGCCTCACTTGGACCAATGTGTCTTAGGGCAAAAGTATCTGTCTTCAACAAAAATGAATTTTAAAATGAACCGCAAAATTAATGATATATGGATGATTTTAGGAAACTAAATCTCTTGAAGTTTTTCACAAAATAACAGTTTGTTAACAATCAGAAAAAGGCTCTTAATTGTAGACTCCCTGTATGAATTGTGCGAGATTCTTGTGCTTGTCTTCCTTGATAATTAAGATTCAAATCCAAATAAGACGTTATGCTTTTTGTTACGGTCAACAACCAAGTATAATTAACTCCTGGCAACAAGCCTTCTAACATTTGATACGCTACGCTCGTGTTGGAATTTCCTGTAAAATTATTTTTAAAATATGAAACCTGAACCCTGAGATTCATTCCCTTTTTTGCTTGATAATTAGACTCCATACCTAACTGATGTTGTTCTAAAAATTCTGCTCCTAAAATCCGATTCTTTTTTTGTGTCAATGAATAATGCAACGATACTGAGTTATTTCTTGGCAAAACCAATCCAATTTTAGGCTCTGCCTTATATTGAATCAATTCATAATTTCTGTTGGTAAAATTTTCGGCATAATTAGCTGTTTTGTTGCGCTTTACATCTAATCCAAGCAAAACTGTTTTTTGAATCAAATGCGTGTACTGTAATTGATGTAAATGATTTAGGTTTTGTTGCCCCCCTGTTGCTAACAAATACTGGGTATTTGATTGAACGATTTGATACATTAGGCTGTGCTTTTGCATCCCTCTATTATAAAACAAACTATTTCTTATGGTTTTGTTCAAGCCCAAATCATCCGCTCCCGAAGAAGCAAAGGGATCAAACACAAAATCTCCATTACGCCTCACCTTACGTTCAATCTGAAAAGACGCTTGATTAAAAAAATGCGACAGCACTTTTTGGATTCCCTTTTTATCCTTCCATGCTGTAGGGTTAATCGTCCAACTGTTAGACAGCTTATTTTGATGTGTTTTGACAAACACTTGATTAGGCAAAAACAATCTGACGTATTTCGCCTGATCTTTGAATTGCGCTACTTCAAACTCTGACAACTCTTTTACTCCGTTAGCATTGTAATCTATCCAAGTATATACTCCTTGACCGGGCTCAACTTCTATATAGGTAAAATCCTGCTGAGCAATTGTCCCAGAGGTATTTTCATACAATACCGATGTTTGCACAAAACCTTTCCAATAGGCACCACTATAATTGACCCTAGAATTTAACGACGGCTCATCTTTAATAGTTGCATCCGTGTATTTCAACCGTCGGTAATTCACAAACAGTGACAAATTATTAATCTCATCTTGTAGTAGTTGCGAACGCAGATAATAAGAATGAGAGCGATTAACCCGTTGCAACACCCCTGATTGAATACTATCGTTTTTACGTTCTAAATAACCCATTTGTGCATACACTTTCGTAGAATCCCCCCTTCCAATGAAAGCACCCCATTCAGTGAAGCGTTGACTACTCACATCAAACTGCCTTGTCATCACATCTTTTTGTTGCTGATCTTCATGTCGCAAAGACCCTCCAATCCAGTTCTTTTTATAGTTATGTTTGAGCTGTGTGGACGAACGATAAAAATGAGTATCCCAATTGGCTTGTTGGCTCCCTAACACACTATTAGTAGAGCTTACATTCCAACGATTTAAATCAAATCGTGAATTGAGTTGATGTTTTATACCTTCAAAAGAATTGGAGTAGCTCAACTGATCGACCTGATACTTGATCGCACCCTTTTCAGGTAACTCAACTTCTAATCCTCCTGTTACGAGTTGCTGATCTCCAATTGGATTGAGAATATTCCAATTCCGAGAAAATTCGATTTCCTGAATACGCTCTACTGAATTGAAATTTTCGTCGATAAATTGATACTCTCCAAACACTTTACCTTTCCATTTTTTGGAGAATAATTGTTGTGTAACGCCTAATTTACCTGCTACACCCTGATTGTTTTCATCATCTATTGTAGAGAACAAATTTTCATCTCTTTGGCTTATCCCTACTTCCGAACTTACCACGGTTTTATCTTCATTTTTATAACCCGCCTCTACAACATATACCCCTAGCCGAATTGGGGCAACGACCGCCACATTAGGCATATAACTACCCTGTTTGACACCATTAACAGGAGGCACATATTGATACACTTTATCCAAGGCAAAAGGGTCTATTACTTTATAATCCCCTTGATTATTCCCCACGAAAGAAAACCTAACCTGATACACTTTTTGAGAGTCATCTATAGCCAATTCATAAATTTCCTCTCCGCCCACGAGCATCTTATTGTACAGTATTTTACCTTCGACATAAGTATCCTCAACGGCAGATGGAGCGACCATCTTATCTCTGTCGTCACCTGCCTGAGACAAAATAATCTTTTGCTCATCGGAAAGCGTTTGTTGTAGAGGTTGATTTCGTATATCGCTTTCTATATACGCATACCCTCCAGCATACCATTTGTCTCGTTCATGTTTTAATCCATTATAAGACACAAAACGATTATAACTGCGCTCGGTATATTGGTATTCGACAGCTATTCGCATTTCGGAGGTTATGGGATAAGTGGCATTAAATCGAATTTCGCCTGCCCCGTAATCTATCATATATTCTTCTGTTTCGCCTCGCTGAAGCAAAATCCCATTGACAAAAACCCGTTCCGAACCTGAAATGACCAGCACATATAATTCTCCGTTGTTACCTCTTAATTTATACGGGCCTTGATTGCCCTCTTGTCCTACGAAATTGCTACGGGCATATTGCCCACGCACTACCCCAATTGAGTTATATAAGGTGGTTTTGGTTTCTTCTTTACCCATTTCAATAGCAGTAGCTATCCCTTGCACTTTTTTGGAGAAATTCATAAACGTCAACTCTCGATTTTCGAGCATGACGTCTCCTCCACGCAGTTTCCATTTTTTGGCGTAAAGCTCCATAAAAACCTGATCAAATTCATTGAGCCGTTGAGAATATCCTCCATCTTGAATGGGTATGTTGTCATCCTGAATCGATGCCCTTAACTGTATGCCTGGACTGATTTCGCCACTCAACTGAATATCCAAATTAGAATCTACTACCGCATTTTGATTGTTACCAACAGTTATCCCTCGACTGATACTCCCTGTCGAACTGAGCCCGTCAAACGGAATTAAACTACGTTGCTCACGATTCTCTCCGCGTAAATCTTGCAGACTAATAGGCGTATCCATAATTTTACTTTCATCATTTAGGGTGTACGTTTGGGTCAAAAATTCAGGATAATTCAGATACCTTAAGGTTACCGTATCGAGCATTATTCGATTTTTTTCTCGAAAATAAATTTTCCCTAATTCGGGTGAAACCCAAAAAGAAGACGTATCAATTTCCGTATTATTTACGTCCCGAACACTAAAAAAGGCATTGACTACACTCTTTGAAGAAAAGGTAATGGTATCGTTGGTAACTGCTATTTTTTGATAGGTAAAACCCGTCTCATCTTGAGCCCAAATCGTCCCAAAAGTGAGAAATGACAACCAAAAAACTACCTTATTGAGCATCCACGACAATCTTATACCAAAAACGAAATACAATATTATGTTATTCCAATTCCATTCGCTAATTTTAGCGGAAAATCGAGGAAAAGGACACATGAAGATAATCTCCTATAATGTAAACGGAATACGCGCAGCGATTACTAAAGGTTTTTTGGAATGGCTACAAGCAGAAGCGCCTGATGTGATTTGTTTGCAAGAAATTAAAGCGACCATAGATCAAATCCCTCTCTTAGAATTTGAAAGCATCGGCTATAAATACCATTATTGGTTTTCGGCTCAGAAAAAAGGATATAGCGGTGTTGCTGTTTTGTGCAAACAAGAGCCTAAACATATAGAATACGGCACAGGTATTGAACACATGGATTTTGAAGGTCGCAACTTAAGAGTCGATTTTGACAACATATCTGTTATGAGTTTGTACCTTCCTTCAGGAACTAACGATGATCGTTTGAGTTACAAGTTCAAGTACATGGATGACTTTCAAAATTACGTTAATAAACTCACGCAAACTATCCCTAACCTGATTATTTGCGGAGACTACAACATCTGTCACGAAGCGATTGATATCCATAATCCGCAACAAAACGCCAACACCTCTGGGTTTTTACCTGAAGAAAGAGCTTGGTTGGATGCCTTTATGAAAAATGGATTCATTGATTCCTTTCGTCACTTTAACAAAGAACCTCATCATTACAGTTGGTGGAGCTATCGAGCCAATGCTCGCAACAACAATAAGGGATGGAGAATCGACTATAATCTGGTAAGCAATTCGCTAAAAGATGCCTTACAATCTGCCCGTATATTACCCGAAGTAAAACACTCTGACCACTGCCCTATAGAGGTGGTTTTAAAACTATAAATATGTTACAAAAAATTGCCCTTTTTACAGTATTAGCAACTCTATCAAGCTCATGTGTATCCAAAAAGATATATGACGAATTGAATGCAGAAAAAAACAAATACCACGCTGACAACATTAAAAAAACGTCTCAACTTGAGCAACTGACAAAAGACAACGCACAACTATCTCAAGACCTTAATGACTCGGAGTTAATGGTTGCTCAATTAAAATTGGCTAATGAACAACTCGCCATGGACATCGCTGGGCTTAAACGAAGTCTCAATTTATTACAAGAGTCTTATGATGCTTTAGAGAAAAACAGTACGGCAGCTACGCAAGCCAACTACAAGAAAAACAGAGAGCTATTAACTTCTTTAGAGAAAAAAGAATCTGAATTGGCCGAAGAAAGGGCTCGTTTAGACCAATCCACAAAAGAATTGGAAGAGCGCTCACAAAGAATCAATGAATTAGAAGCTGTAATTGCAGCTAAACAAAAGAAAATGCAAGACTTAAAAGAGGCTTTATCTAAGGCTCTTTATAGTTTTGAAAACAAAGGCTTAACCGTTGAAACTAAAAACGGAAAAGTGTATGTATCGATGGAAAACAAGTTGTTATTTAAATCCGGAAGTTGGTCAATTGGCACTGAAGGGAAAAAAGCAATAACTGAAATTGGACTTATCTTAGCACAACAACCTGAAATTTCTTTAATCATTGAAGGTCATACTGATAATGAGCCTTATCCAAGTCAAGGCAACTTAGTTGACAACTGGGATTTATCTACCAAAAGAGCGACTGAAATCGTTCGTATCTTCGAAAAGATAAACGGTATTGATTTACAAAACATTACAGCCGCTGGTCGTGGCAAATATGCGCCAATCGGAGAAAACGAAACAGTTGAAGGACGGGCTAAAAACAGACGTATCGAGTTTATCCTAGCGCCAAAATTGGATGAGATTTCAGAAATGCTGAATCAAGAAAATAATTAAACTAAAGAGGCTGCCTTTTCAGACAGCCTCTTTAGTTTTTACTCTTTTACTTTTCTATTAATTCTTGTATAAACACCTACAAATATCACAACCAGAAAAACACCTACGCACAATCCATAAAACTGCCAAGTCATCCAAAACGGAGGCAATATAGTCATCTTAATGCTAGCTGGTTGAGCATCCCAAACTCCAAATTTATTGCCTGACTGAACCACAAACTCATAATTACCTGGTAAAAGATTAGCAAAGGAAACTGCATTTTGGTTTTGCACAGTAACCCACCCAGAACTCAAACCTTTAAGAATATATCTATATTGATTATTCTCTCTTTTCTCAAATCCTAAGTTTGAATAATTAAATGTAACCACGTTTTGCTTATAATTAATCACAACCTCTCTCTTTTGTGGAATTATGGTATCTGTTTGAATTGGTTTATTATGAACCAAAAGCCCATTAATAATTACCCTTCCCTTTTGCTCTTGGTAGACCACATCTTTAGGATTAAAATAGTCCACCCCGTTAGCTCCTCCAAAGTATATATTACCCGATGAATCACTATATACCGATTGAGAAAAAAACTGATAACTATTAAATCCCTCTTTTTTACCAAAATAATTGTACGCCGTGCTACTCCCCTTGTGCTTGAGATAAACTCCCTTGGAAGAACTTATCCAAAAATTCTTAGACTGATCTTGAATGATACCCGTGATTTCAATATCACTTCCTAAATCGAAGAACAACCCTCCATTATAATCAACATACTTGTTAATCAACCCACTATTAGTACCTAAATAAAACTGTTGTGCATCACCTTCATAGATTGACGTATAACTATAGGGTTTAACTTTTTCTTCGTCCTTAAAATTTATTCGTTTTAGTAATCGGAATTGACTGTCTAAAACACATAATCCGTTCGCTGAAGAACTAATCCAAAAATTATTCGATTTATCTCGATAGACAAATTCAATATAATCTCCATAAAAAGACACTGGCACCTCATTTTCTTTTGGCAAACCGGTTGTTTTAAAAGTCCCTCTATCATAAAACCGCAAGCCACTACTAGTCCCCACCACAACTCTTTCACCACCTATACTTAATGAAATTATAGCTCCATTTTCATCTACCTGAACTATAGATTTATTTACAACATTAAACACAAATAGTCCGTTGTAAAGTGTCCCGAACCAGAGATTATCTTTATCAAGTAATAAGGCTGTTATCTTGTATTTTTCGAGTTTTTTGTTTTTTAGAAAAGAAGAAACCTCTTGAGTAGAAGTATTGTATTTTACAATCCCCTCTCTATACGTAGAAAAAAGTAATTCTTCCTTATTAAAGGGCATAATGGAGCGCACTTCCTTACCAATGTTTCCATTTTTATCAACCTCTATGTGCGTAATTTTTTTAGGGCTATTATTGTTGATATACAACCCATTATTTCCCGTACCTATCCAAGCAAATTGATTATTATCTATCAACAAACTATGAATGGTCGTTGACGGCAGCTTGGATTGATAAAACCCATACACACCCTCTTTTATCTTTTCCTCTGACACGAAGACACCATTTTCAGTTCCTACCCAAATGTGATTTTCATAATCTTCTGTAATCGAATTAATAATGTTTGAGGTTGTCTCTTCTTGGTCTAACGTATAATTATGAATTGTGTTTTGTGTTAAATTAAGACATAATAAAGAACCGATCTTTCCTATCCATAAATTTCCAGAACTATCAAGGTACAAAGTCCTAACATCTGAATTATTCTCTGCGTTATACTTTTCGACTACATTAACATCTACAAAGTTCATGGTTTTAGTATTGAGCACCGAGACTCCATAAGTGGTACCTAACCACAATAACCCTCGTTTATCCAATGACATGGACTTAACGTCCTCATTTCGCATTTTACCCAGTGTACTGTTCCAAGTAAAAACCCGAGTCTGATAATTTAATCGATTGAATTGGATCAAACCACCCCATGAAGCTACCCAGATTGTATCATCCTGAATGATTAAATCCTTCATGTAGCTCCAATGCAACTGCCGATGCTCATCTTTATCGAAAAATCGCATAACCTTTTCAGTTATAGGATTAAAACTATTAAGCCCTCCACCGTCAGTTACAAACCATAGTATACCGTCTTTATCTTGATCAATCTTTAAGATTTTTCCTTTCGAAATAGTTGTTGTATCAGCAGGATTGTTATGATAAATTTTAAAATTAGACCCATCAAATCTATTTAATCCATTGTCTGTCCCAATCCAAACAAAACCATCCTGTCCTTTATGAATGGCATGCACACGATAATTAGACAAACCTTGTTCAATGTTAAAGTTGGTTAAATCAATTGGTATCTGAGCTTGTCCATACGATAAGACCCCCAAAATAAATGCAACTATAATTACGCCTATTCTTCTCATGTACTACATTAAATCTAAAGCCTAAAAATACCACTAATACCGAAAAAATAAAATCAATTATCTCAAGAACAACATCTAATCCTTAAACTCTTTTTCTTTTCAATAAAAAAGAGGCTGTCTAAAAAGTTTTTAGTCAGCCTTTTTTTATGCTATGATTTTTAGTGTTTATTTTTAAAATCAGTTTTAACTTGAAGTTGTTTTATTGGCAAGTTCAGTTCTATAACAATAAACTGAACTTTTTTAGGTTGTGAGCCATTGCAATTAGCCCTATTTCAACATTTACCTTGTCAATTCCTCGGAGCATGAACCGTTTGAAGTTCATGTTTTGTTTAATATTTCCAAAAACAGCCTCTACATCCCAACATCGTTGTTTTCGCTTTGCGATTCCTTCGGGACTAGTGAGTAAGGTTTTGGCTTTTTTCTTGAGTCGGACTAGATTGTGATTCCGCTCTATGACTCGATTCCCTTTTATCTACTTCTTTACCTTGTAAGGCTTCATTAATCGTATCAATAGTAGCAGCGACTTTATCTGCATCTATAGCTTCAAAGTCAGGGGTATTGGGTAGGTTTTCTTCATCTTTATAAACCTTCTCTACATAAGCCCAAAACTCTTGGAGTTGCTTGCCTATGCGCTCTTTGCCAGTTTGTATGGATTTACCCCAAACAAAGGTGTAGCGATTAGCGTTAGCCTCTATTTTTGTACCATCAATATACACGTCTTTCAAACTAACTACGCCTTGTTCTACTAGTAACAAAACTACTTGATGAAAGATTTTTTTTTAATTGACCGTTTAGACGTTTGCTTCTAAAGTCGTTAATGATATTATGGTCTGGCTTACTTTGACCGCTGAGCCACATGAAGTGAATATTCTCTTGTAAGGCTTGTTCTATCTTACGTGAAGAATATAAATTACGCAGATAAGCATACACAATTACCTTTAGTAGCATTCTTGGATGATAGCTAGAAGTACCACCTCCTTTATAACTCTTTTCTAATAAACTGATGTCGACATTATCAATTATTGTATTGACTACTCGAACGGGATGGTTCGTGGCAACTAAATCATCGTAACTCGGTGGTAACAGACTTAGTTGGTCTTGATTATAGGTTTTAAAGACAACTTGTTTTTTCATATTACAAGATAAGCCTTATATAAAAGAACTACAAAAATAAAGGCAGGACTTTCACCCTGCCTCATCTATTAAAAATGTAAAAACCTCAACCTTTTCACCTCTTAATAAACTTTAATGTTTTGGATTGTCCGTTGTTAAACTGAACATTTAACAAATATAATCCACTAGCTAATTCAGAAACATCTACTCTATTATCTTCAAAAGCAGGAATATGTGTTCTGCCATCAAAACCAACTATTGTGAAATATCTGATCGTCTCATCTGTCTCAATGAAAACCGATTGATCCGCAAGCGTTGGATATAAATGACATTCTACTCCGTCTTTTTCTTGTTGTCCTAAAAATTCAGCTAATCCCAGTGACCAATCATTTTCAGTATAAGACGTTGGCACTACAGGCGTATCTTTTTTACCTGCTGTATAAATCTTAACTTCTCCTGGTTGTAAAGAAACATTTGTTCCCGCATTCATAGCATTTGACCCTCCTTCTAGATAGTCGTACCAGCTATTCCCTTCTGGCAATGAAATGTTTACTGCTCCTACATAAGTACTACCGTCAACTACGTTAAAGTTACCCACTATAAACACACGATCATCTCCTTGACCCCAAATAATACTACGAGCCCCTTTACCACTTCCTAAATCCCCTCCTGTTGGATCACCTTCAAACACATGTGGCATGATACGCGTACGCAACTGGATAATTTTACCCAATTTACTATAAGACCCCATACGATCCGCATCTGTATACCACCCTAATGCTTCTGGGATTGGTTTAGGATCAACACGTTCACCTGCTGCCCCTTGAGCGTTACTAAAAATACTATAATCATATGCTAGTTCTTGGAACATCCACATCATATGTGAACCGTCTAACATTACATTAAACGCTGTATTTAATGGTGTACGAGCCGCATATCCAGCCAAGCTCTTAGTATGGGCACCATTACCATATGTTTTTGCTTTAAACATATTACGCTCCTCATCATGGGACTCACAATACGTTAAGAACCCATCAATACTGTTTTGACCTAAATCATCACCATCATGCAACCATCCCATAGCGGTTTGCTCATAGCTATGAGTGTTATTAAGGTGCACATTCATACCCCAATCTGTATAATTTTTACGCTCGTCATATGTACCTTCCCAATGCTCTAAAATGAAATATCCTTTCTCATGTCCAGCTTTAACCCCGTTATTGTAATAATCAAAAACAATTTCGCTACGGTTACCACAATCTTGTCCACAGAAACCATGAGAGATGTCCATACGATATCCATCTGCCTTGTATTCTGTTTGCCAATATTTTAAAACACGCTTAAACATCTCGCGTACTTGCGGATTATTATGATCATAATCTTGATTTACACTTGCTCCGTGTGGAGCAATTTGATTAAAGAAAGGATTGTTTGTTGCAATTGCATTAGTTCCCCAGTACATTTTAGCCTGTGGGGCAGCCCCAGTAACGTGATTGAATACCATATCCAAAATCACAGCAATACCTCTTTTGTGAGCCTCATCTATCAACGTTTTCAAATCGTTCTCTGTCCCGTAAGATTTATCAACTGCAAAATAGTGTGTTGGGTTATACCCCCAGCTAATATTTCCTTCAAACTCTGTTACAGGCATAATCTGAATAGCGTTTACACCTAAGTTTTGCAAATAATTTAAACGAGCTGTAATCGCCTTAAAGTTTTTATCTGGTGAAAAGTTATATGTCCACAACTCATAAATCACTAAGTTGTTACGGTCTGGTTTTTGGAAATTCAAAGTTTCTTGACTCCATCCAAACTGAGGTTTAGCCGTTTGTAAAACAGATACATATCCATCTCCTTGCTCTGGATAAGGCTTTAAGTTTGGATATTGTTGCGCTGGCTCCCATTGATCATGATTATGCAATACTTTCTCCGAATAAGGATCACTGATTTTAAGCACAGTTGAACCCCACTTCAAAGCATACTGAAAAGCGTATTCTACACCTGGCTCTAATCCAGATATTTCTAACCACCAGTACCCTGAATCATTTTTCATTTGATACGAGTTAGAAGTTGCCCAGTTATTAAAATCACCTACTACAAAAACATTGTCTGGTACTGCACCATTTCTGTCTTTTGCATATAAACAAAGTGTTACTTTAGTTGGATCCGACTCATTATAGGTGATCCCTTCTAGCAACCCTTGAGGTCTTGCTTGGTTTTCAGAACCAGAAATAATCGCAACCACACGTGTATCTGAAGCCATTTGACCTCCCGAAGAAGCCTCAACTACATACGTATAATCTCCTGGCGTACTTAACGTTTCAGAGAAAGAGATACTTGTACCTGTTTCTTGTTTTACAACCGCTCCGTTCTTTTTAATCACTAAATCTGCACTTGATGTTGCATTGGCAGTAACCGTAACGCTACTTCCCGCATCTACAGCACCTTCTGATGAATCAGAAGAGAATTTAACATCTAACTGACCTGCTGGTGAAATCGAAACAAAGAAATCACTTCCAGTCGCTGTTTTTCCTTCTTTTGTTCCTGCTGGCCCGTCATTAAACACCATAGATAATTCTGAGTATGGCCCAGTACATCCCGTAAAGTAGGCAGACAAATTAGGGATAGTTAATACCCATTTGTCTCCTTCTTTAGCCAACTGATGCTTAGCCTCTCCACTTCTCCAAGTAGGTGCACATTTCCATTGTACTCCGACTTCTGTTGCCCCGATGTGAGCATAACAAGCCGTAGCCGTAGCCATTGAGCCTCCTGCTGGATCGTAATAAATTTTGATTTCTCCCGTGTAATCATCTGTGATGACAGCAGGTGTTGTCGTTACACTCTACGCTGTTAGTGCGACACTAAAAACCAGAGCAACAAATAGTAATACTTTTTTCATAATACTTTTTTTATTCGCAAATTAATTTTGTTAAAACCAACCTAATTTACTTAAAAAAAAGTTAACACCAAAAACTTACTATCTAAATATCATAGAGTTGGAATTCATTATACAATTTAACAATTGCTGAAATCGACCATGCTTGCTGGATTGTTCCACGTCCATCCTTGGGATTTGCCCCGTCAAATATTTCTGAAATCCCATACAAACAATCGGCTTCGTAAAAGTGTTTTTTCAGTGCTTCCAGCTCTTTTTTGACTTGTTTTTTTGCCTTTACGGAATTCTTGTTTAGACGCAGATAGGGTTCGTAATATTCGCTGATGATAAATGGCCAAACCACACCTTGATGATAGGAATGATCTCTCGTCGCTTGATCTCCACCATAAACAGACACAAAATTGGGATCGTCCATCGCTAAAGTTCTTACCCCATAAGGGGTTAATAATTTCTCTCCTACTTGCTTTAAAATTTCCTTTTCCTGAACTTCCGACAAAAGACGAAATGGCAAACTCAACGGATACAATTGATTAGATTTGAATGATGCATCAGCTATTGAATCTGGTACAACTACGTCATTTAAATAACCTTTTTCATTTAAAAAGTACTTTATGAAATTGGATTTAATCAATTTTTGGTAATTCGAATAGTCCCCATACACTTTTGGCTTTAGCTCCTCAACAAAATAGTCATATATACACAATACATTATACCATAGTGCATTGATTTCGACTGGACAACCGATTCGAGGTGTCCAAACCTTTCCATCAGTAATAGCATCCATCCAGGTCAGCTGAACATCTTCTCTACCGCCATATAGCAATCCCTCCTCGGTTACTTTGATATTATATCGTGTACCTTCGATATGGGCATCTATAACGCTTTGAAGATCATCCATGTATTTTTTGATGAAATTCTTATCCTTAAATTTTCGATAATAATCATACAGTGCCACAAATAACCATAAGGTAGCATCTATTGTATTATATTCAATCTCTTGGCCTGCATAATCAGGAAAACGATTAGGCAACATTCCTTTATCGAGGTACTTAAAAAAAGTCGACAGAATTGACTCTGACTCTTTCTTTTTGCCTAGAGCGATAGTCAAACCTCTCATGGCAATCATCGTATCCCTACCCCAATCGGTAAACCAGTGGTAGCCTGCCAAAATTGTGTACGAATCTGTCGAGGCTCTTTTGACCACAAATTGATCTCCTGACACCAATAAATCATTATAAAATTCATCCTTTACAGAAGAATCTTTTAAGCTTTCAATTTTATTGAGAATTGCCCTTTCAATAGGCTCTGATTTTTTATTCAAAACACTTTCATCCGTCGAAAAAATTAAGGTCACTTTTTGACCTGGATCCAATTTCAAATCATAAAACCCAATTCGATAATAGTCTTCTTCGTATTTCTGCCCTCTGTATTTATCACGGTGCAATTGCACGTTTTTGTACCAACCTCTTTCTTCTACAAAACTCCCTTTAGAGGCATTTATATAAAAGGCATCGCTACCGTAATGAGCATGGATTTTTAATTGTCTTTCCTTTTGTACGTAATAAAAGTCACTTCGGGAATCTTCTCTATAAACCGCATGGTAATCTTTATCTACCAATAAAGGATGAACTTCAAGATTAATAGGGATTTTACCCGTATTCGTATACACCAAAACCGTAGCGTTTACACCCTCCATCATAAACACTTTTTTATCTAAAGACCAATCCCCACCTGAATACTTCCATAAGGGAAGAGGTTTTCTCTCAAAAGATTGCAAATATTGATAACCTTGCGGATGAATTGTTTCAGGATACTCATTGACTGATAAATCGTGGTATTTACCATCTATTTTTACTCTTTCTTCCACTTTTGAAACTAGCACTCTTCGATCAGTCGGTGGACTCATCGAAGCCACTAATAAACCGTGATACCTTCGTGTATTAGCTCCACATATTGAGGAAGAAGCGTATCCTCCTATGCCATTTGTGATTATGTATTCTTTGTTTAACAACTCCTTATCAAATGTTTTCTTTGCAACCATATCTGACTTTTTGAAAGTTTCTAAAAGTACTAATTCTCAAAAAGTTTAGCATAATACAATTACTTTATATTAGTTTTGTGTTGTCATATTAAGATTTTTTTATGAAAAAAATAGGTATCATCCCTTTGCGTAAAGGCTCAAAAGGAATCATAGGCAAAAACAAAAAAAAATTAGTTGGACAACCTTTGTTTTCATGGGTTTTAGGCGAAGCGGAATTGTCCGAGCTTGATGAAATATATGTGTTTACCGATGATACTGAAATTATTGATTTCATAAACAAAGAATATACTTGGTCAACAAAAATCAAAGCGCTATTGAGAGGGGAGGAAAATGCCTCCGACACAGCCTCAACGGAAAGTACAATGATTGAGTTTTGCGAAAAAATAAACTACGACTTTGACTTACTTTGTCTATTACAAGCCACTTCACCTTTAACTTTAGCCAAGGACATTAATAACACCTTAGACAAAGTAACAAAAGAAGGATTTGATTCTTCTTTAACCGTGGTAAACACTCATCGCTTTACGTGGAATGCTAATGGAACTCCAAAAAATTATGACGTATTCAACAGGCCTAGACGACAAGATTTTGATGGCTTATTGGTTGAAAATGGAGCAGTTTATGTTACCTCAAAACAATTTTTTATCAACTCAAAAAATAGAGTAAGCGGAAAAATCGGTTTGGTACACATGGACGAAGATTCCTTTATGGAAATAGACAGTCATTCCGACTGGCTTATCGTAGAAAACATCCTCATTAATCGCCTTAAATCATCTAAAAAAACCAACCGCATCGATTATCTTGTACTTGATGTTGATGGCGTTTTTACTGATGGAAGTGTATTATTTAGTCCCGATGGAGAATTCGCCAAAAAATTCGATATGCGAGACGGAATGGGATTAGAAATCCTGCGACAAAATGGTGTTGAAGTGATTGTTTTAACATCCGAAAACTCAGAGCTTGTCCGTCAAAGAATGAAAAAATTACAAATCAAAGAAGCCCACCTTGGAGTGAAGGATAAATTCACATTTTTGAACAAATTGATTATAGAAAAAAATACTAACTTTGGCAACTTATCTTATGTAGGCGATGACGTTAATGATTTAGCCAATATGTGTCGTGTAGCATGGTCTTTTGCGCCTAATAATGCCACAAAAGAAGCATTATATCATGCAGATATAACATTAAGGCACAATTCGGCAGAAGGCGCAATACGAGAAACTTGCGAATTCATATTGAGATACAACAATAGATTTAATTAGAATAAATTTAGGATTAATATTTTATGGATAGTTATAAAAAACCATATGTGATTGCGGAGATTGGATGTAATCATAAAGGCGACATGGAGATTGCAAAAGAATTGATCAAGGTTGCCAAAATCTTTTGTAATGCAGATGCTATTAAGCTTCAAAAACGTAACAATAAGGAGTTGTTAACTAAAGAACAATACGAACAACCTCATCCAAATCCAGCTAACTCTTACGGAGATACTTATGGACTTCATAGAGAGTTTTTAGAATTTGATGTAGCACAACACAGAGAACTTAAAGAGTATTGTGAAGAAGTAGGGATTGTGTATTCTACCTCTGTTTGGGATTTAACATCTGCCAAAGAAATCGCATCCTTAAAACCAGAATTTATCAAAATTCCTTCAGCCTGTAACAACAACGTAAAAATGTTAACATGGCTTTGCGAAAACTATCCAGGCGAAATTCACATTTCTACAGGTATGACTACCAAAGACGAAATTGATGGTGTCGTTGAGTTGTTCAAAAAACACAACAGAAATAGAGACTTAGTACTTTATAATTGCACCTCAGGCTATCCTGTACCGTTTGAGGATGTGTGTTTATTGGATATCAAATTATTGATTGATAAATACGGAGACGTTGTAAAACATATTGGTTTCTCAGGTCACCACTTAGGTATTGCTGTGGATATCGCGGCTTACACTTTAGGAGCTAACATCATCGAAAGACACTATACTATTGACAGAACGTGGAAAGGAACAGACCATGCCGCATCATTAGAACCAATGGGGGTACGCAAACTAGCGAGAGACTTAAACTCAGTATACAAAGCGCTGACATACAAAAAAGTGGATATTTTACCTATCGAAGAAGTACAAAGAATAAAGCTTAAAAATCAGAAAGACTAGTTTAGTTAACTATGAAAAAGAAAGTTTTTGTTTTTTTTCCTGATGGTGTTGGATTAAGAAATTTTGCCTTTACCAATTTTAAAGAAATTGGAGAAAAGAGAGGATACGACATTCATTATTGGAACAATACAATTTTTTCCATTGAAAAAGAGTTAGGCTACCAAGAGGTTAAACTAGAAAGTCAAAGCATCCATCCCTTAACACCTATTTATAGTCGGGCAAGAAAACATATAGAACTTAATATTTCGAGAGATAAATTCAACGACGATGTTTATCCAACATATAAGTTTCCCTTTAGTTTTAAAGGACTTAAGGAATCGTTTAAGAGTTTATTCACTTTACTTTTGATTGGATTAAATTCTTCTGAAAAGGGCTTAGAAAGAATAATAAATCGCATCGATAAACTAGAAAGAAAGAATCCAAAATACGCCTATTGTAAAGCACAACTTATAGAGCATAAACCGGATTTAATCTTTTGCACCACGCAACGTGCCACACAAGCCATTAGTGCTATATTGGCTGCCAAAGACTTAGGCATCCCTACTGTATCTTTTGTTTATTCCTGGGACAATGTCCCTAAAGCCATGATGACTATAGAAGCTGATTATTATGTTGTCTGGAGTAATTTAATGAAGAATGAACTCATTAAATATTACCCTAAAACTAAAGACAATCAAGTTTTCGTTTCAGGGACGCCACAATTTGAACCTCACTTTGATAAGAGTTTAATCGAACCAAAGGAGGTATTCTTTAAAAAGTACGGATTAGATTTTAACAAAAAATACATTTGTTTTTCTGGGGATGATGAAACAACTTCCCCATTAGACCAATACTATTTAGAAGATGTAGCTAATGCAGTAAGAGAGCTTAACACCCAAGGATACAACTTAAGTATTATTTATAGAAAATGCCCTGTTGATTTTACCAACAGATATGATGCAGTCGTCGAAAAAAATAAAGACATAATAGTTTCTATTGACCCATTGTGGAAGCAAGTAGGTGCTGTATGGAATCAGATTATGCCGACTAAAGAGGATTTTAGTTTATTGGCTAATGTGTGTCACCATACTGAATTTGTAACCAATGTGTGTTCTTCAACTGTTTTTGACTTCGTCATTCATAAAAAACCAACTATTTATTTCAACTACGAACAACCTCAATTGAAAAAAGGCATAAGAGACATTGGTCAAAACTATAAATATGTTCATTTTAGATCAATGCCAGATGACAACACTGTGGTTTGGGCAAAGAAAAAAGAAGAACTAAAAGACAAAATTCAGGGGATTTTAGATCAAAAATTGAATTCTGTACCCACTACAGAAAAATGGCTTGAGGTTATCGTTCAACACCCTATTCAAAATTCTTCAGAAAGAATCTGGGATTCATTAAGTGCTGTTATGGAGAGAAGAAACAAGTAAATTTTACCCCCCAATAACAATCATACTCCTATTATTGGTATGTAATTCGGGGGCTTTGAGTTTGTTTAAAGTATCCATGCCTCCACGCATTTTGAATTTGGCTTGAACGGCGTTATAAATAACCTCTTCAATGTTTTTTCCTTCTCGTAAGGGAGTCAGTAAATCTGACTCTTTAGCAGAAAACAAGCAGTTCTTGATATGACCATTTGCCGTTAAGCGCAAACGATTACAAGAATCACAAAAAGGATTGGTAACGGAACTAATCACGGCAAAAGTCCCTTTAAAACCTTTAATCCGATAATTCTTAGAGGTGTCATTAGGTGCATCTTGAATACGTTCAATCTGATCTTTCGGATACACTTGAGCTACTTTATCTAAAATATCTTGATATGAAACAATCTTACTATAATCCCATTTGTTTCCATCGAAGGGCATGAACTCAATAAAACGCATACTCACTTCGTGGTCTTTGGTAAACTCCACAAAATCAACAATCTCGTTATCGTTGAAATCTTTGATTAAGACTGCATTTATTTTAACCTTAAAACCTTCAGTAATTAAAAGTTTTATGTTCTTATATACACGGTCAAAATAATCTCTTCTGGTGATTTGATTGAATTTCTCTCGGTTCAATGAATCCAGACTTACATTAACACTCTTCACCCCCGATTTTTTGAGGGCTTCGATATGTTGATCCACATTCACTGCATTAGTTGTGATAGCCAATTCCACAGGCAGCGAAGCGAGTTTTTCAATAATCAATCCCGCATCTTTTCTGACTAGAGGTTCTCCTCCAGTTAATCGAATCTTGGTCACACCATGAGCCACAAAAGTTTTGGCTATGGCATACACCTCATCAAAGGTCATGATATGAGATTTTGGCGAAAGCGGAACTCCTTCGGCAGGCATACAATAAGTACAACGCAAATTACAACGCTCTGTGAGTGAGATACGCAAGTAACTGTGTTGTCTACCAAACTGATCTGTTAAAAGAGTGGACTTCATTTGTGTTAACTATTTACTTTCCATTGATGGGTTTCATCTTCAAAAACTTCTTTCCCATATACAGGCGCATGTGCTTTGATTTGCTCTACAACAAACTCAAGCGCTTCATATACTACTTTACGACGAGGTGAGGACACGAACACAAACAGGCAAATTTCTCCTGCTTTTACCGTTCCTAAACTGTGGTATATATGCATACACGTAAGTTCAAATTGGGCGAATGTGGCTTCTCTTATTTCATGGAATTTGGCATTAGCCATTTCTTCATAAGCTGTATAATCAATAGCAGCAACCATTTTACCATCAATTTCATCAGCACGCACTTGCCCTAAAAAAATATTGTGCGCTCCAATGCTCGTTTTGGTTTGATGTTTAGCAATCGAGTTCCCGATAAAATCCGAAGAAATTGCTCCCTCTATAAATACATTTTTATGCCCCATATTATTCTTGTAATACTTTAATCTGATTAGACTGTTGTTCTAAAAATTTCCAACAATTTTGATTTATTTTTTCGAAAGTTGCAATAATCTCTTTTCCGTATCCTGTTACAATTGTTCCTCCTCCATTTTTACCTCCAATACTTGAGGAAACAATAGGTTGTTCTCCTGTTTTATTAATCGCATCTACTAATAACCAGGCTTTTCTGTAAGACATCTTTAAGGTCTTCGCTGCTTTACTTAACGAGCCTGTCTCTTCTATTGCTTTTAACAACCGTATACGACCTTCACCAACTAATACATTGTCTCCTGCTTCAATCCAAATTCTACTTTTTATCTTATACTCCATACTTATGTAGGTAAATAGATTACTTCAACTGTATCCCCTTGATTTATCTCCATCAACTCTTCTGGCACAAATACCAATGCATTGGCTACCGCAAAAGTTTGTAACATAGCTGAGCTTTGTCCCTCTAATATCTCAACTCCTGCATCTGAAACAAATGCTTTTAAATATTGCGCTCTGTCTCCTTTTTTAGCAAAAGCATTAATTGCTTTTTTGTTAACCAAATGGGTTTCGTAATTAGGGTTTCCTGTCATCTTATGCAATGCAGGTAATACATACACATAAAAACAACTCAATGCTGCTGCAGGATTCCCTGGCAATGCAAATATCTTAGTCCTATTTTTTTTACCAAAAAACAAAGGCTTCCCTGGTCTTTGCTTGACTTTATAAAACACTTGTTCTGTTCCCAACTCTAACAAAGCTTTCCCTACATAATCATAATCCCCCACGGAAATTCCTCCACTGATCAAAACCACATCATTTTCGGCAATAATCTTATCTAATATTAATCGAGTAGCCTCATAATTATCAGCAACTTTAAACGTAGTTAATTGTGTGTAATCAGCTGCTTGTAAAGCTGCTTGTAGCATAATAGTATTACTTTCGTATATCTTACCATATGACAGAGGTTGACCAACTTCAATCAATTCATTACCAGTTGCTATTATTCCGATTTTAGGTCGTTGATAAACTTCAACTTGAGCAATCCCCAATGAGGTCAAAAAACCAACCACAGCTGCCGTTATTTTGGTTCCTTCAGACAAGGCCAATTCATTTTCTTTTACCTGTTCCCCTACTGGTCTCACATTGTCTCCTATAGTTATTGCTCCCAAAATGGTCAATTCAATTCCATCTACTTCTGTTCTTTCTTGCATGATTACGGCATTGGCAGAATCAGGCACTGCAGCCCCCGTAAAAATTCGAACAGCTTGTCCTGGGTTAAGCTCTACAAGATGTCCATCTCCTGCTTTAATTTCTTCAATAACTTCATAATTATTGGATTCGTGTACACACAAAGCATAACCATCCATAGCAGATTGCCGAAAAGGAGGCATATTTATTTCAGAAAAAACAGGCTTTGACAAATACATCCCAACTGCATCAATCAAGTTTACAACAACCGTATCACTTGTTTTGCAATTATTCGCAACTAATTGTGCCGCTTCACCAACGCTAACCATTTCTTTAACTTTTTTTAAACACATCGTTATATCTCAGCAAATATACCGATACTTTTTTAAAGAAAAACATGATAATTATCATCTAAACTCATAGTTATTGAAAATAATTAATAATATTCAATCATACGACGATGAACGCTTTCTTTTTTATTATTTCTGGTTATGTTTTTTTCAATCCAATTCCCCATAGCATCAAACACATAAGCATAGCTTAGAACATAATCGACCACACCATTTTTAGTAACTATTTTCTCTCTCAATAAATTATTATCTCCATACTTGTTCTGGATTGACACATCTAATCGATCTTTATAGTTTTCTGTTATTCCCCAAGGAATATATTTACTTTCACTGACTACACGCCCTTTTTCATCATATTGCAACTCTTCTGCTGTCTCGGCAGAAGAGTTAAATGCTGCATTTATTACTGTTTCATAAAAAACCGAAAAAGTAAAATTCCCTTTCATATCCACTACATTAATCGTTTTTTCTTTTGTGCCTGCATTAGCCCAAGTTGTTACTTTTGTTAAAGTATCCTGTTTTAACCCTATAACAGCCTCGCCGATTTCTATTTCATCCTTATTATAATACTTCTCTTTAACAATAATTCCTTGTGGATTGTACACAGGAATCTTTTTTACTACAAAACGAACTGCATTAGACTCATAAGACGTAATCAAACACCCCTCTTCATCATATATATATTTATTGGTGAAAAATAATTCTTCATCATCAGCATACACATTATACAAAATCAATTGTTGCTCTTCATTAAACTCCAAAACTTCTGTTTTTAGCTTTTGAATTTTTTCTATTGTAGAATCTCCTTCTTTTTTATACCAAAAATTAGTTTGTGTAATTTTTGACACTTTCCCTTTTATATCCGAAAAATCAATAACCTTTTTTTTCTGAAAAGATATAATATGATCAAGATTCCCACTTGCTATAATAACACTCGAAGAATCGACTTGTTTTTTTTCCAGCGTATTATCTGATTTATATTTCTTGGCCCCATCAACACACGACACAAGTAACATTAAAAAAACTCCATAAATTATTTTTTCTGCTGTTTTCATGATATCTATTGATTTAGATTTAACAAAAAAAAACCTCAGATCATTTATAAAACAACCTGAGGATATTATATTTCTATGTTAAGACTTATTACTTTCTTGCGCTTTTTATCATATCAAGAGTAATTTCCTGCTTGTCATTACCCCAGCTATTATAAACATAAGTCAACACATTTAGCACTTCTTCGTCTGATAAGTTTTGAGCTGTCATAACACTATTGTATGTTGTACCATTAACGGTAATCTCTCCCGACTTACCATTTAATACAATATCAATAGCTCTAGCAACATCAGCATTTAAATAATCTGATTTTGCTAATGGAGGGAATGCTCCTGGAACACCTTGTCCTTCAGCTTGATGACAAGCGAAACAAGTTTGTGCATATTTTTCTTTACCTAGAGCCATTCTTGCTTCTAAATCAGAATCGCCCTCTACAGTAGGCTCAACTACCTCATCCGTTTCAACTACTTCACCTGTTTTTTCCTCAAATAACTCTTCAGCAGATGCATTCGTTTGTGATTCTTCATTTTTTTGCTTTTTATCCCCACACCCTACAATTACCAATAAAACCAACATTGCAGAAACAAAATAATTCAACTTTAAATAACTCATTTTTTTAGTTTTTCTTTAATTATTAATAAATATTAATCTAACAAAGCCAAGACAACAATACCTTACTTCGAAAAACAAAGTTAACTACATCCCTCTTTTATAAGTATGACATTTATCATGTTTTTAATTCTTTTATTTTACTGAATTTGATAATTATATAAATTCATCAACACAATTTACAGAAGTTTTCAATACTATGTCTTTCAGGTATTTAATTATAATATTATCTATTTCTCTATTTGTCTCTTGTGTACAAAACAAAGAAGCGACACTATCTGAAACACAGTCTCAACAAACAAACCATCTCATAAATGAGAATAGTCCTTATTTATTACAACATGCTCATAACCCTGTAAACTGGTATCCCTGGGGAGTAAAAGCCTTAAACAAAGCTAAAAAAGAGAACAAACCAATCATTATTAGTATTGGGTATTCGGCATGCCATTGGTGTCATATAATGGAACAAGAGAGTTTTGAAAAACAAGAGGTCGCTCAATTTATGAACACAAATTTCATAGCCATCAAAGTAGATCGTGAAGAACGACCTGATATTGACAAAATATATTTAGAGGCTGTTCAATTAATTTCAGGAAATGGGGGCTGGCCTTTAAACTGTATTGCATTGCCTGATGGACGACCTGTCTATGGGGGAACTTATTTTACAACTGACCAATGGCTAAAAGTGCTACAGGAAACTTTAGATTTTATCAACCAACACCCTGACAAAGCAGAAAACCAAGCTCAATCCCTTCTAAAAAAAATACAGCCTACCATAACAATTACCAGTAAAACTAAAAACTCAGTATATTCAACAGAAGACTTAAATACCGTTTTTGACAATTGGAAAAACGATTTAGACTTTATCCATGGTGGTTATCGAGGAGGCGCAAAATTCCCGATGCCAATTGGCTATCAATATTTATTGAACTACCATTATCTCACAAAAAACCAAGACGCTCTAAAAGCAACAGAAACAACCCTAAACAAATTAGCTAACGGAGGAATTTACGATCAAATAGGTGGTGGGTTTTCTAGATATGCCACAGACCAATTATGGAGAATCCCCCATTTTGAAAAAATGTTATACGACAACGCACAACTCGTAAGTCTTTACACACAAGCCTACCAACATACTCAAAATGAGAATTACAAAATAACAGCAGAAGAAACCTTACGGTTTATAAAAAGAAAACTAACCTCTCCCGAAGGAAATTTTTACTCTTCAATAAACGCGGACAGTGAAAGTGAAGAGGGAAAGTATTATACTTGGACCCAACAAGAAATAATACAATTACTAGGAAATGACGCCCCTTTACTTATTGACTATTACAATATAAAACCAAAAGTAAATTGGACCAATAATAAAAATATATTGTACCAATCAATCGATACAAAAAAGATGCAACAAAAATATAATATTGACCTTCCTAACTTACGTCAAAAGATCAAAGTTTTAAATGCAAAACTTTTAAAAGAAAGGCAAAAAAGAGTGCCTCCAAGTATCGATAATAAAACAATCACTACATGGAATGCTTTAATGCTTATAGCTTACATTGATGCTTATACTGTTTTTGATAAAAAAGAATACTTAGATACTGCACTAAAAAATGCTCATTTCATCAATACAAAGCTTAGTACATCTAACAATAGACTATATAGGAATTACAAAAACAACAAAGCTTCAATTAATGGTTTTCTGGATGATTATGCCTTTACTATTAAAGCTTTTATTGCCGTATATCAAGCAACTTTTGATGAACAATGGCTACTAAAAGCGAAACAATTAGCTGATTACACAATACAACATTTTTATGACACCTCTACTGGGCTATTTTTTTATACATCAGATATTGACAACAAATTAATCACACGAACTATCGAAATAACTGATGATGTAATCCCTTCATCAAACTCAGAAATGGCCAAGAATTTATATTTATTAGGAAGCTACTTTTACAATGAACAATACATCTCCAAATCAAAAACAATGCTCAATAACGTAAAAGGAAAAGCACTAAAAGGAGGAGTTTATTATGCTAACTGGGACATTTTGATGAGCTGGTTTGCAAAACCGCCTCATCTCATCGTTATAATAGGCGATGATTTTGAAAAAAAACAAAATGAATTTAATCCAATATATTTACCAAATACTTTATTTGCAGGAGGTAAAATAGAAGGAAAAATTCCAATATTAGAGGGAAAATTAGTCGAAGGGCAAACTACCATTTATGTTTGTCAAGATAAAACATGTAAGCGCCCTGTAACTACAACTAATGAAGCACTAAAACAAATTAAGCAAGACTAAACAATAAAAATTATGAATAATTTACTTTTAAAATTAAGCCCCCTACTACTACTCGTGGTATTCAACTTCTCACTTACGTCTTGCAAAAAAGAAAAAAAAGACAGCACCTTAGAAATCGTAAAAGGATCTTATGTCTGTCCGATGAATTGTCCAAAAAGCAAAAAAGACCAACCAGGCGACTGTCACGTTTGCAAAATGCAATTGGTCAAAGAAGTCGAAGTCGAAGAAATGAAAACTAAAAAAGAACACTCCACTACTTCGGTATATAAATTAGATGCTGAATGGATCGATCAAAACAATAAAAAACATCAATTATCCGATTATAAAGGCAAACTACAATTAACCACCATGATTTTTACTAATTGTGATTATGCCTGTCCTAACTTGATTGGAGACCTACAAAATATTGAAGACGCTTTATCTCCTGAAGCAAAAAGTAATTTAAATTACTTACTCGTTACTATTGACCCAGAAAATGACACTCCTGAAAAACTAAATAAATATGCCAATCAATTTGAATTGGATAGCGAAAAATGGACTTTTTTAACAGGAAGTACAGACAACACCTATCAATATTCTAAATTATTGGGAATTGGATACAAAAAATTTGAAAATGGCATGTACGGACATTCTAATATCTTAAGCTTGTTAAATAAGGATGGAGAAATCGTTTATCAAATCGAAGGAATTCACGCCGACCGCACCGAGATCGTTAAAATAATCGAGAATCTTTCTAAATAAGACAAAATTATCCTATTATTTTCATTAATATGACAAATGTCATATTAATACCTGTTGATTATCCCTAAAATTGTTATACAAGGTCTATACTTAACCTAAACTACACTATTTTATGAAAGGAAATAAAATGGGGGATAAAGCAATTTCTTCAAAGGAAGAATTGAGAAGCCCCGAAAGAAGAGATTTTTTAAAATCTTCTGCAGCAATCGGAACTTCTGTAGCAGCAATCAGCATGCTATCAGGTAAAGCGCAAGCGCAAGAACCACGTCAATCAACAGAACAAGAAGAATACGAGTTGACCTATGATGGCAACCAAGTAAAAGGAGACATCCTTGCACAATGTCCCTATTGTGGTGTAGGTTGTGGTACTATAATAAAAACAGACAAAAAAGGAAAAATATCAAGTGTAATCCCTGACCCAAAACACCCTACAAACAAAGGACTACAATGTATCAAAGGACTGGCTTCTGCTGAGGCAATCTATGTAGATAGGCTAACAGTACCGTTGATTCGTAAAGATATGTCTGACCCAACAAAAGACTATGTTTCTAAAACAAAAGGGAGTTTTGATCGTTCCTTATTTAGAGAAGCAACTTGGGAAGAAGCAGAAGAATTGATTGTTGAAAAAACTGTTGAAATCATAAAACACAAAGGTGGTAATGCTATTGGTCTTTATGGCTCCGGGCAGCTTTCAGTTGAAGGACAATACCTTGAAAATATGTTAATGAAAGGAGTTATAGGGTCTAACACAATCGAAGCAAACGCTCGTATGTGTATGACTTCTTCTGTAACGGGATATTTCAAATCTCTAGGTTCGGATACACCTCCAACTTGTTATGATGACATTGAAATGTCAGATATGATTACCTGTTGGGGACACAACTCAAGAGGTTCGCACCCCATTTTATATTGGAGAATTGCCGATCATAAAAAAGCAAAAAACATCCCTACATTATGTGTGGATCCGCGTAGAACAGGAACCGTACAGGGACTAGAAGAGATTAACCCTAATAACTCATACCACTTTCAAACCTTAAACGGAGATATTTCGATACATAACGCTATTGCTTATGCTATTTTAGAGAAACACGAAGAGGCGGTAGATTATGATTTACTAAAGAAAAGTGTTTCTGGTTGGGAAGATTACATCGAAAAAGTAAAAGCTGGATTTAATCCAAAAGATGTGGAACACATGACGATGATTCCTGCCGACGAAATTTATAAAATTGCCGAACAATGGGCAAAAGCTTCTATTAAAGGTAAAAAAGCCGGGAAAGGTGGCGTATTATCTATCTGGGGAATTGGTTACAACCAACACATCCACGGGCAACACAATACGATGAGCTTAGTTAATCTTATGGTATTGACGGGTAATATCGGTCGTCCGGGTTGTGGTCCTCACTCTCAAACAGGTCAGCCTAATGCTATGGGAGAACGTTTTACCGGAGGATTAACGGGTCGATTACCTTTTAATATCGGAATGGACGATGAAAAACATAGAGCACAAATGGCAAAAGCTTGGGGTGTTCCAAAATCAAGATTAGACCAAGTAGCAGGCATGCAAAACAGAGGAATGGCTATTGGTATGATGGAACGCGCAATTAAAAAAGAAGTGGATGCCATGTTCTTAATCTATGCGACTCATATCGATTTACCAGACAGCCATAATTTAGTGCGACCTGCATTAACTAGAATGTTTACTGTCGCTCAAGAAATCTATACACAAGCACCTAATAACTTATATGCAGATGTTATTTTACCTGCAGCCACTTGGGGAGAATGGGTTGGAGGAACTTATATCCAATCAGAAAGAAGAATATATGTTTGTGACGGAACAGCAAATCCAATTAAAGGAACACGTCCCGATATGGATATGGTAATTGACAAAATCAAAATGTTGGCTCCTAAATTAGGACTTGATGCAAGCAAAATTGTCCCTTACGAAAGAAAAGAAAATGGATTTTATGACCCAGAAGAAGTATTCCGTGATATGATTAAAGCCTCTAAAGGTACGGATGCAGATTTAACTGGAATCTTAGAGGTAGAAAAAGAAACAGGAAAATCACCATACCAACAAATTAGGGATCTAAGAGGAATCCAATGGCCAGCTCCAACAGCAGAAATTGCTAAAAAAGGAGGAACAAAACGAAGATATCTTGGTCAAGAAAATGATGAAGTGAAATGGGCAGACAAGCCTTATGGAGACTTCCGTCACAAAGATGGAAAGATGCACATGCACTTCTGTAACCAAGATTATTCTAAACGTCAAGAAATCACAGACGAATTGATGAAATTTGGCGCTAAAGGACATGAAGATTTCTTTGCTATTGACAATATGGACTTGTTGAAACAAGCACGAGATATGGCATTAACTCCTGAATTACCAAACGAAGAATATCCAATGTGGTTAGGATTAGGTGTCGTTTACGAACACTTTCATACTGCTAAAACGATTCGTAGTGGTACCACACGTAAATTAGTCCCTGAGATGTATGTAGAAATGCACAAAGATGACGCAGCTAGTTTTGGACTTGCTGATGGAGACTGGGCTGAAATTACTACACGCAGAGGATCTTATCAAGCTCGTGTATCTATAGGACTTGACTCCACAGTTAAACCCGCTAGAAATACGGTGCCTAAAGGATATATGTTTAGCCCTTGGAATTTATCAGTAGCTGATTCAGCTGATCCAAAGAAAAATAAGTGGTTAGCAAACGGAGTCTCAAGTAGAGCTTTCGACCCTGTTTCGGGCCAGGTAGATTTCAAAAAATTAGCGGCTAAGATTAAAAAAATCAACTCTTAAAAACTATGAAAATGTTAAATAAACACCTATCATTTATCGTTGTTGTTGCTTTAGGTCTATTAATCACCAGTTGTGGTAAAGATAAAAGTCGAGAAAGTTACAACTTGGTCGCTAGAAAATTAATAACTGGCGACGTTACCAAAGGAGAAGAAATATTTAAAACTAACTGCACTGCTTGTCATCAAGCAGACGGAAAAGGAAAGGCTGGATTTGCTCCTAATATTAACAATATTGATTTTTTGTCTATTGCTGATGACGAATTAGTAAAACAGTTTATATTAGAAGGAAGAGCAGGAACGGCTATGACAGCGTATAAAAATATGCCTCATGTCGCTGATAATATCAATGACTTAGTCGCTTATATCCGTTCTTGGGAAAAAAACTACGAATTGATGGAACCTGTTAGTTTAAATCATGAATGGAAAAGTAATGGTAATGCCGCTAACGGCAAAGAGCTATTTAAAGAATTCTGTGCGTATTGCCATGGAAAACACGGTGAAGGTTATTCATCAGGAGGAGCTGGTACAGGAATCGGAAACCCAAATTTCTTACGCCTTGTTCCTGACGACTATATCAAACAAACATTAATCATCGGTAGAAATGGAACTGCCATGAAGTCTTTTGCTGGAGCAAAAGGTGTAGCTCACCTTACAGATAGTGATATGAATGATATTATTTCCTACCTTAGAGGATTAGAATAGAACTCAATCACTCTAAATGAATAGAAGAAGGTTTATGATAGCGTTGCTTTCTGGTATTCTTTTTTTAACCCCTGTTATTTTTTTGGGGTTCAGAAAAAGGATTAACCGCAGGAAGCAACGCTTTTTACGTCCTCCAGGAGCACTGACCGAAGAAGATTTCAAAAAACAATGCATTGGTTGCTTCAAGTGTGCTACTGCCTGTCCTAATGATTGTATCGAAATGGCTGGGTTTGAGTACGGAGAAGACAACGTGCACACCCCTGTAATCAATCCCAGAAATAGGGGTTGCATTCAGTGTATGCGATGTACTCAAGTATGTCCTACAGGAGCCTTACAGGAAATTAGCAACAATGAAAAAGACATCTTAGAAAACTCTAAGATGGGGTTAGCTGTGGTTGACGAAAGTCTTTGTTTTTCTTATTTCGGAAGAACTTGTGGGGTTTGCTATCGTGCCTGCCCATATCCTGGAAAAGCATTAACTGTTGGGCTTTTTGAGCAGCCCACTGTAAATCCTGATTTTTGTACAGGATGTGGTTTATGCGAACAAGCCTGTATTCATATGCCTCAAGCGATTAGAGTAGTTCCTAACATTGACAAAACATAGCAATGAAAAGAATTCCTAAGATACAAATTCTCCGTGCCTTAAGTCTATTTTCTGTAATAGCTTTTTTTGTTTTTATTCCATTAAGTAATTGGTACGCCAACTTTAAGATTTCTTACAACAACTCACGACTCGTAGGCCTATCTGACGGCAAAACAAACAGCATCATTTACCATGTACTGGACTGGTTCTATAGCTTTTTTGAAGACCCTGTTATTGCAGCCACATCTAACAACGGATCACTTTGGGCTTACACTATATTTGGTGTACCCATTTCAGATCCTTTAGGCTTATTAAGTGAAATTATCTCCTCAGTTCATTTCCCAATCAAATATTTTTTAGGAGGACTAATCCCATACATTCTTGCTATTATTTTAGGTCGCTTTTTTTGTGCTTGGTTATGTCCTATGGTTATTATTAATGCCATATGCAGACCTATTAGAAAATTACTATTGTATTTTCATGTCCCTTTACTAAATATAAAAATCCCTATTCAAACCAGAGCCATCGTATTCTTTGGAGGATTAATCCTTAGTTACTTTTTTGGTATGTGGACTTGGCATTTTATACTGCCTTATATATCATTGACACACGAAATATTCTCATTAATAATATTTCAGTCATTAACAATAGGCGCTTACTTTTTATTAGCCATTATCCTTTTTGAAATTGCAGTAATCCCTGGGCAATTCTGCAAATCAATTTGTCCTACGGGCTATTTACTTTCTGTAATTGGGAAAATTCGATTTGTACGACTCAAAACAAATTCTGCAAAATGCCCACAAGGCTGTCATAATTGTTATGACGCATGTCCCATCAACTTATATCCTAAAGACAACAAATTGAGTAGCTGCCATTTATGCATGAAATGCATCAGCTCTTGCCCTATCAAAAACATTAACATTACTGCTAATCTAAAACACGCTCCCGTTGAAAAAAACAAAGAGAAATAGTGCCCGACTATCACTAGTTTTCCTTTTTAGCTTATTCATGGGTATTAATACAGTAAGCTCCCATCACTACAAAGGACTACCTCACTATAATTATTTTGACAATTACCCACAAGTACCCATATTTGAATACATACAAGAAGACAAAGACTACACAATATTTGCAACCATTTATAATTTTCAAGGACTCACCTTGGATATGGTAGATTCACCCGATGATGTTCGCTTTTACATCTATATTTATGATTTAAAAACGGATAAATCTTATGTAGGCGAAGCTGCTTTTTACATCTATTCACACGATAAATTAGTCAAACGATTTATCAACATGAAACAGGAAGAGGAACGGATATTTAATATCAAAGCTGCTATTAAAGAGCAGGACAACCTTATATTAGAAACTGTTTTTGTTAGCCCAGAAGGAAAAACAGTAGCTATCAAAATGCCCATTGAAATCACCAATTCCTTTTTTGATAAATACGGGTTATATATCCTTATCGCACTATTTTTTATAGCTGTAGGAGTGATTAAAAAAATATCTGATCGAAAACATGCGTAGCGTTTTATTGCAATTAGACACAGCCCGATGGTGTCTTCCTTCGTCATCCGAAAACATCAAGTATGCTGGTATTGAGCAGTTTATTCTTATTTTATTTTTTGTAGTTATCGGTTTTTTATTTTACAGAAAAACAATACTGAAAAATACTTTTCCTAAAATATCATCTAAACGAATTGATCTTTTACAAAATCGTTACCTAAAACAACTCGTGCACTGGAAGTATTTTTCCTTTTCGATTCGGTTGTTGTCTGGTTTATTATTTGTTTTTGTATTAATCACAGGTATATATGGCCGAAAATACACCAGCTTAGCCGCTGGATTCACTTGGTTGTTTTGGTGGACTTTGTTAATCTTTTTTGTAGCTTTTTTTGGAAAGATTTTTTGCATGGTATGCCCATGGGATTTTTTCGCTAATTTATTTGAGTTTGGGTGGTTGCATAAAACTAAAAAGAAAACACTGAGCCTTAACCTAAAATTTCCTAAAATATTTTCTAATATCTATCCTGCCATATTCTTTTTTATTATCCTAACTTGGCTCGAATTAGGCTTTGATATTACGCGAAACTCCTACATGACAGCTATATTAGGATTTTTAATGGTAGGAGGAGCTATATTATTTGCATTACTCTATGAAAAAAGAGCTTTTTGCAGATACGTTTGTTTGGTTGGTAGAATTAGCGGTCTGTATGCACAAATGTCCCCCATCGAATTACGTAAAATAGACGATACCATTTGTAAGAACTGTAAAACTAAAGAATGTATCACAGGCACGGACACTACTACACCTTGCCCAACCTCCGAAAAACCATTTTTGTTAACCCAAAATACGTATTGTACCTTATGTACTGAATGTATTCGTTCCTGTGACAAAAGTAATTTAACGCTCCAATCACGACCTCTGGGTACTGATTTAGCCCAAATCAAAAACAGTAAAAAAGACGAATCGGTATTAGCGTACACTATACTAATATTGACTTTTTTCCATGGGATTACTATGACCAAACTATGGTATGTTTGGCAAGCTAAACTCATCACTGCTTTTGACATAGATCATATTGCATCTTTTACCACTATGATGCTTCTACTCTTAATAGGTGTTTACTCTATTTTGAAAGGAATTGGTGGAATTGTAAGTAATTTTGTTACAGAAAAAAAAGCCGAATTACATTTGGCATATGTCTTTATACCGATTACGCTCGGCTATCATTTAGGCCACAACTCGATGCACCTTTTTGTAGAAACCTCTTACCTCGTCCCTATTATTAATGACCCTATGGGCTATGGCTGGGATCTATTTAATTTGTCTCAATACAAACCTAGGCCATTTATCAATCCAGATGCCTTGCGTTACTTACAACTACTAGTCGTAGCAATTGGTTTTTATTTTTCTGTAAAAGTACTGGGACAACGTGTATTTCAAATCACTAAAAAAGAAACTTCAAAAAAAATACTATACATCACCTATTATGTTTTGTTATTAGCTTTTGGTACCTTGGCTATTTGGTTCATTTACCAGCCTATGATTATGAAAAGTGCAGGAATATGAAAAAAGATGACATTATAAATAGAAGAGACTTTTTTAAATTTGGATTTAAAAAAAGCGGGAATATTGTTGGAAAACAAATTCAAAAAAAAGTACCTCGTATAGGTGTTAGGCCTCCTGGAGCCGTTGACGAAGATGAATTTTTACTACTTTGCTCAAGGTGTACAGATTGCATAAATGCCTGCCCTCATGATGTCATTTTTAAACCTTCTTTTGCCGAAACCAAAATTTATGGCGAGACTCCTTTTTTAGACTTAAAACACAAGGCTTGCGAATTTTGTGTTGATTTTCCATGTATATCCGCTTGTACAAAAGGAGCCTTAGTCAAAACAGAAGAAACCCCAGTTATAGGTACTGCCAAAGTCTATAAAGAACATTGTTTAGGTGCTCAGGGACAATATTGCGATTATTGCTCTAGAAGTTGTCCCAAGGAATTTAATGCACTTACAATAGGAGAAGATAGAGTCCCAATAATTGATGAAACAGCTTGTGTAGGCTGTGGAAAATGCGAATACATTTGTCCTTCACAAACAGGAAAAGCAATCGAAATCAGATGGATTACACCTAAATAAAACCAAGCTATTTAAATTTATTTTAAATAAAAAACATTGACAATTGTCATTTTCTAAAAAGATGTATATGTCTTAATTTAGCCTTTAAATTAACATCCAAGATATGCCTATCAAAAGCTATTTAGCTTACCCTTTTGACAGTAAAAAAGAAGCTCTAAAACAAGAAATTTTAGCCCTACAAAACTGTGAAGTTATCCCCGCAGAAAACAAAGACGTTTTGATTGTTGTAACCGACACAGAAAACACAACTCAAGAGGATCAATTAAAAGCAAAACTAGAAACCCTAGACAATTTGAAATTACTGACTATGGTATCTGGATTTAACACAAACAAAAAAGAATAACTATGAGTGCCAAAACAATTGATAGAAGAAATTTTCTTAAAAAAATGGCTATTGCATCTGCAATGACTGCAGCAGCAGCTATGTTCCCAGGAATTTTGTTTGCAGACGAACAAGAAAAAGGATTACCAAACGGAAACTTGAATTGGAAAAAAACACCCTGTCGTTTTTGTGGTGTAGGCTGTGGTGTTTTGGTAGGTATTGAAAACGGAAAAGCGATCGCTGTTAAAGGAGACCCTAAATCTCCAGTTAACAAAGGGCTTTGCTGTGTTAAGGGATACCACTCTGTCATATCACTGTATGGTAAAGATCGTTTGACCAAACCTTTAGTAAGAAAGAATGGTGTTTATGTGGAGACTTCAATGAAGGAGGCGCTAGATTTAGTAGCTACTAAAATGAAAGAAACGATTGCCAAAGACGGCAAAGATGCAGTTTCTATTTATGGATCAGGCCAGTGGACTATTCCTGATGGGTACGTAGCCTCAAAACTATTTAAAGGCTGTATCGGAACAAATAATGTAGAGGCTAACGCTCGTTTGTGTATGGCTAGTGCTGTAACTGGATTCTTAACTACGTTTGGATCCGATGAACCAATGGGGTGTTACGAAGATATCGACCATGCGAACACTTTCATCCTTTGGGGGAACAACATGGCAGAGATGCATCCTGTGCTATTCTCAAGATTATTAGATCAACGTCTAAAACGAGGTGTAAAAATCATAGATTTTGCCACACGTACAACTAGAACGAGTATGGCTTCTGACAAGTCAATCTTATTCCAGCCTCAAACGGATTTGGCGGTAGCCAATGCCATATGTTATGAAATTATCAAAAATGGATGGGTAAATAAATCCTTTGTCGAGAAGCACTGTAACTTCAGTAAAGGCTTGACCAAAATGGGCTATGGTATCGAAGACAAATACAAGTTCAAAGACCAACCTACAAAAATTGACTTTGATGCGTACGTACAGTTCTTAGAAGATTATACTCCAGAAAAAGTGGAAAAAATTTCAGGTGTTTCTGCCAAAGACATAAAATACATGGCTGCTCTTTATGGAGATCCTAACAATAAGGTGATGTCCTTATGGTGTATGGGGGCTAATCAACACACACGAGGTACTTGGATTAATAATTTAATTTATAACATCCATTTGTTAACTGGTAAAATATCGACTCCAGGAAATAGTCCCTTTTCGTTAACAGGACAACCCAGTGCATGTGGTACAGTAAGAGAAGTAGGGACGTTAACTCATAAACTACCTCATGGTGTAGTTATGAATCCTAAAGACAGAGAACATGCCGCAAAAATTTGGGATGTACCTGTAGAAAATATTCCTGCCAAACCAACCTATCATACTGTCGAAATGTTCAGAGCTTTGGATCGAGGCGACATCAAATTCATGTGGATACAAGTTACTAACCCTATGGTAACCATGCCTAAATTGAAACGTTATCGTGATGCAGCTAAAAAGAAAGATAACTTCATCGTTGTTTCTGACATTTACCCTACCCCTACTACAGATATTGCTGATGTAATCTTGCCCTCTGCCATGTGGATTGAACGTGAGGGGATGTACGGTAACTCCGAACGCAGAACGCAATACTTCGAGCAGATGATTGATCCACCTGGAGAAGCCATGAGTGATACTTGGCAGATTGTGGAAGTAGCCAAAAGATTAGGTTACGAAAAACAGTTCTATTACAAACCAGAAACTCATATTGAAGAGATTTACAACGAATACCGCAGACATCACGAAGGTAAAAAACATGGTATGGCTCCACTAGAAGTCTTAAAGAGTCAACCTGGCGCACAATGGCCATTTGTTGATGGAAAATCAACGCAATGGCGTTTTAATTCCAAATATGATCCTGCTTGTGACAACACTAAGGAATTTGATTTCTATGGCAAACCTGATGGAAAAGCAGTCATTTGGCAACGACCATACGAAGCACCACCAGAAATGCCTGATGCGGAATATCCATTTTGGCTGAACACGGGGCGTGTGGTCGAGCACTGGCATACGGGTTCAATGACAAGAAGAATCCCAGTTTTGCATAAAGCCATGCCACACGCCTATGTAGAATTGCATCCCGAAACAGCCCAAAAGATGAGTATTAGAACGGGAGATAAAGTAAAACTAACCACCCGAAGAGGTAGTTTAGTACTTCCTGCTTCGGTAAATGAAAGAGGTGTACCCACACGAGATCAAGTGTTCGTTCCATTCTTTGATGAGAATTTATTAATCAACGACATCACATTGGATGCTTTCTGTCCAATTTCTAAACAACCAGATTACAAAAAATGTGCTGTTAAGGTCGAAAAAGTATAAGCCATGAAAAGAGTCATCATCTTATCATTATTTGCCATCCTTTTGATTGCTTTCGCAATGGTCTGGAAATCCAGTTATGAAAGCGGCTTGCAGGAGGCTTATATACCCACTGAGAGCGATTCCAGTATCCTATTAATCCCTTCCGAAACAGGCGTCTTTCAGCGGTCGAAGTATGCATTGGAATATGCAGATATGCCAATTGACAAAGAACACCAGCGTACGCTCAATGAATATTACAAAAACAGAGCTTTTCATGGTGCACCACCAAGTATTCCTCATGAGGTGGATGACGAACGGACTATGGGAGAAAACAGTTGTCTCAAATGTCATCAGAATGGAGGTTATGTAGATAAGTATAAAGCCTATACCCCTGTTACTCCACATCCTGAGATGATTAATTGCAGACAATGTCACGTGGCACAAAATGCTACTGATGTTTTTAAAGGTTCTAATTACATCGCTACCCCAGCACCTAAAGCGGGTATCAACAAGGCTTTGGTAAGTAGTCCACCTGTAATTCCGCATCAAATTCAAATGAGAGAAAACTGTTTGTCTTGTCATGCTGGACCAGGTGCTCCCAAAGAAATAAGAGTATCTCACCCTGAAAGAATAAATTGTAGACAATGTCACGTCTTAAACAACAAAGAGACTACAGACATTGGTGTTTTTAACCGAAAAAGTTACACCAACGATGAAAAAGAATAGCATCTTAACCTTTTTAGGACTAGCTCTAATAATTGTTTCTTGTCACAAACACAAGGGAGATGAGCATGAATACCATAGTATCACAGATAAAATAGAAGCCAAAAGTAAAGACTACAAGGACGTCTCTATATCATCAGAATCATATCACGAACACATTCAAAAACTGGAAGTAACTGAAAACGGAGAAACCTTTTTGATTCCTGAACGTAAAAATCAAATTAAATCATTTGCTTGTACAGAATGTCACTCTAAACCTTTGTACCAATTGCAAAATGAAAATATAGGGAAAAAAGCCCATTGGGATATTAAGTTGAATCATGCTGATGATACCACTATGGATTGTAAAACATGCCACAATCCTAATAACATGGACAATCTAAAGAGCATCACAAATATGCCGATTGATTTCAACCAAAGTTATAAACTCTGCAGTCAATGCCACACGAAACAATTTGATGATTGGGCAGGAGGTGCTCACGGCAAAAAAATTGGAGGATGGGCTCCACCAAGAGCTTCATTAACCTGTGTCAATTGCCACAACCCCCACAAGCCTCATTTTGAGTCTAAATGGCCAGCACGGTTCAATACACAAAAGGTAAAAGAAAGACAATAAGTAACACCATCAGGTATTAAAACAAAACAGATGAGTACTACTAATAAAAAATGGTTTTCGCTAAACTTGAGCAATACACTTAAAGACCAATCTCACTCTTGCAGCTGTGGTAAAAATGAAAGAGGATGTGGCTCTCATGATACACCACCAGCCAAAGAACACCGAGACGGTGTAGATCAGATATTCGACCTTAAAATGGATCGAAGAAATGCACTTAAAAAACTAACCGCAAGTTTGACCATAGGTGCTGGAGCAATAAGTACGTCTTGTAATGTATTAGCCGGAGAAGAAAACAAAGAAATGGCTCAAATTGAGTGGGAAGAACAATTCAAAGGAAACTACAAACTAATGACCGACCAGGAGAAAAAAGCCACAGTTGATCGATTGGTGCGCTCTTATCAAATCCGTACTGGCAAAACCATCAACATGTCTTCTAAAAATGCCGAAGAGAATGTATTGTTTGGATATGCCTTTAACATCTCTAAATGCCAAGGATATATGGACTGCGTGAATGCTTGTGTAGAAGAAAACAACCAAGACCGCAATTCGCAAATGCAATACATCCGCATACATGAAATGAAAGACGGCAAGGGATTTAATTTTAATGAAGCAGATGACAACTATTATCATGAGGTACCAGCCGAAGGACATTTCTATATGGGAACACAATGTTTCCACTGCGACAACTCACCTTGTACAGAAGTATGTCCTGTACAAGCAACATGGAGGGAAGACGACGGACTTGTGGTTGTCGATTACGATTGGTGTGTAGGATGTCGCTATTGTATGGCAGCCTGCCCATACGACGGAAGGCGATTCAATTGGAGCACACCAGAAGTACCTGAAGAAGAAGTGAACAAAAATCAACACTACCTTGGAAATCGTATGCGCAAAAAAGGAGTGATGGAGAAATGTACGTTCTGTATTCAGCGTTCTAGAGAAGGTAAAAATCCTGCCTGTGTAGAAGCTTGTCCTACAGGAGCCAGAATCTTTGGAAACTTATTGGATCCCAACAGCACGATACGATGGGTATTAGAAAACAAAAAAGTATTCCGATTGAAAGAAGACCTGGGTACAGAGCCTAAGTTCTGGTATTTTATGGATTAATAATCGACTATAATTTTATATCAAATGAACACATTAAAAGTTTTTAAAAGTTTAGTCAAAGACAGTTTAGACGTCATCACCCATGGTTCTAAAAAGTATCACCTATGGATGGGAGTATTGACCTTTATCATGCTATTTGGAATGTACTGTTACTCTCTACAAATTGACCAAGGTTTGAGTGTAACGGGAATGACGGATCGCGTAAGTTGGGGATTATATATTTCTAACTTTACCTTTTTGGTAGGGGTAGCTGCCGCTGCTGTAATGTTAGTGATGCCCACTTACATTCTTAAGGATATTGATTTCAAACAAGCCGTATTGATTGGGGAAGGGTTAGCCGTTGCTGCACTGATTATGTGTTTGGCTTTTGTCATTGCCGATATGGGAGGGCCTTCTGTGTTATGGCACATGATACCTGGGATTGGTGTCTTTAACTTTCCCAATTCTATGCTGACTTGGGATGTTATTGCCTTAAACGGTTATTTATTCATCAATATAACTATCCCGATGTATATCTTATTCCGTCATTACCAAGGAAAAGAAGCCAAACACAATATATATGTGCCAGGAGCTTTCATTTCGGTATTTTGGGCCGTAGGTATTCACTTAGTAACGGCCTTCTTATATCAAGGATTACAAGCCAGACCTTTCTGGAATAATGCGCTTTTGGGCCCTCGATTTTTGGCTTCAGCATTTGCCGCAGGACCTGCATTAATCATTTTGGTTTTGGCGATTATCAGAGCTTATGGCGGTTTTAAAATCGAGGATAAAACCATCCAAAAAATTGCCCTAGTAGTAACTGTCGCTGCACAGATTAATCTCATCATGTTGGTTTCTGAATTATTTAAAGAGTTTTATGCCCCTACGCACCATAGTGAAAGTGCTTATTATCTATTCTTTGGATTACACGGAAAAGATGCCTTATTACCATGGATTTGGACTGCCATTCCGTTGAATGTGTTGGCTACGTTGCTATTGACCTTTCACAAACTAAGAAACAACTTCAAAGTATTATACTTCGCTTGTTTTATCTTGTTCGTGGCGATCTGGATCGAAAAAGGGTTTGGTTTGATTGTACCCGGTTTTATCCCTGGACCTTACGGCAAAATCGCAGAATACACTCCTACTTTCGTAGAAATTGGTGTGACCCTAGGCATCTGGGCAATGGGTGCTTTTGTATTTACCATTTTGGCAAAGACCGCTATCAAAATCGAAAACGGAGAACTCCGATATAAAAAATAATGTTGTTTGTTTTAATTTGATTATTTCTATTAAACTCCCGTTTGTTATTGTGATGAATGGGAGTTTTTTGTTTCTTTACTTGTATGATTAACTTATCTCAAATTACCACTACTTGGACTGCTTTCGCCAAAGCAAACAACGTTGATTTAATTCATAAACAACGTGTTGTAAATGATATAACCCAAACTCAATTTGCAGTGAATTACACCACAGCAGCTGAGTTCTACAGCTTTGTAGCCTTCGCTCAACAATCACAAGAAAAAGAGAGTGGAACTACGACTATTATCATTGAGTTAAAAGACAAACTTAACATTGATAATTTTGTACTAGAAGCTAATAAAAAAACCCCAAGTGGATTTGAAACTAAAATCCTCGAGGGGTTAAAACTTTTCAAAGGAAAAACCATCTCCTTAAACAATCATTTCATCAGAATTGACTGTCAGCATATCTTCGATTCGCAACAAGAATTTGACGCAGTGAAGGATTTGTTGGTTGTTTTGAAATCAATATAGAACCCTTCTTCCCTTAGATTATTTTTATGACAATTATCATATCACATTTATTTTTATCATAGTATTTTTGATTTATAATAAGACATTTTTATCTTTTTTAATATTAACACAAAAATTTATACTATGAAAACAATATATTTTTCAATTATTCTAACTTTCTTTTTGATTGTTACTTCATGTTCTAACAAAAAAGGGGAAACGAACGATACTCCACAAAATATTCCTGTAACTACCGAAATGGAAGCTGAATTAACAGCACCTCCTTATGTACCTACTCCTGTTGGGAGACGAAAAGCTACAAAACTAATTGTGAAAATGGAAATTCTTGAAAAAGAAAGCGAAATGACTGATGGTGTTAGTTATGTTTATTGGACTTTTGGTGGAACTGTACCAGGAAGTTTTATAAGAACTCGAGTAGGAGACGAAGTTGAATTTCACTTGCAAAATCATCCTGATAATAAATTACCTCACAACATTGATTTACATGCTGTTACTGGGCCTGGAGGAGGAGCAACATCTTCTTTTGTAGCTCCTGGACATGAAAAAGTATTTTCTTTTAAAACACTTAACCCAGGTCTTTATGTATATCATTGTGCGACAGCTCCTGTAGGAATGCATATCGCAAATGGAATGTATGGTTTAATACTTGTTGAGCCAGCCGGTGGGTTACCCCCTGTAGATAAAGAATATTATATCATGCAAGGAGATTTTTACACCAAAGGAAAAAATGGAGAAAGAGGACTTCAGCCTTTTGATATGCAAAAAGCAGTTGAAGAAAATGCGGATTATGTTGTATTCAATGGAAAGGTAGGTTCTTTAACGGGAGATAATGCTATTACTGCTAAAGTTGGAGAAACCGTACGGTTATTCGTTGGAAATGGTGGTCCTGGATTAGTTTCTTCATTCCATGTTATAGGAGAAATTTTTGATAAAGTATATATCGAAGGTGGAACTTCTGTTAATCAATATGTCCAAACTACAATGATTCCGGCAGGAGGGGCTGCTATTATAGAATTTCGTGTAGACGTACCTGGCACATTTATTTTAGTAGATCATTCTATTTTTAGAGCATTTAATAAAGGAGCTCTAGGAATGTTAAAAGTAGAAGGACCAGAAGACAAGAAAATTTATTCTGGAGAAATTCGTGATGACATCTATCATCCAGAGGGAGGTGGTATCCAAGAAATGCCGACCTCCAAAGACGTCGTTTCGGCTCCAGCTTCTGCAAAATCACTTGAAGAGCAAATCCAATTTGGCAAACAAACCTATATGCAGACCTGTTTTGCCTGTCATCAATCCGAAGGTCAAGGTGTTCCTAATGTTTTTCCTCCTTTAGCAAAGTCTGATTACCTCAATGCAAATGTAAATCGCTCTATTGGAATAGTATTAAACGGATTGTCTGGTGAAATTACTGTTAACGGAAAGCAATACAATAGTGTAATGACAAAACAAATGTTGTCTTCAGAAGAAATCGCAAATGTTTTAACATATGTTTATAACAGCTGGGGGAATTCCAATAAAGTTGTGACCAAAGAAATGGTTGAAAACGTAAAAAACGGACATTAATGACTCAATTGCCTTTAAAAATAAGCCTTATCCTTTTTTTGTTTCAAGCTGTTGTATCAGCTCAGACTAAGGATATGGCTTATATTGAAGGTGGACGATATGTCCCTTTATATGGACGGGATTCGACAGTAGTAGAGGTTGCTGATTTTGAAATGGATATTTATCCTGTTACCCAAAAAGACTATTTGAGTTTTGTAAAAAAACACCCTAAATGGCAAAAAACAAAAGCATTATCTCTATTTGTTGATAAGAGCTACTTATCTGACTGGGAGAATGATTTAAAAATCAAAACTACTACAAACAACAATAGCCCTGTTACCTACGTATCATGGTTTGCAGCAAAAGCGTATTGCGAATGCCAAGGAAAACGCTTACCTACTATTGATGAATGGGAATTTGTAGCTATGTCTGATGAGGACACAAAAGACGCTCGTTTAAAACCAGATTATAATAGACGAATTTTAGAATGGTATGAAACTCCTAAAACGAATAACAATACAATCGGTCAAAACCAAAAAAATATATGGGGAGTACATGATTTACACGGTCTTGTGTGGGAATGGACATTAGATTTTAACGCCATACTTATTTCTGGTGAATCTAGAAAAGATGTAGATGATGATCCTAATTTATTTTGTGGTAGTGCTGCTGTTAACGCTACTGATCTAATGAATTATGCCGCATTTATGCGTTATGCCATACGAGGAAGTCTTAAAGCTAAATATGCCATGAAAAATTTAGGCTTTAGATGCGTCAAAAGCACTAATTAATCAATTCACAGATGAAATTTTTAAACCACATAGTTATAGTTGCAATAGCAGTATCACTAATAAGTTGTAATTCTAAAAAATCGGAAAGCCCTAATTCTTCTCAAGATAATGTCATTTCAGAAGAGTCCATATTTAACTTAACCAGTAAATGGAAAACTGAAGAAAATGAAACTCTTGAATTAAAAGATTTAAAAGGAAAAGCCTTAGTTATGGTAATGATTTACACCTCTTGTAAGGCTGCTTGTCCAAGGTTAGTGGCTGACATGAGAAATATCGAATCTCAAATCCCCAAAAAAAACAGTCAAAAAATACGATTTGTTTTAATCAGCATCGATCCTAAAACAGATACTCCTTCGCGTCTAAAAAACTTCGCACAAGAAAACCACATGGATGCTCCTCAATGGACTTTCTTACAAGGAACAGAAAGTGGCGTGAGAGAATTTGCTAATGTTTTGGCTGTAAAATACAAGCAAATTTCTCCAATAGATTTTTCTCACTCTAACATCATTAGCGTATTTAACCCGAAAGGAGAACTGATACATCAACAAGAAGGGCTTAATATAGATAACCAAGAAACTGTTGAAACGATTATCAAACTGACAAACGACTAATCTCTTTTTATTAATCTAATGAACTCATTTTTCACTACTTCAGAAAAATTACCTACAGGTCACCCTATTAAGGTTTATCAACAAGAAACTTTATTAATCAAGAAACTATTACAAGAACTTAATGCTGTAAATCCTTCCTTAGAGTTTCAGAAATACTACAATATTTTTAATGAGTTGGCGACTATTGAAAAACGTTTTGCAAGAAAAGAAAATCAATTATTCCCCTATTTAGAAAAACATGGTTGGGAAAACCCAAGCCAAGGTATGTGGTCTTTTCATGACAATCTTAGAACACAAATAAAAATTCTTAATACGCATAATACTGAAAAAAACATTGATAAAATTAAAGAAAACCTGCCTTTTCTCATTGGCGGTATAGAAAGATTACTGAATATCGAAGATACTCGTTTATTTCCTACTGCCTTAGAATTAATCTCAGAAACTGAATGGCAAGATTTTTATATTGGTGACCAAGAAATTGGTTGGATGCTAAAAGAAGCCCCTGTCCCCTATAAAGGTAATTCAAACAATAATGAGAAGAAAAACTATATTCATCCTAGCGAAGATAATACAGAAGGAAAGTTGCCCTTTTCCTTAGAAAATACCTTTCATTACGATGAAGGGTATATGACCCCAGAACAAGTTAATTTATTACTACGGTTTTTGCCCGTTGATATAACCTATGTGGACGAAAACGACAAGGTTATTTTCTATAACAGAGGAAACGATCGTGTTTTTGCAAGAAGCAAGGGAATTATCGGTCGAGAAGTTCGATTTTGTCACCCTCCTAAGAGCGTAGATATGGTATTACGTATAGTCAAAGAATTTAAAGCTGGAACCAAGGATGTAGCTGAATTTTGGTTTAAATATAGGGAACAGACGATACATGTACGATATTTTGCAATACGAGACACCGATAAAAATTATAAAGGTGTTATAGAAATGTCTCAAAACATCACTGATATTCAAAAACTTGAGGGAGAAAAACGCCTCCTAGATTGGGATTCCTAACAAGACTTATTTCCAAAATTCATCAGCTAGATTTTCTTCAAAAATTTTCATTTGGTGGTGTTTTTCTATCTGCAAAAGTTGTTCTTCTGTAGCTTTCTTTTGAATTTCTGGAAACAAAACACGTTCTTCAAATCGAATATGATTATCTAATTCTTTTTCTATTTGACTAACTACATTTACATCATCACCTTCTTCAGTAATAAATAAGAGCATCAATCTTTCATGTTCTGAGATAGCTTGTTGCACTAACTTATTTTCCTTCTCCAGAACTGAAAAAACATATTGTTCTTCTGCTTTAAAATGAGCAACCAAATAGGTCTTATAAAACCATTGTGCATAAATACGAATTCGTTTAGGATCAATTGATTTGTCTAGACCCATTCTAATTTTCCATGACAATAGTAATCCTTGATGATGTTCTCTACTCAAAGGTTGTAATGACTTGTGTCTTTTTTGTGGTTGGTGTTCCATACTTTTTGTGTTTGATCACATTAAAAAAAATAATTCCTATTCCTATCAATAAAAAAACTGAAAACAAAAACAGCAAAAGATAATAGTTCGTCACTAAACCTTTCCCCGTATAAAATCTATATCCTTGTGTCAATAACATTATTTCTGTAAGGACAAAGCCTATAATAAAACTGTAAATTCCTATACTTAAAGTTTTATTGAACGTGATGAATTGGCTTCTCACAACAAAATAGAACAGAAAACCACTAATCACTCCTAACATTAATAAATGAATAAAGCCTATAACAATATTGCGTTGCTGATATATCGCATCTGAAAATTCAGGAATAATAGATATCGTTTGCATAATTATTTTTAGAGCAAAACAAAACACTGCAAACCCAAAAATCAAACTTGTCAATTTAAAGATTGACTCTTGAAAAATAGTATATCTCAGTGTTATTATTTTAAAAAAATAGTATAAAGCTATTACTTGAAAAAACAAGCCTAAGCCGTTAATCCATAGTAAAATTGTATGTGGTATAAACCAATGGACAGGCAATGCTAACGTCAATAGTATTGATGCCATCAAAGAACGATAAAACCATGTAAAATGACTATTTTCTCTAACCTCAAACAAATGAAATAGAATCGCTAATACGCCAAATAAAAACCAGCCATTAAACTGAAAATGCAAAAAAAATTGTATAGATACTTGATAAAATGCAGATGCCTTACCATCCATTGTTACTGCTGGTCCTAAGCACCAAACTCCAAAAGTTGACACAATCATAAAGATAAGAGCTGCTCTTAATAAACTCTTTACAACTTTGGTTTTTGTTTTACTTTTTTTCCAAATTAGATAAACAAAATAATAACTACATAAAATATGTAGCGTCGAAAAAGCAATAGAAAAGAGAGCGTAACCCTGAATCGGAAAACTAATCATCATTCCTACTACAGATAATTCTGTAATCCAAAAGAGCAAATAAAAAACCTTTGTTTTATTTGGGATAAAATAGTAAAAGAGAAATGAATATAACATCAAATATACCCAACCTAGCATGGCCACATGAGAATGAGCATGTGTTAAAAAACGGTAATTTATCCCTACTGGTGCTATATAATAATAACGCAAAACAAGCCCCATTAATGCTGCTATTAAAAAATTAAAAAAGCATACTGTGACTAGTTTTTGCATCCTATCTTTTTATTAACGAGTAGCAAGGCACAACGTTTTCTTACTACTCGTTTTATACATTTATATAGAGTTATTAAACTGCTCTTTTTTGTTTAATACAATAAAGAGTTTCTTTCACTACGAACCAACAGAAAAAGTATATCCCTATTGAGAATATTACATCTCCTATTATCCTTAACCATTTTAATACTTGAACAGTATCGGAATACAATAATTCTGGACTTCGAGCATAAAAATACCCTTCTTTAATAGAAGTGTACGCCTGTATTAACCCCACAGGTAACAAACTAAAAACAACCATTGCAATTAGACCAACATTCAGCAACCAGAAAGCTCTTTTCAACTTAATTTCATCATTCCAGATTCGATTAGAATACAATCGTAAACAAATTAATATGAATCCCATCCCTAGCATACCATACACTCCGAACAGTGCTGTATGGGCATGTACAGATGTAGTGTTAAGTCCTTGAATATAGTAAAGTGCTATTGGAGGATTTATTAGGAATCCAAACACTCCTGCCCCCAACATATTCCAAAAAGCAACTGCTATAAAGAAAAAGATAGGCCACTTATATTTTTGTATCCAGTTTTCATTTTTCAACAAATTCCAGTTTTCTCTAACTTCAAATCCCATTAGAGTCAATGGAACAACTTCTAAGGCACTAAATGTAGCACCTAAAGCAATTGCCTGAACTGGGGTTCCTGAAAAGTATAAATGATGTAAAGTTCCTATTATACCTCCTGCTAAAAAGATTGTCGCTGATGCAATAGCTGTTTTCCCTGCCGTATTAGCAGAAACAATTTTCATCTTGAGGAATAAATAAGCTATCACCACTGTAGCGAAAACTTCAAAAAATCCTTCTACCCATAAGTGTACTAACCACCATCTCCAATAATTAATTACAGGTAAGCTACTATTCTCTCCATACATTAATCCTGAGAAGAAAAACATTCCAATAGCAATAACTGATACCAATAAAATAATCAGTAAATGTTTAGAGCTATCTTTCTTTTTAATGGCATAAACAATATGTCTTCCTACCATCAGAACCCATAATATTAAACCTATCCCCAAAAATATTTGCCAAAACCGCCCTAAATCTACATATTCGTAACCTTGATGTCCAAAAAAGAAATTAGCCGTTAATCCTAAGAATTGGTGTACCCCTAACCATTCTCCTAACATAGAACCAAGAACGATGACTAATAATGCTCCAAATAAAAAATTGATACCAAACTTTTGATATTTCATTTCTTTACCACTTATAATTGGTGCTAAAAACAACCCTGTTGCTAACCAAGTTGCCGCTATCCAAAAAACAGCTAATTGTGTATGCCAAGTTCTAGTTATAGAATACGGCAAGTACTGTGATAATTCAAAACCGAAAAAGGCTTGGCCTTCAACAGAATAATGTACCGTAACAATCCCTAAAATAATTTGCAAACCAATCAACAAGGAAATGACTAAATAATATTTTAGTATTGACTGTTGAGATTTTGTTACTATTAAACCTGTTAAAGGATCTTCTTTTGGGTTTTTATGAACTTCTCCTTTTTCGTGATTTCGAAGGTAATAATACGCCAATAAGGCGATAAACAATAAGAGTAAAACAACTGAAAATCCAGACCAAATTTGAGAATCTACTGTTATCGTATTATTTATCAACGGCTCGTGCGGCCAGTTAGAAGTGTACGTAAAATCTTCCCCTACACGATTTGTACTGGCAGCCCAAGAAGTCCAAAACAAAAATGCATTTAACTGACTCAATTTTGTTGCATCCGTTAATGCTCCTCGTGGTATTGCGTATTCTTCATGACCTTCAGAAAAAACATCCGTATAATAATCAATGTTCTGTTGAATTGCCAAATACCTATCAGATGATATAGTTATTTTTTTTGATTGTTCATCATAAGTATTAGTTCTAACATTTTTAATTAAACGAGCTTTTAAAGTAGCTTGAAGTTCCTCATTTAATTGGTCATACCCTTTATTGTAATCTCGTTTAGACCAATACTCTAACATATTGATAGCTTCTCGGTGAATCCAATCCGCACTCCAATCAGGTGCTACATAACTTCCATGCCCCCAGATGGATCCAACCTCCATACCTCCAATAGACTCCCATACATTCTGTCCTGTTTGTATATCTTCTTTAGTGTATATTATATCTCCTGTTTCTTTAACCACTACCTCGTCAGGCATCGGAGGTTGAGTTTGGTATATTTCAGTGCCCACCCATACTAACACAATAAAAGAAAGCGTTACTACGCTAATAAATCCTATCCAAATATTTTTCATAACACTTTATTTATTTACTGATTCCAATTCCAACGATTTAGGAAATAAAATATTGTTTTCTAAGTGAATATGAAGATGTAAATCTTCTTCAAACTCCTTTAACAAAGCGTAAGTTACACGATAGGTGTTACAAGCATCGGCTGGTGGTATGTAATTATCCGACAACTGAGCTATTTGTCTAAAACGTTCTCCTTCATTGTCGTGTTCGTGTCTCATCATTTGTATTGGATTATCAACAGTACCAAACGGAGGTTGTTCTATCATCTCTCCTTTTTGATTGGCTTCTACCATCTTTTTAATAAAAGGAAAAAGAATTAATTCCTCTTTTTTCATGTGTTGTGTCAGTTCCGCTGCTGAACCAGAAAACAACTCGTTAATCTCCAACAACTCTGGATGATGTGCTCCATGTACTCGTGTTACTTTATCCAAATAAGGTTTGATCTCTGATATCTTTTCCTCCACATAACGATGATGTTTTTTCTCGATATAATCTATCAATAAATCTAATGGCCAAGATTGATAATCGTCGACTTTTTCACTCGACTTATTATTTACTTCGTTTAACTCGCCAACAACCACCTTTGCATCAAGCCCCTTCTTCTGACAAGCCTCATCAATAGTTTTATTGCCTTGACAGCAAAAATCAATACGGTGTTTTTTAAAAATTGACGCTGTACGATAATCTCGTGCAACTAATTCTCCTATGATATTTTCTTTTGTAATGTCCATAATTGATGTATTTATAATTATATTTTCAGTTAATATGTCTTTTCAAATAAACTCGTCCCTGTTCTAATTCACTTGCTAAATCTTTTACATACGTACTCCTAAGCATTTTTTTCAAACTATCTCTCACCTCGGCAAATTCATTATGAATTGGACAAGGCATACTAGCGTTACACTCTTTCATCCCTAAACCACAACCATTATAAATAGGGTCTCCATCTATCGCGTGCACTATATCAAAAAGAGTTAACTTATCGATTTTCTCCCTAGTCACTTCATACCCCCCATAATACCCTTTAATAGACTGAATTATTTTATTTTTTGACAAACTTTGAAGCACTTTTGCAGTGAATGCCGTAGGCGAATCTATCGCCTCTGCTATATCGTTTAAAGAAACTCTCTGCCCTAACAAAGACTTTTGCATCACATACAGCGTAGCCTTAATTCCATATTCACATGATTTTGAAAACATCCTAGTAAATTTTGATACAAACATATAGCAAAAAATATATTCGGACAAATTTATCCGAATAGATTTTTTTAAGATATAAAAAGGATGTAACTATCCAGATAAATTCATAATTTTGGTGGTATATCTCTAGATTAATTCCCACTAACTACATACAAATGAAAATCTCTTTACTTTTATTAAGCCTTTTAATTTTTGGATGCAACCCAAAACAAAAACCAAAGATTAATATTCCAGAAGAAAATTGGTCAAAAAGAGCAATTAATATCAACCATAAGAACAATCTTATTAAAGGGAAATCATACCTCTCGGTATATTCTCAAATCTATAATTTCTCACAAAATCAAAAGTTCAATCTAACGGGGATGGTTAGTATGAGAAATGTGAGCGAAACCGATACTATATATCTCTTAAGAGCGGACTATTATAACACTGCAGGCACAAAAATTAGAACTTATTTTGATTATCCTGTTTACGTTTTACCTATGGAAACTCTTGAAATTGTTATTTCTAAAAAGGACATTGAAGGAGGGACTGGTTCTAATTTTATCATTGAATGGAAGACTCCCTTAAATTGTCCTGATCCTCTGTTTGAAGGAATAATGAATTCAATACAAGGGAGTCAGGGTGTTTCATTTACTACAAGTGCCAAAAGGCTAGAATAAAAGAGGTAAACAAATTAACACCAAGGGTAAAGGACACTTAATTATTTGACATAATTATTTAGTTTTCAGGTGTTACTAAAACGTAGCAATTACATTTCTTCTAAATCAAAAAAACATTAATGCACATTCCCTTATTAAAAGACATACTAATATTACTGGGGTTTTCAGTAGTTATCGTTTATGTATTACAAAGACTAAAATTACCATCAATAATAGGTTTTTTTGTTAACTGGAGTCATTATTGGTCCTTATGGCCTAAGCCTAATTGATGCTATAGCTGAAGTAGAAGTTTTGTCAGAAATAGGGATTGTTCTGTTGCTTTTTGTCATTGGAATGGAGATGTCCTTAAAACAATTGGTCTCGATTAAGAAAACAGTTTTTATCGGTGGATTTTCACAAGTAGGAATCGCTATCGGAGTAGCAACAATCGTTTATCAATTCATGGGAAATTTATGGAATGAATCCGTCTTTATAGGTTTCCTATTTTCTTTATCTAGTACAGCAATTGTAGGCTTCCCTAAAAGTGAAGGCTTCCCCGTTTTTCATACAATTTAAAAATCAATTAATAGAAAAACCTTTTAGAAAAAAACTACCAAAATGTATGATTAACTTTCTTTGAAAAAGTAAAAAATCGTGTTATTCATTTACCGCACAATTTGAGCAGTTCACAATAATTTGTTTTAACAACTAGAAGAATCTCACTTCCTTTGGCTCACGATACTAAAGAGATTCTCAAAATGAATATATTTTTTAAAACCTTTCTATTTACGACTTTATTATTTTCGTACAGTATTGTCATCGCACAATCCTCTATTGAAGTTTCGGGAACATTAGTTGAAGATGAAACTGCCCAACCTGTTCCATATGCTACTGTTGTGATTAAGGACAAAACAACTCATAAAAACATTACAGGAGTTATTTCTGAAAACAATGGAACATTTACTGTATTTGCGCCTAACAGTAATTTTATTGTAGAGATTAGTTTTATGGGGTTTGAAACCAAAACCATTAACAATTTTTCATTTGATAAGGGTAAAGTGAATTTGGGAACTATAAATCTTTCTCCAGAAAGTCAAACTCTTGACGAAGTTGTGGTTACTGGCGAAATTTCTAAAACTATTTTTAAACTTGATAAACGTGTTTTTAATGTTGGCAAAGACATTAGTAGTACAGGCGTAAGTGCATTAGAGGTTCTTAACAATGTTCCGTCAGTAAATGTAAGTATAGAAGGAGATATAAGCCTCCGTGGAAGTTCAGGTGTACAGGTTCTTATTAATGGAAAACCATCTGTATTAGCAGATCAGTCTAGTAACGCTTTAGGGACAATTACCGCAGATATGATTGAGAGTATTGAGGTAATTACAAATCCTTCTGCTAAATACGAAGCCTCGGGAACGGCAGGAATACTAAATATCATCCTAAAAAAGGAAGAAAAAAAAGGGTGGAATGGTTCCGTTTCGGCTAATACAGGAATCCCCGATAACCACAGTTTTGGCTTGAGCTTAAATCGAAGAACCGAACATTTTAATCTTTTTACCCAAATGGGAGCTGGCTACCGTTCTCTTCCTCAAGTGTCTAAAAATATCAACCGAAATTTAACTACAAATGAATCCGTAATAAGCGAGGGTGAAGAGTTTAGAAACGAAACTTTTTTTAATCTTACACTGGGCACGGATTACCATATTAATGATTATAATGTACTTACTCTTTCAGGAAATTTTGCTTATGAGGTCGAAAAACAACCGTCTCAGTATAGATTCGATTTTATTGACAATAGCAATTTAAGTTCAAGTTGGTTAAGAGAAGAAGCTACTGAAGCTCTTAATCCAAAATACCAGTATGAACTCAATTATAAAAAAGAGTTTAAAAAAAATGAGAATCATACGCTACAATTTAGTGCATTGGGACGTTTTTTTGGCAAAGAGCAAAAATCCCAATTTACAAGTACTACTATATCGGGTGCAAACACCGGTACTGACCAGCAAACAGAAACTGATTTCAAGCAAGCTGATTATACATTTAAAACTGATTATGTAAACCCTTTAACAGATATTTACACCCTTGAAACGGGGGCTCAATACGTAATTAATGATGTTGGAAATGACTTTGAAGTACGTGATTTAACAAGCGGAAGTTATATTGTAAATAACAACCTTACTAATAGTTTTGAGTGGAATCAAAACGTTTTTGGAGCTTATGTTACTGGAGCTTATGAAAAAGATAAATTTGGTCTAAAAATAGGTTTTAGAGCTGAACAAACTAACGTAAACACTGTACTAGCTAATACTAACCAACGTAATAATCAAAATTACACCAACTTATTTCCCTCATTACATACATCTTACAAATTAAGTGAAACTTTTTCACTCCAAGCAGGTTATTCTAAACGTGTTTTTAGACCTCGGTTATGGGATTTAAATCCTTTCTTTAATATTAGAAATAACTTTAATATACGAGTTGGTAACCCAGATTTACAACCTGAATTTACCGATTCGTATGAACTAACAAGTATCTATAAAATTGGTAAAGCTTCTTTAAGTTCTAGTTTGTATCACAGATATACAACAGATGTTGTAGAACGTGTCTCCACATTTGATGATAATATTACCTATTCAAAACCTGAAAATATTGGCACAACTGCGGCTATCGGTTTTGAAACTAACGGGAAATACAGTCCTAATAAATGGCTAACCATTACAGGAGATTTTAATTTCAATTATTTTGATAGAGTAGGTACTTTTGAAAGCCAAGTTTTTGATTTTACTGGACATCAATGGTCATCTCGATTAGGTTCAAAAATAGGGTTACCGGCAGATTTCGATTTAGAGTTAACAGGTAACTACCAATCAAGTTTTGAAACCGTACAAGGCAACCAATCAGGTTATGCGTTTTTAGATTTAGGTGTTAGAAAAAAATTTTTAAAAGGGAAAGCTATTATCAACCTGGGAATTAGAGATTTATTTGAAACTAGAATTCAAGAGCGATTTGTAAATCAACCGACTTTTGAATCTTACAACTTTGGTCAACGTGGGCGGTTTATCACGTTTGGAGTTAGTTATGGTTTTGGTAAAGGAGAAGCAATGACTTATTCTGGAGGAAGAAGGCGATAAAATGTGTAAAAGATATTTTTCAAGCAACCCTCTCCTAAATAATTTGTAGGAACAATTATTAATAAGTCTAAGTACAACATGTATATTTAAAATAGTCTTGCATGAAAAAACACAAACAACTAAGCCTTAATTCCATATTCACATGATTTTGAAAACATCCTAGTAAATTTTGGCAAAAACATAGATTTAAAAAAAAGAGACTATTGTTCTTATTTTTTTCTGATTCTTTCCATTATTTTCCTACTCAAAAAGGTAGGCTTTATAGGATATTTTCTATATGGTGTAATATTGTTAAATAACAGAGCCACCACCAATAAAGTAAAAGCTCCTGTCAACACTGGATTCAGTACGTACAAGTAGCCTAAGTCCTTGATTTTATCTGAACCTATTACAGCTATTAAAGCCGTAGCCCCTCCAGGCGGATGCATAGTTTTAGTTAATTGCATAGTAACTATAGACAAAGAAACGGCTAGAGGGGCAGACAACTCCATATAATCAGGGATAAGCATTTGGATACTAACCCCTATAATAGCTGAAATGAAATGTCCTCCGATAAGATTACGAGGTTGTGCTAATGGACTCTGGATTTCGCCATAGATTAATACTGATGATGCCCCAAATGAACCAATTAAGAATAAACCATCCATTCCTTCTATCCAATGCCTTTGGGATAAAGCGATCAGACTTATCCCTATGAATGACCCCACAAAAGACCAAAAGTGTTCTTTGTAATCAACTAATGTTTCTTTATATATTATGTATTTAGAAACTCTAATCGTTCTTTTAACCTTCTGTTTCAGCATTTCCTCTTTTTTGCAACAAAAATGGAAACCTCTTTTATCTTAACGTTATTTGATGTATGATTTATTTTAAATGCTAATTGAAAATTATTAACAGACAAGAGTAGACAATATTGTAATTTTGACACATGGAAATAAAATACTTTAAACTGGTTAAAACTATTGTTGAGGAGGGCAGTCTTGCTAATTCGTCTGAAAAATTATTCTTGACTCAATCTGCTTTGAGTCATCAATTAAAAGAATTAGAACTACTCTTAGGTTTTAAAGTCTTTAACCGAAAAAGAAATAAATGGCAATTGACCGAAGAGGGTGAAGAGTTTTATAAATTAGGTAATCAAGTTTTGCAAAACATTGAAGTTGGTATTTCTAAAATTAATCAAATACAGCAGGGGACATCAGGTACTATACGAGTCAGTTGTGAATGCTACTCATTCTATCATGGTTTTTCCAAATTCATACAACAAATGGGAATTTTATATCCCGAAATTCAAATAGACCTAATCCTTGAGGCAACGCATCACCCTATCCCTAAAATACTATCTCACGAAATTGACATTGCTATTGTCACACAAAAACCTATAGATTCAACCTTAACAAGTATCCCATTTTTTGAAGACGAAATTATTGCTCTTGTCCATAAAGAGAATAACTTGAATCAAATAGGAACGATTACTGCCAAAGACTTAGCGAAGGAACACCTGCTAATTCATTCTTTTCCTCTAGAAACCGTCTCCGTATACGAGCAATATCTCAAGTTAGAAAAACTACAACCTAGAAAAACAACAGCAATACCGTTGACACAAGTTGCTTTAGAAATGGTTAATGCCAATATGGGAATAATGTGTGTTCCTTTGTGGACATTAAAATCATTTAATCTTCCCGAAAATTTAATTGTTAAAAAAATTGATAAAAACGGTGTTAAAAGGAATCATTATTTAGTTTTACGAAAAGTAGATTCACAACAAAAACACTTTTCTAATTTTATAGAAAGTTTTAAGGAATTTTTTAAGATTAAATAACAATTTGATGAAGTACCTCATCTCAATACTTCTTCTATTTCAAATCGGTTTCTCACATACCTAATCCCAAGTACCAACAACCTCCTGTTCCTCTCTTTTATCGAGTTTATTTATCTGGACTGATTTAAGCAGCTGTTTCACTTCTTCATCGGTAAGTGTAGCCCCTTCAATTCTTGTAGAAGAACCAATACTCTGTATGGTCGCAATGTTGCGCAACTCTTTTAAATACCGTTTCCCTTTGTGTTCGACTAAATCCCATCCTCCTTTATAAGAATCTATAGCACTTAATTTTTGTATTATTTCCTGAAAAATAATCGGCTGAAACGCTATTTTATCAGATATATCCATTTTGTATCCGTTTTTATCCAATTACAAACATAATAGATCTAAATACCCAATTTTTATCCAATTATATCCAAAATCACATTAGGAATTTGGGCATAATAGATTCAGAAGCCGTAGTCAAGTATATATCCGATGAGGTATTGGTTATGAACAAAGGAAAAATCGAAGAAATCAACGATGCTGACGAAATCTACAGCAACCCACGGAAGGAATACACTAAACGATTGATTGATGCGATTCCTGGGGAGTTATAGTCCTTATTCTTTCACCACTTTAATAGACTGTACATCTTTATCTGATTCTAAAATCAAGATGTAATTTCCACTGCTCAAAGTAGATAAATCAACAGTATTGTTTTGTACTTGTTGTGTATTCACAAGACGTCCTGTTGTATCAAATACCTCAGCATTTTTATAATCCCCTGATGAGAGTGTTAAGATATCTTGAACCGGGTTTGGTGAAAATGAAATTTCGTTCTTTGAAAAGACATAATCTCCAGTAGAAAGTGGAACTGGACATGTTCCCCATTTTGGGTGATTTTTCACACTCAGGGAACTATCATCTGAAAAAGACCTCGGTATGGATTCTATTTGAGAAACGCACCAATTACTTAAGTCTTGATTAAACACTGTTGCTCCAAAAAATGTTGATGTCATATATTTTACATTGCTCACGTTCCATCTAGAAATATCCTGATTAAAGACGCTCGCATGTTCAAACATTCCACTCATATGTGTCACATTTTGCACATCCCAATTACTTAAGTTTTGGTTAAATTCTTTAGCAAATCCAAACATACCAGTCATCAATCTTACATTACCAACTTTCCATCCACCAATATCTTGATCAAAAATTGATGCCCCACTAAACATTCCATACATACTCTCAACATTGCTTACATCCCAATTGCCTATATCTTGGTTAAATGATTCTGCCTTCATAAACATACTTGACATATCCTTAACACTACTTACTTCCCAATTGCTAATATCTTGATTAAACAATACAGCATTAAAAAACATCGATGTCATATTTGTGACACTACTCACATCCCATGAGGAAATATCCCATTAAACCCTTTCTTTCCGTCAAATAGATACGACATATCGGTAATACCACTTGTACATGTTGTACTTGCATTACCTGGTTCAATCTGTTTCTTAGTTCTCTTTGTATAAGTAATCCCATTTACAACTCCCGATTCACCAATGGCAGCATTTGGACACATACAGGTCACGCCATTTTCGTGTAAATAAAATTTGGGGGTTTCTTGAGCTGAAACGTCTAAAACTAGTAGTATCAAAAAAGTGAAATAAATTTTCTTCACAGCTAATAGATTAAAGATAATATTCGAAAGCACTAAAGATACGTCATCTAGTACGTTTAATCTAACGTTAAATCAGATACTTCCACAATATTCTAATCCCAGCCACAGCAACCACCACTACGGTAAATCGACGTATCGCTTTAGGAGACAAAAATTGAAGATTCAGTCGTACTCCTATTTGTCCTCCTATCAAAACTACAGGTAATACAAGCAATAAAAAGTTCCAATTAAGTGTAAAATTGACTCAATGAATGTCTCTGTTGCTGCCGCTATACTTTTGTTTGATGCGAAAAGTCAGCGGGGGTTTGAGTAGTTTACTCCCCCAAAATCCCTTTTTCCAGCACTCGTAGTTCTTTGGTGATATGATCTAACAACATCGCGTAATCATTTTGGTTGATCAAGCTGCTTGTTCGATTAGGGAAGATTTCCTCTACAGGGAAACGGTAATTTAAGTCTATGGTAAATTCGTAATAGTTGGTCAAAGATTTACCTTTGCTATCCTGTAATGGTACATTCAAGGTAATGGGTGGGTCATTCGGATTAATTGAATCAGGCAGCACCCAAGGCTTGCTAAAACGCAACACATCAGGATCTCTCTTTTTCATGGTACGGGTACTTGGTAGTCTCTTTTTTGTGGTGTACCACTTATTAACTACTTTATCGTAGGCCTGATAAGACTCTTCTTTGGATTGCGCCACGCCTAAACTATCCATCGCTGTTAAAATCTGTTCTGTTACGGCTTCATTAAATAGTTTGTCAGATGTAAGGCTTTTCATACCAATATGAATGCCCAATAAATTGGAATACACATCCTCTATGGAAAAACTCGAAAATTTTTCGGATAAACCTGGTACTGCTGATGCTCCATACCAAGTCGATATCTCGTGCCATAAGGAAAAATCATAGGTTATTTTACCCGCCAATAACCGAGCATCTTCTGGACTAAAATCTTCTGGAACCCTCAAATATAGTTTCTTGCTTCCGCCTTCATTGCGCAACGGCATGATAAACTCCCCTTTTCCTCTTTGTGATAAAATCAACTCATAAAGATACCTTGTCCAATCGATTTGATCACGCATATGCCCTATATCTATAAAACCGCCTTTGTGCGTGTACAAAGTCCCCACAACTTCTTTTTTACCTCCCATGTATTGGTGCTCCCCTAACTCCGTTACATCAATGACTTGGTCCAAGGTTAAGAAAGGTATACCCCAGAATTTGTAATCATAACCAAAAACACAACAGGCTCTAATGATTCTTTTTGGGGTTTTGGAGAGGTCTACCTCTGAGTCTTGCTTGTCCTGAGCTTTGGCGCTAAGCGAAAAAACCAACAAGACAGCTAAAAACCAATGGCATCTGTTAGATGGGATAAAAAAACTGCACTTCATGAAAAAAACCAGTTTATAGATTATGTCTTTTGAGCATATCAGGATACAACTCCTCTTCTACCCACATAAAATTGGGATAGATACGAATGATTTTTTCGTAGATGGTTTTTGCCTTTTGGATTTGGTTCGTGGCTTCATAAGCCTGACCCAAAACAGTCATTGTATTGATATACATCCAGTTATCAACTACTTCTCCCTTCTTTTCAAATAAACGCACCGCTTTTTCATAGTATCCAATAGCTCCTAATTTATCCCCCCCAAACATAGAAGGACAATAATATAATGAGTTCCCCTTCTCGATATTTCCTTGAATATTATTGGGATCTAGTTGCAATGACTTATCAATTAAATTTATACTTTTTGACCCTAAATAAATCGCCTTGTATTTTGCTGTAGCGATAACAAAGGCAATATATGCTCCTTTATAAGCGGATAATGTGGCGTTATTCGGTTGACGTTCTAGCATCTTATCTATAAGGGCTTGAGATTTTTCAATATATACCAAAGCGGCATCAAATTTTTCGGCTCCAATAAGCCAAGCGGTGTAACCATAATATAGGCTTAACAACTCCATTTCTTGACTAAAGTTACCCTTAGTATGAGACTTCTCACAGGAATGCATAAGATTGAACCATACATCCATTTTTCCACGGGAATAAGCCTTATAAATCGGCTCACGATAGACACTCTGAGACCAACCTACTGACCATGACATCAGTGACACCAACAGTATAACGATTAATCGAGAAGTATGTTGCGACCTTTCCATTTTAACACCTTACGTTTCTTTTTTATCAATCCGTTATAAATAATTACAAGCAATACAATGTGTTGTGGTAAAGCCAAAATCAAATTGCTCCCAACGGATTGTTGACTCGCCAAACTTACAAAAAAACGAATGGATACTATTCCTACCACATAGATTATACTCCAAAGCCACCCCTTAGCATAAATCACTATGAACGGTGCAATAGTCAACAATAGTCCAAATACAACCGTTAATATTTGGCTGTTGCCAAAAAATTGAAATATATTTTTTGTAAATCCATTTATGGCTGCACCTAAACCATCATACATACGACAATTGATATCAGTATCTCCTAATCGGGTATCACAAGGCAAACCACTTTTCTTATAATCTTGCAAAATAGCAATATCCTCCACGCGGTGCCCTTTAAACTTTTCGTGAGGCCATTCCAATCGGTAGTGTTCAGCATCAAATAGCATGAATTGACCATTCGCTGCTGCAAAAGCTGGATTTTTTGATTGTCGGATTAACCCCAATGGCAATAAACTCAGTAATATCCAATTCATCAGTGGCACGGTAATTTTTTCCCCTAAAGATTCCATTTTTTGGTATGGAAAAACAGACAAAAGTTTTAAATCGTTTTGTTTAAGATGAAACACAGCTCGTTCTAGTGCCCCTTTTTTGATTCGGACATCAGCATCCAAAAATAATAGCACCTCTCCTGTGGCTTCTTTGGCGAGTTGATGACAAGCAAAATTTTTCCCTAACCATCCTTTTGACAAAGGAAGTGCTGCTACTTTTTTGATGTATTCATTTTTGCTCATCCACTCTTGGATAACGTTTTCAGTTGCATCCTCAGAATGGTCATTGTAGACCAATATTTCTAAATCAGGATAATCTAAAGCAGTCAAATCATATAATAGATTCGCCAGATTGGTCTCTTCATCACGTGCAGGAATTAGAATAGAAACTTTGGGTTTCTTTTTTAATGGAGCAGCTATCGGCAAATAAGGAAAAGTCAAGACATTGCTCAAGGCAACACAGAGTCTAATCACCATAAAACCAATCAAAAAGTAACTCAAAAAAATCATCTCGGATTTTGTTTTTCAATGCAAGCGTTGGCAAAAGTATTGAATGCGCTTTCAATATCTTCAGAAGTTGTATCGGAGTTCAAGGAAAAAGTTTCGTAATGAGCCGTGATTTCGGGACGTAATTGCGAACCGTATTCTAACAGATTAACATTAAACACAAGCTCAAATTCTTGTCCTTTATTTTCCAAAATATAATTGAGCATCCCTTTTTCAAACACAAAATTACGGGTGTACAAACTCTTTATTCGACCTTCCGGAAAAAACAGAAATAACTTTTTAGAATCTGACAACATCTCGACAGCGTATTTTAAACTATCAACCTTAGATCGGTGTCCTTTATTAATGGAGCTGGCTCCGATTTTGGTCAAAATCATGTTCTTTTTCAGTTCCTTCTCGAGCATCATAAAATTGTACTGTCGTTTAAACACCTTATCATTCAACAGAATCTGAATGAACCCATCGAAAAAAGAAAAATGATTACTCAACAATAGAATAGGCTTGTTGTTTTCTTGATAATCTCCTACAAATCGGACGTTTCTAAAAAAGAATCCGACGAGAATTTTTGTGTATAGTTTAGAAAACTTGACCCAGAAAGCACTGTGATTGGCTCTTATCATCCTAAATAAATTGAGTATGCGACCAAAATTAGAAAAAATCCCATTTGACTGAATAGCAACCAACGTGCAGGTTTATTTTCCGTTTTTACTTTGGCTGTAGCCAAAACAACATGAAACACAAAAGCCAAAACAAACCATGCTATATAATTCGCTAAAGGTGGATAATTGTCTTTGAACACCCACATATCCATTAATGGTGCTGCTTTTTCCAGTATCAAATCATAAATCACCATAAGTAAAGCCGCCCCAGTAACAATGACAAATTTATTGTTGCTAATGCGCGACATGATATCGTGAGAAGCATAGGTCAAAAAGACCCAATTCAATCCAATTAAATAGGGAACTCCTTTAGTTTTAAAACCTAAACCATCTCCGTATTGATAGGTACCAAAAGGCCAACCTGTTGCCACACCAATCATTTCAGCCAACATACTACCTACGTAGATAAAAGCAAATACGCCTAAAACCTTTGCCGACCATCGCTTATGATGATAAAACACGCTTCCGTTAACCAATAATAAGGTTAGCGGTGTCATGAAAATCAATACGGGACGTGTGGCGGGGATAAAATACAGTAGCAAACCTCCTGCATATAATATGACAAAGGAGCGTATGAGATATTGATTAAGAAACTGCTCTATAAATTGTTTCATTTAGGCTTTGGGTATTTCTTGATCAACAATTTTGGCACTAGCCAAACAAAGAGGTATTCCTCCTCCTGGATGTACACTACCTCCTACAAAATACAAATCCTTAACACTTTTTAGGAAGTTAGGTGGACGTAAAAAGGCAGAAAAAGTCGAATTAGATGAGTTGCCATATAAAGCTCCTCCCTGACTTAATGTTTTTTGTTCAATGGTCAGAGGAGAGGCAATTTCTTCACAAACAATATGTCTTTCAATATCCGTATTCAGTCGATTATTTATCTTCTGGATAATATTTTTTCTGGAATCCGCTATGAGTTCATCCCATTTATCTCTTTTAAAGGAAGGAGCATTGACCATCACAAACCAGTTTTCGCATCCTTCTGGCGCATCGTCTTTGACCATTTTTTTACTGATAAAAACATAAACTGTGGGATCAGAATCAATGGTTTTTTCTTCAAATAGATTTTTGAATTCATTTTTATAATCACCACTAAAAAAGATATTGTGCAAATCCAAATCAGGGAACTGTTTGTTGACACCCCAATAAAACACCAATGCAGAAGTAGAGGCTTCGAGTTGGCTGATTCTATTCTTGAGCGGGTGCTCCATCAAATGCTCCGCCACATAATGCACATCCGAATCCGAAACTACTGCATCAAATGCGAGTTGTTCATTGTTTACCACTACTCCTGTCGCTTTGCCTTTTTCGATAGTAATTTTTTGCACTAAGCTATTAAACTGAAACTGAACGCCTTTTTTACAGGCCAATTCATAAACCATTTCAATAATGGAATACATACCTTTCTTAGGAAAATACGCTCCCATATTATTTTCCAAATGAGCAATAACGTTTAATGTTGCTGGAGCTTTGTATGGATTAGACCCATTATACGTAGCGTAACGATCAAAGAGTTGCACCATTAACGGACTCTTAAAATTTTTGGCGTTATCCGCATGCATGGATCTACTGAATCGTATTTTATGCAGTTGCATAAATGATTTGAGCACAGACCATTTCAAAAAATTATTGACTTTGTGCAATGAATTAAATAAGAAGATATCTGCAGTTAATTTGTAAATCAAAGACGCGCTTGTTAAATAACGCCTGATATTGGATGCTTCTTCTCCCAATTGCTCCACACATTCCTGAGTGAATTTTTCAGGATTTGAAAAGGCTACCACCTTTTCGCCACTGTTATAAAAGTATTTACAAAGCACTTCTAGTTTTTCATATTCAAAAACTTCTGGGAGTTTTTCATCACAAGCTTTAAATAAATCCTTCACTAATTCTGGCATAGTAAAAAGCGAAGGACCTGTATCAAAGCGATATCCTTCCTTATGAATTTGACTCATCTTTCCTCCAGAGTGATCGTTCTTTTCAAATACGGTTACTTCATGGCCTTTGGCCGCGAGCCTACAAGCTGTTGCCAAACCTCCAATTCCCGAACCAATAACCGCTATTTTCAAGGCTGTTGTATTAAATAAATGTTCCTCAAAAATACAGCTAAACCAGTTGGTGTACAAACTCTATTTTCAATGCGGGAACACCTTATGAAAATCCAATGATTATTACGTATCTTTGCGGTTTATTATAGCAGAACAAGAATACTATGTCACAACATATCGATGAACTCCATGACGAAATTGGAGAAAACCACATCGCAACCAGCGCTAATACGCCAATCAGACCGGATGCATTTGAGCTTACAGATGACGAAAAAATAGAGTCAATCAAAAAGGATGTAACTAATATTTTGCAGACTTTAGGAATGGATTTAAACGACGATAGTTTACGAGGCACCTCTAATCGGGTAGCCAAAATGTTTGTGAAAGAGATTTTTGGAGGGTTAAACCCAAATAAAAAACCAAAATCATCCACTTTTGAAAACAAATACAAGTATGGTGAAATGTTGGTAGAGAAAAACATTACTTTATACTCTACTTGCGAACATCATTTATTGCCTATTGTAGGAAGAGCTCATGTAGCTTATATCTCGAATGGTACTGTAGTAGGTTTATCTAAAATGAATCGTATTGTTGATTATTTTGCCAAAAGGCCTCAGGTTCAAGAGCGTTTAACCATTCAAATTGTAGAAGAGTTACAAAAGGTTTTAGGCACAAAAGACGTAGCTTGTGTCATAGATGCCAAACATTTATGTGTTAACTCCAGAGGTATCAGAGATATCGAAAGTAGCACGGTAACTGCCGAATTTGGAGGACAATTCAAAGACAAAAACACCCGCCAAGAATTTTTGGATTACATCAAACTAGAGACGAAGTTTTAATTCCGCTTCCCAATGACTCAAGAATTAAAAATTTACAATTCCCTTACCGGAAATAAAGAAATATTTACCCCAATTCACAAAGATAGAGTGGGTATGTATGTATGTGGACCAACAGTATATAACTTAGTTCATTTAGGAAATTGTAGAACATTTTTATCTTTTGACCTGATCAATAGATATTTGATACACTTGGGTTATAAAGTACGTTATGTACGTAACATCACTGATGTAGGGCACATGGTAGATGACGCAGACGAAGGAGAGGATAAGATTGCCAAAAAAGCACGACTTGAAAAAATCGAACCTATGGAAGTGGTTCAAAAATACACCGTGGATTTTCACGACATTTTGAATCTATTTAATACGCTTCCGCCAAATATTGAACCCACAGCAACTGGACATATCATTGAGCAGATTGAAATCATCGAGAAAATCATCGCCAATGGATTTGCTTATGTAGTTAATGGATCGGTGTACTTTGATGTGGTAAAATACAATGAATCACACGATTACGGGACGTTGAGTGGTCGTAATATCGAAGAGATGTTTGCCAACACCAGAGCCTTGGACGGACAATCTGATAAGAAGAACCCACAGGATTTTGCTCTTTGGAAAAAAGCAGAACCTGAACATGTGATGCGTTGGCCTTCTCCATGGAGTGATGGATTTCCTGGATGGCACTTGGAGTGTACCGCTATGAGTACTAAATATCTTGGAGAAACCTTCGATATACACGGTGGTGGAATGGATTTAAAGTTCCCTCACCACGAATGTGAAATCGCACAAAATAAAGCCTGTACAGGACACAATCCAGTAAACTATTGGATGCACGCTAACATGTTAACCCTTAACGGCAAAAAAATGGCTAAATCAACAGGCAACAACATCTTGCCTCGTGAGATATTTACAGGGGATAGTCCTTTTTTAACCAAAGCATTTGCTCCTACTGTGGTTCGTTTCTTTATGTTACAAGCCCATTACCGAAGCATATTAGATTTTTCTAACGATGCCATATTAGCCGCAGAAAAAGGGTTCAACAAATTGATGGAAGCCACACAGCTTTTGGACAAGTTAGCTGCAAATAGCACAAGTTCCATTGACGTAAATACATGGACACAGTCTTGCTACGATGCGATGAACGACGACTTTAACAGCCCTATATTAATCGCACAATTATTTGAAGGAGTAAAATACATTAACCTGATTAACGATGGCAAAGAGACTGTAACAGCTGAAGATTTAAAAGTTTTTATTACAGCTTTTAAAGGTTTTGTTTTTGATGTATTAGGTTTGGTAAATGCACATGAATCTGGTTCAGGTTCAGGAGACAAATTAACTGGTGTCGTTGAATTGTTAATTAATCTCAGAAAAGAAGCCAGAGCCAATAAAGACTTTGCGCTTTCAGACCAAATTAGAGATCAGTTATTGGCCTTAGGCATTCAATTGAAAGACAGTAAGGAAGGCACAACCTTTTCTATAAATTAACAGCAACATGACCATCAAAAAACTGATAACTCTACCCTTTATATTTCTGGTGAGAGTCTATCAAGTTGTGATTTCTCCCTACACCCCGGCTTCTTGTCGTTACCAGCCTACGTGTTCACATTATACCGTAGAAGCTCTACAAAAGCATGGATTATTTAAAGGTGGATGGTTAAGCCTGAAGAGAATATTCAGTTGTCATCCATGGGGAGGACAAGGATATGACCCTGTACCCTAACAAATATCATTATTAACCTATTAAGTTGGGTTAAATCCAGCTCAAAACTGTATTTTTGCCGAGCAATTACTGACGATAATGATACACACGACACTCTCTGTTTGGAATCCTTCACAAGGTATTGATTTAGGTTTTATAATGATTCGATATTACAGCCTCATGTTTGTAATATCTTTTAGCCTTGGTTGGTATTTACTCAAAAAAGTTTTTGAACGCGAAGGAGAACCACTCGAAAAATTAGATTCACTTTTTGTGTATTCGGTATTTGCTACCTTAATCGGTGCGCGTTTGGGCCATGTCTTTTTTTATGATTGGCAATATTTTCAAAATCACCCCTTAGAAATCCTTTTACCCTTTCAATTTGAACCTGAATTCAAATTCACAGGCTTTGCAGGATTAGCCAGTCACGGGGCAGCCATTGCAATTATTGGGACACTCTACTATCATAGTGTAAAAATCATGAAACGACCTGTATTATGGACTTTAGATCGTGCTACTTTACCAGCGGCTTGTAGTGGTATTTTTATACGATTAGGGAATTTCTTCAACTCCGAAATTGTCGGAAAAGAGACTACATCTAAATTTGGCATTCAGTTTTTACAAGATTTTTATACCGAAAGACAAGCTATCTATTATACACGTATTAAATCGGGTAAAGAAGCTTTTAATGCTTTAGCAACAGATCCTAAATATTCCGATTTATTAGCCAAAGTGCCTTTTAAGCACCCGGCACAATTGTATGAATCTGTGGGGTACTTTTTTGTATTCTTCATCCTATTATTCATGTATTGGAAAACAGACGCCCGTAATAAACAAGGTCTTCTATTTGGCACATTCTTAGTCTTGTTATGGTCGATTCGATTCATCGTCGAGTTTGTTAAGGAAAGTCAAGGTGGGTTTGAAGAATCTTGGGGTCTTTTCTCTACTGGTCAATGGTTGAGTATCCCTTTAATACTTGCAGGTTTCTATTTTATCTATAGATCTTACAACAAACAAACGATTTAACACTACAACATCAACGCTATGAAAGTTACGATCAAAGAAACCCGTTCAGAACATATTCTTAAATTCGAATTGGAAGAGTTTTTGGACAACAGCATTCAGTTCGAATTCAATAATATTGACGAGGCAGGATTATCTCCTATTGCTCAAAAACTATTCTATTTGCCTTTTGTCAAAAAAGTATACATCTCTGGTAATTTTATTGCTGTAGAACGATACAACATCGTGGCATGGGATGAAGTAAAAGAAAGTGTTGCGGAATTGATTGAAACACACATCAACGAAGGTGGTGAAATCATAAAAATGGCTGAACATAAAGCATCTAAAAGAAGTCCTTTGACTTTTTATTCGGAAAGCACACCTAATCCAGCCGTAATGAAGTTTGTTTGTAACAAAATGTTGACACAGACTTCTGTACAATGTTTATCGATAGAAGACACGGCATCTTCTCCTATTGCCAAAGCCTTGTTCAATTTCCCTTTTGTAAAAGAAGTTTTTATCGACGAAAATTATATTTCTGTTTCTAAATTTGATGTGATTGAATGGAATGAAGTGGTGAATGAAGTACGCAACTTCATCAAGAAATTTATAGATGATGGCGGTCAAATTATCGACGAATCACAAGTAAAAGTAGCCGAAAAATCATCGACAGTCTCGGATGCTGATTATGAAAATTTAGATGAGACTTCTCAAAAGATTGTAGGCATCATTGACGAATACATCAAACCTGCTGTTGCAAGTGATGGAGGGAATATCATTTTTGATTCATTCGATCCTCAAACTAAAATAGTCAAAGTGATCATGCAAGGGGCATGTAACGGTTGCCCATCATCTACCATTACTTTAAAAAATGGTATTGAGACCATGTTGCAAAATATGTTATCTGACGATAAAATTGCAGTTGAAGCGGTTTAATACACCGTTTCAACTTCTTGGACTGCTATTAAGATATTTTGTTGCTCAATGGCTACTTTCTTTACTTCTTGTTTATCAGCTTCCACAATGCGACACCACCAAGCGCGTTGAGAGCAACTTGTGCGCCTTGGACCTGCAGCACACGAGGATAAGAGTGCTGTAAAAAACAATCCGATAGCAATAAAACGATAATACCTTTTCATACGCTAGACTTTTACTTGAATATTCATGCGCTTAAGTACATCCATATACTCTCTAGTATTCGATAAACGCGGAATTTTATGCTGTCCTCCTAACTTATCTTCCCGCTTTAGCCAATCATAAAACAACCGTGGTCTGGCCACATTAATTGTTGGGAAAGCCAAGGTCATATCATTATAACGTTTAGCTTCATAATCAGAATTCAACTCCTTAAGCGTAGCGTCTAAGATACGGCTAAATTTTGTAATATCCTGAGGAACAGACCTGAACTCTATCATCCATTCATGACTTCCTTTTTCCCTCTCCTTCATAAATATGGGTGCGGCAGAATAATCTATTACTTCAAGTCCAGTTTCTTCACAGGCTTTGGCCACAGCCTTATCTGCATTTTCAATCATCAATTCCTCCCCAAAAACATTAATATGATGTTTCGTTCTTCCTGTAACTCGAATACGATAGGGTTTGAGTGAAGTAAATCGAACAGTATCTCCAATCATATAACGCCATAACCCCGAATTTGTGGTAATTACTACCGCATAATTGACGCCTAATTCTACTTCTGAAAGAGGTATCGCTTTGAGCTCTGGGGTTCCGTAAGTTGTCATTGGAACAAACTCATAAAAAATTCCATAATCCAACATCAGTAAGAGTTCGTCACTATTGTTCCTGTCTTGTATCGCAAAAAAACCTTCCGAAGCATTATAGGTTTCGTAATACTGAAAAGATGATTTAGGGATAATTTTTTGGTATTGCTCCCGATACGGTTCAAAACTCACTCCTCCATGAAAATACGCCTCAAGGTTAGGCCATACTTCTGTTAAATCCCTTTTACCAGACTCCTCTAGCACTTGATTCAACAACACCAACATCCAGGAAGGCACTCCTGCAAAGTTGGTTACATTTTCATTCATCGACTCTTCCACAATGGCTTTCATTTTGGTTTCCCATTCGTTCATCAATGAAACTTCGACACTAGGGGTACTGCTATATGTAGCCCATTTAGGCATATTTTCAATTAATATGGCAGATAAATCTCCAAAAAACGTATCGTTAATCGTACTCGGTTGTTTGCTCCCTCCCAATCGCAGACTCTTTCCTTCAAACATTTTAGAGCCCTCATTATTATTCAGGTACATACATAGCAAATCCTTACCTGCTTTATAATGACAGTCTTCGAGAGCTTCCTTACTTACAGGGATTAATTTACTCTTGGCATTTGTGGTTCCACTCGATTTGGCATACCATTTTATTGGGGTAGGCCAAAATAAATTTTGTGCTCCTAATCGGGATTGTTCAATCTCTTGAGCGATGTCTTCGTAAATGCAGATTGGCACCCTTTCGGCAAAAGTTTCATACGATCGAATATCATTAAAACCGTATTTAATTCCCTTCAATGTATCTTCTGCTGTTCGTAACAATTGCATCAGCAATTCCTGTTGTACCTCATCGGGGTATTTGATAAATAATTCCATCTGGTGGTATCTTTTTTTAAGAAACCAAGAAGCAATTGAATGAAATACGGGTAAAGGCATAATACTGCGTATATTTATGCTCTAAAGCTAACTATTTTTATGCAATATTCTGGCGTCTTTTCTAAAATGCAAACGGAGTTAACCGACACCGTACAATACTATTTAGTCTTTGAAAATGATTTTCTTCATGTCAATCAATTATTAGATAAAGACGTAACTATTAACCTAAAAGGCTACCAATGCATGTGTTGTAAAAAGGAGGTTAAACTCTACCGCCAAGGATTTTGTTATGATTGTTTTTATAAATCTCCACAAGCGGGTGATTGGATTTTTAGACCGGAATTAAGCACTGCACATTTAGGCATCGAAGATCGAGATTTGGAATTTGAAAAAAGAACTCAATTACAACCTCACGTGGTGTATTTATCCTTATCTAGCGAAGTAAAAGTAGGTGTTACTCGTAAAGCCCAAATCCCCACTCGTTGGATTGATCAAGGTGCAGTAGGTGCCTTACCTATTGTGGAAGTACCTAATCGATACTTAGCAGGTATTACAGAGGTTGCCTTAAAGGAATATTACCCCGACAAAACCAATTGGCGTAAAATGTTGACCAATACCATAGATGAAACTGACCTGAAAAGCGAGGTTGAAAAAATTGAGCCCTTATTACCCGAAGAAGTAAAACCATACTTCTCTGAAACTTTTTGTCAACCAATAACAATCAATTATCCTGTTCTGGAATATCCGCAAAAAATCACCAGCATCAACCTAGACAAAACACCTGATTTTAAAGGAAAACTAAAAGGAATCAAGGGTCAGTACCTCATCTTTGAAGGGGGTAAGGTTTTGAATGTAAGGAATAATGAAGGATATAAGGTTGAGATTGAGGTTTAGATATTAATCCCCATCACTATCTCCTATTGTTAAAACTATTCCTATGGCACTCGCCATATCAGTCTTTAACAATGTATGTAGCTTTGTAAGTTCATCTTTTAGTTCAGCCATTTGCAGTGGATTTCCTTCAATCTGAACTTCAAATGGTTGAGTCATTCCTTGCATTTTCTGTTTACAAACTGCAAATTGATTCTTAATCGCACTATCAATATCTGAACGCTGAATCTCAATTAAAAAATCTTCAAACCCCAGACCTTTTTGACCTTCAACAAAATCTCCTAGATAACAACGTTCCAAAACAATTAAATGCTCTTGTACAATAACCGCCGAATTATGACTATAATGAGCCTCTAAGGATTCTACTTTAGCATCCCCTAGAGGATTTCCAATTTTCTTAATTATCATTTCCTCCAATAAACCGATCATAGCATTAGCCAATTGGTTTTGACTATCGTCCAAACCTCCTGATAAATTAGCAATAAAAACCTCTTCATTCTGCTTCCAATCCGATGCTAATTTTTCTGCTTTTAGTACTAAATTTTCAGCTAGAGCTTTGAGATATAAAGTGCGACCAGTATGATTAGTCTCAACAGTATATTTAGACAACAAAGCTGTTTCATCAGATGGATAGAACAAAAGATATTCCATAGCAGATATTCCTTTACTTGAAGATCCACTAGAGGCAATCAGACTTTCGTTAATTACATTTTCTTCCGCTATTTTTTCCTCAATCAAACTTGGATTCGTTGGCCAACGATTAATTTCAAAATGAATAAAACTATCCTCAATAGCACCTACATTGTACAACTCTAATTGTTTCCAGACCTTTAGTGTTTTTAGCCATTGTTCTTTTAAAGCCTTCAAATTATCTAACGTTGCAGAGGTAGTGAATTCATTAGCTAATGATTCCAGTTCTTTGGTTTCAAGAACAAACACCTCACTTAATCTTCTAACTTCATTAGAAGCAGTATTCTTGACCTGTCCAGATTTTACACTTTGTAAAGATTGTGAATTATCTCCTGAGTTATCATGTGAACAGGCAATAGCAACGACCAACAACGTCACCATACAAACTACACCTAGACCTTTTTTAATTATTATATAATTCATTTTATAAAGAATTTACAAATGTCAATAATTGGACTCTTTCTTCTTTACTTAAATTCATAAAATCTTCTTTTGATTGTCGTGCTTCACCTCCATGCCACAATATAGCTTCTTCAATATTTCTGGCTCTACCATCATGTAATAATTGGGTATGACCGTTCACAGTTTGAATCAATCCAATTCCCCATAAGGGTTGAGTTCTCCATTCGTTTCCATTCGCCAAAAAATCAGGACGATTGTCCGCTAACTCATCACCCATATCATGCAATAACATATCCGTATACGGACGTATCGTTTGATTTTCAAGAGCACTAATCTTATGTGAACCTGTTTGCATCTTAGCTATATGACAAGCCGTACAATTTATCTTCGTAAATAATTCTTTCCCTTCAAGAACTTCTCGAGCATCATGATTTCTTCTGGCTGGCACAGCCAATGTACTTGAATATAACGTCACTTTATCGAGGTTTTCATCAGATATTTCTGGAGAACCACCATTAGGTAATGTGGAACAATCTAAACCATCAGGGCAATTTTCATCAGGAAAAAGAGAAGAGGTTATTCCCATATCACCCAAAAATGCACCTGCCACTTGCTGACGTAAGCTAGGTTGATTGGCCTTCCACCCAAAACGACCTAAAACAGTAGCTTGAGAAGCTACATCCCATACTCTATTAGCCTTCCCTGAAATCCCATCACTATTGGTGTCATTTTCATCGGCAAAAGATAGAATTATCGATTCTGGAACCGCTTCTAATAGTCCAAGACCAATCATTTGATTGGCCACACGAGGCGACACTTCAATTGAAGAAGATATGGCTCCGTATTTCAGATTGGTAAAATGGTATTTTGGTTTTCTTAAAGTAACCTCTGTTCCGTCTGGATATTTTACCTCAACATTGGTATACTCAATCCTAAATCCTCCCTCTGTTTCTACATCTGGAATGGATTGATCTTGTAATTGTCCTTTATATACGGGGTCTCCAATTCCTCCTCCATTAGTTCCTGTACCAGGAATACTTAAACGTAGTAACAAACCATGGTTCAGTTCCCCATCAAATTTTGGGGCACGACCCCGACCGTCTTTGAAATGGCACCCCGAACATGATCGGGCATTGAACATCGGACCTAGTCCATCACGCGCGGTTGTCGATGCAGGTGAAGTCACCCAGTTTTGATTAAATAAAGAATTTCCTGTGAAAAAGTGCAAAGCATCGTCTCCTTCGAGGTTGGAGGCCGAAAATCCAAACGCATTTTGAGAAATATCGAATGAGGTTACTTCTCCTCCCGATAGTTCTTCTCCCGTTTCAGCACTTAATGGCACATAGAGTATTTGTTCGTCCTTTTTACAATTCATCAGGACAAACCCCAACAATCCAAATAAAATTCTTTTTTTAATCATAACTTTAAAACACAAAAATCAGAGCCCTCTTCGAGGACTCTGATTCAATAAACAAAAACATATCACAATTACAGGATTATTCAGGTAATTCTGACGAAATGGTTAAACCTAAAGCAGTTCCTCCTTCGACAAATTTATCCCCCAAATCTTGTAATGCTTTTACTGCAGCTAATACCTTTGCTCTCTCTGTTGCATCAGAAATAGCAAAATCAAATGGTACAGCCGTAGCTTCAACTGCTTGTTCAGCTGCAACTAATTGGTTAGATATCTTAGCTCCTAACATAGGATTAGCAACAAGAATTAAATCTTCAATTGATTTTCCGTCTACCGTACCGTATTTTCCTCTAAACACATTAGCAATCCCTGCTAAGTTTTGACGGATATCACGGTGTGTATTATCACTAAAACAAGAATGTTCATCCTCTTGATCTTGATTGTCATAAGCCACAAACATTCGCTCCCCACCTAATTCTGATTTTGAAAGAATCGCAATTGCCGTTAACATATTTTTGATAGCGGTATCACTATTTTGAGCCAAAAATATTTTTCTGTAAGGCCCTCCTACTTTCCACTCATCAACCATCATCTGAAGATGTTTAATCAATAAACCAGAACATACCTTTAGGTAATCTCTTCTACGACCTTGGTATTTTGCAGTACCCCCGTCAACGAAATCTGTATAAGGGCGTAGCCCCGCTTTTTTCTCTGAAGGCGCAGTATTGTCTTGCCCCCATAGTAAGAACTCAATAGCATGGTATCCTATACTGATATTCGTTTCACTTCCTGCTTCATTTAAGCTTTCTAAAGTGGCTGCATCAATTGCTGGATAATCCGTTGGATTATTGATTATCCCGGAATCATCCTTTCCTGTAACATAATCAATATAGTTTTCGTCCAAAGGCCAAGCGTTAAGTAAACCTTCTGGCCCATCAGCATCATCAATTGGCCCATTTGCAAATCGAAAAGCCTCCGTTTGTCCATAGCTTTCTCTTGATTTTAACCAAGCATCTTTTGCCGTTTTAAGACTTGCTTCTGTTGGTTGTGCTGTGAATGATTGAATAGAAGCATCTAGACTTTTGGCATCAGCCAAAGCATCTTCATAATTAGCCAAAACAATATCAGCATAGTTAGATACGACATCTGTTTTTTGAACAGTTACAACTGGCGCTACATTCTCATCATCTTTATCACATGAGGTAAAAATCAAACCTCCAATAACCAAGGCTTTAATAAAATTTGAATTCATTTTGTGTTATTTGTTTTATTTAGATTCATTCTACACTGCAAATGTAAAGTCATTTTTCAGAAAAACAACTTTTATTTTAATTTATTCTAAATAAAATTAATTTATGATTATAGATATATCCAAAAACTATCTAATTTAAAGGAAATCAAAGGTCAGTACCTCATCTTTGAAGGAGGTAAGGTTTTGAATATAAGAAACAATGAAGGGTATAAGGTTGAGATTGAGGTTTAAATCATTTTTGCACTTCTTGTTGAACAGTTTTTCAGCATTTTGCTCATTACGTTGTGCAATTTGTATATTTGTATTAAACACACTGAGCATTTATGGAAACGCTTTATCAGAAATTTGAGATTCTTTTACGTTATACCTCATTAGATTTTAAACGCTACCTCTATGAAAAAATTTCATGGGATAGTCGTTTGGTAGGTATAATCGGAGGGCGAGGAGTCGGCAAAACCACAATGATTCTTCAATACATCAAAGAAAACCTAAATAGTAATAAAGCGTTATATGTAACTGCAGATGACATTTACTTTGGTGAAAATAGGCTCATAGACTTAGCAGATCATTTTTATAAAAATGCAGGCGAATACTTATTTATTGATGAAATACATAAATACAATGATTGGTCTATAGAAATAAAAAATATTTATGACTCTTATCCTAATCTAAAAATTGTATTCACAGGGTCGTCTGTTTTGGATATCCTGAAAGGATCCGCCGATTTAAGTCGTCGTGCCTTGATATATAAACTGCAAGGACTATCATTCAGAGAATACCTAAATTTCTTCCATAACCATGAAATAAAACCGTATTCATTAGATCAAATAGTAAAAAACAAAATTAAGTTAGAAGACGTTAAACATCCTCTTGTTTTATTCAAGGATTACCTGAAAAAAGGCTATTATCCCTTTGGTATTGAAAACGAATTACACCTTCGCCTCGGTCAAATTATTGTACAAACGCTAGAAACGGATATCCCTCAATATGCTAATTTAAATGTAGGTACTAGTCGTAAGTTAAAGCAATTACTTACGATCATTGCCGAAAGCGTACCCTTCAAACCCAATTTTTCTAAAATTTCTGAAATGCTCAACGTAAGTCGAAATTCTCTAGACGACTATTTTTCTTACATGGAAAAAGCAGGGCTTATCGGTCAATTACGAAATGAGACAACAGGTATACGTGGCTTAGGAAAAGTAGACAAGGTATACTTAGACAACACCAATATTATATTCAATTTAGTAGGCGAAAAATCAAACGAAGGCAATCTTAGAGAAACCTTCTTCTTTAATCAAATGCGACTGAACCACACGGTAGTTTCATCCAAAAAAGCGGATTTCGTTATTGATAACTATACTTTTGAAATTGGGGGTAAAAACAAAAACCAAAAACAGATAGAAAATATTGAACATTCCTTTGTTGTTAAGGACGATATCGAATTTGGTTACTTAAATATAATCCCATTGTGGGCATTTGGCCTTAACTACTAAACCACAAGGTTTTGATACTAATAAGGCTGCCCCTTCGGACAGCCTTATTAATTACATCGCTTTTATCTTCAATAAAGGCAATACTTTTTCTTTTTCTTTCCATATCAATGCAACATTAATTGCGAATAATACAGCTACATAAACTAATTCTCCGACCTCATCAGGTTCCAAGAAAATGTGAAGCAATAAAATATTTAAGGTAATTGGCACCATCATTATGGCTCCCAATAAACCTGTGACTTGCATCAATATCAAGAGTCCGAATATGATTTCGGCTACAGCCAAAAACTCCCAGAAATATTCCGTTTGTTGCATTGCCCCTACAAATAGTTTCTTTTGTAAGTGATGCTCATCAACCGACTCTACCTTTTGAACGGTTTCAATAAATTCTGCTGGACTCGCAATAGGTTTAATAAACTTATTGACTCCAGCCAATAAAATCATTACTCCTAAAAACAAACGTAAAACAACGTAAATGATATTCTTAATATTCTCCATAATTGTGGTTTTCTATGTTAAAATTGAGGTCAAATATATTATTAATTGATGAAAAATAAATTTTATTAAGATTTATTCTAAATAAATTTTGTCAGTTCAAAACAGGTTGTATATTTGCACTATTAAAAATCAATCTAAATAAATATAATATACAAGCATTATGAATAAAATCATATTAACAACTGCAACTTTAGCCTTGTTCGCTCTAGTATCTTGCTCAAAAGATGAAGACGTAATAACGGCGCCAACCAACACAGTAACAGCACCAACTACTTATGAATTCACAAGAGATAATAAATCAACTGTAGATTTTAGTGGTCAAACAACACGTATCAAAATGGCCACTGAATTGATTGGTGCAATGAAAGACAACACCAAAACTACAGACGAACTACAAGCTATGTTCAGTCACGAAGCAGGAAAGAATAACTTTAGTGACGCTGATTTGAACGCTTCGAGCAAAAATATCCGTTCTAAAGTAGCCGCTTCTTTGGATTTTTACTCTACCAATTCAACCGAAGCTAATGCCATTAGACAAACTCTAGACGGTTGGATTGAAAAACAAGCAACAGAGGTTTTTGCAAATTGGACGCAACAAGCTGAAGAAGGGAAAGCAGGGAACATTCAACAATTAAGTGGTACAACACGTTATGTAAACGCAAAAGGATTTGAATACAATCAACTGGTGGCAAAATCACTAATTGGAGGACTAATGACAGATCAAATCGTCAACAATTACTTAAGTGCAGCTAAACTAGATGGTGGCAACAATAAAGAGAACAACAACAATGGAATAGCAGAAGAAGGAAACGCAACTACCATGGAGCATGCCTGGGACGAAGCGTATGGGTATTTGTACGGAGCAGAAAATAATCCGTCAGTACCAGTATTAGGAGCAGATAGCTTTTTGAATGAATATTTAGAAAAAGCCGAAGAGGATAATGACTTTAAGGGAATTGCGGCAACCATCTACAACGCTTTCAAAAAAGGTAGAGCTGCTATCGTTGCTAAAAACTACACGGTTAGAGATCAACAAGCAGAAATCATCAAAGCAAACATTTCAAAAGTTATTGCGATACGAGCAGTCCACTATTTACAAGCGGGAAAAATGACTTTAGACACAGATAAAGCAAGTGCTTTCCATGCGCTGTCAGAAGCCTACGGATTTATCTATAGCTTACAATTTACACGTCAACCTAATTCTACATTACCCTATTTTACAAAAACTGAAGTAGAAGGATTATTAAGCCAATTAGAGGCTGGTAATGGTTTATGGGACGTAACACCTACAACTTTAGATCAATTATCTGACTCTATTAGTAGCAAGTTTGGTTTTACAACAGCTCAAACTATAAACTAATTATCTGGCATTAAAACAATGAAAACAAAGTAGTTGTATGCTACGTTAGGTATTGCAACTACTTTATTCTTAGATTTGCACAAATTTAAATATCCTAAAATGCTTCAAAAAATTGTATTATCTCTATTACTATTGACCATTGTTTATTCTTGTGATGAACCTACAAGCACAAACAATAACACATCTGATTCTTTTGATAGAGGAGCCTTATTAACCAATTTGGCTGATAATATAATTATTCCTGCATTCGAAGACTTAACCACTCAACTTACCGCACTAAAAAACAAAAAAGACGACTTTATAGCGTCACCTAATCAATCCACACTCACAGCATTAAGAACAGCATGGTTAGATGCATACAAAGCATGGCAACATGTTGAAATGTACAATATTGGAGAAGCCGAAAAAACATTCTATACATTTCAAATGAATGTATATCCTGCAAACACAAGCAAAATAACAGATACTATTGAAACTGAAAATGTGGATTTGACCAATCCTTTTTACAACGATGCTGTTGGTTTTCCTGCTTTGGATTATATGTTGTTTGGCCTAGCAGATTCAGACAGTTTAATTCTGGAAAAATATACCACAGCAACAGGTGCTAATAAATACAAAAACTACTTATCGTTGCTTATCGATCAAATGTTGTCCATTACGCAAAACGTATCCAACGATTGGAAAAAAAATTACCGTAATACATTTGTATCAAGTACAGACAACACCACCTCAAGTTCATTGAATAAATTCGTGAACGATTTTATCTTCTATACTGAAAAGATATTTAGAGCTAATAAATTTGGAATTCCAGCTGGTAATTTTTCAGATACGTCACTACCTGAAAAAGTAGAAGGGTATTATAGTAAAGAATACAGTAAACAACTTGCACAAGAAAGCTTTCAATCTATTAAAAACACCTTTTATGGAATCTCCCTGGATGGCACAGACGGAAAAGGTTTGGATGACTACTTAAAACACTTAAACAAAACAGAACTACTTAACGCTATTTCATCTCAGTTTGATGTTATAGACACTCAACTTCAAGGTCTTAACAATAACTTGTCTCAGCAAGTTGTTGATGACAATACTAAAATGACCGAGATATATGATGCTATACAGAAGTCTGTTGTACTGTTTAAGGTAGACATGCTTCAGGCATTTGGTATTCGCGTCGATTACGCCGATGCCGATGGTGACTAAACTAAAAGACTATCTTCAAAACAGCACAAATGCCAGCCCATTGATTGTATTCAGGATTGGTTTTGGCATTATGATGCTGTACAGTTTAATTCGATTTTGGGTAAATGGTTGGATTAAAACACTTTATCTACAACCAAAATTTCATTTTAGTTATTATGGTTTTGAATGGGTTAAGCCTATCGGTAATTACACCTATCTGGTTTTTATTCTATGCGGAATTGCGGCCTTATTGATTACTCTGGGCTACAAGTATAGATTCGCTGTGGTTCTTTTCTTTTTGAGTTTTACGTATATTGAGCTAATGGATAAGACCACCTACCTGAACCATTATTATTTTATCAGTTTAGTCAGTTTTTTACTGTTTTTTTTACCTGCCAATGCTCGATTTTCAATTGATGCGTACCACAAGAAAGTAACCTATCAAAACGTGCCCAATTGGACGATTGACAGCATTAAACTCATGTTAGGTATTGTGTATTTTTATGCCGGTCTAGCCAAAGTCAACTCAGACTGGTTGTTCAAAGCTCAACCTTTAAAAATCTGGTTGACCTCCCGTTATGACTTGCCCCTAATCGGAGAAGCATTAATGCATCAAAACTGGTTTCATTATGCCATGAGTTGGGGTGGTATGATATACGACTTGTGCATCCCCTTTTTGTTACTCTACCGCAAAACCCGATGGATTGCTTTTGGATTAGTTGTTTTTTTCCATGTATTTACACGTATCCTATTCCCTATAGGGGTTTTCCCTTTTGTAATGATCTTTGGCTCATTAATCTTTTTTGACACAACATTTCATGACAAAATCATTGCATTGATTAAGAAAGGGCTCGATAAAATCACAACACTAAAAGGAGTATCTATTAAAACCATTGAATCGTTCCAATTTCCTAAAAAGTCAATAGGATTATATGTTGTTGGTGTATTCTTTTGTTTTCAAATTGCACTACCTTTCCGACATGTATTTTACCCAGGCGAACTATTCTGGACAGAGGAAGGGTTTCGGTTTTCATGGCGCGTAATGTTAATGGAAAAGATGGGGAGTACAACCTTCAAGGTGGTTGATACTGAAACCAACAAATACTTCTATGTAGACAACAGTGATTTTTTGACCCCCTTTCAGGAAAAACAAATGAGTTTTCAACCTGATTTTATTCTGGAGTATGCGCATTATTTAGGTGAACACTTTGCCTCTCAAGGACATCAAAATATTGCTATTTTTGCAGAAAGTTTTGTAGCCCTTAATGGCCGCATGAGTCAACCTTTTGTTGACCCAAAAAGAGATTTATTACAAGAAACAGAGTCTTTTAAACACAAAACTTGGATTTTACCATTTAACGATGACATTAAAGGACTTTAGTATATTATTCTTTCTTCTCTTGAGTACTCAAGTGATCTGTGGGCAAAACAAAATCCAAGGAGTTATTACAGATGCAGAGTCCAACATCGTAATCAAAGATGCAGAACTGTACGATCGCAATGGCGGACTTTTGGCGCTGACCGACGAAAATGGAACGTATTCATTTACCACTGAAAAGGAAGAGATTAACCTCATCGTTTTTGCCTTTGGGTATCAGGTACAAGAGCAAAAAGTCACCGTTACAAGTAACACAATTGCTAATCTGAAACTTAATTCTTTACGCGAAGAATTATCGGAGGTCGAAGTTTTTGCTCGCAAAGCCAAAGTTTTCAGTACTTCACGACTGAAAGATGTAGAAGAAACAGCCATTTATGCAGGGAAGAAAACAGAAGTTATTTTAGTGGAACAATCCATGGCTAATCTAGCGACTAACAATGCTCGTCAAATCTTTGGTCAAGTCGCAGGATTAAACATTTATCAAAATGACGATGCCGGTTTACAACTCAATATCGGGGGGCGTGGATTAGACCCCAACCGAACAGCAAACTTTAACACCCGTCAAAACGGTTATGACATTAGTGCAGATGTTTTGGGTTATCCCGAAAGCTACTACTCACCAGCCGCAGAAGGTTTAAAAGAAATACAGATTATACGAGGAGCAGCTTCTCTACAATACGGAACGCAGTTTGGAGGTTTGGTCAATTTTGTAATGAAAACCCCTAATCCTAACAAACCTTTCGAATTGATTACCCGAAATACGGTAGGAAGCTATGGGTTGTACACCAATTTTACCAGCATCAGTGGCACCGCAAATAAGTTCAGTTATTATGCCTTTTACAATCATAAACAAGGAGACGGATTCAGACCTAACTCTCAGTTTGACTCTAATAATGTATATGCACATATAGGTTATAAATTCAACAAAAAAACAAAGTTAACAGGAGAGATTACCTACCTTGACTACCTCGCTCAACAAGCTGGAGGATTAAACGATGATATGTTCTATGAAAATCCTTTTCAGAGTAATCGAGCCCGAAATTGGTTTGGCATCAATTGGTTTTTGTATAATATAAAATTGGCTCATGAATTTTCAGAAAAGACTAATTTCACCTTTAACTTCTTTGGTTTAAACGCTACTCGAAATGCTCTAGGCTACCGAGCTAATAGAGTAGACACAGTAGATCCTTTACAAGAAAGAGATTTAATCAAGGGAGATTTCAACAACTACGGTTTTGAAACACGTTTGGTTAACAAATACAAATTAGTAAAGAAAAAATCGACCTTTTTGATTGGAGGCAAATACTATAAAGCTAAGAACACTAACATCCAAGGGCCAGGTTCTGATCAATCTAATGCAAACTTCAATCTGGATTTAACGAACTACCCTAATTATCCCATCCAGTCCAATTACACGTACCCTAATCAGAACATCGCTTTATTTTCAGAAAATATTTTGTACTTGAATGACAAATTTTCTGTTACTCCAGGTGTCCGATTCGAATACATTAAAACTGAAAGTGATGGTTTTTATAAACAAATAAACCTTGATGGCGCAGGAAATGTGATTCAAAATAAAACTATAACAGAAAAAGACGCTATAGAAAGGTCTTTTGTGTTATTAGGGCTGGGAGCAAGCTATAAACCATCAATCGCGTTAGAATTTTATGCCAATGCTTCTCAAAATTACCGCTCGGTTACCTTTGGCGATATCAGTACAGTCAATCCATCATTCGCAACTGACCCCAATATACGCGATGAAAGAGGCGGATATACGATTGACCTTGGAGCCAGAGGCAATTGGAACAAAAAAATCTCATACGACATTGGCGCTTTCGGTCTGTTCTATGTGGATCGCATTGGCCTAATTCAAGTGAAACAAAAAGATGGAAGCACAAAAAGCACACGAACCAACGTAGGTGATGCTGTGATGTATGGCGTAGAATCCTTGATAGACTTTAATTTGAACGAAATACTCATTAAGAATCCTAAATTCATTTTCAACTATTTTGTTAATTCATCCTTTATTGAATCTGAATACACCAAATCTGATGACTCATCTATTTTGGGAAAAAAAGTTGAATTCGTTCCTAAAGTCAATATCAAAACGGGAATTAAATTTGGGTATAATGACTTTTTGATGAGTGCACAATACACTTATTTATCTTCTCAATTTACTGATGCTTCCAATGCTGTTACTGCCAATTTAAGTGGTATTATTGGAGAAATCCCCGCATACGATATTCTGGACTTATCGGCATCCTACACCTACAAACGCTTTAAGCTAGAAGTTGGCGTTAACAATGCCTTAGACAAGCTCTATTTTACTAGAAGAGCTACAGGTTATCCCGGACCAGGCATTATCCCATCAGTGGACAGAAATTACTACGCCACTTTAGAAATAAAAATATAACGCATAAAAAAAGGACTACCGTTTATTGGATAGCCCTTTCAATCTAATATCTCGAGTCTATAAGCTCAAATCTAATAATTAATTAGAACGGTAAATCATCGTGATCGTCTTGATTAACATCTACTGCTCTTTCGAATTGTTCTGGTACTGGTGGTGCACCTGCTGGAGCGGCTTGCGCTACTCTCTCGATTCTCCAACCTTGGATTGAGTTAAAGAATTTTGTCTCTCCTTGTGGATTTACCCATTCTCTACCTCTTAAGTTGATAGACACTTTTACATCTTCGCCTACTTTATAGCTGTTCAAGATATCGCATTTATCTTGCGTAAATTCAATCATAATGTGTTGTGGATATTGCTCATCCGTTGTAACGACTACTTCTCTTTTTCTGAAACCATTTGCTCCAAACGTTTTTGTTTCGTCGATCATTCTAAGTCTTCCAATAACTTCCATACAAGTATTTATTTATTGCGGTTAATATTAATAATAGCAACAAATATATATAAATCAATTCCCCTCCTATTCAATTGTTATGAATACTTATTAACTATTGTTGCTAAAATCAATATCTTAGACATTCGATTAGCATTTTGGCATGACCATAACAGACAAAAAAAACTTTATCCGATGGACTATAGTACTTTTTTCAAGTATTTTGATTGTCTTTATTGTGTATCAAATCTTTCATTTTTTTACCGCCTCTAAACAAGACGAACGATTTAAAATGGAGGTTTGGGCAAAAGCCTTAGAAAAACTCAACAATGCTGACGAAAATACGGATGTAGAATTACTATTTCTAATCATTCGCAACAATACAACCATACCTATTGTACATACCGACAAAAATGACCTTATCATTGATGTAATTAATGTGGATGAAAAACAACTAATCACTCCAGAAAAATCAAAAGATATTTTAAAGGAATTAAAAAAAGAAAACCCTCCTATTCGACTCAATATTGGTCGCAACGATTACCAATTGTTATACTATGGAAACTCTCCGTTACTGACCAAGTTAAAGTACTACCCGCTTATTCTTTTTACCATAGTGTTTCTGTTTGGTTTGTTAGTCTTTAACTTTTATGCGGCTAATAAAATCGCTGCCGAAAATAACTTATGGGTAGGTATGGCCAAAGAAACTGCCCATCAAATAGGAACTCCTTTATCTTCTTTAATCGGATGGGTAGAAATCATGCGCGCTGAAAACGTAGATGAATTATATATCACGGAAATTCAAAACGACATAAACCGATTGCAAGTGATTACGGATCGTTTTTCGCGGATTGGTTCTGTTCCTGTGTTAGAAATCAAAGACTTGGTTAACGAAACTAAAAAAACGGTTGATTACATGGCCAAAAGAGCCTCTTCTAAAGTTAGTTTCAAAACCAATCTACCAGAGCATCCCATTTATGTTTCACTAAATCCTTCTTTACATAGTTGGACTATTGAAAACTTAGTGAAAAATGCGATTGATGCGATGAAAGGAAAAGGCAAACTATATATTGAAATTATCGAAGAACAAAAACTCGTTCATATACGAGTAAAAGATACAGGGTCAGGGATTGTAAAGAGCAAATTCAAAGAAATATTTCAACCTGGGATTACTTCCAAAAAAAGAGGATGGGGACTAGGACTTTCGTTAACTAAACGAATTGTGGAAGAGTATCACCTCGGTAAAATCAAAGTTTTGCATTCTGAAATTGGCAAAGGAACGACTATGCAAATTACCTACACCAAATCGCAACCGACAAAAATCGTTTAATTTACATTAACGACGGTTTCGATTTGAGGCGCGTACTTCTTGATTGTCGTTTCGACTCCTGCCCTTAGTGTCATTTGATTGACGCTACAAGCGACACACGCGCCCTCTAATCTTACTTTTACGTGCTTATCGTCTTCTATAGCAATTAGTGTAATATCTCCTCCGTCTGATTTCAAAAACGGTCTGATTTCCTCTAGTGCTTTTTCTACATTATCCTTAACTTCTTCTGTAGTCATACTTTCTTTTATTTACTCTTTACCTCAGAACATCCTGCCATTGTAGTAATCTTTATCGCTTCCGTTGGTGGTAAATGCTCATTTCTTTTCACTAATTCAGCAACCACCTTTTTGGTGATTTCCTCGAAAGCCTCTTCTACTGGAGTTGCTGTTTGCAAGGCCGCTGGTCGACCTGCATCCCCTGCTTCTCTAATGCTTTGCACAATTGGAATTTCTCCTAAAAATGGTACTTCTACGTCTTCAGCTAAGTTTTTTGCACCATTTTTCCCAAAGATATAATATTTATTTTCTGGCAATTCTTCTGGTGTAAAATAGGCCATGTTTTCAATGATTCCTAACACGGGCACATTGATACTGTCTTGCATAAACATCGCCACTCCCTTACGAGCATCTGCCAAGGCCACGTCCTGTGGTGTACTCACCACGGCAGCACCTGTAATGGGCAAGGATTGCATAATCGATAAATGAATATCTCCAGTACCGGGAGGTAAGTCTAATAACAAAAAGTCTAGCTCTCCCCATGCCGCATCAAAAATCATTTGATTTAAGGCTTTAGCCGCCATTGGTCCTCTCCATACCACAGCTTGATTGGGTTGCGTAAAGAATCCTATAGACAAAATTTTAACTCCGTAACTTTCAACAGGTTTCATTTTTGATTTTCCGTCCACGGTAACCGACAAAGGTCTTTCCGTTTGTACGTCAAACATAATCGGCATAGATGGCCCATAGATATCAGCATCTAAAACCCCTACTTTGAATCCCATCTTGGCTAAGGTAACAGCCATGTTCGCAGTCACAGTAGATTTTCCTACACCTCCTTTACCTGAGGCCACAGCAATTATATTTTGAATCCCTGGAATCGCTTTCCCTTTGATTTCGTTTTTCGGATTTTCGGGCTTATCCACCTTAACATTGATTTTGATTTCAGCATCAGCCGAAATGTTTTCGACAATAGCCTTTTCTATATCGTTCTCAGCACGCTTACGAATATGCATGGCTGGACTACTCAATTTAAGATCAATGATTATCTCATTGCCAAAAGTGACTACATTCTGAATGGCTCCACTCTCTACCATGTTCTGCCCCTCACCCGCTAATGTGATTTTTTCTAAAACTGCGAGTATTTCTTTCTTGTCTATCTTCATAATCAAAAGGAAAAGATTTATTAAGACTTAATTTAGATAGCAAAGATACGATATAGATTAATTAGGTTCCCAAAAAAGGGTGGCGAAATCAACTACTTTATTGTCAACTATTTTTACTCCTTCACTTTCCAAAAGTTGTTGCATTACATTCGTTCCTTCAAAATGATGTTTGCCTGATAACAGACCAACTCGATTAACCACACGATGAGCAGGAATATCTTCCCTACCATGAGAGGCATTCATCGCCCAACCAACCATCCGCGCTGATCGTGCCGCACCCAGATATTTGGCTATTGCTCCATAAGAGGTAACTCGTCCGTATGGAATTTGACGTGCAACAGCATATACCTTTTCAAAGAAATTATCCTCCATTATTTGATTTTGAATCGCACAAAAGTGATGGCCTTATTCGTCTCTAAGTATTGATTTTCATAAAAGGTCTGAATCGAAGTCACTTCCTCTGGACTCCCCTCATTGTGATATACGTTATGGTTAGCATACAATACTTCATGACCTTCTCCATGTAGCAAACCTAGGGTATAACCGTGCATAAATTCACTGTCGGTTTTAAGGTTTACCACACCGTTTTCCTTAAGTATCTTTTTATACAATTGCAAAAATTCACTATTGGTCATGCGGTGTTTAGTGCGTTTGTATTTAATCTGAGGATCTGGAAAAGTAATCCAAATTTCATCGACCTCATTTTCGGCAAAAATAGCCCCAATCAATTCAATTTGTGTGCGCACAAAAGCTACATTATCCATACCTGTTTCAACCGCAGTTTTGGCTCCCCGCCAAAAACGAGCTCCTTTGACATCAATACCAATGTAGTTTTTCTCAGGAAACTTTTGGGCTAGACCCACCGTATATTCGCCTTTTCCACATCCCAACTCTAATACTATAGGATTGTCATTTTTGAAAAATTCCTGATTCCATTTTCCTTTAAAAGGAAATTTCCCAGAAACTACTTCTTCTCTTGTTGGTTGAATCACATTGTCAAACGTCTCGTTTTCCTTGAATCTTTTCAGTTTATTTTTGCTTCCCACAGGGTATTATTTAATATTTTGGTAAAATTACAGAAATATATAACAAATAGAATACTCGTATACTTGCAGGCGAATTACCCAACAAATGCGTATGAACGATACAAAAAATATATTAGTAGCTCCTCTAAACTGGGGATTAGGACATGCCACCCGCTGCATTCCAGTCATCAAAGAACTGATTAATCATGGCTTTAATCCCATTATTGCATCAGATGGAGGAGCATTGGAGCTACTCAAGAAAGAATTTCCTGAACTTACCTTTGAGGTGCTTCCTGCCTATAGTATTGAATATCAAAAAAACGGTGAATCATTTAAGTGGAAATTAATTAAAAATCTACCTCAAATAATTACTGCTGCCAGTAAAGAACATAAGGTGGTACAGCAATTGGTTGAAAAACACCAATTAACTGGTATTATTTCCGATAATAGATTTGGCGCGTATTCCAAAAAAATTCCTAGTGTATACATCACACATCTTTTGAATGTATTAACAGGAAAAACAACAACTATTTCTAGTGAGCTCCATCACTATGTTATCAAGAAATATACTGAATGTTGGGTGCCCGATTGGTACAACAGTCCCAATTTGAGCGGTAAACTAGGACATGTCAAAAAAGATTTATTTCCTACACGTTATATCGGCCCCTTGAGTCGTTTTACCAAAATTGAGGCTCCTCTAAAATACAAATTACTGGTACTGCTATCTGGTCCAGAACCCCAACGTAGCCTACTTGAAGCTATATTGGTTAAAGAACTACAAGATTATATTGGTGAAATTGCCTTTGTAAAAGGACAAATTGAAGAACAACAAATCATTCAAAAAGTAAAAAATATCACCTATTCTAATTTCATGACTACACCAGAACTAGGACAGGCCATTGCAGAAAGTAGTATCATCGTTTGTCGTTCAGGTTACTCAACTATTATGGATTTGACCGTCATGGAAAAGAAAGCCTTTTTTATCCCTACACCGGGTCAATACGAACAAGAATATTTGGCCGAAAGGCTGAGCAAAAAAGGCATTGTACCTTCGTGCAGTCAAGAAGAATTTTCAATTGATCGATTGTACAAATCTCACCTGTTTGAAGGGTTGAAAAAGCTGCAAGGAAAAACCCCTGATTGGGAAAACTTATTTGGCCTTTTCGAGGGTAAACGAAAATTCTGATCCCACTCCGAATTCACTTTCTACGTAGATTTTTTCGTCATGAGCCTCAATGATATGCTTTACGATAGAAAGTCCTAATCCAGACCCCCCCTCCGCTCTGGAGCGACTTGTATCTACCCTATAAAAACGTTCAAACAATCGTGAAATATGCTGACGTTCAATACCTTCTCCATTATCAGTTACTCTAACCATTATTTTGTTCTTGACAAAATGCTCAATACTGACTTCGGTAGTCCCGTCTTTTTTACCATATTTAATGGAGTTGACCACAAGATTGGTCACTACTTGCTGAATTTTTTCTTTATCCGCATACACCATGATAGGCTCAGTGTATTTCATATCAAAAGTCAAAGTGATGCTTTTTTTGGCTGCTTTCATCTCAAAAAGATCAAATACATTTTGAACCAATTCCAAAACATCAAACTCCGTTAATTGAATTTTTAGATTATCTACCTCTAACTTGGTAATCATATCCAAATCATTGACGATGTAGATTAATCGCTCTACTCCCTTTTCTGCCCTGCTCAAGTATTTGTCCCTAATCCTAGGATTATTGACTGCTCCATCTATCAACGTCAAAAGATAACCTTGGATAGTAAACAATGGAGTTTTCAGCTCATGGGAAACATTTCCCAAAAATTCCTTGCGATACTCTTCTCTGATTTTAAGCGTTTCTATTTCTATCTTTTTATCTCTGGCAAATTTCCCCACCTCTTGTGTCAACGTTTTTAGGTCTGTAGTAATGGGTTGTTTCCGCAAGGTAGAAGCTTCAATCAACGAAACATCATCATAAATCTTCTTAATCCGATTATAAATGAGTGTTTCGATTCGATATTGAACGATTAGAAACGAAAAAATTAATATTCCGACAGCAAATGAAAAACAAAACCAAAAAGAAACCTCAAAGAATATTTCACTTAATACCGCCACAAAAAGTGTAGAAAAAATAGAAATATAAAGCGCCGTATTTATGGCAAAAGTGTAAGACCTTTTTAGTTTGCGTGCCATTTAATCTTGGTTATTCTTCAAATTTATAACCTACTCCTTTAATCGTTTTAAAAAAATCGTCCCCAATCTTTGTTCTCAGTTTACGAATATGTACGTCAATTGTACGTCCTCCAACTATAACTTCATTGCCCCACACACGATCCAAAATTTCGTCTCTTTTAAATACTTTTCCTGGCTTAGAAGCTAACAAATAAAACAATTCAAATTCCTTACGAGGTAAATTAATCTCCTCCCCGTTTTTAAAGATTTTGTATTCTTCTCTATTGATTTCGATATCTCCAATACTCAACGTATCCGTATGTGTTTCGGTCGTTTTCAAACGTCTTAACAAAGCCTTTACCTTGCTAACCAAAATCTTGGGTTTGATAGGCTTAGTAATATAATCATCCGCCCCCGCATCCAATCCTGCCACTTGAGAATAATCTTCGCTACGAGCGGTCAAAAAAGTAATGATAACATCTTTTAACTCTGGCATTTGACGTAGATTTTCACAAGCCTCTATACCGTCCATTTCAGGCATCATCACGTCCAAAATTACCAAATGAGGAATCTCCCTTTTGGCTACATTTAACGCATCTTTACCGTTTTCTGCAGTAAATACCTGATATCCTTCTTCTTCTAAATTATAGCCAACTATTTCCAGAATATCCGGTTCATCGTCTACCAACAAAATTTTTATATCCTTCTTTTTCATAGAATTACATGATGATTTTGAAGTAAATATACTCGTAAAGAAACGAAGAAAAAGAGGTTTACACAAACATAATCGAGGTAACATTAAGGTAACGTTAAAGACATCTAATGATAATAATCCCCTAACATTATATTTACAGTATGCCCCTTAATTTGCCTTGTAAATAACAACGAAATTTAATGAGACTATTTTTTACATTTTTATTGATTCTTTCATTTAGTGCTTCTTTCGCAAATGATACTCAATATGCGCCAAGTTCTGAAACTATTTCTAAAGCGTTTTCAGATTATAAAAAAGCGACTGTAAAACCTCAAAACGAAACTTTACCGTCTCTTATTTCTTTACGTTCGATGCCCTTACCTACCGAAAACAAACACCAATTCAGATACCTTTTTAAAAGGGTTTGCTAATTCGTTGTTGGTGTTACACGTAAGACTTAATCACAAATTTTAAATTTAAGAATTAATGAAAAATTTATTTTCATTCATTGCAATCCTGTTTTTAACTAACATGTTTGCACAAAAAGGAACTATTTCTGGAACCTTGACAGACAAGGATATGAATAACGAAACACTTCCTTTTGCTAATGTTATGATTCAGGGTACTACTATAGGAACCACTTCTGATATGGACGGGACGTATTCCTTATCTGTTGAACCAGGTCAACATACTATCGTGTTTAGTTTCTTGGGATATAAAACAGAAATGGAAACTGTTACTGTTGTGGCAGGCAAAAATACCGTAGTCAACAAGGCAATGGGAGCTGACAGTGTACAGTTGGAGGACGTTGTGGTTGTGGCTTCAGTAAATCGGGAGAAAGAAACAGCTCTATTATTAGAACAAAAGAAAGCTACTAAAATTACTCAAAGCATAGGAGCGCAAGAATTATCTAAAAAAGCAGTATCAGACGCTGCTGGAGCAACCATGAAAGTAACTGGTGTAAATAAACAAGAAGGTTCGGGAAAAATATATGTAAGGGGATTAGGTGATAGATATAATTCTTCTACACTAAACGACCTACCATTACCGTCAAATGACCCTCAAAACAAAAATATAGACTTATCCTTGTTTAGTACTGGGATGATTCAAAATGTCGGAATCAACAAGGCGTTTACATCTGATAACAGCCTTGATGTTGGGGGTGCTAACGTTAATATTGTCAGTAAAGAAATATCAGGCAAAACTCTAGTAAACGTGGGTGTTTCTAGTGGATACAATTCACAAACAACAGGCAATCGTTTTCAGAGAATGTACGGCTCCAATTTCTTAGGAGTTAATTCAAACACCACCCATCAAATAAGTGATTTGAGACAATACAACTTCATAAATAAAATTGAAACAACTGAAAGCACAGCAAATCCTAATTTAGGAGCGTCTATCGGCTTAGGAAAAAGATATAGTATTGGAGACGAGGGTACCTTAAAATTATTTGTAACTGGATCATATGATAATCGTTATGAATATAGAGAAGGTATTTCGCACGGTATAGTTTCAACAACCAATCAAGACAATATTTTTGATGCAAAACGATACACTTATTCCGCTACAAAAATGGCTTTGGCTAATTTAGGTTATACCATAAATAGTAAAAATAAAGTATCATTTAATCATGTTTTTATCCACGATAATACCCAAAAAATTGATGACTTTATTGGTAAAGTTGCAGATATTGACAGACTAAATACAGTTTTACAAACTGAGGTGCAAAACAGATTATTCATCAATCAATTACTCAGCGAACATAAAATTGGTGAATCCTATGATATTGATTTCGGAATAAGTTACAACACTATCTATAATGATGAGCCAGACAGGAAAAGAAACGAGTATATAATTGATGAATCTACAAATACTTCAAAATTTAGAACTGGTAGCGCAAGACAAAACAGTCGATTTTATGGAAACTTAAACGAAGATGATTTTGCATCAAGATTAGTATTAACCAAATATTTTGGCAATCGCACTGAAAATAAAGGAAATATTTCCGCAGGCTACAATGGACGAATCACAGATAGAACTTTTGAAGCATTTTATTTCGATCATGACTTTTCGGCTAATTCAAACACTTTAGTATCTCCATCAACGGTAGACAATACTATTAATCAAAATAATCTTGATAATAGTATTTTTGCTATGGTTTCTTCTTTTGGGAGCAACCCAAATGATCCTCAAACATATTTACCTCAATGGTATTCAGCTTCTAAAAAATTACATTCTGGCTTCGTTAATTTAGTTTATAACTTTAGTGAACGATTCACAGCCAATGTAGGATTTAGAATTGAAAGTGTTAAAATCAGAACTTCTTGGGGAAAAATGCCCAATCCTATTGCTGAATTGGATGGACGTCAAAACCAATCACTTGGAAGACAGTATGGATTTCCTTCACTTAACTTAAAATATGCTACGACAGAAAAAGCCAATCTTAGATTTGCCTCAAGTATGACATATACCTATCCTCAATTTAAGGAAATTGCGCCCTTTACCTATGAAGGTATTGATTATCAGGAAACAGGTAATCCATTCTTAAAACCGTCAGCAAATTACAACGCTGATATTAAATATGAAATCTTTCCTCAAAGTGGTGAATTGATAACATTTGGAGCCTTTGGAAAAATAATTGAAAACTCAATTAATCGAGTGGAAAAAAATTCGGCTGTATCTCAAGATTTCACTTATGATAACTCAGGAAATGCAACTGTTTTAGGTATTGAAGCTGAAACTAAATTCGATGTTTATAAAACCGAATCTGAGAACAATAAATCCAAAACACTTTCCGCAGGTGCCAATGCTACCTACATGTATACTAGTTTAATCTATAAAACACCTTCAGCTAATAGTGATGAGCTTAAAATCAATTACACAGGAAAAGGCAGTCAATTAGAAGGAGCGTCTCCATTAACAATCAACGCAGACGTTTCGTTTGAAATAAAAAACAACGAAAAACTAACATTAGTTACATTAGTTTTTAACTACCAAAGCGACAAGGTTTACAGTTTAGGAACCAATTTCAAACAAAACACAGTTGAAAAGGGAGTACCAATTTTGGATTTTGTTTTTAGTCACAACTTCAACAAAAAATTCGGGGCTAAATTAAACATTCGCAATCTGCTCAATCAAGAATTTGAAAGATACAGAGATGTCCCAGAAAAACTAACTATGATTTCTTATCAAAAAGGTATTTCAGCATCTTTAGGATTATCCTACAACTTATAATACATACTCTTTTACATTTACAAAAGCAGCTGACATCTTTAACATCAGCTGCTTTTGTTTTTAACACACCTTCTTATAGAGTAAACACTCACTTAACAAACGAAAAAATTGGTAACGTTTTAATAAAATTTAAGTAATCCCAAAATTACCTTTGTCTAGTTTCTTTGTCTCAGAAATTAAAAAACATCAAAAACTAAAACACAATGAAATTAAACAATTCAAAAACACTATTATTATTTGCTGCGACAATAACTTTCTTTTCGTGCACTAAAGAAACTGATGACGTAATTACAAAGCCTGATACACAAAATCCAGTATCCAATACAGTATTTAACAGTATCAACGACATTCCTAATTTAACTGAACTATCAGGAACGGAATTGCCAACTAAAATCAGCTCTAATACTAAATTAGTTGCTTCCAAAACATATCAACTTAACGGCCCTGTTGTAGTAAAATCAGGTGCTGTTTTGGCTATTGAAGCAGGAACAACTATCAAAGCAAAATATGGCACTACTGATGTATATATTGCTGTTGAAAGAGGTGGAAAAATTTTCGCAAGAGGAAATGCTTTCGCTCCAATCAGATTTACTTCATCAAATCCTACACCTACCGTTGGTGATTGGGGAGGTTTGAGTATTGCTGGTAACGCAGAAAACAATGCCGGAGCAGATGTAACATCTGAAGTTGCTGGTATATTATATGGTGGCACAACCAATGATGACTATTCTGGTGAATTGAACTACGTGATACTTGAATACACAGGGGCACGTATTAATGGAGAACAAGAATTTAACGGACTTTCATTATACTCTGTAGGTAGCAAAACCGTACTTAAAAACATAGTTATAAGAAATGGTGCTGATGACGGAATTGAATTTTTTGGAGGAAACGTAGATGTCGAAAATCTATTCTGTCAAAACATTGCAGATGACATGTTTGACTTTACACAAGGTTATACTGGTACTGTTACCAACGCATTCGGAGTACGCAATAATGGATTTGACCAAAAAACAGAAGACCCTCGAGGAATTGAAGGAGACAGCAATGATTCAGACGCTAGCGCAAAACCAATTTCAAGACCCACATTTAACAATGTAACAATCCTTAACCTAAACACAACCACTCCTTTAAAAGCAGGTGCTGAAATCAGAAGAGGTACACAAGCTACAATTAATAACATCTTATTTGCTGCTGTGCCAAACGCTTCTTTCGGCAACAGAATTGACACTGACGATAGCAAAGGTAACGGTGAGGTAGTTCTTTCAGGAGCTTATGCACAAGGTAATGTAGGTTCTGACAAAGTAGGTGGTACTATCACTGGTTCAGTTACTGATACTACAGACGGCATTATGGTTTCTGGCAATACAGTTACTTCAAAAGCTGGAGTTGGTGCTGATTTAACAAAATTTGCTTGGTCTAATCCTGTATTCTGGGTTGGAAACTAAGTATAAACTTCACTTGAAATAAGTTTATGAAACCCCCACAATGTGGGGGTTTTTTTATGTATAATATTTAAATTTTGCACCACAAAAAATTCCCTACTCGTTTGAGCAGGGAATTTCTGTTTTAATATAATACGAAATTAACAATTCTACTTCAACCCATTAATCTGCTTTAATTGCTGAATGTCCAGTAAATCTTTCTGTCTTCCAGCTTTTACTTTACTAGTTATCAAATCTTCAAGATTGAGCACTTTCCATCTAACATCATTATTACTAGGTAAAACTGCTTCATCTGCCTTTGAATACGCTTCTTGAAATGGTTTATTGACTGAAAATTGAGTGATTAACTCAATGTCGATATCTACTGGAGAAAACTTAACAGATATATTCTGTTGTCCGTTTTTTACGTTTTCAGGGAAATCATTGATTTCATAACCCATTTCGTTAAAAACTTCAACCAGTTTTTTAAAGGTTTCATCATTTGGCTCTATCCAAAAATCAACATCGGCTGAGTGCCTTTGATAACCATGAAAATTGACTGCTCCTCCACCAACCATAAGCATTGCAACATTATGCTTATTAGCCAATGAGATAAATTCTTCGATATGTTTATCCCACTGCTCCATTTAAAGGTGCTTATCTATCACAATCTGAAAGTTATCATTCTTTTTCCGTGGTGCTCTGGTAGGAAATCTATTTACCTTTTGAACCAATCTCAAAAAAGCATATATACGCTCAATAGGAGATAAAGCTAAATACTCTTTTAGCTGTTCCTGATTGGCTTCTTCTTTAGTTCTAAATTTGATTTCCATAAAGTTCGCTCCTTACACCGTCATAATCTCCTTCTCTTTTACTACTAACAATTCGTCAATTTGCTTGATGAAAGAATCGGTTAATTCTTGAACGTCAGCTTCTGCACCTTTTTTTTCGTCTTCAGATACTCTGTCTAACTTTTTAATATCGTTATTCGCTTCTTTACGCACGTTTCTGACACCTACTTTAGCATCTTCGGCCTCAGCCTTAGCCTGCTTCACTAAATCACGTCTACGCTCTTCTGTCAAAGCAGGAACGTTAATGATTATAGACTCCCCATTATTCATTGGGTTTAACCCTAAATTGGCGATCATTATTGCCTTTTCAATCGGCTGAATCATAGATTTTTCCCATGGTGTTACGGTAATGGTGCGCGCATCTGGGGTATTGACATTGGCCACCTGACTTAAGGGCGTAGATGAGCCATAATAATCCACTTTTACACCTCCCAACATCGCTGGGCTCGCCTTACCTGCTCTAATGTTTAAAAATTCTTTTTTTAAGTGAGCAATAGAGTTGCCCATCGACTCCTTTGCACTATCTAATATAAAATCAACTTCTTCGTTCATGATTATGATTTTAAAAACTTATGTTTTTACTTAATTTATTTACCTACTGTAGTTCCTATGTTTTCGCCTTGACATACTTTAAGTACATTGCCTCTTTTGTTCATGTCAAACACAATTATTGGCAATTCGTTTTCTTGACTCAGCGTAAAAGCCGTTGTATCCATAATCTTTAACCCTTTATCTAATACATCTTGATAAGAAATGTATTCGAACTTAGTGGCGTTAGGATCTTTCTCTGGATCAGCAGTATAAATTCCATCTACTCGTGTTCCTTTAAGGATTACCTCAGCTCCTACCTCAATACCACGCAACACACAAGCTGTATCTGTTGTAAAATACGGATTACCTGTACCTGCGCTGAAAATGACTACTCGCCCTTTTTCCAAGTGACGTACTGCTTTTCTTTTGATATAGGGCTCACAAACTGCTTCAATTTTATGTGCGGATTGCAAACGTGTTTCTAGTCCTGCTTGTTCAAATGCGCCTTGTAATGCCATACCATTTATGACGGTGGCTAGCATCCCCATATAATCGCCTTGTACACGATCCATTCCTGCACTAGCTCCTGCTACTCCTCTAAAAATATTTCCTCCTCCGATTACAATCGCTACTTCAATCCCTTGATCGTGCAACTCTTTAACATCTTGAGCATATTCTGCCAAACGTTTAGGATCAATCCCATAGCTTTGATCTCCCATAAGGGCTTCTCCACTTAACTTTAGGAGTATTCTTTTGTATTTCATAGGGCTTATTTTTTGTTGTACAAATATAGTTATATTCTATTTTTTGAGGAAGAGGATAAGACGCATATTTTATTCTGCTTCGTCATATTCTGGATACAGAAAATTGTTATATGGAAAACGAGTAATATGTACTTTTCGAACAATTTGATATACTTTGGCTCGCAACTCTTCAAAATTTTCCTTTTCGGTCGCTGAGATAAACAAGGTGTTTTCTTCACCTATCTTTGACATCCACGTTTGCCTCCACTCTTCGAGAGTATAATGTTTCGTTGTTTTTTCTGTAATCAAATCGTCTTCATCAATTACTTCGTACGTGTAAGCGTCAATTTTATTAAAAACCAAAACGGTAGGTTTGTCAACACATTTAATCTCTTCTAAAATCGAATTAACAGACTCAATATGATCTTCAAAATTAGGGTGGGAAATATCCACTACATGCAGCAAAATATCCGCCTCTCTTACTTCATCTAAGGTGCTCTTGAAAGACTCTACCAATTGCGTAGGTAACTTTCGTATAAAACCTACTGTGTCAGACAATAAAAAGGGTAAATTTTTAATTACTACTTTACGAACGGTAGTATCCAAAGTTGCAAAGAGTTTATTTTCGGCAAACACCTCGCTTTTGCTTAAAGCATTCATCAATGTTGATTTCCCGACATTGGTGTATCCGACTAATGCTACTCTTACTGTTGCTCCTCTGTTGCTGCGCTGCACAGACATTTGCTTGTCGATAACCTTTAGCTTTTCCTTTAACAACGTGATTCTGTCACGCACAATACGTCTATCCGTCTCAATCTCTGTCTCTCCAGGTCCACGCATACCAATACCTCCCTTTTGGCGTTCTAAGTGTGTCCATAGACCCGATAATCGAGGCAATAAATACTGACATTGTGCCAACTCTACCTGAGTGCGAGCGTAGGAGGTTTGTGCTCTTTGGGCAAAAATATCCAGAATCAGGTTGGTACGGTCTAGGATTTTGCACTCATTCAATATCTTGGAAATATTTTTTTGTTGAGAAGGAGACAACTCATCATCAAAGATTACCGTCCCAATCTCATTCTCGGTAACGTAATGATGGATTTCGTCAATTTTACCTGAACCTATAAAAGTTTTAGGATTAGGTTTATCTAATTTTTGATAAAAACGTTTGACTACGTTTCCTCCTGCTGTAAAGGTCAAAAAAGACAATTCATCAAAGTATTCAAATAGCTTTTCCTCGGATTGATTTTGAGTCACCAAACCTACGATAACCGCGTTCTCTATTTTCTTGGTATCCTTTTCTAACATAAAAACTATTGGTTATCTGAAGCGTACCATTCGCCGTAAGAAGATTCTGTTTCCTGCAAGCGAATAGAATGTAATTGTATTCCTTCAGGTAATCTCTTTGAAATTTTATTCACAAAATCCAACAACATATTTTCGGTGGTTGGCTGATAATCTACAAACAATACGTGGTGTCCATTAGCTTTCAATTCGTTCCCCAACTTGAGATGTGGAGAGTTTTGATTAAAAACTGTTGCATGATCAAACACTTCTACTATTTCTTCATTAACGATAGTCTTTAGATCTCCAAAATCCATCACCATTCCATACTTCACGTTAGTTTTGTCAACTATAGGCTCGCCTATTAGGGTTACCGATAATTTATAACTGTGTCCGTGCAAATTTTTGCATTTACCGTCGTAACCGTGTAAGGCATGAGCGGTCTCAAAGTTAAACTGCTTGGTAATTCTTATTTTACTCATATTTGTTGCAATTACTTGCTTGGCTATTTATTCTTGAATTGTTGTAGTGCCGCTCTTGTTTCTTCTGACAACACTAATTGTCCTGAAACCGAGGCTCTTTTTGCTAATAACTCATCCCAATCTTCGGTGCCTTCCCACAACATTTTTTTCATTTCTTTTAAGGCTTTCGCCGAAAATTGCGCCATTTGCTGGGCATAATCATTGACTTCTTTTTCTAATTCTTCATTGGAGGCTACTACTTTAGCAAACAAACCTTGTTGTGCTGCCCACTCTGCACTCTTCCACTCGGTGGGAGACAATGATAAGTGCGATAAAGCCGCTTTTCCTGCTTTTCTTTCGATGGCTGGTGCTATCACAAAGGGGCCAATTCCTATGGCTACTTCGGACAATTTCATAGATGCTTTGGCGGAAGCTATAACATAATCACAGGCTGCCACAATACCTACTCCACCTCCTACAACTTTCCCTTGCACTCGTCCTACTATAAGCTTAGTAGATTTACGCATAGCATTAATCACGTTGGCAAAACCTGCAAAAAACTGCTGTGCACCTTTAGCATCATTAACTTGTAACAACTCATCAAATGAAGCACCCGAACAAAATACGCGATCGCCTTCACTTTTTAAAACAATTATCTTAACAGCACTATCATTACTCGCCTTTTCGATTGCTTTAACCAACTGTTCCAATAGTGTACTCGGAAATGAATTGGCCGCTGGATGACCAAAGGTTATGGTAGCCACCGACTGATGTATTGTTACTGTAAGAGTTCCTTGTGCTTCCATTTTTATTTACTTAAATCAATAGGTTGATTCACATCCCAATTCATCCGTACATCTAAACTTTTGTCAAAATGAAAAATCTCTTCGGGTTGTATTTTATTTCTAAAACTACCCGTATCCCATTTTCCGTTTTTGTTATCATCATAAACGATTCGCACATTATATACTGCAGGTTGTAAGGCATCAAAAACTATAGGTCGTATCGCGCTAACAACTTCCGAAGCTTTTACCTCTCCCTTTTCGTTCGTTAATTGTACAATTACAGGAAATCGTTTTACATTTTCTAACGTTAGTGTTAAATTTCCGTAATCCGTTAAATCTTTTGTACTGAAAGTAGTTCGCAGCGTATCGGTATTGGTTTCCCCAAAATAATCCTCAATGGCATCCGGGAATATACGTAAGGTGTACTTGGTCTCTGGTTCCTTTTTAAACAGCACCTTTGTCCTTTTATAAAAGGCTTTATGCTCCAGCTTAAAAGTTACAGGGATAGAATCGTTATAAAACAACCCTATCTTAGAGGAATTTATTTTTTCTACTGGAGTAGCATATTCTATCGCAACAGTATCTCTAAAATGTAACGTACCTGAAGGAGAAAAATTTAACCTTAGAGAATCTCTTTCCTTTTTGTTAAGGCGAATAGTATACGGATGTTTGTAAATACCTTGACTAATTGTAGTTAACAACGAATCCGCAACTATCGGTTTGAACCAAATCTCCAATGAGTCTTTATCTTCTATTTTTGTAATATAATGAGGTACAATTGTATCACCCTTACTTAATGTTATTTGTAGTCCTTCTCTGTCTCCTACATAACCCAATAACATTTTATTAGCGGCTTCTAATTTTGGCCGTACAATCTTGAGTGTAGGTATCGTTTTAAATAGTTTAAGAGTGGGATTAACCGCAGTTGGCAACGTTATAGGTTCATCCACAAAGGCTATTTTTTCACGTATGGGATCCCAATAATAGTCTTGATTTTTGTCTACAAAAGCCACTAACTTATAGCTTCCTTCTTTGATGTTATCAAACTTGAAATTTTTGAGACTGTCTAAACTAGCAATATATCTAGGCTTTTCTTTATATACTGTGGAATCATTATAAGATTCGTTGTATTCATATAAAAAAACAGAAACCTCTTCTTTAATTGCTCCTTTGACTAAAGGATTTATAATTCTACCTCCCAATTGCAAGGAATCGATATAACTTCCTGTAGAAAAAGTATACGTTAGATTTTTATAAGGATTCCCTTCAGTAGCATCAATAATGCTATTACCAAAATTAAAACTATACGTGGTTGATGGTCTAAGTGTATCTTGAATCTCGACGGTAATGTATTTTTTAGATACCCCACCCAAAGGGGTTATCAGCGGTTTGTATTTCTGAGGAGGAGATACTACTAATTGCTTGTCTATATCATCCAGTTTGACATATTCATCAAAATATATCTTAAACTTTTTTTCAGAAAAATTAACCGCCTTGTTATCTGGATTACTCATTACCACTTTAGGTGCATCTGCATCTTTAGGCCCACCAGTAGGCATCCCTTTTTTGGCACAACCCAAAACAATTAGCATGAGAAATAGCGTGACTGCTAAGGCTTTTTTGAAAAAACTCATAGAATACTTTTGACCTAGCAAAATTAGTGCTAATTCCTGTAATACTAAAGTGCTAATTCACAATAATTGACAACTAATACTTCTCTGTATGGCTTTGCAATCGTAGCTTAAACGTCCCATTTGTCACTTGGAATTTATCCTTTGAATCATTGGGGTTAACCAATTCACAGGTGAACGTTCCTGAAATAAGTTTACAAACTTTACCCGTACTGCATTTTTCTGCTGTTTCTACTTTTGTAATTTCAAATTTTGCAGTGTCTGATTGAACAAATTGACTGGTATATTGAATACCATTTTTCCCATTAGGAGCATAAACCACAGCTCCTCCATACTCCTCATCTGTTTGCGAAAAACTATAAACACCTGATTTGATAATGTTGTCCAAATGAGTATCTGTCGTAGGATTGTGCAAAAAACGAATGAATCGCACGCCCATTGTCGGCTGAGTATCATCCGATAAATGGGTGATCTGAGGAGAATAATTCAGAATGTACTTGTTCTCTCCTTTTATTTCTTGATTATATTGGGAATTGACATATCCCAATTGAACGTTTGCTCCAAACTGGATAATTTCTTCTTTTAAAAGAATCGCTTGATTATCAATTACAGCTCTAATATGTATCTCCGAATTAGAACTTACTTCACCCTTGATTTTAATGGAGCTAGGATCAATTTCTTGATTGGAAGTATTGTCCTTTGTGCATGAAAATAAGGCTACCAGAATCAATACGGGCAAAAGTTTTCTCATAATCTTAAAAATTGATTCTCGTAAGATACGAAAAATGCCTTCCCGACAAAAATCGAGAAGGGTTGTGAAAATTTACATTCTTTAATAAACAACTTTAACTCAATTTTATGATTTAAACAATTCATCCCACTCCCTTATTTTATATGCCCTCAGACAAAATCAAAAAAATACTTCAACCATGATATTTGTCATAATTTCAAGAGATTGTGCATCTTACCTTTGTAGTGTACAAAAAACAAATAACTCATTAAAATTAAATATCATGAAAAACATTAGAGTAATTAAAGATTTGCACGACATTGGAATTACAGGTTATCACCAAGTGGTATACAACCCATCATACGAAGAGTTGTATCAAGCAGAAATGAGCCCAAAAAACAAAGGCTTTGAAAAAGGAATTGAGACCAGCAGTGGTTGTGTGGCAGTAAGCACAGGAATTTTTACAGGACGTTCTCCTAAAGATAGATACATTGTGGAAGATGACATTACAAGAGACACAATTCACTGGGGAGACATTAACCTTCCGACAACTAAAAAAACTTGGGATCACTGCAAAGGTTTAGTATTAAAACAATTGTCTACTTCTAAAAAATTATACGTAGTTGATGCGTTCTGTGGTACTAATCCGGACACTCGTTTAAAAGTGCGTTTTATTATGGAAGTTCCTTGGCAAGCACACTTTGTAACAAATATGTTCATTAGACCTTCGATCTATGAGTTGGAAAACTTCGGAGAACCTGATTTTGTGGTAATGAACGGTTCTAAAACAGCAAACAATAAATGGCAAGAGCAAGGATTAAACTCTGAAAATTTTGTCATGTTCAACTTGACTGAAAAAATTCAAATCATTGGTGGTACTTGGTACGGTGGTGAAATGAAAAAGGGAATGTTTGCCATGATGAATTATTACCTACCATTAAAAGGAATGGCATCTATGCACTGTTCTGCTAACGTAGGTGAAGATGGTGATGTAGCTGTATTCTTCGGATTGTCAGGAACAGGAAAAACAACCCTATCTGCTGATCCTAAACGTTACTTAATTGGAGATGATGAGCACGGATGGGATGACCAAGGTGTGTTCAACTACGAAGGTGGATGCTATGCTAAAACAATCAATTTAACAGAAGAGAAAGAACCAGATATTTGGAGAGCTATCAAAAGAGACGCCTTACTAGAAAACGTAGTAGTAGAAGATGATGGAGTAGTCGATTTTGATGATAATTCAATCACTGAGAACACCCGTGTATCTTATCCAATTTATCATATCAACAAAATCGTATTACCATCAAAAGCAGGACATGCAAGTAAAATCATTTACTTATCAGCAGATGCCTTTGGGGTATTACCTCCAGTGTCTATTTTGAATCCAGATCAAGCTCAATATCACTTCTTATGTGGATACACCTCTAAATTAGCAGGTACTGAAAGAGGAATTACAGAGCCAACTCCTAGTTTTTCTCCAGCCTTTGGTGAAGCATTCTTATCATTACACCCTACAATGTACTCTAAAACATTAGTAGCAAAAATGCAAGAACACAACGCTAAAGCATACCTTGTAAATACTGGATGGAACGGTACAGGAGAGAGAATTTCTTTGAAAGACACTCGTGCCATCATTGATGCTATCATTGACGGATCAATTGAGGAGGCAGATACAATTCACGTACCTTACTTGAACTTGACTGCTCCAACAGCATTGAACAATGTTTCTGAAGGCTTATTAGACCCAAGAGACACTTATGAAGATGTTTCTGAATGGGAAACTAAAGCCAAAAAATTATCAGCGTTGTACATCAAAAACTTTGAAAACTATTGTGATAATGATGCCGCAAAAGCGCTTATCCCTTCAGGTCCATACCTAGAAGAACAACCAGAACTAGTGTAGATTTATTTATTTTGTGTTAATTGAAAAGGCTTGTTTGCATGGCGCAAACAAGCCTTTTTTTTGGTTTTATTTAACACATACTTAAGCAAAGGTTAAAGTATTCCCAAAACAGCCAAAAGACAAGTGTTTATTAGAACTAAGACGTATTTTTGTGGCCTATTTTAAACCTTAAAATCATGAAGAAAATACACAACCTTCTGATACTTACGATTTTGACCTTTTCAACAATCGTTTCAGCCACAGAAATCCACGTAAAAAAAGCCAACAGTAGCGAGGCTCCGCGTGTACATGTTTGGACCTACAATAGCGCCAATGATGTCCCTATTACAAACACTTCTAATTGGCCTAACAATTTGCCTTACACAACAGCAGAAAGCAATGGCTGGTTCAGTTATTCCTTTGATTCCACTGCTTATGGATGTTTGTTCGTGTACAATAACGGTCAAACAGCCGACTTTAAATACTATACTAACGACCGATGGATTATTTTAAATGAAGACGGAACTTTACAATCTGTTAATGAAGTTAATCCTGAAACAGCAAATGACATTATCTTCTCCGAATCTGTTGCACCTAAAGAAAACGGAAAATACAACGAAGGAGCTGTAGTACAAATAACAATTACCAACCCTGGCAATAAAGACATTTACTATACCACAGACGGCTCTGATCCTTCTGCTGTGATTGGCAGCATCAACGGAACAGAATACACCGAGCCAATAGAAATAATCTCAAACACCACTTTGAAAGTATCTCTGGCAGGAGCGTACGCTTATGGTTTTCCTGTTTTAGGAACTCCAGTGGTAAAGACATACGAGTTTGAGGAAGTGGTTATCATTCCATCTTTTACCTATTCTACAAATCCAGGATTAAGCGACAACGGAACTTACCTCGAAGGAACTACTGTTGAAGTGACATTCAATTTGAGCAACCCTTCCAATGACCCAGACTGGGACATCTATTATTCACTGGACGGAAACGATGTAGATCTTTCACAAATTAACGGTGGCAACTACTTGAATCCTATCCGATATGCAGGAGCTTTCAACATTACAAGTGACATTGTTGTATATGCCAAATTATTCAATGTTACTACAGGTCAAAGCCAAGGCGTATCGCCAATGGTATTCAACTTTGAGCAACCGACACCTCAACAAACGATTTATGTAAAGAAAGAAGGCTCATTAACACCTCCAAAAATCCATGTGTGGAGAGAAGATGGAGCAGCGACAATCACAAATCCTGCAAACTGGCCTAATAACTTACCATTGATGACTTATGATCATGAAAGTAGTGACGGATGGTATTCTTATGCATTTGATGAGGTACCAAGCTTTGGGACATTGTTTTATTTGGATAATTTCAAAACTCAGGATTACAAATTTTATTCAGAAGATCGTTACTTCTTATTTGACGAAAACAACAATTTAATCTCCAATACTACCACTAAACCTTTTGATGAGGAAATTATTCTCGAAGCTAGTGTTGATATAGAACCTAATGCTAACGGAAAATACGATTACGGCACAGTGATAACGGTTACTTTTAGTTCAAATGGAGGCTACAGTGATCGCTATATTGCTTATACAACAGACGGTAGTGATCCAGCAACAAGTAGCACCTTCACACAATTAAACAAAACAGAAGGCTACCCTACAACACTTCAAATCACTTCCAATACACAGTTGAGAGCTATAGAAGAGCAATTGTACAGAAGTAACCCTCGCTCTAACGAAGTAAGCATGAACATTGAGTTCGAAGAGCCTAGTTCTTATCTTGAATATTCTACCGACATAAAACCAAATGAAAACGGCAGTTTTACAGAAGGAGAAACAGTAAATGTTTCTATTTCCAGACTAATTGGTTGCGGAGGCTGTTCTTTTGCTGTATTCTATACAACGGATGGATCAGAGCCATCTGAAAGCGAAACAAAAACTTTATATACCGATGCTATACCTGTTAGTCAAAACACCACAATAAAAGCAGCAATAAATAGTTACATGGGAGGAACATGGTATCCTACAGAAGAATTCACGTTGACATTTGAACCTCCTTTTGAAGAAGTTCCTTCTTTCACTTACTCTACTACCCCTGGGTTAAGCGATAATGGAACCTACCCTGCTGGAGCTACAGTTTCAACCACTTTTAATTTAAACTATCCATCAGATAATCCTAATTGGATCATTTATTACGCTTTGGATGGCAATCCAGTAGATTTAGCCAATGTAGGTACTGGAAGTCAAAATGCTATTTTGTACGAAAGTGCTTTTGACGTAACTTCTAATCTTGTGGTTTACGCTACAATGTATAATACTTATACCGGTCAGAGCCAAAGTGTATCTCCTATGATTTTCACTTTTGAAGTTCCAGTTCCACAATATAAAATATATGTCAAAAAACAAAGCGGCAATACCCCTCCAAAAATCCATGTATGGAGTAATCCAGAAGAAAATAAACCTGCAATGACAGACTCATCCAACTGGCCAACGAATTTGCCTGAAATGACATACACTTATGACAATGGATGGTATCAATTCACAACCTATGATTTTGACAGTTACGGAACACTTTTTATTCTGGATGGCGAACAAACGGAGGATTACAAATTCTATTCAGAAGATAGATGGTTCATATTCGATGAAAACAATGAACTAGTATCTAATACAACGACTAAACCTGTAACGATTGAATTGTCTTTGAGCAATGATATTCAACCTAATGCTGACGGCAAATTTGTAGCTGGACAAACCGTAACCGCTACTTTCACTTCGAATGGAGGTTCTTATCAGCGTTATATCAGATACACAACCGATGGTAGCGACCCTAAAACAAGTGCTTCCTATCAATTAATAGTTATCACTCAATATACTCCTGCGACCTTAGAGATAACCGAAGACACTGCGTTAAGAGCTATTGAAGAGGGAATATATGGAGCAGGGCCATACTCCAATGAAGTAAGTTTTAATTACGAATTCGAAAAAGGAAAACTGGTTACCATCGAGAGAGATATTGAACCACGTAGTAATGGTTACTACACTAGTGGACAAACTGTCAATGTCACTATCAGTAGAACAGAAGGATGTGGAGGATGCTCTTATGCAGATTACTATACGCTAGATGGATCTGATCCTAAAACAAGTGAAACACGAATTCAGGGAGGAGCGTTTGTCAGCCTTGAAATAACTACAGCTACTCAACTTCGTGCTATTTCATACCCTGTTATGAGTAATCCAGATGACTATGAAGAAGCAGCTGAAACTTTTCTTTTTGAACCTGAACAATCAAGTACCATTTTTGTAAAGAGAATTGGTCACGATTATTGTCCTAAGTTCCATGTTTGGACCAAAGAATCAGGAGCAGACGTAGCAATTACTAATCCGTCAAACTGGCCTAATAACTTACCTGATTTCTATTCGCATGATGGAGACGGATGGTACAAATACAATTTAACCAACATTGAATTTGGTGTTCTTTTCGTGTATGCAGACAATTACCAAACTCCTGATTTTAAATATTTTTCAGACTCTGTATACATATACTTAGCTCAGGATGGTTCGACAATTTCTGTAACCAACACAAAACCTAGTTCAAGTAGAGAATCATTTGAAGAAGCAATCCCTAATAATGGATTACGTTTAAGCCCTAATCCGACAAGTAACACCTTCACTATTAACTTCTCAAATGGTAAATCAGAGTCATCAATAGTAACGATATACGATTTATCTGGAAAATTGATCTACAGTGAAACTGTACCAGAATCATCATTCATCAATAAAGAATACAGTCGATTTGACCTTGGTCTCGATTCAGGCACGTATATTATAAATGTTGTATCTGACAGTAGTAATGAAATACAACGACTTGTAATCAAGTAGATTCAAATCACAATTGTTATTAACTTTGTAAGCCTCTAAGAAATCCTTAGAGGCTTACTTATTTTTAACATGAAAGACATCCAAACAAGAGAAGATTTGCTCTATTTAATGAATCAATTCTACAACAAACTATTAGTAGACCCGATTGTAGGATATATTTTTACAGAAGTAGCCAAAATAGACTTAGAAAAGCACCTGCCTGTGTTAGCTGATTTTTGGGAGCAAGCTTTATTCCATAGAGGCAGCTATAAAAACAATGTATTACAAATTCACCATAACCTTCACCTCAAATCAACGTTGAACAAAAAACATTTTGAGGTATGGTTAAATCATTTCTATAATAGTGTAGATGAAAATTTTATTGGTGGAAACGCCGAAAAAATTAAAACAAAAGCTTTATCGATTGCAACAGTAATGCAGCTAAAAGTACTTTAGGCTTTCAAAAAGTCAGACACTAATCGTTGTGCCTCTTTTTTAGCTACTTCGAGGTCGTTGTTCTCTAGTATAACATCAAATTGATTGGCAACCGCTAATTCCTGTTCGGCTTTTGCCAAACGCATTTGAATTTTTTCTTCTGTTTCGGTTTGACGCGAACGTAAACGACGTTCCAATTCTTCTTTTGACGGAGGTTTTACAAAAACGGATAATGTTTGTTCTGGGAATTGTTTCTTGATATTTAATCCTCCTACAACATCAATGTCAAAAATAATATGATGTCCCTTAGACCAGATTCTGTCTAGCTCACTTTTGAGTGTCCCATAGTAATTTCCCGCATACACCTCTTCGTATTCGACAAAGGCATCATTCTTAATTTTTTCTTGAAACTCTTGAGCAGACAAAAAATAATAATCCTTGCCATGTTCTTCCTGACCCCGAGGGGCTCTGGAAGCAGCTGAAATTGAAAACTCAAGTTTCAATTCATTGAGTGACAACAAGTGTTTTACCAAAGTCGTTTTACCTGACCCTGATGGCGCCGAAAAAACGACTAATTTACCTTTACCCATTACAATACATTTAAGACTTGCTCTTTAATCTTTTCCAATTCGTCTTTCATTTGAACCACTAACTTTTGCATTTCAGCATGATTGGATTTAGACCCTAAAGTATTAATTTCTCGCCCAATTTCTTGACTGATAAACCCAAGCTTACGACCATTATCATCATTTCCTGCAATCGTTTCTAAGAAATAATTCAAATGATTGTTTAAACGCACATGTTCTTCGGTTACATCCAATTTTTCCAGATAATATATAAGCTCTTGTTCAAATCGGTTTTCATCTATAGTAACCTTTAAATCATCAATGGCTGATTTTAGTTTTTCCTTTACCAAAGCTATTCTTTCCGGGGCTAAAGCAATCGCTTGATTCATCAGCAACCGAATGTTTTCTATTCGCAAACTGAATTCATTCTCTAAAGAAACTCCTTCGTCTGTTCTAAAGTTGATAATATTTTGAATAGCTTCCTCAATCACCACATAAATCTGCTCCCATTCTTGTTCATTTAACTCTTCGCGCTCCGTTTTAAATGCATCTGGCATTTTTACAGCCATATTTAAAAAATCAATGTCCGCTCCATCCGACAAATCTCTTAGTTGTTGCATATACATTGCAACTACCCCCTTGTTAATTTTAGCCGTACCCTCTTCAGACGTTGATTCTACAAACAATGACATTTCGATTTTTCCTCGCTTTAATTGCTCCCCTAATTCTTTCCTTAAGCCCAACTCCATCTCTTTGTAAACGCCTGGCATACGAACGCTTAAATCCAGACCTTTACTATTTAAGGAGCGTATCTCAACGGTAATTTTTTTGGACGGTAATTGTTTCGTGGCTTTACCAAAACCAGTCATCGATTGTATCATATAAAGTAAAATTATGCGTTACAAATGTACAGTATTTGAGGTGGTTTCAAAACCTGAAATTTTAAGTTTTTCTTAACAACTCACAGCACCTTAAATACTTAAATTTGCTTAAAATTTTTCACTCATGAAAAAACTCATCCTTTTTCTGTTAGTTACATCAAGTTTATTCAGCTATTCTTTACCCCCAATAAGCGTTGGCATTATAGGCACTGCCGTCAATGGATGGGAAGTTGATGTAGACATGATCACTACTGATGGCATTAATTTTACTTTAGTAAACTACGCCTTACAAAACGGTAAATTAAAGTTCAGAGAAAACGATGATTGGGCGGTAAATTGGGGCTCCACAGATTTCCCTAGCGGCTCTGGAATTCAAAACGGCGATAATATCCCCATAACAGCTGGCAAATACGACATATCATTTAACAAAGAAACAGGAGCATATGCTTTTATCGTTAAACCAGAATGTATTTGTCCTGCGGTTTATATGCCAGTTTGTGTAAATGGCGTGATTTATGGCAATTCATGTGAAGCCCAATGTGCGGGACACACAGAATGGTCAGAGGGAAGCTGCACTACGATAAAACTACATGGTTCTTCTTTAGAAGCAGCTGTAAAATTAAATAGGGGAGGAATAGGCATGTTATATGATCCTGATTTGTACTCGACTACTATTTCAGTGGACACTGGTGAATTCTATTTTGAAGTAACAGATTGGGATGCCGTAAGCCACTACGCTGCTTCGGACTTCCCTAACGGAACGGCAAAACTGGACTATGACACTAAAATCCCTGTTAAAGAAGGTACGTTCATTGTCACCTACAATAGCAAAACAAACGTATATTATTTCACTCCTGATTATTATGTATCTATTGGAGGCATAGACCTAAAACAAGTGGATAAAAATGGTAATTATGAAGCGCGTAACATCACTTTTGAATCGGATACAGCTCTACAGGGATATGAAAATTACTATGGTAATGATGTTTTATGGACAAAATATGGCAATGGATTCCCGTCAGGGGAACTAACGGATGAAACCATTACATTGGTCGCTGTTTATATACCCAAAGGCACTTATGATATTTTCTACAGTACTAAAACTAAAAAATACAGTTTTGAAGAACCTAGTTTATCTACAACTGATTTTGATATCAGTGCTTTTACCGTATGGCCAAACCCTGTAAACTCAGGTATCATTAACATATCAGAGGAATTATCAAATGTACAACTGTTTGATATTCATGGACGATTATTACTAAGTAAGAAACAAACTCGACAATTAAACGTTACTGGACTTGACGCTGGGACTTATTTCCTTACATCAGGCAACAAAACAATAAAAATCAGTATTCAATAAATCCTCAACCTTATTACATATACTGATTGAGCCGCCAATTTAGGCGGCTTTTTTTGTGCCAAAACTTACCAAATAGACCCCTGTAAAAATCAGAATAGCCGACACTATTTTTATCCAATCCAGAGAATCCTTGCCAACACTTATCGAAAAAACAGTTGCTAACAAAGGCTGTAAGTATATAAAAACACTAACCGTGGTGGGAGACAATACTTTAATGGATTTAAGCACTAGAGAATAGTTCAAAAAAGTGGTAAACAGAATAATAAAGGCTACTTTGAGTGCAATAGATAGAGGCATTGTAGACCATTGAATCGCCAATGCTTCTTCCCATCCAAATGGCAATAAACAAAAGAAACCTACCAAGTACATCCATTTAATCAAAGTAAAAGGATTGTATTTATGCATCAACTTTTTGACAATAATCAAATACAAGCCATAAAAAAACGCGTTAAGGAAAACATAGAAGTTCCCTAACCCAGGGTTAGTCCCTAATTGCCCAGCTTTTTTACTCATAATAATTAAAACTCCAGCACCTGTGACACCAATGACAATACCGATTACTTTACGTAATACTAACTTTTCACGCAATAGAATAGCGGACAGAAACATAACCAATATCGGTGCATTTACCATAATTACAGATGCACTTATAGGGGTCGTCAAATTCAACCCTTTGTAGAAAAAAAGCATGTTTAGTGACGCTCCAAATAGTCCTGCCAATATCAACCGAGGAATATCACTTCTGTCGATTTTTTCTTTAGGAACAGTATAACCCATTAACCAAAACAAAATACCTGCTCCGATAATTCGAATTAAAATAAAGCCTGAGGGTTGCACATAACCGTTCATCACATCTTTGGCAATAGTATAGGTTACCCCATGCACCAAAGAGATGACTAACATATAAAATATAGCTACGTTACGAGCGGTCAATTTATCCTAGTTTTTGAATTAATGCCTCTATATTTTTCGGGCTATTACCAATAAAAATAGCATTGCCTGAGATAATTACCGGTCGAGCCAAAAAAGTGTAATGTTCTAATAGTAAAGATTTGAAATCAGATTCCTGTAAATTCTTGTCTTTGAGACCTCTTGACTTATATAATTGCGCCTTTTTGCTGAATAGTGACTCATAACTTCCTGACAACTTTGCCATTTGATCCAATTGCTCTTCAGTTATCGGTTCTTTCTTGATATCCTGAAATTCAAAACCGTGAATTTTAGAGAGTGACTTCAATATTCTTTTGTTCGTTGAGCACGTCGACAAATGATACACTTTTTCCATTATTTCGTCCTATTTTTGCACTACAAAGAAAATTCATTTCAGATTAATACTTACACATAAAACCAAAATTATGTCACAAGCCATAGAAGTTCTTAAAACCTCACGCAAAATGCTCGCTCCCTATTTCGAAAACTATACCTTAGAGCAATTAAATACTATCCCAAAAGGCTTTTCTAATAACCTCATCTGGCAACTGGGACATATCATCGTAACCGAACAATTATTAGTACGAAAGTTATCCGGCTTACCATTAGTTGTTTCTGACGAAATTGTAGACAAATACAAAAAAGCATCAAAACCAGAGGAAAATGTGACCCAAGAAGAAGTTGATCAACTGAAAGAGTTATTAAATTCGACTTTGGCACAAACCGAGAAAGATTATAAAGCAGGCAACTTTGTCAATTACACAGAATACCCTACAAGTACAGGATTCGTCATTCACAACGTGGAAGAAGCATTGACCTTTTGTGCTTTCCATGAAGGTATTCACTTAGGGAATATGATGAGCATGAGAAAACTTTTATAGCTAAACCAAGTTCTTATTCCGGGATTTGCTGACTTAAACAATGTAACGTGCCAAATCCCCAGATTAAATCAATAGCGCTAATTCCTATAACATCCCTGTCAGGGAAACACTGTGCAATTATGTTTAATGCCTTACGATCATTTGCATCATTGAAAGTAGGAACCAATACGCAATTATTTAAAATCAGAAAGTTAGCATAACTCGCTGGAATTTGCAGATTTTCAAAAACAACAGGTTTTGGCATCGGTAATACCACGATATTTGGTTTACTCCCGTCCTCTAAAGTAGCCTTTTGCAAACGCTTTAAATTATCTTGTAAGGGTTTATAATTACTGTCTTCGGGATTAGTTTCGATAACTGTTACGATAGTGTTTTTATTCACAAAACGGGCTAGATCATCAATATGTCCATGGGTGTCATCTCCGACAATTCCGTCACCTAACCAAATGGTATTAGTTACCCCTAAATATTCTTTAAAAATTGACTCGTAATCTTCCTTGGTAAAATTGGCATTTCGTACCTGAATAGTAGGATGTAATAAACACTCTTCGGTCGTAAGTAACGTACCGCTTCCGTTTACATCTATCGCCCCCCCTTCCAATATCACAGGTTTACCTTTATAGGTAACTTGTGTACATAGTACGTTTAAATAATTGGCCGCTGCATTGGGTACATATTTGTCTAATTGCCAGTTCTTGTATTTTGCCCATCCGTTAAAATTAAAGTTTAATGCCTCTCGGCTACCATCGGATTTTTTGACGATGATTGGTCCTGAATCACGCATCCAACTTCGATTCGTCTTTTGTTGAATGAATGATATCTTTTCTAAATCGACCGCGGCTTGTTCAAGCATTTCCGACACCTTTTTTTGTTGTGTATCTCCAGCAACTACTACAAAAACAGTTTCATATAAACTTACCTTTTTAATAAACTCGACAAAAGCCCATTGTATGGCCTGATATTTTCCTGGCCAATCGTTTCCATTATGCGGAAAACATAATAAGATTCCTTGTTGTTTTTCCCATTCGGCAGGGAAGCGTCTTACACCATTACCCATCACTATTCAATCGCTCTTTTAGTAATATCTCCAAAAGCATCTATTCGTCGATCGCGGAAAAAAGGCCAATTTTGACGGACATTTTCCTGATGTTCTAAGTTTACTTCAGCAATAAGTATTTCTTCTTGATCAATAGAAGCTTGGGCTAGAATTTCTCCTTGTGGACCAGCAATAAAAGAAGAGCCCCAAAATTCCAATCCATTAGTATTGGGCAAATATTTTTCTAATCCAATACGATTAGCCGCCGCCACATATACACCGTTAGCCACAGCATGCCCTTTCATAACGGTCATCCATGCATTTTGTTGATTTTCGCCATATTCGGCTTTTTCAGCAGGATGCCAACCAATTGCTGTTGGATAAAACAATACTTCAGCTCCTTGTAACGCCGTCAAACGGGCAGCTTCTGGATACCATTGATCCCAACAAATTAAAGTCCCGATTTTTCCTTTTTGAGTAGGAAAGGCCTTAAAACCTATATCTCCTGGAGTAAAATAGAATTTTTCATAAAAATGAGGATCATCTGGGATGTGCATTTTTCGGTATAAACCTGCTTCTGACCCATCAGTATCAATAATATAGGCACTGTTATGATAAATCCCCGCCATTCTTTTTTCAAAAAAAGGAACAACAATAACGACCCCTAACTCTTTAGCCAATTTACTAAAGGCCTGAAAGGAAATATCGTACAGAGGTTCAGCATATTTAAAATTATCAACATCTTCGCTTTGACAGAAATAATGACTGCTATATAATTCTGGTAACGAAATCACTTCGGCTCCTTGTTGTGCCGCTTTAGTGACCCAATCCAAACATTTTTTTAGGTTATTCTCTGGGGTGTTATTTAAATTTAATTGAACAACCGCAATTTTATACCTGTTTTTCATTCTAAATCGTGTTTTTAATCTTTTTCTACTTGTAATTCAAATACGTCCCTACTACATCCATTGGCAGCAAGCATTCTATAGGATCTTCTTTAGTGGTTTTTATCTCATAGGTGTTATAATACAACAATAAGCCTTTATCAGAAATAAAAAAGGTCTTAGGCAAGCAAAATGTATCTTCTTCAAAGAAAAAACCTGTTGAATTGATAGGCTCATTTTCTGGAATGTTATACGTTTTTCTAAATTGGGTTTCTGCCAATTTTTCAATTGCCTTTTCGTCTTTGAATAAATCCGCTTTCGCGAGAGAACGCCCGTTTACTTTATCAAACAACAACGACTTAATACCAGAAAAACCGTGTACACCTCCTGAATAATTATAGTATGCGACTTCGATATTTATGAGTTCATCACTTTGATAACTCAATTTTGCATCAATTGTGGCTTCCCATGGAATAATTTCTTCGGGATAACGTTCTTGCATATCTTCAAATGAACTAATGAATGAACTCATAATTTCTGGATAGCTTAACTTTTTTCCTTGCTCCAAATCACCGTAATACACTACATCTTTTGCTACATCCAACAACTTTTTGTTGATACTGTCACCAACAACTGACTTACCCATGGCTATTGGAATCACCATCCTCACATAAGTACATTGGTCAAGACATGGCAAAGTGGTTTTCTGCTCAAAAGAATGATACTTAAAAGTCAAACTCTCATTCGTGCAGGCAAACACTAAAAACATTAAAAAACCTAAGTAAAATTTACGTTTCATACAAATAAAATCTTGAACAAATTTCAACAAAAAACATGTACTATCCTACAAATCGTTTTGAGTTTTCATAAATGTCGATAACACATTAAATTAACCAACTATTGCCCCTCTATTTTATTATAAGGCACGCGGCTTAGGATATATCCTAAAGCCTCTATGCGTGCTTTGAATTTATCATTCGCATCAATTTTTAACCATGGAGCTTTTTCGGTATGAGTTGTTTTGAGCATTTTTTGTTTATAGGCTGTAAAATCATCCCATAATTCTTGAGCTTTTTCGTCTACTGGCGTCAACTTCCATATTTTTAAAGGACTTGATTTTATTTCTTCAAAACGTCTTGCTTGCTCTTCTTTGGTAATCGAAAAATAGATTTTAATCAATATCGTATCTGACTCCATAACCATACGCTCAAAGTCATTCACCTGCCCCATAAAAATTTGATATTGTTCTTGCGTACAAAAACCATATACAGGTTCAATTACTGCTCTATTGTACCAACTACGATCAAAAAAGACTATTTGACCCGGTTTAGGTAATTGATTCACATACCTTTGAAAATACCATTGACCTGCTTCTTCACTTGTAGGCTTAGGCAAAGCTACCACCTTGAAATGTCTCGGATTAATGTGCGAGACAATTCGATTTATCGTTCCTCCCTTACCCGCCGCATCCCTTCCTTCAAAAAGGACGACTACCTTTTTCTTGTTATCAATTACCCAGTTTTGCAGTTTGATTAATTCTGTTTGCAGTTTTTTAAATTCAATCTGATAACGTGTTACAGCCAATACCTCTGCTACATTAGTCTCTTTGTGATAAAACAAATTCTTGAGTCCCAATGAAGAATTTAATAATTCGACATCTTCAGGAGTTAAAGACAACTCTTTACCTTTTGTTTCACTTTTTTTTCCGCTTCCCATCATTAAACATCGATTTGCTTATTATACCTGTAATACCTAAATACCACGTTAGAATCAGGTAATATTGTAGATTTTATTTTTTTTGACCTGATATAATCAAACTGAGACAACACATATCGCATGCTTTCCAATCGCGCTTCTTTTTTATCATTGGTTTTGACAATTATCCATGGACTAAATGTAGAATGAGTTCTGGAAAACATCTGCTCTTTATAATAACTGTATTTTTTCCACAACTCCTGACCTTTAACGTCCACTGGACTAAACTTCCATTTCTTGAGAGGGTTTTCAATACGGGAATCAAATCGTTTTTTCTGTTCTTCTTTGGAAATAGAAAACCAAAACTTAATTAAAATCACGCCATCCTCATATAACATGTGCTCAAATTCTGGCACTTGCACCATAAATCGGTTGTATTGTTCGTTAGTGCAAAATCCCATTACAGGTTCTACCACGGCACGGTTATACCAACTTCGATCAAAAAAGACAATTTCTCCTGGATTAGGTAACTCTTTTATATAACGACTAAAGTACCACTGACCTTTTTCTACCTCAGTAGGTCTGGGTAAAGCCACTACACGCATTGATCTAGGATTTAAGTGTTCTATAAATCGTTTGATCGATCCTCCTTTACCCGCAGCATCACGACCTTCAAAAATAACGGCCACTCGTAGTTTCTTTTTGGCAATGTACTGTTGTAACGAGACTAACTCAGCCTGTAGCAATTGCAGCTCTTCTTCGTACCTTACTTTTTCTAAAACCTTACTGATTTTGATGTCTCTTGTATCAGAAATAGCAAGTAATTCCTTTCTAGTAGTAATGTTTTCTAATTCTTCCTTTGTAAACATATCCCTTCCTCTTTTTTGCGAAGGAAATTTACAAAATACAAGGTGTACTTACAATTTTATCACACGCTTTCTATGGCTTTTTGAGCCAAAGGCATCATTTGTTCGTAACCCAATATCGTAGCATGAACACCATCCGTAGTGTAAGGCTTTTTCATCCCGCTATTTTCATCAACCAAAGCCGAATAGTAATCTATATACACTAAGCCTTTTTCTTGAGTATATTCCTTGATTAAAGTATTTAATTGACTGATTTTCTCTACTGGATTTTTGACAATGGCCCAAGGGTAGTTATACACAGGCAAAACAGAACATAATGCCACTTTAATATCATTTGCTTCAGCTAGTTCAGTCATAGATTTCAGATTCTCAAATATGCCTTCGATTGTCATCGGTCCTGTATTACCTGCAATGTCATTGGTCCCTGCCAAAATCAATACCATATTAGGTTTTAAGTCAATCACATCCTGTCTGAAACGCACTAACATCTGAGCCGTGGTCTGCCCACCAATTCCTCGATTAACATAACTGTTTTTTGCAAAGAATTGAGGACACAAATCACCCCATTGTTCCGTGATAGAATCTCCCATAAAAACGACGGCAACATTGGATTGTTTTTTTATCATATGATTGGCTTTGCGATAACGCTGTGTATTTCCCCAATCGTTTTGATAACTCATGAGTTGAGGAAATATATTTCGAAGAATAATTCGGATTAGGGATTTTAGTTTTTTGAGGAGCATGGATTTCGTCTTTAACTCTAAACAAATATAATAAAGAACCCCCTTGAACACTACCCTTAAATCATCCCTATTTCCTAAAAAACTTCTCTTTCAACCAAAAGGAAACTCGAACTAAAACAATCAAAGCAGGCACTTCTACTAAAGGACCAATTACTCCCGCAAAAGCTTGTCCTGAATTGAGTCCAAAAACGGCAATCGCTACGGCTATGGCTAATTCAAAATTATTTCCCGCAGCCGTAAACGCCACAGAGGCTGTTTTATCATAGGGTGCTCCCATTGCTTTGGTAAAGAAAAATCCGATAATAAACATAAGTGTAAAATAAATTAGTAGAGGAACGGCAATTATGAGCACATCCATCGGAATTTCTACGATTAGTTCCCCTTTTAACGAGAACATTACTACAATGGTAAATAGTAGTGCTATCAAGGTCATCGGTGCTACCGTAGGGATATACGTATTTGTAAACCAATCTTCTCCTTTTTGTTTGACCAAAATATATCGGCTTAAAATCCCTAGTATAAATGGAATCCCTAAGTAAATAGCTACACTTTCTGCAATTGTCACAATGGAAATATCAACTATAGCGCCTTCAAATCCAAAATAAGGAGGCAATACAGTTATAAATAACCACGCATAAAAACTATAAGCAAACACCTGAAAAATGCTATTTAAGGCCACCAAACCAGCACCATACTCACTACTTCCATCGGCCAAATCATTCCAAACCAAAACCATTGCAATACAACGTGCTAAACCAATCAAAATCAGACCCGCCATATATTCTGGGTAATCTTGCAAAAAGACAATAGCCAAAACAAACATCAACACGGGGCCTATAATCCAGTTCAGCACAAGTGAAACGGAAAGGATTTTTGTATCCCTAAACACAGAGGGCAGTAACGCATAATTCACTTTTGCCAAAGGGGGATACATCATTAAGATTAAACCTACAGCAATCGGAATATTGGTCGATCCATTACTGAATGAATTAATGATATCAGGAAAAGAAGGAATAAAATACCCCAACGCAACTCCTATAGCCATAGCGACAAAAATCCAAAGTGTCAGATTTCTATCCAGAAAGCTTAATTTTTTTGCAGCCATTTTAAACTATTTTATTTGGGAAAAAACATACTTGAGCTCAGACGCAATTTGTACACTGCGCTCCAAATATTTCTCTGCTTGTTGAGGTGTATTATCGAATGCTTTAGGGTCTTCAAATGTAATTGGAATGCGTTTTTCAGCCCCAGGGATAAACGGACAACCTTGATCTGCACTAGAACAGGTCATAATCGCCGCAAAACTAGCCTGTGGATTAAATGGTGCATCATAAGCTTTAGAAAATCCAATAACAGGATGTTCATTCTGTGCATATTTAATGCTATATACTGGATTAGCTTCTTCGGATAATTTTTCGATTTCAAAACCTTGTCCTGTTAAGGTCTGAGCCACCATTGGAAACAAAGCTGTTCCTTCTGTTCCTCCAGAATAGGTATACACTCCTTTGATTCCAAAATATGAAGCCATAACCTGTGCCCACACTTGAGACAAATGGCTTCGTCTTGAATTATGAGTACAAATGAAATTCAAACGAATGGTTTGGTTCAGATTCTTTTTTTCTTGGATATAGTCTACCAAGGGTTGTAAAACTTGTCTGCGTTCATCTGATATTGCATCAAAATTCAAGTTTTCTATAGCCTTATCTATAGCTGCAAATACAGCAGAATTAGTTGTAGTCATTTTTTAGTTGTTTTTATGATAAAAAGATTAGCAACAGCCTGAGTTAGGGGCACAACGCGAGGACTGCGCCGTTTGTAGGGTAGATAAGCGAATTTTTGGTTTTTCTTGTGGTACTCCACAATTGTCTTTGGCCAAACAGTCGGTTTGTTTAGTCTGTAATAAAAAGTCTGTTCCGTTAAATCCTAAACGGTATATCCCTGCACTACTTTTTTCGTCAAAAACAGTTTTTCTGCTTACGACTTTTAAAGTTGATTCTTCGTACCGATATGTTAGTTTTAAGGCTCCCATTGAAGCTCTAAAGTTACTTTTTTCTTTCAATTGAAAATTTCTAATGAAAAGAAAAAAATGAAGCCTATTTAAACTGTCGTTACTACCCCCACTCCTTGCCAACGCTTCTCCTAAGCTATTGGACATAAATGGGCATTATAGTACAGACAAGCTGTAAGCTATAATACATTTATGTAACAAATAGCCGAGCTTGCCGAGGCTATTCACGAGTTCCGATAAAAATCAATTTTAAAAACACGAGCTAAATAGCCGCTTGCCTCTGCCCTTTTTGACGTTCTTGAAGTGGATAGATTTTAATCTTTCGGCTTCAAGAATGATAGCCTACTGGCGATTGAAGTTATATTGGGGTTGAGTGGAACAATATTAACCTATCCTAGTGCGGTGGTAGCAGCGTGGATCCTGCGGCTGGTGAGGGGCTATTTGCACATAATAAAAGTTATAATGACTGTTTTTTTCCTCTTAAAAATAGTAACGCTAAAAACTGTGCGAAGCGTACTTATAACTCTTATTATGTCCAATAGCTTGGGGGCATTTTTGGCTGGATGCGGAGGAACGGCTCTTTGTAATTGCGTAGTTTACGGAGCAACTTACAATGTGCCGTGTGAGGGCTTGGAGAGGCCAAAAATGACTAAGCGGATGGGCGGGGAACGAGAGACAACACAGAGGGAAGTGAGCCTGCGAACTGACTGGGTTGGCTCGAGTGAGGGTTATTGCAACGGATGATATTTCAGGATTTGTTGTTTTAGTTCTTCGACCTGGGTTTGTTTGTATTGCTCTGTGGCACTTGGGTATCGGTGTCCTGCAAAGGTTTGTACTACACGAAGGTCGTGTCCCGATTTAAGCATATTTGTAATTACACTTTGACGGATGGTTTTAGCATTTAATTTTCTTTCTGGAAAAAGGTGTTTTTGGGTTTCTACTAAGTAACTAATCCCTTCGCCTGTTTCTTCTGTACCTAGTTTACTTATGATTAAATTATTGGTTTCTACTTTTAACAATTGGGGTCTGTCTTTGTGGATGTATTCCATCAGCCAGTACACTTGTTTGGATTGGAGTTTTAATGTTCTGCTATTGGTTTTTCTGCCTTGTTTGATGTAAATAGTTCCTTCTTCTAAATTAATATTTGATAGGGTTAAATCTGTGATTTCTCCATTAGTTAATCCTTGATAGATAAATAAACTTAGGATGATTCTATTCCTGTTTTTTAGTATCGGATAACGTTCTTTTTTATCGAGTAATTGCTCTAGTTCTTCGGGTTTAAATAAATCTTGTAATTGTACTTCTCTGCTTTGTTTGTCTCGTAATCGGATTGACTTCGCTGGATTGTCTTTTCTTTCTCCTGTAACGACTAAGTATTTGTAATAGTTTTTGATACCATGTAAACTACAGCTTAGATTTTGTTGGGTTTTTCTTAGTTGCCCTAGATAATCCATAACATCTTGATAGGTGGCTTCTTTGGGATGTCTGCTTTTTTCTTTCAACTGAAAAAGAAAAAATAATTCTACTTCTCTGTTATATCTTTTAGCGGTGCTTGGGGCAACTTTGTTGCTTAAGTAGTCTGTAAACTCCATAAATCATTAGTATTAAAGTTATAAAGTAGAAAGTTTGTAAAGTTGTCCTTTGTTTACCCTGGTATATACTTGGGTGCTTTCTAAATTCTTATGTCCTAAAAAGTCTCGTACATATTCTACTGATAAACCGCTTTCTAAGAGATGAGTTGCTATACTATGTCTCAAGCAATGCAAAGAGATGTCAGATTCTAGATGGGAGACGTTCGATTTTACAATGATATTTTTTAGGATTTTATTGTAAGCATCTCCTCTCATTCGTCTGCCTATTTGATTTAAAATTACTGCCTGATCCTCTCCTTTTCTTTCTTTGTAGATATAGTTCTGCAGGTCGGTTTTTACTTGTTGGGATATGGGGATGGCTCTCCTCTTTTTGTTTTTGCCTTCTCTCACATAGAGTAAATTGTTTCTAAAATGGATGTCTTTTATATTCAGTTTTTCGCCTTCGGTTCTGCGGAGTCCACAGCCATAAAAAAGGGATAATATTGCTCGTTCTCGATACGTTTCTGTGGCTTTGTATAATTGTTTGATTTGATTTCGTCTTGGGTTAATATGGTTCTCGGGGTGCTTCGTGGGGTAGTAAATTCTAGTGGACTTATCGGATTTTGTTGTAAGCTGCCTTTTTCTTGTTGCCATCTAAAAAATAATTTTAAGCCGTACATATGATGATGGATGTATCTTTCGCTTAATCCTCCTGCTCTACGTTGATGGGGTCTTTCTTGTAAATATTCCTTAAAGCAGACGATGTCTGCTGATGTTATATTTTCTAGTTGATTGTGGGGTTGATGCTCTAAAAAGGCTCTCACGCAGTTGGGTAGCATATGGGTGCTGCTCTTGGAGTAACCTAATCTTTCTAGGTGTAATCTAAAACCCACAATGTGGGTGGATAGTTTATTTTCTCTCATGCCCGTCTTGGTATTTTCTTGGAACGCGGGACGCTACTATCTAACTTATTGACTCATTGTCATTTGACCGTCCCATTTAGCGTTCCATGGGTTTGGAACTCTAGTTATTTTATTTTTTATAATTGGTCTAGTTGTTTGTGTAATTGGTCTTTGATTCTTTGTCTTGTTTTATCCATATTATCCCAGTAAGCTATTTTGTAATGGAAGGTATTTCTTGCACTTACATAGGTTTTTACGATGTATTCTAATTCTAATAAACTATTGATATTACGGTGCATTTGACTTTTGCTGATTCTAAAGGTCTGGCGGATTTCTCGCTGTCCAAATTCATAGTTTTTGCCTTTGGTTTTGACGTAGTTTTTTAGCTTCTCATAAAAATCTCTTAAGCTTCCATCCAACTCATCTACTTTTAATATGATACTGTCAAACATGATTTCTATGGCTGTTTGTACATCTTCTTTCTGTGTTAGTAATTCGCCTGTCGAGGCTCTCGACCGCTGATGTTGATTGAGGATAGTGATTTGCTTGACATAACTCTGAAAAAGGTCGTTTAATCTTCTGATTTTATGGGCTTCTTGGGGTAAGTCTATTTTATCAGCATAGGGATTTATGACTTCCATTGGTTGCAACAGTCTCATGCAGTTGCGTAAAAAGGTTTGGGTTTCTTTTTCTTTTTGTTTGTTAATCTTTCCTGCGGCTCGTTGGTTTTGGTATTTGATGATTCTTTGGGTTTGTTCTGCAGACTCGTCTACAGCTACTAAAAAACAGCGACTCATATTATCCTCGTAAATTTCTCCTTGTGTGGTGGCACTTAAACTGGCTATTGGTCCGTATACTTTTTTGATATAGCCGGTGATTTGTCCGGTGTGTTCGTCTTTTCCGGAGGTACTGCTGCTTATCATGCCTTTGGATTGTAATTCTCTAAAAGCTAACTCTGCTTTTTCTTCTAAGCCGTCATAGTCCTCCATGCCTATGAGTTTGTTTTGTAGTTCGTACTGGCCATAGTTGTAAAAACTGCTTTCGGTTACTCTTGTTAGGCTGATGGTATCTTCTGGTGGCATAAAATCCATGATAGTGGTCAGTAGGTGTGTTTTTCCACTTCCTGAACTCCCTTGTATTAGGGCATGTAGTGTATCGTTCATTTTGTAACTACTGGCTATTCCGAACAAAAACAAACGGTTGTTTTCTTCGCCTACTACGCCACTTTTGCCGATTAATTCGTTGATGTTTTGTAAGAGATTGGGGGTTTTTAAGAACTTAATGCACTTGTCTTTTTCTGTGGGTGGTATGATTATTCTTTGTTCCTGTTCTTGTTCTGATTGTCCGACTACCGACTCGCGATATTCGTCTAGTAAATCAGTTAAAATATTTAGGTCGCTTTCTATTAAATCAGAACGTAGGTTTAATTTCTCACTTGCATCGCGTGCCACGCGTTCCGTTTGTTTGTCCTCGTAAAGGTCTAATTTCATTCTACTCTTTAATTTGGGTGTCGAGCCGCTCGACTCGATGACCAAGGTTACTTTTAAACTATCTAAATCTTTACGGATACCTCCTTTGATATAGTAATTGGCGGTTTCGGTAGTGTAACGGATGTTGTTCGAGTTGCTTGTATTAAGGCGTAAGTCGTAAGTATTAAGTTTTTTTCTTCAGTAGATGATTTTTGATTGACTTCTAATTCTTGCACCATTGGTGCGAGTTTTTCCTCTGATGAAAATAAAAAGGTTTTTTTGTCCTTTAGTAACTGAATAAAAATTTCAGGCTCATGTCCCTGGGCAATACTATTGATGTCTTCATCTTCTAAAGTTGTTACAGTACTGATGATTACATTGGGTAATAATTCTTGTAAAAACTGGCCATGTTTTTCATTGGCCTGTTTACCTGCTTGGTCTCCATCAAAGAATAAAATTATTTCTTCTAGTTCAGGTAATTGTTGGATGGCGTGTACGTGTTCGGGAGTTAGTCCGTTTGTACCGTATAATACTAAAACTTCTGCTTCTAAATCTTCTTTTAAACTTAGTAATGTCGCTGCATCAATAACGCTTTCTGTAAGTATCAGCTTTCGAGTGCTACTCGATGGGTAGCTTGGATATAATCCTTGTCGGTTGGGGGTGTAATAGTGTTTGGCTTTGTCGTTGTCTCGGATGCTTCGACCATACATCGATACAACTTTGCCGTTTTTATCCAACAATCCAAAGGTTACACAACCTCTTAAATAGTTGAACTTACTATTCTTAAAAGCATTGTAGCCGACTGGCAAGCCTTTAATCGCTTGCCAGTCTATCGCTCTTGTTTTAAGATATTCTTTGGCTGTACTACTGTTCAATAAACTGCTTTGCATTTGCTCAAAATCTTCATGGTAATTTCTTTTTTCTTCTTGCATCTCTTGGGGTTTTGTGGTAGTTGGATGGATAGCAGGGATTAGTTGTGTGAGGTAGTTTAGGGTTTCGTGAGTGGATAGATTCAGTTTCTTTTGGGTCAAGCTGATGACATCCATTGTCCCTGCATTGCACTTACTACTAAAACAGGTTGCTATTTGTTTTTCTTTACTAAACTGTAAACTTGGATTTTTATCATCATGGAAGGGACATATCGCTCGATGCGTTTTGGGTTTACTGCTATGCCTAAATGCTCCGCTACAACGATAATATCTAGGCTGTTTTTAATCTCTTGGATGTCCATGTGAAAAAAATTAAAAATTATTTTTTGTTACAGTTTGGTTACAAATGTATACATTTGGCAAAAACAAACCAAGACTTTCGGATTTGTTTTTAACCGAACGATGCTATAATTTTGTGTTTATACACACAGTTTGGTTAAATTCAGCATATTATGAGTACAGATTTTGGGCTTCGATTAAAAACAGTTCGTGAAGAAAAGGGGTTAAAAAGAGAGGATGTCGCTAATAAAATTGGAACATCCGCTGCTATTATTGGTCGTTATGAAAGGAACGAAAGAACTCCTTCTATTGATATTGCTAAAAACATTGCTGAAGCTCTAGAGGTTTCTTTGGATTACTTGGTGGGAGATACTACTGTACTACTTAAGGATAAAAAAATGATGTATAGACTTGAAATATTACAAAAGGTTAAACCTGATTATAAAGAGCGTATTTTGTACATGCTTGATGTAATGCTTAAGGATGCGCAAAATAATTCGTTACAAGAAAAATTAGCCTAATTATGGAACATATAACTTTAAAAATAAAAGACCAGTCTAAATTTAAGACTCTTCTAAAGTTCTTAAAAACTTTGGATTTTGTGTCTGTCGTTGAAAAAGATAGTAGTCCTTATAATCCTGAGTTTGTCAAAAAAATACAAAAGTCTGTAAAGCAAATGGAAGAGGGTCAAGTTACTCGTATTGATAATATTTCTGACTTCTTAGGAATAGAATAAATGGCTTATCAAATTATCTACACCAAACAGGCTGAAAAAGATTTAAAAGAGTTTAAAAAGACTGGTAATAAAGCTTTACTTAAAAAAATCGCTGCTCTTCTTATAGAAATTCAACAGCACCCTTTTACGGGTACAGGTAAACCCGAAGAACTCAAATACGAACTAACGGGTTTATGGTCTCGTAGAATAAATCGTGAGCATAGAATCGTATACAAAGTACAAGATGACATCATCACTATAACCATTCTTTCGGTTAAAGGACATTACTAAAAAACAATCCCAACATCATCTGTCAGGGATTATTTCTTACTCCTAATCGGTCCGAGCTAGAACCTCGAACCAGCCCTTTATTTACTAATGCTGGAGCCAGCGCGGGGGTTCCAACCTTATCTTGTCGTATTTGGTCTTTCAAAATCTCCCCCTTGGAACACGAAATAAAGAGACTAATATTTTTTTCACAACACTATACGTTTGATACGGTTCATCTGAGAAATGACCATTCTTGTATTCTATCCCTAAACACTCAAAGGATTTAGTATCTATTTTGATACGTGAATTTAAAAAATTAAGTAACTCTACTAATTTTTTATTACTAAAAAACCTAAAATAAAAAAGAGAGCCTACTTTTATTTTGTTAAACTCATCATAATAATAAAAGACATATAAATTACTTCTATTGTGATTGCCAAAACCTTCAAAAGCGAAATAAATAACTTTGTTAAAATCTACTCTAGTTCTAGACAAAAATAAAATCGGAAGATGTGCACAGATAAGCCCTTTGGAATCAACACTTAATACAGCTCTCATTTTTTTAAAATAGCGAACCATAAATACAAATACTACGTAAACAAGTAGATAGATTCCTATGGGACTGTCTAATAAGTATATAACACCATAATAAATAACTAGTGATATTATTAAATATTAGTTTCAATTAGTAAATGCAATTTTTAACGGGGCTTATACTTTATTTTTTCGGACAAAAGAAGAGAGAGATATCTCTTCTCTTTGTTCCGAATAGGTAAACACTATTATATTAGTCTCCGTCCTAAAAGTTGTAATATGAAGCATTTAACTAAGGAGCAAAGATACGTTTTATCGGTAATGCTCAACAATGGATTTAATAAGACCACCATAGCAAAAGAACTTAACGTTCACTTAAGTACGGTAGGTAGGGAACTTAAAAGGAACAGTTTAAAACGAGGCAATTACAATCCAGAAAAAGCCAATGAAATGGCTTCAGAGCGAAAGGAACGCTTTACTAGTGTTAGACGTTTTACAAAAGCTATTGAGAAAAAAGTACGTTATTATATAGAATACGAACAATGGTCTCCAGAAGAAATAGTAGGCTATTGTAAAAGTCAAAAAATTGAAATGGTGTCTATTGAGCGTATTTATCAATATGTTAGATTAGACAAGGAAAATGGTGGCACACTATACAAGCATTTACGTCATCAATTAAAGCACAGAAAACGTCCGGTTGGCGGTGCAACAAAAGTTAAAATCAAGAACCGAGTTGGTGTAGAAAACAGGTCAGAAAAAGCAAACAAACGTGACGAATTTGGACATTGGGAAGCTGATTTAATAGCTGGGAAAAACCACAAAGGTTTTATACTTACATTAACAGAAAGGGTGTCAAAAGAGCTCCTAATAGCCTATTTACCTAATGGAAAAAACGCAGAGGGTGTCAGCAAAGCAATGACAGACACATTATTACCGTATAAAAAATGGGTTAAATCCATTACTATGGACAATGGCCTTGAATTTGCCCAACACCAAGTAGTTGCTGAAAAGTTAAATGCAAAAACTTTTTTTACCAATCCTTATTGCTCCTGGGAAAAAGGACAAATAGAATATATGAACAAACTATTACGGCAATATTACCCAAAAAACAAACCCATTACAGAACATAACACAAATAATATCAACAAAATACAAATGAAACTAAATAATAGACCAAGGAAAAACCTAGGGTTTAAAAAACCTTATGAAGTATTTTTTAATTTTATAAATCAAAAAATTGCATTTGCTAGTTGAATCTACCTTACTTCTTTCATAATATTTTTAGTCTTAAAATTTGTAATTATTTGTTAATATTGCATACTGCAATGTATAAAATTCTACTTGATAAATCCTTTCCCTACCTATAAATTTTCTTGTTTAACACCTCCTCAACCTCATCCCTAAACACCCTATACGGAATCCGATGCTCAATATCCAAAAAGGTAAAATCGATATTCATTAGATCTCTGTTACGTAAGATCTCCAAGGTTTTTTCGGGGTTTATAACCTTATCATTTTCACCTAAAACAACTTGCATCCGCGGATTATGTTGCCCGATTTGATGTCCCGACATATCAGGCTCAAAACTTCGGGAATGCAAAGCAGGGTTAAATAAAAGAGCAGGGTAATTGAGTTCTTTAGCGATTTCAAACGCAAAATACCCACCCATAGACGATCCGATGATAAGGTCGGGTTTAAAGGCTATAATTTTGGCTTTTAGAGTTTGGTATATTTCGGATTGGGTATAGTCAATTTTAGGTGCGTAAATATTGGCTATAAATTTTAACCAATCCGTTTTAGCCCCTTTATTGGTAGATTCTAATCCGTGTAAATAGGCAATTTTAGGTATTGGTAGTTCGCTGCTTTTTACAAGGCGAAAAGAATCCCCGTTAAATTTCCCTTCAATCCCTTTTAGGTGGATTTTAGTATGATAGGAGCGCAGTTGTACTTTTTCGACTTCATACACTTGATTCTTTTGTAATACTAATTCTGGGTCGTCGTTATTGCCCCATGCAATTTGAGATGGTGTTGAGGATTCAAATTGCACAAGGTCTCCTTTTCTTAGAAACATAGCGGATTGTGTTAAAGATTATCTGTTTTATACCACAAATTAAACTCTCTCCTATATCAAAATTACCCCCCTCAAAGAGCTGTCTTTTTTAATAATTCAACAACAAAGTTATTCTTTTTTCAAAGTCGGGCTCTTTTTTCAAAAGCTTCAATAATCCCTTAATATCTTGACCTTTTAGCGCAATTACTTTATTGCCTATCGCATTTATCCCCTCAACAACTATTAACATTTGCTTGATGTCACTACAAGCCTTTAGCTCCTTTTTTCTTACTTCAATAAAATCTTCAAACTGCTTATATAGTTTTACGTCATTGCTAGGCAAAAATTTATCAGCACCATAACTGTTAATTTTATAACTGTTAAACAATTGCATATAGGTGTATCTATCGCTATTATTAGGGATGTTTTCGATGTTAATTTTGCCATAAGCTGATTTCACTTCAAAGATTTTTAAATCGGCTTTTCTACCTTTTACAAGTGCAGTATCAATTGCTTTTTGTGTAGGATTTACTATTTCCACGATATCTTTGGAATATTCTCCTGATTTTTGCTGTAAACCCTTAAAATCAAAGCTTAGATATTCATCCAACGTATTGCCATACTGCTTAATGGGTTCATATGCCTTAAGTAAATAAGTTACAACTTCTCGTAAAGCTGTTTTAGATTGATTAATGTCTTCGAGAATGGGTTTTGCTTTTTCATATATTACTTTTTCAATCTCAAAATCCTCACTAATGAAGTACTTGTTATCTGAGGCAACATAAGCCCTAATGACTTCAATATCTTCATTAAATTTTCTCTCAAATTCTTTATTGGCCAAATAGCGCTCCTTCTCATCTAACAATAGTGAAATATCTTCTGGTCTTAAATGGTCTCGGTTTCGCTCTATAAAACCTTCATAACCTTCTATATTTTTAGATCTTCGCATTTCCGTAAGCACGTAATCTTTGCTTATGTCTATATAAGCTATTTTGCTAGCCACGATATACATCCCATAATTACGCTGCAGACTACTTTTTTTGGCATTATAGGTTTTGTCACCTCCTAAATGTCTTAACACAAAATGATCTCGTTCAAAAATATATTGCAAATTAGTGTACTCATTGGCATACGAGGTGTCTACTATAATTCTTTTTTCTTTTAATTCGGTGGTGGTTATTTCGTTTTTAAGGTGTTTTTCGGCAATTTGTAGGAGTTCAGGTTCAATATCGTACTTCGATTTTACATTTCCCTTTTTGTCACGACGTACCATTTTAGTCAAAATCCCCTTTTCGTTACACGTAACCTCTTCGTTTTCGTATGTCATCTGAAAAACATGATTACCAGTTAAAAAACCATGCTGATTTATGGTAACCGTAACTGCTGTTTTTTTATCTGCTAATTTTGATGTGGTAACGCCTGTTAAATGTCCGTTACTATAGTTAGTGGAGGCATACTCGGTATAAGGCGTGTCGTAGGCTCCCCATACGTATCTACCGTATACAATAATTTTGGGTCTGGTTTTGTATGTACTATTCAGCTTCCATAAACCGTGTGGTGTACCTGATTTAAACGATTGAACCGATGTAGTAGTTTCGGTAGTGTATGTACCTGACGAATTAGGCCAATCAACCTTAGTGATGGTAAAATGCCAAGCGCCGTCTCTAAATCCATCTTTAAATGCGCCTGTAATGCTTTCGTTATATGTCCCGCCTTCGTTTTTTTCTGTTTTTTGAAATTTAAAAGTGCCATGTTTAATATACTTCGACGTTTCAGGATCTTCGTAATACTGGTAAGTCATTTTTCCTTGATTATAATCTTGGGTAATGGTTTTTACGACTTGGCTGTTCACAAATATTGAAAACAAAAAAATAATAAAGACTAATAGGTGATTCTTTTTCATAATAATGATGCGATTTGGTTTCTATCCCTCAAAAGTCGTTACGCACTAACCCAAAACACGATACAGTAATATTTTAGTCAACATTTAGACCATATATTTCGGCGTTGTGCAAAAGCATAAAACAGAATCAAGAAAAAACATTAGTTTCCTAAAAAAGAAACATTTATCTTTGTGAAAAGATTTGAATGGAAGAACAAAAATTTCGAGTTGATATTTTAGAAGAAGCAAAAGAATTTCTTGACAGCGTTGACGAAAAAAGCCGAGAGAAAATAATTTACAACATTTGGAAATCACAAAGGACAAATGATAATGAACTTTTTAAAAAGTTACAAGATGAAATTTGGGAGTTTAGGACTAAATACAACAAAGCTTACTATCGACTTTTCGCCTTTTGGGACAAAACAGACAAAGAAGATACCGTTGTAGTTTCAACACACGGAATAATTAAAAAGACCGATAAAACACCCAAAAAGGAGATTGAAAAAGCGGAACGAGTAAGACTACAGTATTTTAACGAAAAAAACAAAAGGAAATGAAAACATATAGTTTAGAAGAACTGACTGATAATTATATCGGTAAAAAAGGAACAAAAAAGCGAGACGAATTTGACAACGAACTTCGACTTGATTTGCTTGGATATGAAATTAAAAAAGCACGAAAAGAAAGAAACCTGACTCAAGAACAGCTAGGAGAACTTGTTGGAGTTAAAAAGGCACAGATTTCAAAAATCGAGAATAGCGCGACTGACGCCAGATTTTCGACAATTTTAAAAGTGTTTAAAGTATTGGGAGCAAAAGTAAAATTTGATGTAGAACTGAACGACCATAAATTAGCTTACTAGAGGCACTAAAAAAATAAACTTACTTTTGCTATTAAATTAAACTTTTGGTCAATGACCCAATCCGAAGAAAATTATATCAAGGTAATTTACCTCTTATCTTTGACCAGTAACAAAGGGATAAGCTCTAATGCTATTTCGGCTAAAATGGAGACCAAACCCTCATCGGCAACAGATATGGTCAAAAAACTAGCAGAAAAAAAGCTGGTAGACTATGTAAAATATCAAGGTGTATTTTTGACCGAAACAGGAAAACAATTGGCGTTGTCATTGGTAAGAAAGCACCGCTTATGGGAAACATTCCTAGTGCACAAACTTGAATTTTCATGGGATGAAGTGCATGAAATTGCCGAAGAACTAGAACATATTAAATCAGAAAAACTAATTGACAGGCTTGATCAATTTTTAGGCTTCCCCAGTCATGATCCCCACGGTGATGCCATCCCTGACAAAGACGGTATTTTACAAACTATTGATAAAATCCTCTTACCCGAAGCTGAAATTAACTGTACCTACCTGTGTGTGGGTGTAAAAGATAGCTCGGACTCGTTCCTGGCTTACTTAGACAAGATTAATATTTCGTTGGGCACACATATCGTATTACTCGCAGTAGAACCCTTTGATCAGTCTTGCAACGTTTTGATTAATGGCAAGGAAAGTATGATTTCGTATAAAATTGCCTCAAATCTTTTTGTGAAAAAAGCATAAAAAAAGTCCCCTGCTCAATGAACAGGGGACTTTCTATCTCTGAAGTTTTAGGAGATTATCCTAAAGCAACTCTCTTAAATCCTGTTACAGTTAAAGATGCATCAACAGACTTAACGTATTGTTCAACGCTTTGTTTGCTGTCTTTAATGTAATCTTGTTTTACTAAAGTGTTATCCTTAAAGAAACGCCCTAATTTACCTTTAGCAATGTTATCTAACATAGCTTCTGGTTTACCTTCTTGACGTAAAAGATCTTTAGCAATTTCAATTTCTTTAGCCACAACCTCAGCATCCACTCCATCTTCGTTTAACGCCAATGGGTTCATCGCTGCTGCTTGCATAGAAACATTTTTAGCTACTTCTTCAGCTCCTGCTACATTCGCAGACAAAGAAGTGATTGTAGCGATTTTGTTACCCGCGTGGATATAAGATCCTACAAATGCTCCTTCGATTTTCTCGAAACCACCGATTTCGATTTTCTCTCCGATAACACCTGTTTGCTCAATTAACTTATCAGCTACTTTCATTCCTCCAAATTCAGCTTCTAATAACGCTTCTTTTGAAGCACAAGTCAATGCTAAATTAGCCAAGTCTTGAGCTAATTTTACGAAAGATTCGTTCTTCGCAACGAAGTCAGTCTCACAATTTAATGAGATCACCACTCCTGCTGTTTGGTCTGCGTTCACTACCGCGATAGCTGCCCCTTCAGAAGACGCTCTATCAGCACGGTTAGCTGCTACTTTTTGACCTTTTTTTCTTAAGTTTTCGATTGCTAGTTCAAAATTACCTTCAGCTTCCACTAAGGCTTTTTTACAATCCATCATTCCCGCTCCAGTCTGAGTTCTTAACTTGTTGACTTCGGCTGCTGTGATATTAACTGCCATGATTACTTTTTTCTTTTTAATAAATTATTCTTCAGTAGAATCAACTACTGTTGCTGTTGTTACTTCTTCTTCAGCATCTATTTCATCAGATACATCTGAACCGTCTTTCTCAGCTTTTCTGTCCGCTAAACCTTCAATGATATAACCAGCTATCAATGATAACACCTTGTCAATAGATTTAGAAGCATCGTCATTTGATGGGATTACATAATCAATTCCTCTTGGATCTGAGTTTGTATCCACCATTGCGAACACTGGAATGTTTAATTTTTGTGCTTCTTTTACTGCAATATGCTCATTTTTAATATCCACTACGAATAACGCAGCTGGCAATCTTGTCATATCAGCAATAGACCCTAAGTTCTTTTCTAATTTAGCACGTAAACGATCTACTTGTAAACGCTCTTTTTTAGATAAAGTATAGAATGTACCATCTTTCTTCATTCTATCAATAGTAGCCATTTTTTTAACAGCTTTACGGATAGTTAGGAAGTTAGTTAGCATTCCACCTGGCCATCTCTCTGTGATGTATGGCATGTTAGCGGCTCCTGCTTTCTCTGCTACGATGTCTTTTGCTTGTTTTTTGGTAGCTACGAACAATACTTTTCTACCTGATGCTGCTATTTTCTTTAAAGCCTCTCCTGCTTCTTCGATTTTAGCTGCTGTTTTATATAGGTTAATGATATGAATACCATTACGCTCCATATAAATGTAAGGAGCCATATTTGGATCCCATTTTCTAGTCATGTGTCCAAAGTGAACACCTGCTTCTAATAATTCTTTTGCTTCTATTTTTGCCATTTTTTCTTTAGTTTACGTTCCGTTGACTTAACTAGCAATATACAAGTGGCGATGAATCGGCCTTATACATTTAGATGCTAAACTAACTTCCCAATTTGATATGGGATCAACAATAACTTTTTTAATACTTGTCTGTATACACAGACCCAACACATTAACGTTTAGAGAACTGGTATTTTTTACGTGCTTTCTTCTGACCGAATTTTTTACGCTCAACCATTCTTGGATCTCTCGTTAACAAGCCTTCTGGTTTAAGAATCGCTCTGTTTTCAGCATCTGATTCGCATAGTGCTCTTGCAATTGCCATACGAACTGCTTCTGCTTGTCCAGTAGTTCCTCCACCGTAAACATTAACATTAACGTCGAAATTTTCTCCGTTTTCAGTTAATTCCAAAGCTTGTCTTACTTTGTATTGTAAAGTTGCTGTAGGGAAATATACTGCAAGATCTTTCTTGTTTACAGTAATTTTTCCTGACCCTTCTGAAAGGTAAATACGAGCAACTGACGTTTTTCTTCTTCCGATTGTATGAATTGCCATTATTTTAATTCGTTTATGTTAATAGTTTTTGGTTTTTGAGCTGCATTGTTATGCTCACCACCAACATTTACGTTTAGGTTACGGAATAATTCCGCTCCTAATTTGTTTTTTGGCAACATCCCTTTAACCGCTTTCTCAATTAGTCTTGCTGGGTCTTTTGCCTGCAATACACTAGCTGTTAAAACTCTTTGTCCTCCTGGATAACCAGTATGACGGATGTACTTTTTATCTGCCAGCTTATTTCCTGTCAGATTAATTTTTTCTGCGTTGATAACAATTACGTTATCACCACAATCCACGTGAGGTGTGTAACTAGGCTTGTATTTACCTCTCAGTAACATCGCTACTTTTGAAGCAAAACGTCCTAAGCTATGTCCCTCAGCATCAACGACAACCCACTCCTTTTGTGCGGTAGATTTGTTCGCTGATATTGTCTTGTAACTTAATGCGTCCACAATTAATAATTTAAATTAAACATTCCAATCCCTATAAAGGGGACGCAAAACTACAACAATAAATTGTATCTGCAAACACTTAATCTTCATTTATTTACAATTTTCCTTAGCTATTACAATTAGTACAACTAAAAGTTATCCACTATTTTATGAACTTTTTAAGGTCATTTTATTCCAATAATAAAGCGTAATTTTGCCTCCGTTTACTAATTCTTGCATTCATGAGAACAAAATCTTTAAAAAAGAACACTATTAACGTCGTGACACTAGGCTGCTCTAAAAACGTTTACGACAGTGAAGTATTAATGGGACAATTAAAAGCCAATGGCAAAACGGTTACTCATGAAGCTCCTGAAAAAGAAGAAGGTAACATCATCGTCATCAATACGTGTGGTTTTATCGATAATGCCAAAGAAGAATCCATAAACACCATTTTAAACTACGCTCAAAAAAAAGAAGATGGACTGGTTGACAAAGTATTTGTTACAGGATGTTTATCTGAACGTTATAAACCCGATTTACAAAAAGAAATCCCTAACATCGACCAGTTTTTTGGCACGACCGAACTCCCACAACTTTTAAAGGCTCTGGGTGCAGATTACAAACATGAATTGTTAGGAGAACGTGTGACAACCACCCCTAAGAATTACGCATATTTAAAGATTGCTGAAGGTTGCGACCGCCCATGTAGTTTTTGTGCTATCCCTATTATGAGAGGCAAACACGTTTCTCAGCCGATAGAGAAATTAGTAGCTGAAGCCAAAGGTTTAGCCCAAAATGGAGTCAAAGAACTCATTTTAATTGCACAAGACCTTACCTATTATGGTTTGGATTTATATAAGAAACGTAACCTAGCTGAATTATTAGAAAAATTAGCTGCCATTGATGGCATCGAATGGATTCGTCTGCATTATGCCTTCCCTACAGGATTCCCGATGGATGTGTTGGACTTGATGAAGAAAGAACCTAAAATTTGTAATTACTTAGACATTCCTTTACAACACATTTCAGATAAGATCCTGAAATCCATGAAACGAGGAACTACATACGACAAAACCACTCAACTGATTAAAGACTTTAGAGAACGTGTTCCAGACATGGCTATTCGTACTACGTTAATTGTGGGTTATCCTGGAGAGACAGAGGAGGATTTCCAAATCTTAAAAGATTGGGTGCAAGATATGCGTTTTGAAAGATTGGGTTGCTTTACCTACTCTCACGAAGAAAATACAGGCGCGTACGAATTAGTGGACGATGTTCCTGATGATATCAAACAAGAACGTGCTAATGAAATCATGGAAATCCAATCTCAAATCTCTTGGGAATTGAATCAAGAAAAAATTGGACAAACTTATAAATGCATCATCGATCGCAAAGAAGGCGGGCACTTTGTAGGCAGAACAGAGTTTGACAGTCCTGATGTAGATAATGAAGTATTGATTGATGCTTCCCAATATTATTTGAAAACGGGAGACTTCGCGCAAATCAAAATCATTGACGCTACTGAGTTTGATTTATACGGAGAACCTGTTAAAAAATAAAATCCTTAAGCTCTCTGCCTCTTCACTTTTGATTTGCTTGCTTGTCTTAAGCGAATTGCTTGGGCTTTTGCTTCCTCTAAGGTAACGGGTAATTGCTTGGACAGCATCTCCAAACCTAACTTCGCTCTTTCCTGAAATGATATTTTGTAATTCATCTTTCATAAAAATTGATACCACAAATGTAAAGTTTTATTTTTCAAATTCTAAACCCCTTTAAAACGCATCACAATCAATGCCACTGAGTTTGATTTATACGGAGAACCTATTTAATTCGTTCAGCGTACACTAAATAATAACGAGGAGTAAACCATCTTAAAAATGGGCGAAAGCCTATTTTTTTTGTAGGATGCGTGAATTTTACAGAATCTTTAATTGTCCATCCTGTTTTTTCGAGCAACCAATCCAATTGCCATGATTCGAACTCGTGATAGTGTCTATCCCAAGTATCTGTTTTACTGCGATAGGCAGCACTGAACCATAAACGCATCGGCACAGAAATCAATAACTTATCGGCTTGTATTGACTTAAGAACAGTATAAGGATTCAGTAGGTGTTCGAATATTTCGAAAGCCGTAACCACTTGAGCGGTTGCTGTTTTTAATGTTTCTTGATTTTCATCCAAATCCTCTCCTGTGGTATTGGTAACCGCATAGCCTTCCCTAATCATAATTTCAGAAAAAGGGTTTGAAACACCCAAATCCAATATAGATTCTTCTGGCTTAACGTGTTTTCTTAAAAATTGAAGGGTTTTGATAAACCTTTTGACTGGATACGAATTCTCGTACATAATTTAGACCTGATATACGATGGCATTGATATTCATCCCTGCACCTACAGAAGCTAACAAAATAACATCACCTTGAGCAAAACTATGTTTGTCTCCTAGCTGGTTATTTTTGATTAAATCATATAAAGTAGGTACAGTCGCCACACTACTATTACCAAATTCATGAATGATCATCGGCATAATGTCTTTTGGCACTTGCTCTCCATACAATTTATAGAAACGGTCAACAATAGCTTCATCCATTTTTTCATTCGCTTGATGAATCAAAATCTTTTTGATATCGTGTATCCCGAAACCGCTTGCATCCAAACAAGTTTGTAACGCTGTCGGAACATTGGTTAAAGCAAACTCATAGATTTTGCGACCAAACATTTTAATGTATTTCTGATTATCAGGCAATTCACAATTATAGGATTTTCCGTAAAACAAAAAACCAGATTCATCAACGGTGTACGTTGCTGATTCATGTGATAGTATTCCTCCTTTTTCATCGGATTGTGCGATAATTGTCGCTCCCGCTCCATCCGCATATATCATAGAATCCCGATCATGAGGATCAGTTACTCTAGATAGTGTTTCGGCTCCAATTACTAAACATCTTTTGGCTAGACCGGCATTAATAAATGCATTCGCCTGAATCATTCCCTCTACCCAACCTGGACATCCAAAAATCAAATCGTAAGCAACACACTTCGGATTCTTTATCTGTAGAAGATGTTTGACTTTTGACCCTAAACTAGGAATCATATCGGATTGATTACTTCCAGAAGGTATATCTCCAAAATTGTGTGCTACAATGATATAATCTATCGTCTCTTTATCTATACCCGCATCAGCAATCGCTTTTTCAGCAGCAATAGTGGCGATATCAGAAGTACTTTGCGTATCATCTGCATAACGTCTTTCTAATATCCCCGTAATCTTATGAAACTTTTGAATAACCGAGTCGTTGTTGCCTTTGAAAGCAGAACCGTCTGCATTTAAAAATACATGATTCGAGAAGTCACTATTCACCACTTTGTTGTTAGGAACACAACTCCCTGAACCAATTATTTTTACAGACATAAATACAGTTTTTACAACTACGCTTTTTCGTAACGCTAAGTTAACAAAATATATAAGACTGTATCAAAAAGATAATACAGACATCTCTCTGCTTCTTTTTAAAATACAAAGTAGATAAAATCTAAATGAGCATCTGCATAAGCAAAAATCAGTAGTAATAAAATTGCTGTTAACCCGATTTGCTTACGCAAAGACAATGCAGTAAAATTATCCCCCACAAATAAACGCCCTAGCCTTTTATGAAATAAAGAAAAGAGCAAAATAGTAATGATTAAGGTTTCTTGGTGTGAGGTTTTGGCACTATAGGGCGGTAAGGATAGCGCCTCTAAAAACAGAACGGCTTGATTAAAATCAACCGCTCTGAAAAACACCCACAAAAGACTCACTACATTGAATATGATAAACGTTCTTCCCAATTTGACCCATTTATTAGCACTGTTTAGCTTCTGAAAGTTAAAGCCTCTTTCTATAGCCAAAAACACTCCATGTCCCAATCCCCAAATGACAAAATTCCAACCTGCACCGTGCCATATCCCCGCAATTGTCATCGTAATAATCATGTTCTTATATGGCCCATGCTGCGTTCTATTTCCTCCCAATGGGATGTACAAATAATCTCTAAACCAAACGGATAACGTAATATGCCACCTGCGCCAAAAATCTTGTAAAGAAATAGCCGTATAAGGCAAATTAAAGTTTTCCGGTAAGGTTATTCCATACATTAAACCAACCCCCACAGCGATAGTAGAATAGCCCCAAAAATCACTCAATATCTGAAATGAAAAACCATATAAGGTCAACCAAGCGTGAAGTGTACTTAATTCAGTAGCATTTCCAAATCCATAATCCACAAACTGCGATAAGATATCAGCCACACAAATTTTAATAAACAAACCTCCTACCATCAAAAAGAAACCCTTTTGAAAAGCTGTACTATCGAACTTGGCTTTGATATTCAATTGTGGTAATAACTCCGAAGCCCTCACAATTGGCCCTGCAATCAACTGCGCATATAAACATTTGAAGACTGCAAAGTTTAATAGGGACCTTTCGTGTTTAACTTCTCCACGATATAAATCAATCAAATAGCCTAAAAACTGAAAAGTATAAAAGGATATACCTAATGGTAACCAATAATTGGGTTTTGAGAGGGTAACGGTCGAGCCAAAAAAATGCAACGCCTGTTCTATATTCTCAATCAAAAAACCAGAATACTTAAACCACGATAGATTACAAAGGTTAAGAACTACAGATAGTACAAAAAACCATTTTTTTCGGTACACGTCTACACCCCAACTCAGCCCATAGTTGATAAGAATAGTTATAGCCAAAAGCACTAAACCTGGCCAATAGAACCACCCATAAAAGACAAAAGATGAAATCAATAATACTAACAATCGCATTTTTTGATTGGACAAAGACCAATACAAAACCAAAGCAATACTATGAAGGACGATAAATGTTAAACTATTAAAGAGCATTTTACGGGTTTGGGTAGTATTTAGCAATTACCTCCGCCAAAGAAGACGAGAAATAAGACCTCCCTTCCTTATTCAAATGACTATCCTTATCACTAAACAAATTTTCGGAAATATTTAACGTCCCATAATTTAGGATTGTATGTCCTGTATTATTGGCTACATTTTGATAAAAATCTAACGTTTCTTTTGAGTTTTCTTTTTCATTCCTTTCGTTAACGGTAGGAGGGATTACAAACAGTAAATCCACATTATGCTTTTCAGATAGTTTAACAATGTTTTGCAAAATATGCATCACAGAATCTTCTCCATAACCACTCATAGGTTGATTAGGCACAATCAATCCAGGCTGCCATAGTTTTCGTATTGAATCAGTAAATTGATATCCTTTATTATCTAAGACGTCTTGTATAAGGTTTGTGCGATAAATTTCTGTTCCATCAAGATAATCCGAAAACACAATAAAGGGAGTCTTTATGAGGTTTTCAACACGAAATGACCTTCGCCATCTCGCCAATTTTAAATGTTCTGCCAGATAATTTTGAAGTTTATATTCAACCGCATCAATTCCTTCCTGCTCTAGCTCTTCTTTATTCTCAAAAAAAAGATGAAATGGAGAAACCTCAATGACCACCACATCCAAACCTGGCTTACCAATAGCTTTATTGAAGAAAAAATCCAAATTTTGAATATTATTCCAAGCAAATGCCCCATTGAAAGCCCTCAATTTTATATCATTATTATTTTCTAGGAATTGAACAATCTTCTTTGGCGCTATTGCATCATTAAACCTTGAACTGCCTAAAAAAAGAATTTGAGTAGAATTTCGATTCTGAAACATCGCAGACTTTATTCTTACTCTTTCCGTTAAATTGGAAAAAACTATGGGAAACAAATTTAACAACACTTCCAAAAGAACTATTACCACTCCTAAACCTACAAAATAACGAAGGGGTTTATTCTTATTGAATCGACTCATCCTCCTCTTCTTTGTCTTTAAAATGCTGGTAAACAATTTCTCTGTGGCGTTTGCGTTCTTCATCTTCTATCTCACGGGCACGAGATAAAGCGGATGCCACCAAACCTGCAGGTATAGTAATTATAGCTACACCAATAATTAACACAAAAAAGGTAAATATTTTCCCCCCCATGGTAATCGGATACACATCCCCATAGCCTACAGTCGTGAGCGTTACAATCGACCACCACATACTATGAAAAACGGATTTAAAAACTTCGGGTTGTGCTTCGTACTCAAAATAGTGAATCCCAGCCGCAGAGAGGAACACAAAAATCATGGTTATGATAAAGAACAGTGTTATCTCTTCTTTAACAATACGCGCTGCCAAATGAATCCTATGAAAAGCACGATTGTATCGAATGAGTTTAAAAGCTCTAAAAATGATAAAGAATCTAAATATCCTAAGCACCCTTAAATCAATGGCGCTGACTAAGAAAAACGGTAAAATGGCCATTAAATCAATAATACCGAAAAAACTAAAAATATAATTGATTTTTTCCTCTGCCACATATATCCGAGCCAAATACTCAAACATAAAGACACATAAGCAAACCGCATCAATAACATGTAGTACCAACAACGTGTGTGCTGAATTATCGGGATAGGTTTCTACCGCAAAGGAAAACATGGAAACCAATATCAAAATCTGAATCACAGTCCCGAAAACACGTCCTCGTGAAGTGGTACTATCGTCTACTATTTTTCGAAGCTCAGACTTGATAAATTGCATGAATTATATGCTTTTAAAAGAAGTACAAAATAACCAAAAAGAATCCCCTTTCCAAAATATATTTTGGAAAGGGGATTATGATAGTATATTTCCTAAAAGTACTAGATGTTAGCCGCTAACCAATCACCTACTTCTTTAGTGCTGTAAGATTTTCCTCCATCTGCTAAATCCTCAGTTACAACACCTTGTGTCAACGCTTTGTTTACCGCTTCTCTGATGGCATTTCCTTCTTCGTGTAATCCAAAGTTTTCGAACATCATAGCAGCCGATAAAACTGTTGCCATAGGGTTTGCAATATTTTTACCTGTTGCTTGTGGGTATGAACCATGAATAGGTTCAAACAATCCAATATCAGAACCTAAAGAGGCTGATGGCATTAATCCCATAGAACCCGAAATCACAGACGCTTCATCTGTTAAGATATCTCCAAACAAATTTTCTGTAATCAATACGTCATACGAATTAGGCCATTGTACCAAACGCATTGCAACAGCATCCACAAACTCATAACTTACTGTAACTTCTGGATAATCCTTTTCCATCGCTTGAACGGTTTCTCTCCACAAACGTGAAGTTTCTAAAACGTTAGCTTTATCCACACAACATAATTTTTTAGAGCGCGTCATGGCTAATTCAAATCCTTTTTTAGCCAAACGTTGTACTTCTTCACGAGTATAAACACAATTATCATAAGCCGTATCTCCGTTGTCTCTTCTTCCTTTTTCGCCAAAGTAAATACCTCCTGTTAACTCGCGTAAGAACACTAAATCTGTTCCTTCGATACGTTCTCTTTTTAGTGGAGATTTGTCTAACAAAGAAGGGAAAGTAAATGTAGGACGCACATTAGCAAACAATCCCAACGCTTTACGCATTTTTAACAACCCTTGCTCCGGACGCACCTTAGCTGATGGATCATTATCATATTTTGGATGTCCGATAGCCCCAAATAATACAGCATCAGATGACTTACAAATCTCGTGTGTCTCATCTGGATAAGGCTCACCTACTGCATCAATCGCTGCAGCACCAGTCAATGCTGGTCTCCAAGTGATGTCATGGTTAAACTTTGCAGCAACTGCATCAGATACTTTAACTGCTTGCTCGATTACTTCTGGCCCGATTCCATCCCCAGCCAATAAAGCGATGTTTAATTTCATTTTATATTTAGTTTATAAAGTTTGAAAGTCCAAAGTCCAAAGTCTTAAAGTTTACAAAGCTAACAAAACGACATGAAAACTTTCTCGTCGTTTTTCACTTTCAACTTTCCAACTTTTGACCTATCGACTCTAAATAATATTTAACATTTTTTGAGTGGCCGTGATAGCCGATACCGTCTGGTCACTATCCAATCCACGTGTTTTAAATTCTTTGCCTCCTTCGGGTTGCCAAGTAATTACTGTTTCGCATAAGGCATCCGAGTTACTTCCTGGAGGTATCCTAACCATATAATCTGTTAGCTTTGGCAATACACGTCCTACTTTTTTATAGATGCTTCGTAAGGCCGTAACAAATGCATCATACTGACCGTCTCCTTGTGCATTTTCCTCGTAGATTTTCCCATCAATAATCATCCGTACCGTAGCTGATGGACGTAATCCTTTGGCATGCATCAACACATAAGAGTCAATCACCACTTTCTGTTCAATGATTGAACTACTGTCAATTACATCGGATATGATATACGGTAAATCCTCTTGTGTAACTTTCTCTTTTTTATCCCCAAGTTCGATAATACGTTGGGTAACTTTTTTCAAATCCTCTTGAGACAAGTGTATTCCTAACTCCTGAAGATTCTTTTCAATATTCGCCTTACCTGAAGTTTTACCTAAAGCATATTGACGCTTTCGCCCAAAACGTTCTGGCAATAAATCATTAAAATACAAGTTCTTCTTATTGTCCCCGTCTGCATGGATACCCGCTGTCTGTGTAAATACATTATCACCCACAATTGGCTTGTTTGCTGGGATACGGTTACCCGAAAAAGTCTCCACCAACTTACTCACCTTATACAAGGCCTTTTCTTTCACTCCAATGATTACCTCTGGCAAAAAGTCATGGATTACCGCAACAGCACTCGCCAAAGGCGCATTTCCGGCACGTTCACCCATTCCGTTTATTGTCAAATGCAAGCCGTCTATACCTGCCTTAACCGCTTCCATCACATTTCCGATACTCAAATCATAATCGTTATGTGCATGGAAATCAAAGTGAGTATTAGGATAACGCACTTTTAGTTGTTTTACAAATTCAGAAGATTGCGCTGGTGTCAACACCCCTAAGGTATCTGGCAACAATACGCGTTTGATTGGCTGCTTTGTCAAAAAGTCTAAATAATCAAATACGTACGCTGGCGAATTAATCATTCCATTACTCCAATCTTCTAAATACACATTGGTTTCTATATTGTTTTGGCTAGCCAAAGCAATGTTTTCAGCGATGTCTTTAAAATGCTGTTCTGGTGTTTTTTTCAGTTGATAAGTCAGATGATTTAATGAACCTTTGGTCAACAAATTCTGAACTTTGGCTCCAGCTTTTTGCATCCATTCAATCGACACCCCTCCGTCAACAAAAGTCAACACTTCAATGCGGTCAATATAACCTTTGGACTGTGCCCAATCTGTTATGTTTACTACCGCTTGAAATTCTCCTTCTGACACTCTTGCCGAAGCAATTTCAATACGATCAACTTGTAATTCTTCTAATAATAATTGAGCGATTGTCATTTTTTCGGTAGCCGAAAACGACACTCCTGAAGTTTGTTCACCATCCCTAAGGGTGGTGTCCATTATTTCAATTTTTTTTCTGCTCATTACTGACGTATGAAATTCTTATTTTTTTATACTACAAAAGCGTTTCATCAAATAGTTTGTGAAACGCTTTTAATTATTTTCGTTCAATCGAATCTCCTTAAAAAGGACGTTTCTCTGCAAATGCTGAAATTTCGTTTTCGATATTTTTCAAATAGTCAATATCATCAAAACCATTCAACATATTTTCTTTTTTGTATCCGTTAATCGCAAATGACTCAGACTCTCCTGTTGACACTAAAGTCACGGTTTGAGCTGGTAAGTCTACTTTGATTTCTGTTTTTGGATCTGCCTCAATTGCTTCAAACAACTTATCTGCAAATTCTGCCGAAACTTGTACTGGCAACACACCAATGTTTAAACAGTTGTTTTTGAAGATATCTGCAAACTCCGAAGAAATTACACATCTTAATCCGAAATCATACACTGACCATGCTGCGTGCTCTCTCGAAGATCCTGAACCGAAGTTTCTTCCTCCTACTAATATTTTAGAACCTGCGTATTTTGCATCATTCAATGGGAAATCTGCCTTAGGCGTTCCATCTGCGTTATATCTCCAATCACGGAAAAAATTAATGTCAAAATCTACACGCTCAGTTGCTTTTAAGAAACGTGCTGGTATGATTTGATCCGTATCCACGTTCTCGATTGGTAGTGGATAAGCTGTACTTGTTAATACTTCAAATTTATCGTAAGCCATAGCTTTATTAGTTTGTAAAGTTGTAAAGTCAAAAGTTGTAAAGTCACTTTTCGCAACGTGAATTCAACACTTCTTACTTTATCACTCTGTTATTTTATTTAGTTTTTAAAGTTGAAAGTTGGAAAGTTGTTCTTCTTAAGACAAACATGAATCTCCCACTTTCGTGACTTTCTGACTTTTTAACTTTCTACTATTTTAAAATTGTTCTTGGATCCGTTACTACTCCTTCTACCGCCGAAGCTGCTGCTACTAATGGCGAAGCTAATAATGTTCTTGATCCTGGTCCTTGACGACCCTCAAAGTTTCTGTTTGATGTAGAAACTGATAATTTTCCTGCAGGAATTTTATCATCATTCATTGCCAAACATGCTGAACATCCAGGCTCTCTTAATACAAATCCAGCTTCTTCGATGATTTTGTCTAATCCTTCCGCTTTGATTTGATCTACCACTTTGTGTGAACCTGGTACTAACCAAGCTGTAACGTGATCTGCCTTTTTACGTCCTTTGATTACTGAACAGAATGCTCTAAAGTCTTCGATACGTCCGTTAGTACATGATCCTAAGAATACAAAGTCAATCTTTTTACCAATCATTGAATCTCCTTCATGGAAATCCATATAACCCAATGATTTTTTGTAGGTCTCTGCTTTTCCTTTAACATCTTGTGCATTAGGGATGCTTTTGGTTACTCCGATACCCATACCTGGATTGGTACCGTAAGTAATCATCGGCTCGATATCTGCCGCGTTGTAATTGAACTCAATATCAAAGGTAGCACCTTCATCTGTTTTAAGGGTTTTCCAATATTCCATGGCTTTATCCCAATCCGCACCTTTTGGCGTAAAGCGTCTTCCTTTGATGTACTCAAATGTTTTTTCGTCTGGCGCAATCATACCTCCACGTGCTCCCATCTCAATTGACAAGTTACACACAGTCATACGACCTTCCATAGTCATATCTTCAAAAACATCTCCTGCATACTCTACAAAGTATCCAGTCGCTCCTGAAGTAGTTTGTTGTGCGATGATATATAGCGCCACATCTTTTGGTGTTACTCCTGCGCCCAATTTACCATTTACGTTGATGCGCATTTTCTTTGGTTTTGGTTGCATGATACATTGTGTAGACAATACCATTTCTACCTCTGATGTACCAATTCCAAAAGCAATCGCTCCAAATGCTCCGTGTGTTGATGTGTGTGAATCCCCACACACAATCGTAGCTCCTGGTAAAGTAATTCCGTTTTCTGGCCCTACTACGTGAACAATACCGTTGTTCTCGTCTCCTAATCCCCAGTGCGAAATACCATACTTTTTAGCATTTCTTTCCAAAGCATCTAATTGATTCGCAGACAATGGATCTGCTACTGGCAAATGTTGGTTAATTGTAGGTGTATTATGATCAGCCGTTGCGAAAGTACGCTCTGGATATACTACATCATTTCCTCTACTTTCCAATCCTAAAAAGGCAACTGGACTCGTAACTTCATGAATAAAATGACGATCGATAAAGAATACATCTGGCCCGTCTTGTACGTGACGAACAACGTGCGAATCCCATACCTTGTCAAATAACGTCTTACTCATTTCTCTTCTGTTTTTATGTCTTGTTAATTCTTAAAGGGCTCAAAATAAGCCACAAAGTCTGCAAATTTACGAAAAGAACTATAAACAACCATACTAATATTTCATATAGATGGGTTTTGAGGGGAAAAGAGAGGCATACTCTTTATTATTTCATGTACTTTACTTCTATAAAAACAACACTTCTAGCTTAAAATCATTATCCACCAAATCTAGCTTATGCTGATTATCGCTAACCCCGTAGGTAGTAATAAAAGTAATATGAATCGTTTTGTTGGTTTTGGTTACTGCTTTCAAACCTTCCCTTTTGATTCTTAAACTTGCAGCATATTCAGAAGAAATAGTATACTCGTCTGCATAAAATTTCATTTCACAAATAGTAATTACACCATCTTTTCTATCAATCAATAAGTCAATCTGAAAACCTTTTTCATAGTCCTTATTCTTTTTGTGTAAAAAGCTGTTGACGGTAGTTTGTACGCCCGAAATCCCCAATGCTCGTTGAATATTTGAAACGTGTTTGATACACAAATTTTCAAAAGCATAACCACACCAAGTTTTATATTCCTGACTTTGCGAAAGATTTAACCAATAATTATCATCTACTTTTTTACCATCAATAAAACGTAAATAAAACAAAGAATATTCATCAGAAAGTCTATACAAGGAGCCTTTCTTTTTCTTTTCCAAAGGTTCATAAACAGTAATAAAACCAGAAATCTCTAACTCTTTTAGCACATTAGAAAAATAGCCTCCGTCACTTTTGCCAGTCGCCTTTAATAGTTCCTTTCGCTCAAGCCCCATAGATTTATCTGACAATGCTTTAATAACAGCAATATGATTAGTCGCATTTTCAAAAAGTGCAGGATATAGATTATCAAATTCGTTACGCAACACGCCGTCTTTCGAAAAACATATATTCTGAATATTCTGCGCGGCACTTTTTCCTTTTTCTATTTGCTCTAAATAATGAGGAATGCCTCCAATTGCCATATATAATTGAGCAATCTGATAATCACTCAATTGTATGTTTTTATGTTCAAAAAAGGCTTTTGTTTCCGCGAGTGTAAACGGCAGTAGGGTAATTAATTTGGTTAACCTATTATGCAGACCTCCTTTTGCATTGACAACGTTCTCTATCATCCATGAAGCTGCCGAACCACAAATCACAACCACAATGTTTTGCTGAGAAGCCCAATTGTTCCACCAATGCGCTAACGCCTCTGTAAATCCAGATTTTTTACCCGCAATCCAAGGCAGTTCATCAAAAAACAGCACAGGTTTTTTGGTTGTATCCAATTGAGAAAGTTGCTGGGTCAATTGATTAAACGCTCGCAACCAATCAGGAGGTGTGTCATGTAATTTCTCGCTTGGAAAAAACAAATTCATCTGTAAAGCAAAATTTATGAGCTGCTTATCAACCTCTGCATCTTTAAGCCCAGTCATCTCAAACACCTTATTTTCCTTATAGGTTTCTCGAATCAAAAAAGTCTTACCTACCCTTCGTCGTCCAATAACAGCTATTAAATGAGACTTTTCATCATTTAGATATGATCTCATTTCTGCTTGTTCCTCTTTACGTCCTATTATAGTCATACAAATATTTTTACGCGGAATGTATCAAATATAAGTACTTTCCGCGTGATTTTAAATTTTTCTGCGCGGAATCTCTGTTTTTTAGCCACATTCCGCGCAGGAAGTTGTTTCTGATTTTTAAATATTCATGATTTGTAAGTCTATGGACTAAAAAGTTAAGACGAATAATTAGCCTATAAGTATATAATGTATTTGTTTATTTTAGTCTTTAAACTCACATCAATACAACAATGGTCTATTTATCTTCTTTGCATATCAACACCGATAAACGTCACCCGTATCCGTATGATATTCCTGCGATTGGATTTGCAAAACATATCGATTTATCCAACAAGATAACGTTTATCATTGGTGAAAACGGTTGCGGTAAATCCACCTTATTGGAATCATTGGCTTGTCGATTACAACTGCCACACATGGACGGTCGTGGTTATGAGAAAAAATGTTTTGACGCTGCTAAACGCTTGTTACCTTATTTGGAACTTGAGTGGCAAATGGAACGTAGCGTTGGATTTTTCTTTAGGGCTGAGGATTTTGGGGATTTTATCAATAGTGCCCATCGTAGCGATGTGGATTTGCACAAGCAAATGAGTCTAGATGATGAGATTCCCGAACATATCATTCAACAGATGAAGGATAGCGCCAATTATCAGTTGCATCGTGTGCGCCAGAATTACGGTCAAGAGCTCGATTCGTTCTCACATGGCGAAGCTTATATGCATATCATGCATCAAATGGTAAACCAGCGGGGTATTTATCTACTCGATGAACCTGAAGCTTCGTTATCGCCTGCCAAGCAATTGTCCTTTATCTATTTTCTGCAAAATCATTTACAGCAATTTAATTCGCAATTTATCATTGCTACACATTCACCGATGCTTATGGCATATCCTGATGCTACTATTTATGAGGTAACTGAAAATGACATGAAAAAGACATTGTTAGAAGAAACAGAGCATTATTCAATTACCAAAATGTTTCTTAATAACCCTAAGTCATTCTTGAAACATCTTTAATTGTATATAATATGGGTTCAAAATATAAATGAGTCCTGTGCAATACAGAACTCATTTAAATAAAGGTCTAATTAGATAATGAACTATACTTTGTCCACTTGCAAATAAGCAGATGAAAGCGAAGCAGCCTTCTTAATATCTATTCCATATTTTCTTTGAAAAGCCTCAACAACCTCCTTTCCACCATTGGTAGAAACAGGGTTAGAATAGCGAGATACTACCTCAACACTCATTCCTTTTTCTAATTGAATTCCATTGACATGTCTTGTTTGTTTTACTGTAATCTTAAATAAAGCCATAATTCTTGTTTTTAGTTATTACTACAAATATACCATGGCGTATGGTCAATTAGTGTCGTTAAGAATATAGATGAGTATATTTTTTTACAAAATCAAAACGACATCATTTGGCGTTAGCGACATGTAAATTTGTTATATAGCAATTAAAAACTTTACAATTATGACTACAGACGCCTTATTAGAAGTAAATGATTTCGTACTGAGATACGACGGAATTTTTAGAATAAAATTTGATCATGAAGGACATCATTTAGAAAAGAAAACCTTTCTTTCACCCGACATGTTATTTACGATTATTCAAAACGAAGGAATAAGTAACTCACTCGAATCCCTTGATTTTTATGACGGAGTGCGCTTTACCAAATCAACCTTAATCTATGAAGTTTTCTATGAAAAAGACGGAAGCATAAGTTTTTTAACGGATGAACTAGCAGATGAGCTTTATGACAAACACAGGCTTGTTCTTATTTACTGTAAATTCAAAAAGGAGTGATTTTTAAATATTTTGACAAAAGAAAAAAAGCCTACTCCCAACTGTTAATTTTATCTAAAAATTAGTACTTTGGATGTTCGACTTTTGGGTTAAACCCAAAGCGCAAAAAATAAACTTCAATCAACTAAAATAAATGAACCTATTTAACAACTCAACGATTAAAAATCGCAAAACTCAAAGAAATAAAGTCAGTTTGATTAATTGATCTGAATTGAGATAATAATAGTATTTATAAATGAAAAAAAAAGAAGTCCAAGTTATTAGTTGCTCGTTTCAAGAATTAATAGATGCACATTTGAATAATCAAGCCATACCAAACTCTGAAATAGCAGGCAAGTTAACCATTCCTGAATACCAACGTCCTTATGTATGGACGGAAAAACAAATAAACCGTCTATTAAATGATTTGAATGAATATCAGCAATGGCAGGATTTTAACAAACCAATGTTTTATTTAGGCAGCATTATCCTACATCAATCTGGGGAAAAATTAAACATAATAGATGGACAACAACGCATTACAACCATGCTGATGCTTGGTAAAATTAAAACTGCAGAATTTAAAACAGAATTAGAATACAAAACGTCTTTATCAGTCCAAAACATCAAGAAAAACCTAACTTATTTAAAGGCTGTAAAGGATAAAGAAATCTATGAATTCAACCATATCGATATCATTGAACAAATTGATTTTTCTCAAATAAATATCACGCTTGTTATTACTACTACTGAAGATTTAGCCTATACATTTTTTGAAACTCATAATACAGGGGGTATTAGACTAAGCGGAAGTGATATTGTCAAAGCTCATCATCTGAGAGCTATTTCATCAAAAAAAATTGTGAATTATCAAGCTAGAAGATGGGAGCAAATGGAAAGTCAAAAGGTAGAACACATTCTACAATATTTAGGTAAAATCAGATACTGGGACAACCGACATTGGAGAAGGTTTCCGTTTTACAGGGATGAACGAGGCATAAAAAGTGAACTCTTAGATGAATTTTCAGAACGCACACTCAAAACTGGGGAAGATATTTCGTATCACTATAGTGCTGTGAAGCATGAAAATGGTAGGCAACTTCAAATGTATGAAAGCCAATACAAGCAACTGAAACAGCCACTTTGGGACGGAAACAATGCAATGGACTACATTAATGAATACATTGATTTATATGACTTGCTTTTTAACAAAGAAAAACAAGACTACCGAGTGCCAGACTCGTTTTATGAAATCGTTGATAAGTTGTTGCATGGCGAGTCGGGAACCATTTTTTTAAAAGAACTTTTGGAAGTAGCAATTATTACTTATGTAAGTCGCTTTGGATTTTACAAACTGTCAGAGTCTACTCTGTGGCTTTACCGATTTATCTATTCTTTACGTGTATCAACAGGAAGAAACGTGAGAGAAGACAGTGTTTTCAAATTGGTTTACGAAAATCAATTTATCGACAACATTCTTGAAGTTTTCACAATTGAACAGCTTCATCATTTTTTAAAAAAGTATTCCTATGCATTCAACACTGACAATACAGAGAAAAACCAATCCAAAAGCAAACATATTGAAACACTAAGGAAGTTTTTCCCCTCGAATAACATAAAGGAAATTGATCAATATGTTAAAAATCCAAAGCTATTTGACAAAGATTTGATTGGTAGTATTTCGAATTTTATAAAATCTGATCAAAATGGACAATAAAATATTCCAAAGCAATCTCGTCAACCTACATCAAATCGAAAAATTTAGTTTCGTAATACCTTCGTACCAACGTCCGTATGTATGGACTGAAATTGAAGTAAAGAAAATATTAAGTGATTTCTATAAGGCATACCAAAAAGACAGACAAAGCAACTATTACATCGGCACTATATTAACTAAGGAAAGTACTGATGAAGCAGAGTTAATCGATGGGCAGCAACGATTCACCACCTTGTGGTTGGTTGCTTTTGTTTTTTGGACTAAAAACTCAGGTTCAGAATTAGAAAATATTCTTAGAGCCAAAGATGGAAAATTGAAAATGAGTTTTGAGATTAGAACAGAAGTTGCTAATTATTTGTCTACCTTAATAGACAAGAAGGAAACCACTGGTGATGCCATCCTAAACACAAATAATCATCCTTATTTAAAAAACATAGCACGAGCATTAACGACTATTCAAAGTTTAATTGATGAAGAAATAGAAGAAAGTCAATTGAAGGATTTTGGTAATTACATCTATTACCAAGTACATCTAATTAAAAATACAACTCCCGCAAAACTAGACTTAAACAAACTTTTTTCGACAATCAATAGTGCTGGTGTTCAACTTGAACAAACCGACATTGTAAAATCAAACTTACTAAATCTAATTGATGATAAGATTTTGTACGGTAGGATTTGGGAAGCTTGTGAAGATATGACAAATTTCTTTGAAAGAAACGTTAGAACTTCATTTCCAAAAAGCAACTGGAAAAATATTGATTTGTCTAAATATATGATTTTTGATAAATCAATTTTCATATATGAAAGTACAGATATACTTGACGAAAGTGAGCAAAATTTCACCTTAGACTCTTTTGAATTAGATACTCTTGAAACATATAAGAGTTTTATCAATGATTATGAGAATGAAAAGAGAGATTCTGAATTAATCTATTGTCGATCCATTATCAACTTTGGACAACTTTTATTACACACTTACAGATTGCATTTATTATTTGAGAACAAGCCAGACTTTGAAGGAACTTTTCATGTAAATCGTCTGATTGAAATCTTTTCAGCATTAAAAAATCCTGCAGAAATTAAACGATTTATAGAATTACTCTGGACAGTCCGATATCATTTTGACAAGTACATTGTTAAGTGGATTTCAGACAATAACTCGAAAAATGAAAGCTTGGAACTCTTGAATATAAACAAGAATTCTGAAAACTATTACACGAGGACAGCCTATGATAAATCTGGAATGCTTATGTTACAAAGTGTTCTTTATTTCACAGGAGATTACCTCAGACAGTTTTGGTTGACACCATATCTTTACTGTTTAATTAAAAACAAAAACAACCCAAACGCTCAGAGTAATACGCTACTAATTATACTGGAAAAATTAGACAACCAACTTTCAATAAGTGAACTACAAGATAAAGAAGCTACCTTTAAGCTTTGTACTGAAGATTTAAACCCAGATTTTGATTTTGAAAAGTACCTGAAAGAAAATAGTTACGGCACTAAATTCAAACACTATTGGTTTCAAAAGTTGGAATATGTTTTATGGAAAACTTGGCCAGAAAATAACAAAACTAATAAATTTAATAATTTTAGAATTACTTCAAAAAATTCTATAGAACACATCTATCCACAAAACCCTGAGAATAGAATCCAACATCCAAATATTGAAAAAGATGTTTTAGATTCTTTTGGCAATCTTGTTTTGTTAAGTGTTTCACAAAATTCGGAATACAGTAACAAATCAGTTGCAGTAAAACGTTCGATGTTTAATGAGAAGCAAAATTCTTATGATACACTAAAATCATTTTACATTTTCAAAAACGACACGGATTGGACTGCCGAAGCAATAGACAGTCATAAAACGGAAATGATAAATATTTTAAAACAACACTACAAAAATAAAGGTTTGTTATCCTCTGAAGCCAATGATTAACTCCCTGAAATTGATATTTGAAAACACAAAAGTAACATATGAAGAAAGCACCAACAACCTTCTTAATCAATCTCCCCCAAACAAACTATCATAGCTCATTGAGTCTTCATCAAAATCATCATCATGGCGTTCAGGAAACATCATATCCAGTTCTGCTTCTGAATCGAAAAAGTCATGTTCTCTTTTTATTCTTTGGATTTCTTTGATTATGATTTTTAATCCTCTTAATTCCAATGAATGCGGTAATTGGTCATCAGGAATCAAACCAAATTCAGGATGCCTTAATTGAACTTCTTCAATAAACCCTATATCCATTTCGACATCTTGCTGTAGGTCATACACTAATTGTTCATAATCACCTTCTTGATTTTCGGTTTGTTGCTCAGCTTTTTGAAGTCTATCGTTTAATTGTTCTATAGTGTAATTCATCATTACTTAGTAGTTTTATTGATTTTCTAAATCTAATCATTCCTTTCAAATTTTTCTCCCTTCAAATCAAAATCTTTAAAAACCCTTTTTAGTCTCTTTAACTCAAAAAAGCATTCAGCAATAATTTCAACATCTTCATTCAAACTAGTTGCTTCAGGTTTTTCTCCAAATAGAAATTTATTTAACTCTTTTAAGGACGGGAGTTTATATTTCCCTCCTCGTCCTCCCGGAATAGCACATATTTTTGCAGTTTCTTCTGAGCTCAAATCAATATATGGCATATTCAAAATTTCATTATAAATGGAACAACGAAATAACTCGCAAGCCAACACATTAAGGTTTAAGATAGGGAAACGAGTTACAAGACATTTTGCAGAGACTAAATCTTCTGCAAAAAATTCAAGAACTGTTCGCAGCTTTATTCCTTCTTTAAATATAATTTCATCTGTAATACCTGTAAAGATTGACACATCATTGTCTATTTCAAAGCCATCAGGCGTTATAAAAAAACTGCATTGTTTTTTGAGCTTTCCATTCCTATTATAGAGCTTCCATGCCAATTGAATACATCTAGGCCAATTATCCGTGTCTAAAAACGAAGTATCAAACCGTTTTGGGAGCCCATTAGTTTCTGTGTCGAAAATTAAATACATAGCTGGTGGTTTTGGATGATTAATATAGCGAATATCTCGCAGTTAACGGCCAAACTACGTCGTTCAAAAATTTTCTTTAACGACATCTTTTGACTTCATGTATATATAGTTTCGACATTAAAAAGTAATAGCATGATTGAAGCAACACTTAAACTAAAAGACAAATACGCCGAACTTATGGCTCTTATAAGCAAGTGCGAATCCGAAATACAGGCTATTGAGGACAAAAAATTGTTTCACAAGTACAAAAACGATACGGTAAAACAATTTGAACTCAGCCAGGAACAAAAGTTTCTCAAACGTAAAATTGTGCTTTACATTAATGAATTCAGAAAACAAATCAAGGATAATTATTTGGCTCAAAGGGTATTCGAAAGTGCATTGAAATCACTGGAATATCATTTCACGCAGTACGGTAAATTTTAAACATTTCTAAATCATTATTCCATGTACTTAATTTTTGATATTGAATTTATTGGCAAACCTTGTAAATGGGATACCAACACACAGATTTCCGAAATGCCTCGATGTATTTCATTTGCCTGGAACATTTACGAAGAAGGAATACTTAAAAAGAAAAATCACTTTCATATAACACCATATAAATTGGATACAAAAGCTATGGAAGCAGCAAACAATTCAGTTGAAATAAGATATCCTCTATACGGCACACCAATTGAAAAAGTGTTTGGCTGGTTCATAGAGGATGCTAGAAAATGTGATTTTATGGTTGGATATGATCTAGACACCAAGCTGGATATTATACGATCCGAACTGTACAGATTACATTTAATTACCGAACTTAAACTTTATCCAGCCATAAACTTTCATCCAAATCGTAACATAGAACTCCGCAACTACCCACAACACTATAGTTTTTGGATAAAGGCAGAAGAAAATTTTGAGGCTATTTTTGTTCCAAACACTAATAAAAATAATGATCTCATTATTGATAGTATAGAAAATAACTTGGCTTTCCTTCTAAAGAAATACAAAATACTCAATATTATGAATAGAAGAAAAATAGACAACTTTGTTCTATATTTGACTCACCCAGATGACGGCCTCCAGAGAATTTTTTTACATGAATTTGAAGTATTTGATAGCAATCAAAAAAAATGGTTTCTAATTGAGGTCCAAAAAAAAAGAGAACGTTACGCATGTACAAAGTCCAATAAATTACAATTAATAGACAATTATATTGATGGTGTATTTTTGGATTGCGATGACGATGATTTTTTTTGGCTTTATTACAAATCAGATTTTCATTTTGCAACCAACAGAGGGACTCCTTCAGACACATTTACAGGGAATAAATGGGATTCTTCTAATCACGATATGAAACATTATCTATTTAGTGATTTGCTTAATTTTTATATTTCAAATAAAAATCTTTTAACCGAAAATTTGAGTCCTAGTACCATTGCTGACATAAAACACCTAGCAACAATGAAAAAACCCGAACACTTGAGAATAACCTTTGGTTGTGTTTCATCTAAGGAATAAGCTTTCGCCGTCACGTTTTGTCGTTTTCAATATTTATCTTTGAATAGAATCAAAAAACAATAGTTATGTCCAAGCTCGAATCCAACATCAGACAGCGAATTATCATCAATTGTTTACGCAAAAAACCTTTTTCTTTTGAAGAGTTGGATGATGTGTTGACAAGAAGATCAGATTTAGATGAACGCAAATACAATTGCTCTGAGCGCACTTTCCAGAGGGAAAAAAACGAAATACTTTCCAATTACAATATTGAAATCAAATTCAATAAACAAACAGGTAAGTATGAAATCGTATCGGAGGATTGGGACGAACACAGCGAACGTCTCATGGAGTCTTATGACATGATTAACGCTTTAAATACTGGAAAAAGTCTTTCTCAGCATTTATATCTTGAGAAAAGAAAACCGCTTGGTCTTGAGCATATTCACGGGATTCTTCATGCCATTAAAAACCAACGATTATTGTCCTTTAATTATAAAAAATATTGGTACGACGTAAAGAACGATCTGATTCGGGTAGTCGAACCTCTTGCCTTGAAAGAATCGCGCTATCGTTGGTATTTAATTGCGCGTGATACGACTAACCAAACTATTAAAACCTATGGTCTCGATCGCATCACGAATCTTGAGATAAGCAAACGTAAGTTTGACCCTCTTAACAATTATGACATTGAAACTGATTTTAAAAATTGCTTTGGTATTATCAATAATGAAGGTACACAACCTCAAAAAGTAATATTATCGCTAACACCTCAACAAGGGAAATATGTCAAATCCCTTCCTCTGCATTCCAGCCAAAAAGAGATTTTATCCAGTAATGAAGAATACCGCATTGAATTATTTATAAAACCCACTTACGACTTTGAAATGGAAATTTTATCTTTAGGTGCAAACGTAAAGATTATCGAACCAAAATCACTGAAGGAATCAATTAAAGCGAAGTTAAAAGAGGCCTTGGAGCAGTATTAGGTCGCAATGCCCAATTGCCCAGTCACAACGCAATCCTCATTTTCTAATACCAGTTCTTGGTTATCGTATTGAATCGAAAACAGATATTTGTTTTCCATATACGCTGTTAAATTGAATACGCATTTTTCGATTTCAAAGCTTTCGATATGGCAGACAGCAGTTCCGATATCCCCTAATTCTTTTTGAACAACATACAAAGCATCCTTTTGATAAAGAAATTCTCCGCCATGATTAATTGAGTATATAGGGAATAAAGTAGTAGGATGGATTAGTTCAGGTATTTTGATTCGTGCTTTTTTCCTTCGGTCTAACCAAATTTCGACTTGACCTTTGTGATTATTTGTAATCAAACGATTAGACGCTACACATAAATCTTGAAAGGACTGAAAACTGGAAAGTTTTAGTAAATGAAAAAAGTAGGGATCAATGAGACAATCCTGCAAAGGTTTATTCATTTTCTTACGCGCATTTTCAAACACCCAATCCAACTTTTTGGGAATTTCAATCCTATGTATTGAAACCGCTTCACCGAAAACTTTTACCTTGAGTCTTACCATAACACATAAAAGTAAGGGTCGTGGTCGTCAAAAGATGTCGGTTTGTCCTTTGGTTTTAACCCAACAAAAAGCCCCACTAAAAAGTGAGGCTTTCAATATCTTATATGCAGTTAATTTACTGCATCTTCTTCAACCAATTTTTCATGGCAACTGCATCACCAATAATTCGTTTAAGATCTGCAATGGCAACTCTTTCTTGCTCCATACTGTCTCTATGACGAATGGTTACGGTTTGATCTTCTTTGGTTTGATGATCTACTGTAATACAGAAAGGTGTTCCTAGAGCATCTTGACGACGGTAACGACGCCCTACGGCATCTTTTTCGTCGTAAGACACATTGAAATCCCATTTTAGGTCATCAATAATCTCTTGAGCGATTTCTGGCAAACCGTCTTTCTTCAACAATGGTAAAATGGCTGCTTTTGATGGTGCTAATACTGCTGGTAAACTTAACACAGTACGTGATTTTCCGTCTCCCAAATCTTCTTCTTTTAATGATTTTGAGAAAATCGCTAAGAACATTCTATCCAATCCAACAGAAGTCTCTACTACATAAGGCACATAATTTTTGTTCTCTACTGTATCGAAGTACTGTAATTTCTTTCCAGAATATTGTTCGTGCGCTTTTAAGTCAAAGTCAGTACGCGAATGAATTCCTTCTAACTCTTTAAATCCGAAAGGGAAATTAAATTCAATATCCGCTGCTGCGTTTGCATAATGCGCTAATTTATCATGATCATGGAAACGGTAATTTTCTGACCCCATTCCTAATGACTCATGCCATTTTAAACGAGTCTCTTTCCAATGCTCGTACCATTTCATTTCTTCTCCTGGCTTCACAAAGAATTGCATCTCCATTTGTTCGAACTCACGCATACGGAAAATGAACTGACGCGCTACAATCTCATTACGGAAAGCTTTACCAGTTTGTGCAATTCCGAAAGGAATCTTCATGCGTCCTGTTTTCTGAACGTTTAAAAAGTTCACAAAAATACCTTGAGCCGTTTCTGGACGTAAGTACAAGTCCATCGCATTGTCAGCAGATGCACCTAACTTCGTACCGAACATCAAATTGAACTGCTTTACATCGGTCCAGTTTTTTGAACCTGATTCAGGACAAGAAATACCCAACTCCTCGATTAAGGCTTTGACATCCGCTAAATTTTCCGTCTCTAGGGATTTCCCCATGCGCTCTAAAATTTCACGTTGCTGCTTTAAATACCCTATCACACGGGCATTAGTCGTTACAAACTCTTCCTCATTGAAAGCATCCCCAAAACGAGCACGCGCTTTTTCGATTTCCTTTTGCGCTTTTTGATAGATTTTTTCGGCGTGTTCCTCAATCAAAACATCCGCACGATATCGCTTTTTAGAATCTTTGTTATCAATCAATGGATCGTTAAACGCATCTACGTGACCTGAAGCCTTCCAAGTAGTAGGGTGCATCAATATTGCAGCATCTAATCCTACAATATTATCATTCAGCTGCACCATGGATTGCCACCAGTACTCACGAATGTTCTTTTTTAATTCTACTCCATTTTGTGCGTAATCATATACTGCACTTAATCCGTCATAGATTTCGCTTGACGGAAATATATAGCCATACTCCTTAGCGTGGGAGATGACATTCTTAAAAATATCTTCTTTTTCTGCCATGGCACAAAAATATACAAATTGCCTAATTGTGAATAATATTTAGATACTTTTGACATGCTTTTTTTACCCGCCATGCTCCAACTATTCAAAAGCGTATTTGATTTATTCTTTCCCAAGACTTGTTTAGGGTGTTCGTCTATTTTATCCGTGGGCGAAAATACCATTTGTACCCAATGCCGACACGAAATCCCCCTAACACAAACTCATCTTGTGGCGGATAATGAAATTAAACGCTGTTTTGAAGGTATTTTACCTATTCATCATGCGAGTAGTCTGTTCTACTTCTATAAAAATCATTTTACCCAAGAACTAATTCATAACCTTAAGTACAGAGGGTATCAAGAAGTAGGTACCTTATTCGGGAATTGGTACGGTAGCGAATTAGCAGAAGTCTCGGCGTTGCAAAACGTGGATTATATCATTCCGATACCCTTACACAAAAAAAGATTGAAAGAAAGAGGTTACAATCAAGTGGAAACTTTTGGCTTGGCTTTGGCCGAAAGGCTCAACACCACCTACAATGACAAGTTGTTGTTCAGAAAAACCTACACCAGCAAACAATCAAAAAAGAATCGTATCAAACGTCAAAAAGATGCTACGGATTGGTTTGAATTAGGAAATTGTCGTGGTTTTGAAAACAAACATTTTCTGTTAATCGATGACGTAATGACTACGGGAACAACCTTAGAAATGGCAGCAAGACAATTGTTAAAAATCCCTAATGTAAAAGTCAGTATTGTGACTTTAGCTTTCGCCAAAAGTTAAACAATTCAAGATTTTATTACCTATCTTTGTGTATCAGTTTACTTTTATATACCTGTACAAGTTATGACTACTCGTGATTTACAAGCCGAAAAATTAGACCTTATTAGCTGGATTACACAGCTACAGGATATCAGCTTGATTGAAAAACTGAAAAAACTCCGCCACAAGAATAGCACTGACACCGTAAATATACCTGAATGGCAGCAAGAAGAAGTCAACAAACGACTTAAGTCTATAGAAAAAGGAGAGCACTCAACTCGCTCTTGGGACGAAGCCAAAAAGGATATTTTCAAAAAATAATGAGCTACACCATTACTATTGCAAAAGCTGCGGAGGATGACATTAGAGAAGCCTTTCTGTGGTACGAATCACAAAAAGAGTTTTTAGGCAATTCATTTGAAACACACGTTACAAGTGCTATTGAAAACATCCTTGACAATCCGCTTAAGTTTCAAATTCGATATGGTAATACCCGTATATTTTTCCTGAAGAAATTTTCCTACGGAATTCATTTCAACGTAAACCAAAATAACATACTAATCGTCGCTGTTTTTCACACATCGAGAGATTCTGGAAACTGGAAAAACAAATAGTTAAAACTATTTAGAAGTTTACTTCTTATTATTAAAATACAAATACAAAGTAGACTGATACAATCCTTTGGACAGGCTATCGAGTTGTTTTAAATACTCAGCATCAAAACTCGTATCAGGCTTATCGAAACCCTCTTTAGTGTACTTATAGATTGGAGCAATATTATCCCCTGATTTATCTGACCAATAAAAATGCTCTGGCAAAATCAAAACCGGACTCATTTTACCTTGATAGGCTTCAAAAGCAAAAGTAGGACTTGGGTCATTGTCAGGACGACGCAATAAAGACCTACCCAACGTATAATTCGTATACGATTGACTCAATAAATCAGCAACAGTAGGATACACGTCTAACAAATTCGCCATACGATGATCTACTCGTTTAGGAATCATTGCCCCATGGATAATCAATGGTACATGCAACTGCCCTAAACCAGTTTCCATTTCTGGCTTTTCCATAAAGTAATACGGACTTATTCTACCATTATGATCACCAAAAAGCACAAAAACAGTATCCTCATAATAGCCTGATTTTTTGGCTTGATCAAAAAGCACTTTTAGATTATGGTCAAAGTAACGCAACGAATTGTATTGGTCCAAAGATGTAAATCCAGCTTTTTGTACTTGCTCTTCTGAAATATCATCTGTAGTCAAACGTTTGTAACTTCCTTCGGTATCAGGAACGGTATACGGCGGATGATATCCTGAAGTTTGTACATAAGCTATAAACGGTTTGTTTTGTTCATGTAATTTCTTAAACGTCTTATCGGCATTACGAAACAAATCGCCATCGTTAATACCCCAAACGTCAACTCGGTCTTCTTGCTCGTAACTTCCTTCTTCATAAATCTGAATCCCATCAATATTGTTTGTAAACAAAGCTCTGATATTCGCCCAATTGGCACTTCCGCCAAGGAAATATAACTTCTCTAAACCTTGTAATTGGTCCAAAACAATACGTTGATCCACAGCCTTAGGATTACGAGAAGCAGTTTTAGTTTCAACTACATCTGGTAAACCTGTAATGGAACCGTACACCGTGCGAGCTGTTCCGTAACGAGGCACATAAAAATTATCTAAAAACCATGAATTCGTCGCCAATGAATCTATAAATGGAGAACCTTTCAGCGGATTGCCAAAAATCCCTAAAGGCTGAGCACCTAGCGACTCCATCATCACTACCACAACGTTCTTTGGTTCTGAAATAGAATCTTTATAAGGTGTAAATCTGCGGCTAAAATTCAGATTCTTTGGGTCTTGAACCCCTAAAAAATTAGCGACTGTAGGATAGTATTTTTCGGTTTCTTTTTGATCAAAAGTCGTACTATTAAATTTTAAACTATTGACAAAATAAAGCACTGGATTCAATGTCAATTGAGACAAGTCATTGTTCTTTGAAAAATAGGCTTCGCTCCATCGTAAAGGATAAAAGGATAGTTTTCCGTATCCCGCAAAAACAAAAGAAACAATAACTGCCATAGTCGCTGTTGCCTTTACCCATTTTGCACCATGACTTTCAACCTTAACTGATAATTCATAAATCTTACGAACTCCAATAAACTGTATAAATGTCAAAAAAAATACACCTAAAGAAATCCAACCTATAGGATAAGACTCCCATAACATCTGAGCCGAAATCAATGGATTATCCGCAAATCGTAATACTGTGGCATTCATTCTTTCTTTGAGGTACATGTAATTCCCTACATCAAAAGCATAGAATAAATTCACAAAAACAAAGACAAAACTAGTGTAACTCAATGCAAATTTTCGCCAAGCTGTAGCCGAAAAAAAACGCTTATTGAGTACGCCACTTAAAATGACATTAGGCACTAAAAGAAAAACCGCCAATCGCATGTCGAATTTGGCTCCCAAATAAAAAGACTGGTATAAGTCATTTCCTACCTCTTGCGTTGAATCATAATACAACCAACGCCAAGTAATCCAACGATAAACGAACAAGAAAACCCAAATAAATAGGATTGACAATACATTATACGCTATGAATCGGGTAAGAGGAAAACGCTTCATCTCTAAAAACTAGGAATTTTTTAGATTGATCACTTCCTGATTGGTTAAATGTCTCCAATGTCCTCGTGGTAAGTTCTTTTTGGTCAACCCTCCGTAAGCCACTCGATCGATGCGCAGCACCTCATAGTTTAATTGTTCAAATAAAGAACGAATGACTTTTATATTGGCCGTTTTAACTTTGATACCTACTTCAGATTTGGGCTCTTTTTCGATATAACTGATTTCTTCTATATACACCTTGTGCTCATCTACAGTAACACCTGCCTGAATCTTTTCTAAATCCTCATATTTAAGATTGTTGGACAAACTTACCTGATAGAGTTTACTTGTTTTTTGTTTTCCTCCTGAGAGTTTAGTCAGCAAATCGGTATCATTGGTTAACAGCAACAACCCTGTTGTATTTTTATCCATTCGTCCTACAGGCTTAATTCCTCCTGAAGCCCCTCCTAACAACTCCATAACATTTCTGTTGGTTTGAGTTTCATCTGTGGCTGTAGTAAAGTTTTTAGGCTTGTTCAACAAGATATATTCCTTTTTGCCTGGCGCGATTAATACCCCGTCAAAGTATACCTCATCGTTAATATTAATTACAGACCCCATCTCTGTAACTACTTTACCGTTCACCTTTACATTCCCAGACTGAATATAAATATCTGCTTCTCTACGGGCACAAATTCCGGCATTGGCGATATACTTATTGAGACGAATCTTAGTCGTGTCTTTTGGTGCAGCAGCAACAACAGGTTTGGGTTTTGATGATTTGGATGGTGTTTTAAATCCTCCTTTAGGCGTAGTAAACTTGCCTTTTTTAGACGATGATTTATCGTTAGACTTTTGTCCTCTGTTGTTCTGCATGATAAAAATTTTGTGCAAAGATAGTCTATAAAAACAAGACTAAGATTTTACTTTTTAAGATTACATCTGGCTCTATCAATAAAATACTGAATACCCCAGACACAATAATCATTTTAAGCCCATTGTGCAACCATAAATAGTGCTTAGCGGTTGATGCCTTGTGTAACAAAAATAAAAAGACCATTAATGCCCCAAGTGCGGCATAAAAAAACCAATTCATATATCCCACCTCAAAAATTTCAACCAAAAAATAGATGGGCAATGCAGCCAACACTACACATACCCCTATAATTAGTTTTGATGTGTTTTCAGAATAGACTACAGGTATAGTTTGGTAATTGTTTGCCAAATCACCTTTTAAGTTTTCCAAGTCCTTTACCAATTCTCGTATTAGAATGAGCAAAAACAAAAACGAAGCATGAAAGAATATGATTTCATACAAGTTTTTATAGTACAAAAAGATTCCAAAAAAAGGGAAAATAGCCAATACTGCTGCCAACACATTGCCTGCAAATACAATTTTTTTAATCTTGTGAGAATAAAACCAAATCAAAAAAATATAGACCGAAAAAAACAGGAAAGCTTTAAATGACAAAAACAAACCAATAACACTGGCGATTCCATTTAATATGAAATAAAAATAAAGTTTGGTTTTTTGACTCACTAGACGATCAATCGTAGCCTTAATCGGGCGGTTGATAATGTCTTTTTGAGAATCGTAAAAATTATTAATAATATACCCTGCAGCAATAATCAACGAAGTTGATAAAATAATAAGAAACAAGGTAAAATCAAATACAATTTGTCCAACCGTATTATGGGGTGCCAATATAAATATGGCGGATAGATATTGTGCTACGATAAGCACAAGAATATTGTATCCTCTAACGACAGAAAATAAGGAAATGAATTTTACCAAAAACAGATTATGTTTTGTAGGCTTCATACTCTGTTTATTTATTAGGAGTAAGCGTCCTTAAAACTTATATACTACCTCTAACTTATGACCTGCTAGAGCTAGCTCTGCTTTTTTGAAGTCTTCGGCAAAACCTAGGATATAACCTCCACCACCTGAACCGCAAAGTTTCAAGTAATAATCATTCGTATCAATTCCTTTTTGCCAAATTTCATGAAACTGCTCTGGTATCATTGGTTTAAAATGATTCAGCACAATCTTAGACAGTTTTTTGGTATTACTGAAAAGTGAGGCAAAATCTCCTTGCAAGAAATCCGCCACACAGTCATCAGTATGTTTAATGAATTTTTGTTTTAACATCTTACGGAATCCTTTATCTTTTAGATTTTCCATAAAGATGTTTACCATTGGAGCAGTCTCTCCTACAATACCAGAATCAATTAAAAATACAGCTCCTTTACCAGTCGTCATTTGCGAAGGTATTCCTGTCGCTTCGATATTATCTTTTGAATTAATCAAAATAGGAATCGACAGATAACTATTTAAAGGATCTAAGCCTGAACTTTTCCCATGAAAAAAGGACTCCATTGCAGCAAAAATTGTTTTTAGCTTAAGCAATTTGTCCTTTGTTAGGTTTTCTAAAACTGTGATTTTGTCTTGAGCATATCGATCATAGATAGCTGCCACTAAAGCACCACTACTACCTACTCCATATCCTTGTGGGATACTTGAGTCAAAATACATACCCTTATCTAAATCCTGATTTAAAGTTTCTAAATCAAAATGAACCAAATCCGGTTGTTCTTGAGCTAAAACCTGTAAATGTGCAGATAATCTTTTAAGATTGTGATTGGATTTAATAGCCTTATCAGAAGGACTATCATCCATCTTTAGTGCTCCGTTATAAAAGTTATAAGGGATTGACAATCCTTTAGAATCTCTTATAATACCATACTCTCCAAATAATAATATCTTCGAGTAAAACAAAGGTCCTTTCATAGACAAAGGTTTATTTTCAGCGTGTAAAATTACAATTTTTTCGCTCCATCTCCAACACAATCAGCAATATACTGTTTATTCTGACAAAATCCTGCTAATTCTTTTTCTATAAAACTGATGCATACATCAGCATATTTTATCGGGTACAAAACGTGTACATTCGCTCCAGCATCTAAAGTAAAACAAATGGGGGTTTTTGTTTCTTGTCTAAACTTCCAGATTTTGTTGATGATTTCCAGCGTATTGGGTTTCATTAAAATAAAATAGGGATTAGAAGTCATCATCATAGCGTGTAAGGTCAAGGCCTCACTTTCAACTAATGCAATAAAACCATCCAAATCCCCTGCAGCAAATATTTCAGCCAATTTTGCGATATTGTCATGTGCTTGTGCAAAACGTTGCTGCGCAAAAGGATGCCCATTCATTAAACCATGCCCTACAGTACTCGACACTACTTTTTCTCCTTTGTCTACCAACAAAATAGTGTCTTGATAATTGGTAAAAACTTCATGTATCGGACTGGTTACGGGAACACCAAATAAGTTAGAACTACCTTCAACTGTCTTGTTTTCTCCCCAGCAAACGATAGACTCTTTGATACTTCTACAAGCACTACCAGAACCTAAACGTGCCAAGAAAGAAGCTTTTTCGAGATAGTAGCTTTCTTCTTGATTCGGATTTAATTCCTTTTCAATCTCTACGATACACATCGCCAAAGCCGCCATTCCTGAAGCCGAAGAGGCAATCCCAGAACTGTGCGGAAAAGTATTTTCTGTATTTATCGTTAAATGAAGCTCCTTTAAAAAAGGCCCGTAAGCTTCTACGCGTTTGAAAAAGGCTTCAATCTTAGGACGAAAGCTTTCTTTGGGTTGACCCTCAAAAAACAAATCAAACGAAAACGAATCTTTGTTCTCTTTTACTTCATAATCAACTTGAGTAATCGTCTTACAATTATTCAATGTAAAACTAATCGAAGGATTGGCAGGAATCTGATTATCCAATTTCCCCCAATATTTGACCAAGGCAATATTACTCGGTGCACTGAATTTGACAGAACCTTTATGAACTGCACCTAAATTTTGAGGTATAAAAGCCGACTCGTTACGCATAGTGTTTATTTTGTGGCAAAGGTAGGGTTTTATCGAGTTATAATTTTAAGTTAATTACACGTAATCCAACATCTAGTTTTAACAATATGAATATTTTTGTCAAAAACCTTAAACCTGTGTTAAATATCACTCTTGATAAAAAATCAATCATAACCGCTATTATAAGTGCAACCATAATTTTCCTTGGTTTTTGGAATATTAAACTACTTCTGCCAGTTTGTATTATAATCGTTTTCCTATTGTCCAAAAATAAAAATAATTACAAGTTCACTTTATTGGATATTGGCATGGGGCTTTTATTACTAAGCGAAAGTATATCTGCACTGAACTCAGTCGCTTCGTATAACAGTATCGATTCAATCACAAGAGTCGTAATAATTAGTATTTTTTATCTGTTTTACAAAACAGCGTTTAAACCCGAAAACAACAGAAAAGTATTTTACTTTTTATTCATCTTAAATACGACTATACTACTTGTATTTACTTTCATTTATTTTCAAATGTTTGTCTCAGACTTGAAAGAAAATGGTTTTCATGATTTAAATAATTTCAAACATTTATATCTTCCTTTAGGCTCCCCTAATAATATATGGTCAACGATAGTTTTGTTGCTTCTTCCTTTTAACTTAATCTGGTTTTCTTATCAAAAAACAAAAGCTTCAAAGATCATTTCAGCGATAGTTCTAACGCTTAATATTTTTTGTCTAATTATCTCCTTTTCAAGGGGTATTTATTTAAGTTCAATTCTATTTCTGATAAGCTTCAATCTACTCTCCTTTAAACTCATTAATCTTAAAAAACGATTATTATTTAATGGAATTATAATTTTAATTGTCAGTATTTGCGTGTATCCTGTAAAAAACTCTGTATTAACCACCTTATCCATTCAGAAAACAACATCACAAAATCGCAGTACAGAAGGCAGACTGTCTCGGTGGCAACATGCTATTGATATCGTCAAAGAAAAGCCCATTTTAGGATGGGGTCAAGAAAATTACATTAGAGCCTTAGACAGAGCTCCCTATAATGCAGAAGATGCCGTATTTTCATCACGAACAAATAACACCTATCTACAGCTTTTAATTGAAAAAGGAATATTTGGTCTGTTAGCTTTTTTTTCAATACTACTCATAGCAGCTTACGTAATATTTCGTAGTATCCGAAATTCTCATCTATCGAATAAAGAAAAAACACATATCGTAGTTATTGGAGCTTGTTTGACAGCTTATCTTTTCCGCGAACTTACTTTTTCTACGCTCTTTGATGATTCATCGGCATACCTAGTATTTTTTATACTAATCTCTTTATTTACTCCCTATGATAAAACTTTGAAAGAAGTCTTCATTCCAACAACATTAAAAAAGTCACTAGTCCCTGTTACCTTGATTGGAATCTTTTACGTTAGCTATATAAATGTTAATCAGTTTTTTACCAATCGATATAATGAAAAATTTATAACTGCGCTTTCAACCAACGATACTCTTAACGCCAAAAAAAATCTTGACAAAGCATTACAACTATTTCCCGAAAATACCGCTTTGCGCAAACACAAAGCACTACTTTTAAGTCAAAATAATCTTGTGTTAAGCCTATCTCACACTCAAGCTAACTTTGTCCAATTGCAACACACGAATAAAACAAGTCTGAATACAGCCGTACGAATACTTGAACAATTAGCAGCAGAAAATCCTTATGATGATGAAGTTCAACACAACCTAGGCTGGTTGAATTGGAGTCTGGGAAAAACAGATGTTGCTGGGGATTATTTTGATACTGCCACAAAACAAAACCCATACAATCACGTTTATCTAATAAGTAGAGTACTGCATAAGATATCAACAAAAAACTATGCTGATAATCTTGTTATAGATGATTTATCGAAAGCTATACGTTATTCACCTGACATCTTAGAATCTCTTTTAATTAAAGAACTTTCTCTTTTCAAACCAATTATAGTGAATCTTGCAATCAACAAATCTATTAAAGAATTAGAAGCTATTGTAAAAGAAACTAACAACCCTATTTTAAAGGCAAGACTCGCTTGTATATTGATGAAAAGTCAACCGTCAAAAGCTCTTGAATTATTGAATGATGTGACTATGGCTCTACCTAATCTGAGTAGACCATGGGTCTATAAAGCTGAATTGGTTACATCTCCCAAAGAAAAAGAAGCATTTTATAACAAAGCCTTATTCCTAAACGGAGGAGATTACTATGCACACCTTTCTTATGCCAATTTTTGCACAAAAAATAAAAGAGCGAAAGAGGGCGTACTACATTACAAAAAAGCCTTGGATTTATTTAAAAATATAGCTACCCCTTCAAATAGAAAAAATAATGAACGGTCATATTATTCTACAGTCAACAACTCGTATATCCCTGAAGAGTTAATCTATTACGCAACTCCAGATATTAAAGCAACAACATTATTTGACTATTTCAGCAATTATTATATTGAGAATGAAAACGAGGATGGTAAGTCATTTTATAGAAATCTATCTCTGCAATACAAACAAAAGATCTTTATTGGAGAAAATAAATTGTATTAAACTCAACAACAAAAACGCCTGATAATTAAAAAACTATCAGGCGTTTTTATACTGAATTAAGTTATTCTTTATTATGCTTCTTTAGGATTATTTCCATATTTATTATCACCCAACTGACCATCTTTCACTAGAAGAATCAATAGCCAAATCGAACCAATAAGAGGAATCAGCGCTATAAATAGTATCCAACCACTTTTGCCAATATCGTGTAGCCTACGAACAGCAACTGCTAATCCCGGAATTAACAATGCCAATACATATAATCCATAAATAGGTCCATAAGGAATCCCCTGCATGGTAATCCCTAAGATATTATCCAAAACTGCTGCTGCAACACAAAAAATTACATTGAATAAAGTAAACATCCAATATTCTTTTCTTCTTGCTCTGCCATTAAAATTGGCATAATTTTTTAAAACTGCTAAATACCATTCCATATTCTATTGTTTTATTGACTTTTCAACTCTTTACAATACTAATATTAAAAGTTAATCTTTCTCTTTTACAAAAGAATCTGATGTAATGACATAAAGCATAATACCAATGTAGAAAAATAAAAATATATAATTTGCCCCTTCAAAAAAATCGATCATAACAAACAATGGCCTAATAAACACAACCATTATACCTAAAACTAAGGCTATAAAAAGTCTTTTTATTAAGTTCACTTTAATTTTATTACCACATTTTGAACAAATAGTTTTAAAAAAATAAAGCCCTAAATATTTTCTTTTCTCAACTTTATGCCCACAATAAGGACAGCTTCTTCTTTTAATATTAAACATAGTTTAGTTATCCAATCCAGTAAGGATTTGGCCCAACCCACCAATTAGCACACGCCAAAGAAACACCGAAACCTAACCATGGATTTACAGCCCCATAAGCCAATCCTAATGTTCCACAAACAATATCAGAAGCCCTTAAACCACCTCCAACAACAACTTCCATCTCATTTAACTCTAAATTTTTCATTTTTATTGATTTAAATTAATAATATGCAAATCTAGTCCTATCAACGGATTATAACAACAACAAGACCGTTAAACTAATGTTAAAGTTATTTTACTGACTTTTTACTTTGGACTGTTTCGACAGCCCATTTATAACTTCAACACGAATTCCGTTAGACACACCAATTTCTACTGCTTTTTTAATAGGTTTATCTGCGGCATCAATAATCTCCACATAGGTGCTATCCTTTTCATAAATAATGTCTTTTTCATCTATTGTAAGTACACTATCCCTTTTTTCCGTAATTAATGTAGCAATGGCGGAATACCCTGAACGTATAGCTATTGACAAGCTATCTAGTAATTCTACTGTAGTTTCTATATCAAATTTGGTAATTCCGTTTTCCAAATACCCTTTTGGAGATATATAAAGTAGTCTTCCAGAAACTGGAATTTCCTTCATCGCATTAATGGCTATTTCAAATACAGCAGAATCCCTAACTGTAGGAACATCTCTTTCATTTATTTTTCCTTTGAAAATAATTTTGTCCATATCCGCAATGACAGCCAAGGTCGTTCCGTCATTAAAATTATTTCGTTCCGTGATTGCTGCGCCTACTTGTGTGGGCAATTCTAACACTATGCCTTGAGAAGTTGAACGAATAATATTGGTTACTTTTTGATTACGCGAAAATCCTTTTTTAGCAATGTATAATAGTTCTTTTGCGGACTCATAATTCTCTTTTGCTAAGACGTATTGTCTTTCTATTTGTTGAAAATCCACTAAAGAAATAACTCCTTTATCAAACAACTGTTTATTTCTATCAAAAATTTCTCTTTCATTTTGATAATTAATTCGTGTTACACGTACATTCTGATTGGCTCTTTCTAGATTTTCAGGGTTAGCAATAATCTCAACGGATGCAATAGGATCTCCCATATTTACTTTATCGCCTACACTAGGATATACTTCTTTAAGTATCCCCGAAATTTGAGATTTAATTTGAATTTCCTTAGATGGAACAATCATTCCCGACACAAATTGCTCATTATAAATGTTCTCGACCCTAGGGTAACTGAATCTATTTTTTTTTGTTTGATTTTTTGACTTTTGTTGAATAGCATATATCAATACTATCACTAGTAAAAAAACTATAAACACAAACACTTTTCCAATCTTACTCATTCTATTCTTGTCTTATGGCGTCGATTGGCTGGATGGACATCGCCTTTTGTGCAGGTATCCATCCAGCAACACAGCCTGATACAATTACTACTAGTAATGCTGCTATGGCAGCATAATTATTAAAATACAAATGATCTATTACAGCCTCCTCCCCTAGTAAATCTGTCACAAATATGTTAGCAACAGAGACAGTCCCTAGAGCCAAAAGCAATCCAAAAATACCTGATAAAAAAGTTACTCCCAATGACTCTATCATAATCAAATTAAAAATAGCTCTAGGCGAAGCTCCTAATGCCTTTCGAATACCCAATTCATGGGTTCGTTCCCTTACAATAACTAACATCATATTTCCTACTCCAACAGTCCCTACTAACAACAAACAAATCCCAACCAACCATAAGAAAATCTTAATTCCACCAAACAATTTTTGGAAGGATTTGACTTGATCTTCAAAATTAATTACATACAAGGCACTATTATCATCAGTGTGAAAATCCAATGCTCTTCCTAAAAAAACACGTAACTTTTTTTCAAATTGAGAAACATCCACCCCCTCATTTAAACCCAGAACCATACAATTGAACTCTCTCCCTTGTTGCAAATAATTCTGAGCAGAAGCATAGGGTATATATATATCATTCTGAGCTTGTTGATCAAGTATCGTCTTTTCTCCCAAGACTCCTATAACCTTATACCAACTCCCTGACATAATAATTGACTCACCAATTGGGTTAACATCTCTAAATAATGTTTTTCTAGCATTACTACCAATGACAGCCACATTACGTTCTAATTGATTATCTCTCTCATTAAGTAATCTCCCAAGAACAACGGTCGGTTTTTTTATAGCAAAGAAAGCTGGCAAAACTCCTTTTATGGTTTGTAGATTGTAATTTTCCTCATAATGTACGTGACTTGTATTGACCAGTGTCACCTCAGGACTAATGACTTTAACTTCATCGGAAAAACGAGAAACTAACTGTTCCATTACTTGCTGTGTAAACACAATCGACCTCCCATGGAAAGAACCAATTTGATTTTGCGAAGTTTGACCACTATACAACCATAAACTATTGGCTGTATATTCTCCAAACATTCGCATAACCCCTTTTTGAAATCCTTCGCCAATACTCAGTAAAACAACTAATATAAAGATCCCCCATGCGATACCAAAGCCCGTAAGAATATTACGCACTTTATGTTCTCTGATAGAACTTAATACTTCACTAAACTGAAAATAACTAAACATACATCATCAAATCCTTCCAATATTGACTGTAGAAATTATCTTGCAACATAAGCTCGTCATGTGTCCCATGCTGTACTATAGTCTTATCTGATAGTATGTAAATTTGATCCGCAACATCTCTTAAGGTATGCAGACGATGTGAAACAAAAAACACGACAGTAGACTCCTTCAACTTCTTTAAGATATCAATGGTGATTCGCTCAGCGTTTTTGTCCATAGCAGATGTTATTTCATCTAAAATAATTACCTGAGGTTTTTTGTACAACATTCGGGCAAGTGCTACAAGTTGTTTTTGTCCTCCCGAAAGATTTATTCCTTCCTCACCCAAAATGGTTGCAAGCCCCTGAGGTAACTCGGCAATAAATGACTCCAAATTCGACTCTTTGACAAAAGAGACAACGTTCTCTACCGTATCCTCTTGCCCCAATACTATATTATCAATGACCGTCCCATTAAATATATCAATCTCTTGAGAAATCACGCCTAATTTTTCTCTCCAACTTTCAAGAGCTATCTCATTTAAATTTGTAGTTCCATTAATACTAATCATTCCTGTTTCAATTTGATAAAAACCTTGAAGTATTTGACCCAAGGTACTTTTTCCTGAGCCGCTCTCTCCAATTAAAGCTACACATTGTCCTCGAGTCAACTTTATATTTATGTTTTGCAATAATGGGCTTCGTCCTGGAAAACGGAATGAAACGTCTGAAATTGATACTGTTTTTATTTCTTGTATTTCACTTTTTCCTAATTTTTCTGGTTGTATCGAAGTAAACTCAAACATTCTATTAAAAGCAATTTTAGCCTCATTTATTGGAATACTAATCAACGCCAAATTAGATACCGACGGAATCAATGCACCCGAAATTCCTAAAACCGCCATTAGTTCTCCTAACTGCAAACCTCCCTTAAACACCTGTACTGAACCATATGCCAATATCGCTACTAAAAATACCTCACCTGCTATACCAGCTAATAAGGAGAGTTTAATATTTATCTCCCCTAAACTAAATATTTTATCTTGATAATTTGCAAAAACCAATTTATTGAGCTTTTTAAAGATAGGCTGACGATTGTTATTTTTTATAGTAGCTATGCCTTGCATAGAATTAATATAATTGGACTCATTTAGGGCATAAGCCTGCATAACCGACTTTTGACCTTCGATAATGCGTTTATTAAATCTGTAAATTAATCCAAAATAGATTGGCAAACTGATTAAAGCTATACATCCTGCTCCGATTGAATAATAAAAAAGAAAAGCTAATGAGGTTACAGCCATTAAAACATCAATTAATACGTTTCCTACTACATAGGCTATAACCCTTTGAATCCTAGAGGTGTCGTTGAGTCTTGCTACCAAATCTCCAATTTTCCGCGTATCAAAAAAAGGTTTTGGCAAATGCAATAGCGAACTAAAGAATGAGTCAGTAATACGATTGTTAAAATCTTTGGATTGAGTCAGTAAAAAATACTGTCTAAGAGCAGTTAATAAATTGCGAACTATTAATAGTAAAGCTAACAGTGTAATCCCTACCCACAAGCGTTGCATATCCTTTGCTGGTAAAATATCATCGATTAGCTTCTGTGAAAAAATAGCCATCGCCATGCCTAACAGAGCCATCCCAATTGATAAAACCAGAGCAATTGACAACAAATTATAATCGTCTTTTATTAACTTGACAAACCAGTCCTTTTTAGATTTATTTTCTGCTATCGATTGCACAAACTGATCATTGGGTTTTAATGTTAGGCAGGTCTTACTTTTCCAAATTTCATCTAATTCCTCTTTTGACAAATAATGCACTTTTCCTGACGGGTCTGCTATCAAAAATGATTCTGTCTCAGCTTCATATTTAAAACAAACTACATAATGTTGCAATCTGTTTTCAAGAACAACATGCAATATAACTGGCTTCTTGTGGTCGATTAATCCCTGAATGTCACTTTCACAACCCTGTACATCAAACCCTATACCTTTTGCTGCTTGATATAAGCCCAACAGGGTTGTACCTTGGGTAGTTGTTCCGCTTAATTCTCTTAACTTTTCTATAGTAGAACTTCCTTCATAAAACTGAACCAAAGTCAGCAAACAGGCTACACCACAATCCGTCTGGTCCCGTTGTTGGACTAAAATTCTCTCAATTATTTGTTGATTTACCTTCATATCTACAATAAATTCATTAACTCTTCTATGCTAATAACCCCATTATGCCTTTTTACTAATTTTCCGTCTGTACTATATACTAATAAATAGGGAATTGACTGAGCGCCAAAAAAGTTAGAAAACTCTAACTTTTTGTCTCGTAAGAAGTATACATTTGTCAAATTCAACAAATCGTATTTTAGAGCGAAATTCCTAATTACATCTGTTTTTTCGAATGAAACAAAAATAAACTGAGTATTTTTAAAACTAGAGAGGTTTTCCTCTATTTTTTCTGCTTCAGCATTGCAATACTCACATTCGCTATTATAATAAACAAATACGGTATTTAAACCTTGGGGTATCTGTTGTTGAGTATATAAACTATCTTTTAAGGTGTATAAATTAAATTCAGGGATACTTTCAATTTTTCTCATCATTTGGTTTCTTTGACAAACCTTATTTCCTAACAAACCTCCTAAAGATATTATTACAATTAGAATAAGTATTCCTGCAACTTTTTTTATCTCCTTTGCTTTCATTCTTTATGAAATATTCAATAATAAAAACATGATTAAACCAGTCCAAACCAATAATCCTGAACCATAGGAAACCAGCACCAATTCAAAACTTTTAGTGAATTTGTTATGAATTATCTTACTTAAAAAATAACTTAACAGTAAAATATAAATTAGTTCAAAAATATTAAAAGCTTGCAAAGGTACTTGTAACCACAATTCCAATTCTTCAATATTGAATAAACTAACAAGCGACAAGGGTGAGAATCGCTGGATATCTTCCAGCGAATAGTCATTGGTCTGAAAATAAAAATAGAAAAATTTAACATAAGAAGCTGACAACAAAACAAACTCTCCTACCAAAGTTATTTTGAATATTTTAATCATGGTAATTTTTGTCTTTTCATGAATTTCGTACATGAATACTCCAATATAGAGACATATTGCAACTAGTCCTGCTCTAAGTAAAACTATCAACGGAGTAGCCGCATACCCTAGCCACCACCAAGATGCCTGATCTTCAAAAAATTTATCAACTTGCTCTTGTGCTAATTTATTTGAAAGTGCTGTGTAAATCAGCTCATCCATAGGGATAAACAATTCAAATAATAGTTGTGGGATTAATGCCGTTAAAACTACGATAGCATATAACCAATAATTGTTTGTTCTATCAAAAAGAGTGTTTTTCATCTATATATATTTACCACCAAACCTGATGATTATTTTCATAAGTAAAAAATCGTTCTTGTTTGCCTGAATTACATTTTAAAACCAATAGAGCTCCTTTTGGTACTTCTTTAAAACTTAATTCATAGCTTGTTGCCTTTTTCTTGGCGATTGTCTTAAAAGTGTTTCCATCCCAATACACTAACGTATAAGTCAAGTCAGGGAAAACATCATTAGTATCCGTTCTGGGCACATACTTAATTTTTGATACCTTTTTCGGTTCTGAAAGCTGCACTCCAATCCATGTAGGCTCATTGATTTTTCCTTCTATGGGATACTCATTTAAAGTAAAAAAGTTATTATCATTCAGATCTTGCAACGATTCACTTTTTATTTGAGGACTTGCCATCCATTCAGTAGGAGAAATCAAAAAGTCTTTTTTATCATAAAAGTGTAATTCGCCTAACTGTAATTTCTTTTTAGACCAAATTCGATAATAAGAGAATGCTTCTTCTGTTGTAAAACTTATTTCTTGAGGAATCAGACGTGGTTTTTGATCAATGGTATATAAATCTTTTGCATCAGAAAAATCAGTTTTATTAGATCCTTGAATAACGCCACCCACCAATGCCTGAGCTAAAGTATCCATATGTATTTCCAGCATAGGATATTTTCGTTTTACCGTTATATTTTGGGTTTCATTTTCTACTTTGAATTCTCTCTTTGTTCCTTCTGAATTGACATAAAAAGGGTTACCCAAAGGTATTACTTTTCCTTTTTTATAAAAAGCAGGTAGATAAACTATATCTGTCCCCATGTCCTTGAAAGTGACCTTTTGATCCTCAATTGCTCCCCAATAGACAGGTATCCATTTTTGACCTTCACCAATCACACATAAATAGGCATAATAAGTATCATCCAATACAGGTTCTTTTATTGAAACTTGAATATCAACAGGCTTAAAATAAGAACTCGAAACATCTAAAATATTTTCATCTTGAAACAATCGAGGAATATTATATATTTTAACTCTTTTGTCGGAGATTGGTCCTTTCTTGCGATTGGAGTAAGTCTCTCTAAATACTTTTGGCACCCGATGTTTCCCGTATTTAGGGTCTATACCAACATTATTATAGATTTCTTTATTTCTCCATATATCTTCCCTCCAAAAAGGTTCAAAGGGATACGTAACTCCATTATACACTATGGAGTTCCATTCATGCCTTCCTTCTCGACTACCCCAAGCGGGAACAAAATCAGTAGCAACTGGAATGCCATTAGAAGCAAGTATCATTTGATTGAGCCAAGCACGATTAGAACATTGAGTTTCCTTAATCATCATCAAATCGTATGCTTTGACCAAAGGTAACCCTTGTGCAATAGCCCAATTAAAGCGATACGGCTTGTAGGGTAATAATATTGAATCGCACAATGCTTTAATATCATAAGTCATGTATTTTTTTTTGACTTGAAACTTGGCTCTCCAATTTTCAACGACTTTACCAGATTTAACTCGATATGGTAAAACTAATTCACAAAAATCTTTAAATGACACAGAATCCCTTGTAAGAATATTTTTTCTCCAATTATCAACCGCCAAATCAATATCATTAATCAAAAACTGACTTGTTACAAAGTTTATGTCGTATTTTTTCGCTTTCTGATGTATTAATCTTGTAGGAGGATATAATTTAGATAAGCTATCCCAACTTGTATTTATTTTATTCTGAAATTTATGATCTAGATAAAAGGTGTATTCCTCATCAAACTTTTTATAGAATGCACGATACATATATAAATCCGTTGTATCTAGAGCAAAATGCCCTTCCATATTTGAGATAATAAATTCAGCCGCTTGATACTTTAAGCTATCACCAGTGCTCATAAAATGCTCCAAGACCTTAACCAACTCTTGTCTATTGTTACCTGCCTTTCTCAGAACTTGGTTTACTTTTACACTAAACCTTGGGTCATCTTCGTATCCTTTACAGGATAGTAGGATTATTGCGGTCAGTGACAGAAAAAAATATTTCCAATAAGGCATTGGTTGTTGCAAATAAGTTAATTAGGATTGCAAAACTACAACAGATAAAAACCAACCATGGTTAAAGATGTGTTAAAGTTTATTTCTTTTTATGAGGTAATTTATCCAACAGGTTGTTGGACTTTTATTCACCTTCATATATCACCTTTAAATCTGACTGTATATAATTTTGAAGATTTGGGTGAATCGCCTTTTCAGATACCAAATCTATCTTTTTCTTCAGTCGCTCCGTCAGCTTGTTTTTTATTTCAACCAAATTGAACAAGGTCACAGGGCTGTTAAAACTGTAAAGAATGTCTATATCACTCTCCGAGGTTTCTTCATTGCGTGCCACTGAACCAAACAAACCAATACGTTTAGGCTTGTAAGGCTTAAGCACATCAATAATGATATCTATTTGACTCTTGGTTAACATGTCACAAATTTACAACAATAAAGATAGATTATTTCTCTTTCAGTTTAAACGAATCCAAAAAAGACAGACTGAGACCTAAGACAAAGTACAACGCATAAATAACATATTTCCAAAAGCCAATATCATTTCTTGAGCCTTCAATAAACATAACTAAATATTCAAACAAAAATAAAAGCAACCCCACAAAAAGAGCTATCAAAACGCGTCTACCTTTACTTAATCGTAATTCGGACTCACATCCTTCACAAAGGATGGTTGAGAATACGGTCGTAGTAAAATGTTTCTTCAAATAGTGCTTAATGCCTATTTTATGCCCACAACTAGGACAAGTTCTAACTTTAAACATTTTCAATTTTTTGTTTTAACTCCACGAAAGCTTCTCTTACTTTTTGTAGGCCTTTTTTATCAGCACCTCTAAGTTTGACTACTACTTCTTCACTACCTACTTTTAAGGTAACACGTTTACTTGTTTCTATTTCGATTGCCTTTATATCATCAAAAGCAACCCTTTTAGGTTTTACAAAGTGCAAGGTTTTATACTCTAATGCGTTGTCAAGAAAGGAAACATAAAATTTAGTTTGCCTTTTGATTAAAACATACATCATCACATAGCAGGCAATTTGAAAGATTTTCAGCATTCGATCTCCTGGCGAAACATGTTTTTCTAAAAATATGTACTCAAATTGCAAAAGAAACAAAGCCACTGAAAATACTAAAAATGAATAAATCAGCACTTTATTGGGCGAATAAATAAAAATCGTTTTCATCCCTACTTCTTAACAATCGTCATTTTAGCATTGCCAAATTCAGGAATAACAAACTCCATTTTTTCAGCTAATTTTGATGCTGTGTTAATCCAAAACGTCTTGGTATCGTCACCCTCAGCTGTCAGGACCACTTTAGTGCATTTAACCCCATTAACTTCTTCTTGACCTTCTACGGTTAACGTTACTTTTTTGGCTTTAGCCGAAATCATATCAGGCACTTCAAACGAAATTGAATAACCTGACGCTAAAGGCAAACCTGCAATAACCAAATCCATCCCTGCACCGTCTGAGATATAAGCGCCCTCAAAAGCTATGTTAATTTCTGTGCCTTGAACGGTCATAGCTAAACTTTTGTCCGTATAAGTCCCTTCAAAGGTTTGTCCCATCTGGGAAACAGTTCTTTTTAACGGCTTGAAGTCGGCAGTAAATTCTATAATTTCGGTGCTTTCGCCCATGGCACTTTTAGACACTTCTGTCACTACCCAGTTTGTTCCCTGTTGCGTAATGGTACGTTGTGTATCAAACGGAATGGACTGACCTTGCACTTCTAATGTACTCGTGTATTGAATGGTTTCTGCCTTAAATTGGTTGTTGATTTTTGGCAAAGCTCCTACTACTTCTATTTGCTTTGGCTGATAAGTTACTGTTGAAATATCCACACGCAATTCTTCTAAACGTTTGGCTACATCTTCTGGTTTTTCTTTTTGGTATACGCCTCCTAAAACGTCTGCTAGAAAGGCTTCAATCTCGGCAAACATCGCCATACGATTCACTGGCTTCCTGAATCCGTGTCCTTCATCATCTGCTAATAAATACGATACTTTCTTCCCTTTTTCGCGCAAAGCAATAACAATCTGGTCGGCTTCAGCTTGTTTGACACGTGGGTCATTTGCTCCTTGAATAATCAATAATGGTTTGTTGATTTTGTCTGCACTAAACAACGGACTGGCTTCGTTAATTAAGTCACGTCCTTCTTTTGTATTAGGATCTCCTACCATGGCATATAAATGCGCCTTAGCTGCTTCCCAATAGGCCGGCACTGATTCTAACAAAGTATTCAAGTTGCTTGGGCCTACTATATCCACACCACCCGCATACACATCAGGTGTAAATGCCAAACCGGCCAAGGTTGCATAGCCTCCATAGCTGCCTCCCATGATAACCACTTTGTCTTTGTCCGCAATACCTTGAGCAATCAAATGTTTAACACCCCAAGTAATATCATCTTGCATCAGTTTACCCCATTGTAAATCTCCTGCATTCAGAAACTTTTTGCCATAGCCTCCACTGGCTCTAAAGTTAGGTTGCAACACAGCATAGCCTCTATTGGCTAAAAATTGAACCAGCCCATCATATCCCCATGAATCTCTCGGTCCTTTTGGCCCTCCATGTACTAATACAATAGTGGGCAAGCCTTTAGATGGTTTGCCTACAGGCAAAGTCAAATACCCAGGAATAACTAAACCATCACTACTCTTATAGCTAATGGGTTGCATGGCAGCTAAATGCTTTTCTACTTCCTTAAGTTGTGGTCTTGGTGTATATTGATGGCTTAACTTTTTAGTTTCAGAATCGTAATAATACACGTCAGCGGCATACTTATCTCCCCATACGGCAATCAAGAATTTTTTGCGATCAGCGGTAATACTCTGAAAATCTACTTCTCGACCTGAAAATTCTTTTTTGAGTTCTTCATATATTTTTTCCCATTCCTTGTCACTCCAATGAATTTCCTTTTTATCGTAGTAATAATCAATAGAAGTTAGTTTTCTGGTAATTTCATTCAGATACACACCTCCTATATCTACTTGATTTTTAGGGTCGCTTGCCAGACGCTCTTTTCGTAAGGTCTTTACATCCATTAAAAAAAGTGTTGTCAAATTCAAACTTCCTTTGTTGGTCACTAAATACACTTTGGTATTATCTTCGTTCCAACCTGCTATATATGCTGATTCTGATTTATTGGTCTCATAAATCGACGTTGAGCTTCCGTTATCATCTAAACGATTTATGGTCGTATTACCCGCTTCATCAGTTTTATACAACAATCGCAACTTTTCGTCCCAATCAAATGCATAACCCACAACACGTTCTTTGTTTTCATATATCTTGTTTAAATTCCCTGTAGAAATCTCCAACTCATATAAGTCATGCCATGCTTTGTCTCTGTCATTTAACCCAATCATCATTTTGTCTGGGTTCAATTTGCTCACCATATAGATTTGTGCTCTTACATCTTTTAGAGGGGTTAGATTTTTTGACTCTGGCTCGCTACCTTTTAAAACAGCTATGGGATCTACTGCAAAGATGTTTACGTTTTCATCTCCATCATTATCTTTTGCAAATACAATGTATTTAGAGTCTTTTGTCCAAAAATAACCCGCCAATGGCTTCTTGCTCTTGGTTACTATTTTTGCTTCTGCAAAAGGTTGATCAATAGTTTTTACCCAAACGTTCATTATCCCTTCGTATTCTTTCATGAAAGAAATATACTTTCCGTCTGGTGATAAATCGCCTCCTGCAATTTCAGGATTACCAAAGAAAAGAGCTCTATCAATTACTGGGACTTCTTGTGCATTTACTTTTGGCGAAAGCATAGAAAAAGCCAACACCACTAACATTACTATTTTTTTCATTTTTATGGTTTTTATCGAATGCAAATGTACCAATTTGAAGCACAAAAAAAGCCCTGATTGAGGTCAATCAGGGCTTTTTAACATAAGTTTATTACTGTTAAACGTTTTCTTCGCTCATTAAGTACTCGTGTACTTTAGCGGCACATTCACGTCCTTCATTAATAGCCCAAACTACTAATGATTGACCTCTACGTGCATCACCGCAAGAATAGACTTTCTTCACGTTAGTTTTGTACTCTCTAGTGTTACCAATCAAGTTTCCTCTTGGATCTATATCAACGCCTAATTGCTCCACCAATCCTTTGTGTTGAACGTGTAAGAATCCCATCGCAAACAACACTAATTCACAGTCTAATACGAACTCCGATCCTGATTTTTCTACAAATGAAGAATAACGACCTGTTTCTGGATTTTTACTCCATTCCAGTTCAACGAATTTGATTCCTTTAAGGTTTCCTTTATCGTCTTTTAAGAACTCTTTTGTATTTACCGCATATTTACGTTCCACACCCTCTTCATGCGAAGTGGTTGTTTTAAGAATCATCGGATACATTGGCCATGGCATTGTCTCGTCTCTTTCTTTAGGTGGCATCGGCATTAACTCCACTTGAGTTACGCTCTTAGCACCTTGACGATTAGACGTCCCAACACAGTCAGACCCTGTATCTCCACCTCCAATAACAATAACGTTTTTACCAGTAGCTAAAATTTCATCTTTTAAAGTAAACGCTAAGCCGTTAACTCTTTCATTACTTTGCTTTAAAAATTCCATAGCAAAGTGAATGCCTTTTGCATCACGACCTGGCACTGACAAATCCCGTGGTATGGTACTACCTACAGCCAAAACAACAGCTCTGTAATGTCTGAATAAGTGTCCTACGGTTACGTCTTTTCCTACTTCGTGGTTTAGTTTAAATCGAACGCCACTCTGTTCCATCAAATCAACACGGCGTTGTACTACGCTTTTCTCTAATTTAAAATCAGGAATACCATAACGCAACAAGCCTCCTGCTACTGCATCTCTTTCAAAAACTGTTACTGCATGACCTGCTTTATTCAATTGATCAGCTGCTGCTAATCCTGCAGGACCTGAACCAATAACCGCTACTTTATAACCGGTTTGAATTTTAGGTTGATTTGGCTTAACAAAACCTTCTTTGAAAGCGATTTCGATGATGTTCTTCTCAATCTCCTCAATAGTTACTGGTTTTTCATTAATTCCTAATACACATGAACCCTCACATGGAGCAGGACAAATACGACCTGTAAACTCCGGAAAGTTGTTTGTCGTAGATAAAATATCATACGCTTTCTTCCAGTGTTTTTTGTGTACAGCTTCATTAAACTCGGGAATAATGTTCCCTAATGGACAACCACTTTGACAAAATGGTATCCCACAATCCATACATCTTGCAGATTGGTTTTCTAACATCTCAGGAGAAGTTTCATCAACAAACTCCTTATAGTGTTTTATTCTTTCAGCGACGCTTTCTTTACCTGGTACTTCTCTTTCGAAAAGCATAAAACCATCTTTTCTACCCATCTTACTGTTTCTTTATAATTATTGTGCTTTTGCTTGTTCTGCTCTCTTTTTTAATACTGCTTTGTAATCTCTAGGGAAAATCTTAGCAATATGCTGAACATTATTATCGAAATCTTTCAATAAGAATGTAGCTAAAGCACTACCTGTTTTTGCAATATGCTCTTCTAATAAACCTTTGACTAAAGTGATGTCATTTTGATCTAACGGATCTACATCTACCATCTCGGCATTCAGATTCGTTTTAAGTGTTTTATTGACATCCCATATATAAGCGATACCACCACTCATACCTGCCGCGAAGTTACGCCCTACATCTCCTAAGATTAAAGCTGTACCTCCTGTCATGTACTCACAACCGTGATCTCCGATTCCTTCAACAACGGCGGTAACTCCAGAGTTACGTACACAGAAACGCTCTCCTGCCATACCACGAATAAACGCTTTACCTCCTGTTGCTCCATAGAAAGCAACGTTACCGATAATACTGTTCTCTTCTGGTTTGAAAGTAGCATCCTTGCTTGGATATACCGCTAAATGAGCTCCTGATAATCCTTTACCGAAGTAATCATTTGCATCTCCTTCAATCTCTAAAGTGATACCCTTATTACAGAAAGCTCCAAAACTTTGACCCGCTGTACCTGTAAATTTGAAGTGTAAGCTATCTGTTGGCATACCTTCAGATCCATACACTTTTGTCACCTCATGAGACAAAATTGTTCCTGTTGCGCGGTCTGTATTAATAATGTCAAACGCTGCTTTTACTTTTCCTTTATTCTCAATAGCATCTTTAGCAACATCAATTAATTTCCAGTCTAGTGACAATTCCAATTCGTGGTCTTGAGGTTCGGCTTTGTACAGTGGTAAATCGGATTGAATAGGTTGCATTACACGTGTTAAATCCACTTTGTCATATTTCCAATGCTTTAAGTCTTTCTTACGCACTAAACATTGATATTGACCAACCATTTCATCAATTGTACGGAAACCTAATTCGGCCATTATTTCACGTGTTTCCATAGCCAAGAAAGTAAAGAAATTCACTACATGCTCTACCTTTCCTGCAAACTTTTGACGTAAATCAGGATTTTGAGTAGCGATTCCTACAGGACATGTATTCAAGTGACATTTACGCATCAAGATACAACCTTCAACTACTAAAGCAGCTGTGGCAATACCCCACTCTTCTGCACCCAATAGAGTCGCCATTACGATATCCTGACCTGTCTTAATTTGTCCATCGGTTTGAATAGTAACGCGCTGACGTAATTTATTTTTTACTAAGGTTTGATGTGTTTCAACCAACCCTAACTCCCAAGGCAATCCTGTGTGTTTGATTGAACTCATCGGCGATGCTCCTGTTCCTCCGTCATAACCTGCAATCAATATATGATCTGCTTTGGCTTTAGCTACACCTGACGCAATTGTTCCAACACCTGCTTTTGATACTAGTTTAACACTAATACGAGCATCTCTGTTAGCGTGCTTAAGGTCAAAAATCAATTGTGATAAATCCTCAATAGAATAAATATCATGGTGTGGTGGTGGAGAAATTAATCCTACTCCTGGCGTAGAATTACGTACTCTACCAATCCAGTCATCTACTTTAAATCCTGGCAATTGTCCTCCTTCTCCTGGCTTAGCTCCTTGAGCCATTTTTATCTGAATCTCATCAGCTTCTGCCAAATATTTACTGGTTACCCCAAAACGTCCTGAAGCTACCTGCTTAATAGCAGAACGCATACTGTCTCCATTAGCCATTTTTTCGTAACGTTTCTCATCTTCTCCTCCTTCTCCAGTATTACTTTTAGCTCCAATACGGTTCATTGCCATAGCTAATGTCGTATGTGCTTCCCAAGAAATCGACCCGAAAGACATCGCACCTGTTGCAAAACGAGGCATGATTTTTTCGATTGGCTCTACTTCACTCAATGGCACAGAATCTCTATCATTTTGTACAGTCAATAAACTTCTTATCGTGCACGCCTTTTCACCGTGATTATCCGCTGCCAAAGAGTATTTCTTAAACAACGCATAATCTCCCTTTCGAGTGGCTTGTTGCAATAAATGTACTGTCTCCGGGTTGTACATGTGGTACTCCCCTTTTCTCTTCCATTGATACAATCCCCCCTCTGGCAAAATAGCCTCATGTAATGGAGATTTAAATCCTTGGAAGTGTTTAGTTAATGTCTCACGAGCAATTTCATCTAAGCCCACACCTTCAATACGTGATACGGCACCTGCAAAATATTGTTTTACAACATCATTTGATATCCCTAAAATCTCGAAAATTTGAGCTCCATGGTAAGACTGTAAAGTTGAAATTCCCATTTTAGAGAAAATCTTTAACAACCCATTTTTTACCGATTTAAAATAGTTTTCTTTTAGTTTTTCGATTGGCAAATCCGAATCAATTACTCCTGTATCTTTCATCTTACGAATTCCAGATAAGGCCAAATATGGATTGATTGCCGTTGCACCAAATCCTATCAAAGTAGCAAAGTGATGTACTTCTATTACATCTCCTGCCTCTACGATTAACCCAATACGTCCACGTACACCATTTCTAATCAAATGATGGTGAACTGCCGAACACGCTAATAATGAAGGGATAGCGGCGTGCTCTGAATCAATATTCCTGTCTGATAAGATGATTAATTCATAGCCATCGTCAATTGCATCCATAGCATAACGACAGATTCTGTCTAATGCTTTTTTAAGAACACCTGGCTCTCCTGACGCTTTGAAGTACGTTTGAATTGTTTTAGATTGGAAAATTCCTGTATCTATACTTCTTATTTTTTCTAGACTCTCATTATTTAATAATGGATGTGGCAACGTAATACAATGAGCAGCCATTGGATCTTCATCCAATAAATTATGTCTTGATCCGATTACCGTAGACAACGACATCACTAAACGCTCTCTCAATGGATCAATTGGCGGATTGGTTACCTGAGCAAATAACTGCTTAAAATAATTGCTCAAATGTTGTGGTTTTTCACTTAAAACAGCAATTGGCGTATCTACCCCCATAGAACCCATTGGCTCTTTTCCTGAAGTAGCCATTTCTTTTAAGATCATGTCCATATCCTCACGAGTATAACCAAAAGCACGCTGTAAAATACTAATTTGATCTTCCTCTAAACGCGTATATCTAAATTTAGGCGTTGGGATATCTTCTAATTTTATCTTATAATTATCCAACCATTCTTTATATGGTTTTGATGTCGCTAAGTTTTTCTTTAAATCGTCATCACTGATAATTTCTCCTTTACTCATGTCCACCAAGAACATTTTTCCTGGCTGCAATCGTCCTTGCTTAATTACCGTATTAGGATCTACTGGTAATGCTCCTGATTCAGAGGACATAATCACTCTATCATCATCTGTTACACAAAATCTCGAAGGACGCAATCCATTTCTATCTAAGGTAGCTCCGATTATGTTTCCATCTGTAAATGAAACCGAAGCAGGACCATCCCATGGCTCCATCATACAAGCATGGTACTCATAAAAAGCTTTCTTTTCTTCATCCATGCTTTCGTGTCCATCCCAAGCCTCTGGAATCAACATCATCATTACATGTGGCAATGAACGTCCTGAATGCACCAACATTTCCACAACATTATCCAAACAAGCAGAATCCGACTGGTAGTTAGGCACTAAAGGCAATACCATATCCAATTCTTGTTTGGTAAAGTTTTTACTTTCAAAATTTTTCTCGCTTGAGCGTAACCAGTTCAAGTTTCCTTGCACTGTATTAATCTCGCCGTTATGCGCTAAGAATCTAAATGGCTGAGCCAACCTCCATGATGGTGTGGTGTTTGTTGCGAAACGTGAATGCACCATCCCGAAAGCTGAAGTTGCTTTTGGGTTAGTTAAATCCTTAAAATAACTTCTTACCTGTAAACTTCTTAACTGTCCTTTATAAATTATCTTTCTAACAGACAAGGAAGCCACATAAAATCCACTTGGATCATTTGATGTAATATTAGAAATTTGATGGGACGTGTAATTTCTTAACACGAACAATCTTCTCTCAAAGGCTGTATCATCAGTAATATCGAAAGGTCTTTCAATAAAAATTTGCTCCATATGAGGCTCTACTGATTTAGCAGCCTCCCCTAAATCTGAGTTATCTACAGGAACCTCACGGTATCCTAATATTTTGAACCCTAATTTATCCGCAGATCTATTGATTATATGTCTACATTCTTCTCTTAATGCTCTATTCTTTGGGAAAAACAGCATCCCCACCGCATATTGTCCTGCACGTGGCAAATCAAATCCTAATGAATTAGCTGCTTCAAACAATAATTCATGTGGAATCTGTATCTGAATTCCTGCTCCATCTCCTGTGTTTTTCTCATATCCAGTAGCCCCTCTATGTTCCATGTTTTCTAACATGGTTAAGGCATCTGAAATAATCTGGTGAGACTTCACTCCTTTAATGTTGGCTACAAATCCAACCCCACACGAGTCAAACTCAAACTCTTCCTGGTACAAACCAAAATTATGCTTCTTCATCTAAAAAAATTTTTACAAAACTAGGTAAATAACTAAAAATGTACAACTACATCCCTAACCCTTAACTAACTATTAATAATATGACAGAAAATCACTATTTATTCTTTCATATACATTCCAAAACAAAGTGAGAATTATCAAATTGATAATTCTCACTCAAACACTTTTAACCTTTATATTTAACTATCTCACCACGAGCTTCCTTGTGACAATATAATTTTTTTCATTAATTGTTATGATGTACACCCCCGGAGTCAAACTGCCTACATCAATTGGCTTATTAGCTCTAACCTCCGCTTGAGAAACCTTCTTACCTAAAACATCATAAATTTCTACATACTTTGACCCATCAAACGATGAAGATACATATATCTTTCCATCACTCACAGGGTTTGGATACACCGTTACTTCATCTTGAACAGCCTCGTTAACAACACCGTTTTGAGCCACAACAACCTGAGTCGTCACAGTCAAAAAGAAAAGAATCGTTAACAATAAGTTGAAGTATTTTTTCAGCATAATCGCTTTTTTTATAGTAGTAAATGTACTATTATTTTTTGAAAGGCGCAAATGTACAGTATTTTTATATGCTTATTGATAAACTATTCCTTCACCAACTTAGTTGTTGACACTCCTTTATCAGTTTTTACATTCACAATATATATCCCTTTAGATAATTTCGAGACATCAAAACTATTTTGTACTACTTGAGGAATACTTAAAACTAATTGACCTCTAAGATTATAGATTTCGATTGATTGAATAGCTAGTCCATCTTTGGATTCAATGGTAACCATACCTTGTGTTGGATTAGGTGAAACAGAAAAACCCTTGTCAACAACAAAATTATTCATGGATAAACTTTCACAATCCAAGCTTACCGTTACAGCAAACCTCGTACTTGTACAACTAGCACCCCTATTACTTATATAGTATGTTTTACCATCTTCAAGTGGTGTTAGGGCAGAAATGGGATTATCAGAAGGATCGTCGCTTAGATAATATCTATTTCCTGTATCTGTAACAATATCACTTACCGTTGCATTTGGATCGCAAAAAGTTTGTTCTGACTCACCCAATGGAGTAAAAGCATCAATATATACCACCATCACTGCCTTACGATCAGACTCACATCCTGTTTCTTCATCAAATGTTGCCGCCCAAACAAAACTACCAGCAGCTATCTCATCTGACAATTTTAATGGGGTTGTTGAAAATTCACTAGAATAGTATCTCAATAGAGAATCATCCCCTTGAAATGCATTTAGGTCAATCCCATCCTGAAGGGTCTTGAGTTCAGTGGACGAGTTTCTACAGAATCCCCACGCAACAAAATTTGCCACTGGCTTTTCGCACTGCGACCAAAGAGAAGTCCAACCAATTAAAGAAAACACTACTGTTTTAATAAAAAAAGAATATGTTTTAATCATCTTATTAGGGTTTTAACATTTGATTAACAAGTATAAGGCTATTTCCTGAAGCCACAAAAAAACCCTTCCAAATCAATGAAAGGGCTTACTACTTATTACTTAAAACTTACGCCTTACTACTTATTAAAGGCTTGCTTTAAGATATTCTCTATTCATACGAGCGATATTCTCTAAAGAAATTCCTTTAGGACATTCCACTTCGCACGCTCCAGTATTGGTACAGTTACCAAATCCTTCTTCATCCATTTGACGTACCATGTTCATTACACGATCCGTAGCTTCTACTTTCCCTTGTGGTAATAATGCGTATTGAGAAACTTTCGCTCCGACGAACAACATTGCAGAACCATTTTTACACGTCGCAACACAAGCCCCACATCCGATACATGCAGCAGCCTCAAACGACTTATCAGCATCTGCCTTAGGAATAGGAATAGCGTTTGCATCAATGGTATTACCCGAAGTATTTACAGAAACAAATCCTCCTGCCTGCTGAATACGATCAAAAGCAGTACGGTCTACAATCAAATCCTTAATCACTGGAAAAGCCTTAGAACGCCATGGCTCAATATAGATAGTATCACCATCGTTAAAAGAACGCATGTGCAATTGACAAGTTGTAATTCCTGTATCAGGCCCGTGTGCTCTACCGTTGATAAACAAAGAACACATACCACAAATACCTTCACGACAATCGTGGTCAAAAGCAATTGGTTCTTTTTGTTCGTTTACTAATTGCTCATTCAATTGGTCTAACATTTCCAAAAATGAACTCGCTGTAGAAACTTCGTTTAATGTATAAGTCTCTAAACTCCCTTTGTCATTAGCATTTTTTTGACGCCATACTTTAAGGGTAATATTGATATTTTTTGCTTTACTCATAACGCTATATTATTATTCGTAACTTCTTTCTTTTAACTCGATGAACTCGTAGTTCAACTCTTCTTTATGAAGAACCTCTTGACTGATGTCTTCTCCTTTGTACTCCCATGCACCCACAAACTTGAAGTTCTTATCATCCCGTAAAGCTTCCCCTTTTTCAGTTTGCATTTCTTCACGGAAGTGACCTCCACAGGACTCATTTCGCTGTAAGGCATCCATAGCCATCAACTGTCCTAATTCGAAGAAGTCTGCTACACGCAATGCTTTTTCTAACTCTGGATTAAGGTCATCCGCACTACCTGGCACAAATACGTCTTTGTAGTATTCTTTCTTTAGTGCTGCAATTTCTTCGATGGCTTCTTTTAGGTGTGCTTCATTACGTCCCATACCTACTTTGTTCCACATAATATTTCCTAACTTTTTGTGGAAGTAATCAACAGACTTGGTTCCTTTATTATTAATAAAGAAATCAATTGATTTTTTCACTTCAGCTTCAGCTTCGTCAAACTCTGGACTATCCGTTGCGATAGCTCCCGTTCTGATCTCATCCGCTAAATAATTCGAAATCGTATAAGGTAATACGAAGTATCCGTCAGCTAAACCTTGCATCAAAGCAGAAGCTCCTAAACGGTTGGCTCCGTGATCTGAGAAGTTCGCCTCTCCTGCTACAAAACAACCAGGGATAGTACTTTGTAAATCGTAATCTACCCACACACCTCCCATGGTATAGTGTACTGCTGGATAAATCTTCATTGGTGTTTCGTATGGGTTCTCATCGGTAATCTTTTGATACATCTGGAATAAGTTACCATACTTTTCTTCCAACCATTTCTTACCCAATCTATCAATAGTTTCATCCGATGGATTGTGATCCCCTTGTGCATAAGCGGATTGTTTACCTTTACTTACAATCTCAGAGGCAAAGTCTAAGTAAACTCCTTCGTTAGTATCATTTGCTTCGATACCATAACCTGCATCACAACGCTCTTTAGCCGCTCTAGAAGCCACGTCACGTGGCACTAAGTTACCAAAGGCAGGGTATCTTCTCTCTAAATAGTAATCTCTATCTTCTTCGGCAATATCAGTCGGTTTCAAACGTCCTTCTCTAATCGCTTGTGCATCTTCTAATTTCTTTGGCACCCAAATACGTCCTGAGTTACGTAATGACTCTGACATCAACGTTAACTTAGACTGATTGGTTCCGTGTACTGGAATACACGTTGGGTGAATTTGCACATAACAAGGATTAGCGAAAGCGGCTCCTTTTTTATGTATTTTCCAACCTGCCGTTACATTACTTCCCATCGCGTTGGTAGACAAGAAATAAACATTTCCATAACCTCCCGATGCAATTACCACGGCATGTGCTGAATGTCTTTCAATCTCTCCGTTTATCAAATTACGTGCGATAATTCCTCTTGCTTTACCGTCTACTTTCACAATATCTAACATCTCATGACGGTTAAACATCTTAACACGACCTAATCCAATCTGACGAGATAAAGCTGAATAAGCACCTAACAATAATTGTTGTCCCGTTTGACCTGCCGCATAGAACGTACGTTGTACTTGCACCCCTCCAAACGAACGGTTGTCCAACATCCCTCCATACTCACGTGCAAAAGGAACACCTTGTGCCACACACTGGTCAATGATGTTACCCGACACCTCAGCTAAACGATGTACGTTTGCTTCACGTGCACGGTAATCACCCCCCTTGATTGTATCATAAAATAAACGATACGTACTATCGCCATCATTTTGATAATTCTTAGCAGCATTAACCCCTCCTTGTGCAGCAATTGAGTGTGCTCTACGTGGCGAATCCTGAAAACAAAATGCTTTTACGTTATATCCCATCTCCCCTAAAGAAGCGGCTGCTGATGCACCTGCTAATCCTGTTCCTACAACGATAATATCAATCTTACCACGGTTATTAGGAGCAACCAACTTTAAGTTATCTTTATATTTAGTCCATTTCTCTGAAATGTGACCTTCTGGTATTTTAGAATCTAATTTCATAATCTCTTTCGTTTGTGATTATTTGAAAAAATGAATGTACACTGGGATGATAGCGAACAATAGCGGTACGATAATCGCAAATCCTTTTCCGAAAGCTTTTACTCCCGATTGGAATTTTGTTGCTCCCAATGATTGGAATGCACTTTGGAATCCATGCAATAAGTGGAACCCTAACGCAATCATTGCAATAACATATAAAATCGTTGCAATCAATCCTGTTTTAGGATCTTTAAAAAAATCAATCGTAATCTTGTAAAGATCTTTATACAATTCTGCGACTTTTACATTTGCTTGCGCGCTGTATACTTCTGTTCTATTCTTAATGATATAAGGCTTTGGATTAGCCATATCCATAACAGTGGTATCACCAGCTGTCTTGAATTGTTCTACAGGAATATAATCTCCTATTTTTGTACTAATATAGTACTCCCTTTCAGTTCCTTGTACTGATATAGTTTTGGTAGCAATTGGCATGTTCTCATCAAAATGCATCTTAGCCCAAAAGTTTACCATATGTGTCACGATAAAAACTAAAATAACTGTTCCTAAAACTGCCATGTTACGAGATGCCCAAGTACTGTTTGCCGAAGCTTGATCCATAGCGTACTTTACTGGACGAGCCGAATTGTTTTGCCTCGCTAACATAATACCATCAATCGCATGAAAAATAATTGAGATGTAAGTCACATAACTCAATAATTTAACCGCAGGGTTCGTTGTCATAAACAACGCATATTGATTAAACTGTAACGGTGTCCCAAACAAAAGCTGTAAGTTACCAGCCAAGTGACCCGCCAAAAACAAGCATAAAAATAACCCTGTAAGAGCCATCCAATATTTCTTTGCTATTGATGACTTTAAAAGTGCTGATTTTGCCATAATTTATATTAAATATTTACTATTCCGTTAAAAATTCACACAAAAATACGGCTTTTAAAATTACGTACTACTACTTAATTAAGCTTTTAATAATTATTTATAATCATTCTATTTTACCTTGCTTTTAGCAGGAATTTTCCTTACAAAAACCTTCTTTTTACTTCTTTTTGACATCCCCTTGAGTATTAGGTCATTTGCATAAAAAAAGAGGCGCTTAACTAAACACCTCTTTTCGGATTAATAAATTAAAACTCTATTAACCCGTTGTGCATTTTAAATGATGCTAGTTTTAATATTATTGATATTCCTATCAAAGACAAATTTGTTGATATATTGAATAATTGTTAGCGAGGTAATTTTAGATAGTATTCTTGTTTTGAACCCTTCAAAAGATTTAGCGTAATTTCTACGTATCATAAATTGGTCACATAATTGAGAGAATAAGGTTTCTATTCTCTTCCTTGATTTTCTAAAAACATACGGCTGTTTCTTATAATTATCTTGGTTAATTCTCATAGGAACATCCAATTTGATATTTGCTGTTTCAAATAAATTAAGTTGGTATTCTGTAGATAAATATCCTCTGTCTCCAATAAGAGTACAATCACTTATTTGATGTTGGATATCTTTTAAATAGTTTATGTCATGTACAGAGGCTGGACTAATGTCAATGCTTTTGAATACTCCTTTTACAGAACATATTCCATGTAATTTATAACCATAATATCTCGACTTTTGACTGGCGTAATATCCTTTATTAGGTTGACTCATAAGTTCTTCTTTACAAATCTTTGAACGAGAACTTCTTGATAGTTTACAAATCTCTAAAGGCATGCTGTCTACAATATAATAGTCTTCAAATTCATTAAAAACATGGGATAATTTTGAACGAATTAATTCAATATAAGGAAACTGCTTTCTCTTTCGTCTATTATAAACGCTACGTTCTATTTTTGAAGAAAGTGAAATGGGTAATTTTCTAAATAAATCCGTTTCACTATCAAAACCTAAATATTCAGCAGTCAAATTAAGACTGATTAACTCTAAATCTAAAAGTTTAGGTTTGCGCCTTTGATAAGGCAATATTAATATTTTGTTAATGACCTGATGAAAATCATATCGTTTGATTATATAAACCTCTATCTCATTTTCCCTTCAAATTCTTTACTTTTGAAGATGAAATTGTAGCCTTTATGAAATACCTCCCATTAGATTCTCAACTTTTTATCAAAAACCGGAAGAAATTTGGCGCAAAGCTTAAACCCAACAGTCTGGCGGTTTTTAACTCTAATGACATTTATCCTGTGAGTGCGGATAGCACCTTGCCGTTTCAACAACACAGTGATATTTTATATTTATCAGGGATTGATCAAGAGGAGAGTATATTAGTTCTGTTCCCTAATGCGAAAGACCCAAAGCATCGTGAGATGCTGTTCATGAAAGAAACCAACGAACATATCGCGATATGGGAAGGACATAAATTGACCAAAGAAGAAGCTGCAACATTATCTGGCATCCAAACGGTGTATTGGTTACAAGACTTTGAGAAGGTATTCAAATCTCTTTTGGCGGAAGCCGAAAATATTTACCTCAACACTAACGAACATCCTCGTCACGCTACAGAAACAGAAACGCGTGAAGATCGCTTTATCAAAAATCACAAGGATTTATTTATCAAGCTCAACATTGAAAAAAGCAATCCTATTTTACATCAGATAAGAGCCATTAAGGAACCTGAAGAAATAACGACCATACAGCATGCTTGCAACATTACAGAAAAAGGGTTCAGACGTGTATTGCCTTTTGTAAAACCAGGGGTTGCAGAATATGAAATTGAGGCCGAATTTATTCATGAGTTTATTCGTAATCGTTCCAAAGGTTTTGCTTACACGCCTATCATTGCATCAGGCTTAAATGCAACCGTTTTACATTACATCGAAAACAATCAGATCTGTCAATCAGGCGACTTATTGTTAATGGATGTAGCCGCTGAATATGCCAATTACAGTAGTGATTTGACCCGTACCATTCCTGTTTCTGGTCGGTTTACCCAAAGACAAAAAGATGTATATAATGCTGTCTTACGTGTAAAAAATTATGCTACATCTTTGCTTAAGCCAGGTTTGTTGTTCAAAGAGTATAATGAAGCGATTGGTGAAATGATGACTAAGGAACTGCAAGATTTAGGCTTATTATCTAAATCTGATGTTCAAAATCAAACAGAAGAAAAACCTGCTTATAAAAACTACTTTATGCATGGGACATCTCATTTTTTGGGGCTTGACACCCACGATTATGGCGACACCACACAACCAATGCAAGTCAATATGGTCCTAACTGTAGAACCAGGAATTTATATCCCTGAAGAAAATATGGGTATTCGTCTAGAGGATAATGTCGTTATTCAGGAACAAGGAGAACCAATTAATTTGATGAAAAATATCCCTATCGAAATTGAGGAAATTGAAGAATTAATGAATGCCTGATTATGAAGAAAGAATTTACTTCATCAACTTTTCTAAACTTTTAGCTATTTCTTCTGTAGTAGGCAATAGGTTTTTCATTGAATTTGGCAACTCTTCTTTTAAACTATATGTAGCGACTCCCATTGGGCTATTCATATCTTTTAGTGCGTATTCTACTGTGGTACGTTCCTTTTCTTTACAAATGATAATTCCTATCGCCGGATTTTCATCTTCTGTTTTTTCGGTTTCATTTAAAGCCGTGAGATAAAACTGTAATTTTCCTGCGTATTCAGGTTTAAATTTTGTAGTTTTTAATTCTATAGCGATTAATGATTTTAAACGCCTATGATATAATAGGATGTCGATGTAAAACTCTTCTGTCCCTACTTTTAGTTTGTGTTGATTACCAATAAAGGCAAAATCAGTTCCCATTTCCATTAAAAAGGTCCGAATATTTCTAATGAGCTGTAACTCCATTTCTCGCTCTCCATAGTTTTCGCTCATTTCTAAAAAATCAAAGCTATAACTGTCTTTTACGGCTAACTTTGCTTGGTGCTTGTATTTCTCTGCTAAGGCGGTATCAAAATTGGTTTGATTCATCAAAAAGCGTTGATATGCATTACCTTCTATTTGATGAATTAACACATTTTAGTCCATCCGTATTTCTTGGTCATTTTGATGTAAAACTCCCGCTCTAAATCGTCTTTACATTTTTCTAATATCAATATATTATGACTCCATCCTATTTCTGCAACCAATGGTTGCAGTTTTTCATTTTGATGGTAACAATTATAAAACTTACTCATATTCCAAAGGTTTCTACTTGAAAACCCTTTTACTCCTACAAATTCTTTTTGAAGGTCTTGCGATAAATTTTCCACTATGGATTTACCCCATCCAAGTTGTTCTTGTTTTTCTACGATGGACTTTCCTAACACCCAATACAATTGAATTAATTGCTTATTTACTTGCTTTAAAGCTTCGTATTGTGATTGGTATACTTGCTCTTTTATCTCCTGTAAAAAAGCGGTGTATTCTGTTTTGTTGATAATATCCATAACCACAAAGTTATTGATTTTACCTTTTAAATCTCACCATCCAAAACCTTTAAAATAGATTAATTAAAAGAAAACATAAAGTGATAAATTTACAATTTCGCTTTCGCAAAAATTTTTGAAGCAGTTGAAACTTGTTTAGAAAAATCAACAGACGATTTTCGAGCTGTACTTTCATCCACTTTCTTAATGAAGTCAGATGCAGCTTTTTTTCTTAAAATCGGTATTGATTTAATCGCAATTGCCATGATTTTTCTATCTATTTACCTTGCAGAGATACTTTAAAATTCGTAAGAAACAAAAAGAATAATTAGGGCTAACTCATAATTATTCTTTTTGTTGTTATGGCTTCATTTAATCTGTATTACTTATCAAACTAAATTTTACAGTATTTTCCACATCAATGATTTTGGTAAAATCAATATCAACCAAAAAATCTGTTATGACAATTGACGTTTCACAAAATGAATTATAAAACTCCATAAATCTTTTGTCCATTAACATATTCTTGATTAATGCCTCAATATTGTCTCTTGAAGAAAAATCAATCTCTGGAAAAATTTGCAAAATGTACGTTTTTGCTTCTTCAATTATTTGAGTAAGAGACGTATTTAGCTCCCTAGCAGTTCTTCCATACCTCTTACAAATATCTATTAACACTTTCCATATTGTCCAATATATATTGGAATCCTTAACGAAAAGTTCAAAACTGATTTCCAAGATATAATAAACTCCCTTCTTCCACATAGAATCAACTTCTAACATATTGTAACTTAACATTTTCGCAATTGGAGTCAACCTCCCTTTATTTTTTATATACTCAGACTGAGACATTATCAAAATCACTTTGTGAATTTCATTGATATTACCAATGAGACTCTCCATTGCTTCTAAAGTCAATTTATCATCATACAAATCTTTAAATGTTAACCGCACATTTACTTTAACTGTGTCCTTTCCATGGTAATAATAGTAGTAATACATTTCTACAAGTGTTTATAAATTGGATCGTACTGACTTAAATCAATTTTTTCTCCAGGCTCTGTAAATAGACCTGGGGTTTCAAACACCTCAATATCACTTATATCGGATAACTGCAAACTAAGAGAATTCAAACCATTTTTCATGATTTGACCTTTAATTTTAGCTGAAATTAAGCAAAGCTCTGTCTTCCCTCTACCTGCAATTTTCTCAAAGTCTTCTTTTGAAATATACTTAAAACGTCCTCTTTTCAAATCTTCAATTATGGTTGAATAAATCCCAGTATTTCTAGTATATTCAAGCTTTTTTGAATACCAATCATATCTAGTTGTTGGCTGCCTGTAATTTTCGAAGTATGCACTAGTTTCTTTTATGTGTTCACCATTATAATAGTCATAATAAACAGTTGGCCCTTTTATTAATTCTCCAATATGTCTAGCACTTTTCATGTTCTTATGAGTAAGACCATCAATATATTGAAGACTATCAACATCCCATACTAAATCTTCTTTCAATTCAACAGGGTTTTTTAGTTTGTTTAAAATTTCCTTCTTCATTTTATCTTTCTCCATGAATAGCCCAAAACCAACATCTTTGTATGCCTGTTGATCAAATCCTTCAAATCTGTAATCATTGCCATTATCTCCAAATCCGATTATATCGTCCCTATAGAACACCTTAGACAAAAACACTTTTTCTATCGTAATATCAGCTTTCCAATACTTGTAATAGTTGTCCTCAGATCCCTCTACTTCATTTCTTAATTCTGACAACGTTGAAAACGTATAGGTCGGATAAACAAACTCTTCTCCTTCGATATTGATAAATTCTTTATTTCGAATTGCCTTCAAAGCTTCTTCGCCGCAGCTAATTATCATTGCTCGAGCTTCTGCGTTGTTTTCGAACTCATCAATGATTTCCTCACACGGCAAACGTAAATCTTGTTTGCTTGTTAATTTTAGTCCTTGTTCAATATAAGTATTTGCTGCTTTCTTAATACAATGACATGCTTCTTCAGGTTTAGAGGAACAGGAAAGAATTAAACTTGAAACTACTGCAATCAAAAAAAATCTCTTTTTCATAATTAAAGGTTTTAAAAACTACTCGCCCCTCAGCAGTATGTTTATTTAACAAAAAAAGCGTGAGACAGTTGCTAATACTCGTACTTGAGGGAGTCGAAGCCCTAACCTACAAAGCAAAGCAATGCTCACGCCGAAACGTGAGCGTTATGCCTAAACTTCCCTGTAGGTTTTTGAACTTTCGACTTTTCAAGTACAGGATTTTTAGCAAACGCTATATTTTAATTTTTTACCTCTTTATTTTAATTCATATAATCTCTATTTCTTAAACATCTTTTTTTAATCATCAACCCAACATGAATCACTTTAACCATTCTTTAGCTTTTTCTGGATTGGCTTAATGGTATTCCATTCTCTCAAAGGTAAATATTTAGTTTTAAAAAATTTGACCCTCCAATGAATTATCTATTATTTTGCATTAAATCACTTGACATGGCAAGTATCATCTACAAAAACACCAAACTATCATTTACCGACTCAGGAAAAGGTAACGCTCTTGTCCTACTGCATGGTTTTTTGGAAAACCAAAGCATGTGGAATGCTTTTATTCCAGAGTTAAGTAAAAGAAATAGAGTCATCACAATTGATTTATTAGGTCACGGTGAGTCAGAATGTACTGGATATATTCATACTATGGAAGAAATGGCAGAACATGTTTATGCTGTTTTGAAATCTTTACGACTCAGAAAAGTAAGTCTAGTCGGTCATTCCATGGGTGGTTATGTGAGTTTGGCTTTCGCCGAAGCGTACCCTCAAATGACTCGAAAAGTGATGCTCCTCAACTCTACAGCCAAAGAAGATGACCCTGAGCGAAAATTAAACAGAGACAGAGCTGTTAAAGCTGTTCAAACCAACCGCGAAACTTTTATTCAAATCGCTATTCCCAATTTATTTAGTGAAGCCAATAGAGAGTGTTTTAAAAAGTCCATCAAAGCAACAACATCCGAAGCCTTAAAGACACCTTTACAAGGGGTAATCGCAGCCATCAAAGGCATGAAAGTCAGAAAAGACCGTATGTCACTAGTTGAAAACCCAGAACTTCCTGTTACTATTGTAATTGGTCAAAATGACCCTGTTTCCAATTATCTTACATTTAAGCAAATACAATTCACTCCAAATGTCTCGGCCATTGAATTACCAGATGGGCACATGAGTCATATCGAAAACACCCAAGAGGTTGCTGAAATTTTAGCTGAATTTGCTAAACTTAAATAAGTTCTTCCTCAAAAGGAATGGCTGGGTTTAAGATTTCATTGATAAGCTCAACCAATTCGTTTAGATAGAACTGTAAAGTTTCTTCTGTGATTTCAGTGGTCTTTTCTCTTCCTACTTTGAAAGCATAGGGCATAAAACCGTTGGCTAAATTCTTGAAGGAAATGATTCCTGCTTCTAACTTTTGGTCTTTCACTTTATCTGCATACAAAAAAGCATAAGCCAAAATTTGTATGACCTTATCATGTTCAATAGAAATTAGTTTCCCCCAATCTTCTAAGATTAACTTTCCTGGCTCGACTTTACCTGTTTTATAATCTATTATCCGAATTGTACCGTTGCGTTCTTCAATACGATCCACTTCCCCTTTAATGGTTACATCAAATGGCAATTTTTTGTGCGATAGCGTTTTTTCGAGCTTTTGCTCTAAAGCTAAAACCTTAATGGAATCTCCTCCTTTGATGGCTTCTTCTTCTAATCTGAGTAAGTTTTGAATATTTCTTTTGGCTACTTCAAAAGCAATCAAATTTTTACCATTGCTAATATCTCCTTCTAAAAATTCATTTTTGAATTGCTCCTCTACCACTTCTTCTACCTTGGATTTCATTTCAGCAACATGGCTAATGGTTAAAAACTGATCAAGATATGGGGTGTATAACTTTTCTAAACTTTTATGAATAATCGTCCCCAATGTATTGACCGCAATTTCTTCTTCTACATCATCTGACTCTGACAATCCTAGTACTTTTTGATAATAAAACTGTATAGGATTACGGAGATAATTGGTAAGTGCGGATGGCGAAAAACCACTGTTTGCAATTTCATGCAACCTCTCAATTACTGTATCCGTTTTTTCAATTACAACTGGCGTATAAGCCTTAGCTGGTATTTTAGGGGCGTATATTTCGTGTGAGACTCTATGATTCTCTTGTTTTTCTATTTCGAGTTGAGTAATAAAACGACTCTTTTCACCTGCATCCAGTCCTTCGGACTCTGTATTATAAAACAAATGAATGTTTTGTGCACGGGAAATCATATGATAGAAGTGATAGGTATAGATGGCATCCTTTTCCTTATAGGTAGGTAAGCCTAATTCTAACTTCACATCATAGGGTATAAAAGACTGCGTTGTTTTACCTGCTGGTAAGGTTCCTTCATTTAATGAGGTTATAATAATGTTTTTGAAGTCCAGCGTTCGAGATTCCAAAACTCCCATTATTTGTAAACCTCCTAGAGGTTCTCCCTCAAAAGACACTTCGGCTTGTTGTATGGTTTGCTTGTACAACTGATACAATAATTTAACATCATTCACTTGGGTGTAGGTGTCAAAATAATTTTTGAGTCTGATAAAGACGTTGTACAAGGTATACAAATACACTTGGGTCAACCGCTGATTAGATTCTGAAAGGTTGAGTTGCTCCTTCAACAAGTTAACTACTTCAAAAAGTCGTTCCAAGGTATCAGTAGCACTCGTATTCCAAGGTCTAAAAAACACGTCAACAAACAGCTTCTCTACTTTGGATTCTTCCAATATGTTGCACAATCTTTCATATCCAATAAATGAAATGTTTTGTTTTTTGATATAAGTAGAGACTGCTTCCGTGTCAAAAAGTAACGCTATAACAGGATGCAACAATATATCTTGCAACTCTTTATAATAAAACACATAAGATTTCCCTCTAGATTGAGCATTCAAATGCAATTTGAACAACTTATCAAAAAACACCTGAATGGGATTGTTTTTGGCAGGCAATCCCATCGTGATATTGACCTTATCAACACTGTCTGGCAAAGCATTTAGCAGTGGTTCTAATAGGTTTTCATCCCCTAGTACAATAGCTGTATCTGATAGTTCCTCAGGATTAATTTTGTCAATGATGGCTCCTACTATTTTGGCTTGACCAACAGTCTTAGGCGTACCAATAATAGTTATATTCTTAGGTGCCTGAAAGTCTTTTACAATCCGCTCAAAAGGATGTGATTTATAATATTTCCAAGTGGATATTATTTTACGAGCAAAATATCCCGCTTCATGAAACGAATCATTGACAAAGGTCGCATCTATATCCCATAATATCTCCGCCTTTTGCTCTAAAGCCAATCGCTGAAAAAGTTTTTCTTCGGCTGCATTTAAAGCATTAAAACCAGCAAAAAGTATGGGAGATGTTAAATTGGCTACATAAGAATCTAAACACTGAATAGACTCTCTGTAGATCATTCCTTGATATCCCTTATTTTGATTTTTTAATTTTGAATAAAGCAGCGCATAATAATTGGATAAACGGTCGTAAAAAGCTAAATAATTGGTAATTAATGGCGTATGATTTTGCACATCTAACGACCAATGTTTGATATCTTCTATATCTTTTAGATAACCCAAAACATGATTGGGATCCAGTAGGTAACGATCAATTTCGTTAAAGTCTTGTAACAAGGTTACTGCCCAACTCGAAAATTTTTCAAAATCCTGCAGGGCGTCCTTAGGCGTACACGATTGATACACCTCATAAAACTCAAACAACAACTCGATATTGTCCACCGATTGCATGCCTGTAATGGTATGCAACAACTCCTCGATACTACAAATGGTCGGACTAAAGACAGGTGTATTTACCTGCTTTTTGAGTGATGACTCTAAAAAGACTTTGGCTCTTTTATTAGGCAAAACCACAATCAATTCATCTAACCTCTCTTTATAGTTAGACAAGATTTGTTGAGCCAGATAATTAATAAAAGAATTGTCCATACACAAACATAAAAAAAGTGCCTCGTAAAACGAGGCACTTTTAAAAATATATGAATCCCAATAGTTTTATTTCATGTGGATGATTTCCACTCTTCTGTTTTTGGCTCTACCTGCTTTGGTTTTATTTGAAGCGATTGGGCTATATTCTCCAAAACCTTTAGACGTTAAATTATTAGCATCTACACCCGCTTTAATCAGATATTCTTTGATAGAAGCCGCTCTCTTTTCAGATAATTCTTGATTTTTAACATCATCTCCTACACTATCAGTGTGCCCTTCAATTTGAAATTTATCGTTCCCGTATTCAATCATTAATTGAGCCATTTCATTCAATACGCCCGAAGCTTGATCTGATAAGGTTGTTTTTCCTGTATCAAACAACACTGCCTTTGTTAAGAAACTATTCAGTTTTTTCACCACTTCTTCATTCACTACTGGACATCCTGCGTTGTTGATATCCCCCTTCACTTTTGGACACTTATCATCTTTATCTATAGTTCCGTCTCCGTCTGTATCTGGCCACGGACATCCCTTATTCTCAATAGCTCCAGCCACATCAACACAGGCATCATCTTTATCGGCTACACCGTCTTTATCTGCATCTGGACATCCTTTCATTTCTTCTGAACCTGCCTGCTCTGGACACTGATCATCTTTGTCTGCAATTCCGTCATTATCCGTATCGGGGCAACCTTTTAAAGCTTCTAATCCTGCTACTTCTGGACAACTGTCATCCTTATCTGCTATTCCGTCTCCATCTGTATCAGGGCAACCATTAAACTGTTTTAAACCTGATACAGTAGGACACTCATCTTTATCATCTGCCACTCTGTCTTTATCTTGATCTTTTGCACCAAACCCAAATGTCACACCTATTAAGTGTTGTGTTTGATTTTTGATCGTCCCAGTTTGTTGTCTAAATCCTGTCTGAAATGTAATTGCTAAATGATCCAACACCCAAACATTCAACCCAACACCGTAGTTTCCGCTAAACGTACTTTTGTATCCTGACAAACCAGTACCTCCGATACCAGCATACAAATACGGATCAAATAATTGTGAATCCAAGGCGTTTTGAAAACTATATCTTGCGTTTAAATCAACCGCAAAAAAAGATAAATCTCCTGGATTATACACATAATATTTATCGGTAGTATTATTGTGATGAACAAACTTTCTGATTGTATTCCAAGAGCCTGTCACTCCAACTGAAAAACCTCCCTTTAACTGACGCCCCACAGTTACATAAGATATAGGAGGCATAAAATTCCAATGTCCACCTACATCAAAATAGCTTGAAAATGAATCCTCTAAACTATTTCCTGGTCTCATGCTAACACCGTTAGCACCCATAGACAAAATCCATTTGTTGTTTTCGTTTTGTGCTTGAACTGTTGACAAACTGAATATCGCCACAGCAACAAGAATAATCTTCTTTAAATTTTTCATTTGTATTTGTATTTTTTTGAGAGTACGAAATTATGATTTTTTAAGAAATTATGCAGACATACGACTACTAATTAAATGTTAATCTTAGCAGTTATAAAAAATACGCCCCTGAAATTCAGAGGCGCTTTCTATTGATTATATCATTACAAGACGATTACTCTGCCTTGTTGATGTTCTCACCTGTGTTGTTGATAATCTCAACACGTCTGTTTTTTGCTCTGCCTTCTTTAGTTTTGTTAGAAGCAATTGGTTTATCTTCTCCATATCCTATTGAAGATAAGTTATCTGGATTTACTCCGTGCTCTAACAAATATTGTTTGATAGATGCTGCTCTTCCTTCAGATAATTTCTGGTTTGTGTCATTTCTACCAACACTATCAGTATGCCCTTCGATACGGAACTTGTCATTACCGTACTCAATCATCATGGCTGCAATGTTATCCAATATTCCTGATGCTTCTGCAGATAATGTTGTTTTACCAGTTTCAAACAATACTGCTTGAGATAAGAAGGTATTTAATTTTTGAATTACCTCTTTAGTTACGATTGGACATCCTTTGTTTTCAATTGGTCCTTTTACTTTTGGACACTTATCATCTTTATCTAAAGTTCCGTCACCATCCGTATCTGGCCATGGACATCCTTTGTTTTCAATTGGTCCTGCCACATCAGCACATTTATCATCTAAGTCGCGTAATCCATCTCCATCTGTATCTGGACATCCTTTGAATTCAGCAGTACCTGCTGCTTTAGGACATTCATCATCTTTATCAGCAATTCCGTCACCGTCAGCATCTGGACATCCTTTTAATTCAACTAGACCTGCCAATTCTGGACACTCATCTTCTTTGTCTTGAACACCATCTCCGTCTGTATCTGGACATCCGTTGAATTGTTTTAAGCCTGGTACAGTAGGACATTCATCATCCTTATCTGCGATTCCGTCTTTGTCTTCGTCTTTTTTACCAATAGCAAATGTCAAACCAATCAAATGTTGGGTATGCGATCTTACGCTTCCTGTAAATTGTTGTCTGAAACCAGTTTGGTACGTAAATGCAGCTCCTTCTACAAACCACACGTTAAATCCTAAACCGTAGTTTGCACCAACCGAACCACTTCCACTTAAGTAAGTTCCTCCAGCTCCTGCATACAAATAAGGATCTAAAATTTTAGAATCTAACAATTCTTGAAAGCTGTACTTAGCATTCAAATCAACCGCATAAAAAGACAAGTTGCCTGGGTTATAAGTAAAGTGTTTTCCTGTAGCAGAATTATAACCTGACATCTTGTTAATTCTGTTTACAGAACCTGTTAAGGCTGCTGAAAACCCTCCTGAAATGTGTCTTCCAACCTGTACATAAGTAACAGATGGAAAAATATTCCAATGCCCAGTTACATCAAAATAGTTTGAAAACGAATCAGCAAAATCCCCTGAAGGTCCAGCTGATGGTCTCATGTTAACACCGTTTAAACCAAAACCTAGAGTCCACGGGTTTTCTTCGTTCTGAGCTTGCGCCACGTTAAAACCTACCAAGGCAATCACTAGCACAATAATTTTGTTTAAATGTTTCATTTTTATTTTATTGTTTAGAACTTTACCGTGCAAAAGTAGACTATTTTTTCTCAATATGAAAATATATGTTAAAATCTAGCATTACTAGATTGTTAAAAATTAATAGCCTCACAACACCTTTGGCTTGTACTCCAGTATTTCTAGTGTTTTTTGAACCAAAATCTTTTTCCCAACACTCGTATGCCCCTCTTGAAAATTCAATATCAATCCTCTCTTTTTCGCTTCCTTAGAATAGAAATCTCTTTTCGTTTCATCAGAAAGCACCACCCCATGTAAAACTTTTCCCCATATACCTTTATTTATTATTCGACACAAAAGACCGATTGCATCTTTTTGATGAATTAGGTTGATTGTAGCCTCTGGATTAGCAATACTTTCTCGCTTGGCCAACATAGTAACTGGATGCCTTTCTTCATTGATTAATCCTCCCATCCTTATAATGGTGGTTGTATCATTATAGTTTTTGATTAATTCTTCGGCGGCAATTAGTTGATTCGATTTATCATCAAAAGTTATTGGCTTTGAATCTTCATCAAAGGCCTGATTTACGTTAGGGAATACGGCAATTGTTCCTACGTATAAAATTCTTTCAATTGCATAACGTTTGGCTAAAGCCAAAAGGTGTTCCATTTTTTTTATGAAATCGGCCTTTGGATTGCTTCTCAATTGTGGCGGTATAGCTACTACTAGCACATCTAAATCCTCAAAAAAACTAAAGTCTCCTTCAACTCCAGTTTCAGTTACTTTTACAACGAAAATTGAAAGTTTATCCTGTAATGTTAATGCTTTCGCCTCCGAGCTCACCGTACCTCTTACATCATAACCCATTTCTTTCAATCTCAAAGCAAAAGGCAGACCTAACCAACCGCAACCCAACACTCCTATTTTCATCGTATCTCTTTTTAGAAAATTTGTTTATACAAAATCACAAGCACCAAAGGTAGTTTATTGGTTTTTACTTCAATAAGAATTGCTTACTTTTGGACAAAATTATCCCACATGAGCGAGATTAGACACAACTGGACAAAAGAAGAAATAATAGCGATTTACAACAAACCCTTTATGGAGCTTTTGTACGAAGCTGCAACGGTGCACAGATTGCACCACGACCCTAATGTTGTTCAGGTTTCCACTTTGTTGTCTATCAAAACGGGAGGATGTTCCGAAGATTGTGGCTACTGCCCTCAATCAGCTAGATATGACACTGATATTGAAGGGAATGATTTAATGAAAGTAAGCCATGTTAAAGCTCAGGCATTACGAGCTAAAGCGAGTGGCTCATCCAGAGTTTGTATGGGAGCAGCGTGGCGCAATGTAAAAGATGGAGAAGAGTTTGATCAAGTGCTTGAAATGGTCAGAACAATTAACAAATTAGACATGGAAGTGTGCTGTACCTTAGGTATGGTTACCGAAAATCAGGCCAAAAGATTAGCAGAAGCTGGTCTATACGCATATAATCATAACCTTGACAGCTCCGAAGAATATTACAAAGAAGTAATCTCAACCAGAGGCTATCAGGATCGTTTAGACACCATTGAAAATGTCCGTAAATCTAATGTGACGGTATGTAGTGGCGGAATCATCGGAATGGGAGAATCTATCGAAGATAGAGCTGGTTTATTGGTAGCTTTATCTTCCTTAAATCCACAACCTGAGTCTACTCCAATTAATGCATTGGTAGCCGTAGAAGGAACTCCTCTTGAAGATCAGGAAACTGTTGAAATATGGGAAATGATTCGTATGGTTGCCACTACACGAATTGTACTACCAGAAACGCAAGTACGTTTGTCTGCAGGTCGTACAAGCATGACTCAAGAAGGACAGGCGATGTGCTTTTTTGCGGGGGCTAATTCAATTTTTGCCGGAGATAAGTTGTTAACTACTCCTAATCCTGATGTAAATGAGGACATGAAACTGTTTACCAAATTAGGGGTTCAACCTCAAAAGCCGTTTACTAAGAAAGTTCAACCTCAAACCGTAGAGGCCAAGGACTCTAAATATAGTGACTTGGGAGAAAAACCGCGCTGGACAAGACCTGATCACAAAATCGAACGCAATATAGAAGCCAGTAAGAAATAGCCGTTTTATTTGGCTTCAACTATTTTGAAGCTTACTCCATCAAATACTCCATAGGTGTAGTAGTGTATCCAATCTCCTAAGTTGAAATAGGTGGAGTTAGTACCTACTTTGATTTCCATTGGCAGGTGTCTATGACCAAAAATGAAATAATCATAGTGCTCCGTCTCTAGCTTTCGTTTAGCATACTGAACCAACCACTCGTTTTCCTCTCCTAAAAAGGTAACGTCTTCATCTCCAGAAATCAATTTATTTTTGACCGACAAGTATTGTGCTAACCGCACTCCAATATTAGGATGCAACCAATTGAATAACCATTTACAAAACGGATTGGTGAAGACCTTTTTCATTCGTTTATAACCTTTATCTCCTGGCCCCAAACCATCACCATGTCCTAGAAAAAACTTTTTGCCGTTGAATTCAAAAACTTTTGTAGTATGATATACAGGTATATCCAATTCTTTCTGAAAATAATCGCCCATCCACAAATCGTGATTTCCTACAAAAAAATGAATTGGTATGCCACTGTCTCTAATTTCGGCCAACTTCCCTAAAACACGAACAAACCCTCTAGGAACTACTGTGTCATATTCAAACCAAAAATCAAACAAATCTCCCAACAAGAAAATCACCTGGGCATCGTGTTTTATCTGATCCAACAACACAATAAATTTCTTTTCACGAATCAAACTAGATTCAGCCGTAGGTGCTCCAAAATGTTGATCGGAAAGAAAATATATTTTTTTACCCTGATTAACTATCATCTCTCATAAATAATGGTCAAATATAAGGATGTTTTCACGAGTAAAAAACGGGAGTCAGCACCCCATTAATACTCCTCAATTAAGAACTTAATCATGTCTGTGGTTGTCACTATACCAATAAGTCTATTTCTTTCCACAACAGGTAGCGCATGAAAATCTCCTTTTGCCAAAATTTCTGCCGCTTTTTTTATGGTAGTGGAAGGACTCACTGTTACTAGGTTTTTAGTCATTACCTGTTCAATAGTGTACATATTATAAACCATTACATCAACTGACTCGTTTTCATCCATTGAGCCATCGACATAACTCACTTTCAACAAATCAGAATAACTTATCATTCCGACGATTACCTCTCCTTTTACTACTGGAATATGCCGAATCTTATTTTTTTTAAAAAGGTGTTCCGCTTTAGTCAAATCATCTGTGATGTTCAATTTGACTAGATTATATGTCATAATCGCTGAGATAGGGGTAAGTAGTTTCATGTTAGCAGTTTTATTAAGTTATGAAACAAATCTCCCCCAAAAACCACAATTTAACTATGATTTTTATCATGTACAAAAAAAGCACCTCTTGGGTGCTTTTCCTTATATGGTTGCAGGTTCAACCCACTTAAAGATGTGGGAAACTTCTGGAATCTTAATACGATCCGAAACACGTTGCATACGATCTGGTAATTTCATAAGATAATCACGTGCTTTTTCTGCTTCTTCATTAAGTCCTGTAATCTTATCAATCTGCCACAAGTCATTCAACTTTCTTAAGATGTCTACATAATCTGCTCCTGTATACACCCCTATACGCTGTGCTGAATCAGAAAACTGTTCAAATGCGGAACCAATCTTTTGTCCTGATTCTCTTAAGAAATGTGCCGGCATGGTGATTTTAAGCTTCATCATGTATAAGTAAGCTTTCATCATTTCACTAGGATCTACCTTGAATATTTGAGTCACAAATTCACTGTATGCATGATGATGTCTCATTTCGTCACCTGCAATTAACTTACACATTTTGGACAATTTTTTATTCCCAGCCTTACGTGCCAATTGCGCTACTCTATTATGAGAAATATAAGTTGCCAACTCCTGGAATGATGTATAAACAAAGTTCTTATAAGGGTCTCTTCCTGTTCCAATATCAAATCCATCATTAATTAAATGATGTGTGGTCATTTCAACTTCGCGCATGTTAATTCGACCTGATAAATAAAGGTATTTGTTCAGTACATCTCCATGTCTGTTTTCTTCTCCCGTCCAATTCTTTACCCATTTCGACCAACCATTTTTAGCTTCTTCATTAACTCCTTCCACCTGAGTTAGCCATGATTCGTAGGTAGGCAAAGCCTCCTCTGTAATTGTGTCTCCCACTAGAGCCACCCATAAATCATATGGCATATCTTTGGCAAACTCGCGTAATTCTCTAACATCTTCATAAAACGTTTCGCTACGAGAGTCTGGTAAAAAATCCGAGGGCTGCCAGATTTGCTCAACTGGTATCAAAAATTTATCCATGAAGGAATCCACATCTTTCTCGAGAAGTTGCATCACTTCTAAACGGATATTTTCTGCAGACATATTTTTATTTTATAGATTTAGTAATTGTTTGTTCTGTTTGTTCAAATATTTCAACAAACGTATTGTCTTTTATAGAAATGGGCTGGTGAAAAATGAATTCCATTCTAGTTCCAAGCCCCAAAGGGAACATCCCGTAAGGCATCATTTTATAGGAATTATTTATCGTAACAGGTACAATATACGCAGACGGTGCGTATTTACATAATATTTTTAATCCAGTTTCAGAAAATTTTTTGGGTTTACCCGTCCTGCTTCGGGTTCCTTCAGGAAAAATCAAAACTGATCTTTTGTGTTTCTCAACATATTCACCCATCTTTTTAATCTCAGGAATAGACTGTTTAGGATTGTTACGATCAATAGTTACTGATCCCCCGTGCTTCAAATTATAGGACACACTCGGGATTCCTTTTCCTAGTTCCTTTTTGCTGATAAATTTAGGATGGTACTTCCTCATATAAAAGCCAATAGGAGATATATCAAATAAGCTTTGATGATTGGCTACAAATATGATGGGTGTGCCTTCGGGCAAATCAACCTGACTCGAATACATGTAAGTAGTTCCTAAAAGATGTGTGCTTTTTATCAAAATAAAATTCATCAAATCCACCACTCTCTTGTGTCCTTTATAACCAAACACATTTAATCCAATCCATTGTAAAGGATGAAATAACAGCAGTACACCTATATACACTACATAATAAATGGCCGATATTGGATAGGATATAAACTTCATCTCCCTTATATTGTCATTAGCAATACTCGTTATAAGCGTCTTTTAGATTCTCCGCAATCATTTCGGCAGGTCGTCCTTCAATATGATGTCTTTCTAACACATGTACTAATTCTCCGTCTTTGAACAATGCCATAGAAGGAGATGACGGAGGAAAAGGCAACATAAATCCTCTTGCAGCTTCAACAGCTGCTCTATCCACTCCTGCAAATGCAGTAATTAAGTAATCTGGTTTTTTAGCATTATTAAGGCTAAATTTTGCTCCTGGTCTGGCATTTGCCGCCGCACATCCACATACCGAATTAATCACCAACAAGGTGGTTCCTGGTCGCTTCATGGCTGCTTCTACATCTTCAACTGATACTAATTCTTGAAACCCTGCTGTGGTTAAATCAGCTTTCATTGGTCTCACCATTTCTTCTGGATACATAATTTTAGTTTTTGTTTGACTGACAAATATACAATATAAACAAAGGTATAGCCGCCTTGAATGAGGACAAAACGGCTATCAAACTATAATGTTTGTTTATTACTTTTTATCAAAAAAGTACTTCAACAAGAAACTGGTAGAACCATCGTGTTCTCCTACCTCTTTTGAATTTATTTCTGCTAAAATAGAGTTCGCTAATTGTTTACCTAACTCAACTCCCCATTGGTCAAAGCTAAAAATATTCCAAATCACACCTTGAACAAAAATCTTATGCTCATACATAGCAATCAACGCTCCTAACGACTCAGGAGTTAACTTATCTATCAAAATTGTGTTTGTCGGTTTGTTTCCTGTAAACACCTTGAAATTTCTCAATTTATCTGCAGCTTCAGCTGATAATCCTTGAGCATCAAACTCTGCTTGTACCTGCTCTGCTGTTTTACCGTTCATCAAGGCTTCTGTCTGTGCGAAGAAGTTAGACATCAATTTATCGTGGTGCAATTGATTACCATGCAACGATGAAACATAACCAATAAAATCAGTTGGAATTAGTTTTGTCCCTTGGTGAATTAATTGGAAGAATGCGTGTTGCGAATTGGTACCTGGCTCTCCCCAAATAATTGTTCCTGTTTGATAATCAACAGGTTTTCCACTTCTATCTACGCTCTTACCATTACTCTCCATAGTTCCTTGTTGTAAATAGGGAGCTAATTTTCTTAAGTATTGAGTATAAGGGATTAACGCCTCACTCTCTGCTCCAAAGAAATTGTTATACCACACACTCAACAATCCTAAAATAACGGGGATGTTTTTCTCAAAAGGAGTAGTACGGAAATGCTCGTCCATATCGTTGGCTCCTTTTAATAGTTTCTGAAAGTTTTCTGACCCAACAGATAAACTTATTGTCAAACCAACAGCACTCCACAAAGAATATCTTCCTCCAACCCAATCCCACATTGGGAAAATATTGTTGGCATCAATACCAAACTCTTTTACTTTTTGAACGTTAGTAGATACTGCCACAAAATGTTTTGCTACATCAGCAGTTGCACCTGATTTTAAGAACCACTCTCTTGCTGTGGTTGCATTACCCAGTGTTTCTTGAGTAGTAAATGTTTTTGAAACAATTACAAATAATGTCGTTTCTGGGTTTAGTTTTTTCAGCACCTCATTGATGTGATCTCCATCTATGTTTGAGATAAAGTGTACATCATGTTGATTTTTATAAAATTCTAATGCATCAACCACCATATTAGGGCCTAAATCAGATCCCCCAATACCGATGTTAACAATATCCGTAAAATTCTTACCTGTGAATCCTTTACGAGCTCCAGATACTACTTCATCCGTAAACGATTTGATTTTATCATTCACCGCATTTACCTCTTCCATCACATTTACACCATCCACACGAATGTCTGCGTTACTAGGTGCTCTTAATGCGGTATGCAATACGGCTCTACCTTCAGTTTCATTTATTGCATCTCCCCCGAAATATTTTTCAATTCCGTCTTTTAATGCTGATTCTTCCGCTAAAGCAAAAAGGTTTTTAAGAGTTGCTTCATCCAAAATATTTTTGGAATAATCCAACAAGAAATCATTCCATTGTATATGAAATTTTTCTGTTCTTGAAGCATCTGCTCCAAATAACTCTTTTAATGTTTTTTGACTAAGTGTCTTGTGATTTTGTTCTAAGTTTTTCCACGCATTTGTTGACGTAGGATTTATACTCTTAAGTGCCATTCTTTTTTAATTTTATTTTAGCTATACTATCTAATTCTTGTTTTATTGGTTTGATATAAGCAAAGTAACGCTCTTTATATTTTGCTTCCAAAGGAGTCGATTTCTGAATCTTTTGCTTCAATGGATCTACTTGCCTTCCGTTTTTCCAAAAGCGATAACAAACATGTGGACCCGTAGCCAATCCCGAACTCCCTACTTTTCCAATGACCTCGCCTTGCCGCACATACTGCCCTCTTTTTACTAAAATTTTTGACATATGTAAATACTGTGTCGAATAGGTCTCGTTGTGTTTTATTTTAACGTATCTACCGTTGCCTCCATTATATCCTGCTTTTATAACTGTCCCAGATGCCGTAGCTAAAATAGGAGTCCCTCGGGGCGCCGCATAATCGGTTCCTAAATGAGCCTTCCATTTTTTTTGTACTGGATGAAATCGCTTGGGAGAAAATCGAGAAGAAATACGACTGTACTTTAATGGGGCTTTTAGGAATAGGCTTTTTAGAGCATCTGCATTTTCGTCGTAATATGATTTAACCATTTTAGTCGAATCTTGCACAAAAGGAAAAGCGTAAATGCATTGCCCTCCATAATTAAAAAACGAAGCCTCAATACTTTCAACTCCAGCATAAATACTGTCATTAATATATCTTTCGTTAATTATCGCACCAAAACCGTCTCCCTTTTTGATTTTAAAAAAATCGACAGACCAGGCATATATCAACGATAATTCATGTGCCAAAAGATAATCTACTCCAAGATCATTAATCGATTGGGATAATGAAGAATTTATATCCGATGCAACCACTCTCCTTTTTATTGTAACAGGTCTTTTTTTGTTGTAAACATGAATCGAGTCGGTCAAATCAACTACAAAATAATTTATTAAATCTGTTTGGTAAATGAACTTTTGCAAAGTCTTTGTACTGTCTTTGGCACATAATGCTACATAAGGATTGCCCACTCTTAAATGGGTAACTTTTACAGAATCGCCTGCTTTATCCAATATTTGATACAATGCCTTTCCATCTACTTTAAACCGATCTAAAATAGCACCAAAAGTATCTCCCTTTTTTACGGTATCACGGACATAACTATAGTCATTGAAGTTAAACCCAAATTCAATATGCTGAGGAGTTACTTCTTCAACAGTTTCTTTTGGATTCTTCTTTTCCTCTCTACCGCATGACAACAGCAAAAGCAAAGCAGGAATAATGTATACTATGTATCTCAAATGCAGTTTTTTAGCAAAGTGCAAATGTCGAAAAAAAAATTGTTTTAGACATTATGTTTATCTATTTCGTTCCCATTGTAAATTTTATCCCTTCGACGTATTCCAATTCTGCTTTTACAGAACCCACAAGCAAGTCTGCTTTAACCTTTAATGGTATTTTATTTTTATCATCAGAAATCCACATGGTCAAACTTTCGCTTTCTTTAAACACCCTCCCTTTTTGTACATAAGGCCTAAAGACCAAAGTATCTAGTTTCCCGAATTTTGTTTTAAGCTTTTCTCTTCCCAAAAACTTCAACTGAAAGGTGAAAATCTCATCGTCAAAAAACATGCTCAACTCGATTATTTCTCCCTCCTTTATGGCGTTAATCTTTGGATGGTTCCGTAAATAATAGAAGGCAGATATAACATCCTGAACATTATCAGGCACATCAAAAGTCTTTTCTGTATTCCTTCCTAAGTCTTTTAACTTGGCGGTATTGTTCTCTTTATCGAAAAATGTAACTTGGTTTCTCTCGTAACCACCCTCATGTATATTTCTAATTGATTTATAAGGGGTGATGGTTCGAGCATCAAAAAAACTTTGGTAATGATCTTCTACCTTAAATAACATCTTAGTCATTCCTATGGAATATCCATGCCCCGCCGCAAAAAACACATCTTTATCTTTATAGGTCGTTCTTTTAAGATCCAATGTCACTTTGCCCGCTTTTATGAAACCATAACTCATCGCAAAATGAAACTTTTCACCCGATTGAAACACAAAATCCTCTTGAGAATACCCATAAAGATTATGAAGTAGCACTACTAGTATGATAATTAATCTTTTCATATCACTGATTTACCCTAAAAAATCAAAGATTATTCCACTAATTAATGGAAATAAAAAAACCACTAGAAACTGGCTCCAATATTGATTAACCAATACTGTGATTTACTCTCAGGCGACCATGCTTTCTTGAGCTCAATGGGGCCAAAAAATGTTTCTAAACCATAACCCACAGCATATCCTGTGTAGTCAGGTATTGTTGCCCATTCTCCACTATCAAATATATCTTCTCCTAAATTGGCAAAGTTTGCAGCAAAATTAAAATGATGTCTCTTTTTAAAGTTATAATCCAAGGTAAGCGTTGCTTTAACATAACTATCTCCACTTAAAGTAAAAAAGTCATACCCATAGAAATGTCTGAAATTATTAAACTCTTTATACCCATATCCTCCCAAAATAAAATTCATATAAGGTGATTTGTAATTTTGTATGGTAAATCCTCCTTCTGATTGCAATAGACATGAGACGGATGAGGACAATGGGATAACACCCCCAAAGTCGGCTTTCCCCATATAAAATGGTTCAAATGATTGCAGGTAACGATATGAAAAGAGATAAGCTTGATATTGTCCTTTAAAATACACTCCTTTTTTGGGGAAATATCTTTTGTCTAAGCCCCCTAAAGTCATTCTACCAAAAATATTTAACATTAAGTCGTTTTCATACACTCCTTTTCCATCATTTAATGTATTTGACTGCAACCTGAGGTATTTTCCTTCAAAACCCAAACTAGAATACACCTTTTTAAATAACACTTTCTGGGCATAAATTTCACCTGAGATGTCATCAAAATCAATATTCTCCTTATTCACACCTACTGATCCTATTATATTGGATAGCCTAAGATTATTATTTAGGTTATAATTGAATTGAGTGTACCGTAATCGAGATCCAAAGCTCCAATTATACCCATTATCGATATAATAATCAATCAACCACCGGTATGTATCTCCCAAAACAAAATCCATTGACAACACATCATTGGTAAGCAATAAGTGCTTACTGGTTACATTCAATAATACACCTGTTTGAAAAACAGGATCATAATGTAATCCCATCCGTAAATAGGTGTTGTTTTTATCTTCGGTAAGGTTGATTATCAAATTATCTTGTTTATCCAAACGATAGTCAATCTGCTCAAAGTTTTTGGTCGAATTCAAATTTACTATTCCTTCAAATAGCTTCTTTGTTGCGATCTTAGAATAAGGCTTAAAAAATAGTTTCCCTACGACATAATCCCTGTTATAGTAGTTCAGTTCATTTACTTTTATTTCATTAATATATATGCTATCAACCGCTTTAACCGTTTTCTCTGGCCTGTAGGATGCATCCAAATGAGGAATTTTTGCCTTGAACTCATCCCACTTCTCTTTGACTCCAGCCTCTCCTACTTCAATAAGTTTACGCCCTTCTTTAAATGAAAAAAATGTAAATTCAGAAATATCTGGTTCTATGAGTATGTCTACCAATTTTTCTTTTTCGTGCATTTTTTTCATCATATCAAAATTGGCAATCTTCATCACAATTGCCGTCGAATTACTTTCTGAATCTGATTTATTGGTTAGATCGGCTTGAACATTTACCCCAATTATAATATCTGCTCCCATTTTCCTTAATTCTTCAACCGGAAAATTATTAATCACACCGCCATCAACAAGTCGCTTGTCTCCAATTGTAACAGGATAATAAAGTGAAGGAAAAGCACTACTTGCTACCATCGCTTTCGCCAAATTTCCTTTCTTGAGCACAACTTCCTCTCCTGTTTGAATATCGTGCGCCACACAGGCAAATGGAATAGGCAACTTACTGAAGTCTCTTATGTGCCGAACATGCATCGTCATCTCCATCAAAAAACTATAATTATATAGCCCTTTAGAATAGGCTTCTGGGAATGTTAGATTGAAATCTTTAACAGGAAGTGTCAACGCATATTTGTCCTCATCATGCTTATCATAAGAAACTCTCGAAGAAGTCACAGGATAATCATTTACAATTGCGTTTGAATCTAATATTTCAAAAATGGAATCTAACTGTTGTCCCGTATACCCAGAGGCATATAATCCACCTATAACGGCTCCCATACTGGTACCTGTAATGAAATCAATTTTGACTCCTGCTCCTTCCAATGCTTTGATCGCCCCCACATGTGCAAATCCTTTTGCTCCTCCTCCACTCAACACTAACCCAACTTTTGGTCGGTCTGGTTTTTGTTGAGAAAAAGAAAAAAGGCTACTAATCATAACGGTTATAAGTAGCGTAATTTTATACATGCGAGTCTATTTTTTCGTGTTACTATAAAAATCTAAAATTTTTTTGGCTTTTGAAAGTCCTACTACTAAAGAAATTTCTTTTTCTGTGGCTTGAGACAATCTCTTCATCGATTTGAAATGTTTCATTAGTGTGATTCTGGTTTTTTCTCCTATCCCAGGAATATTTTCTATAGAAGATTGAAGCGCATCTTTACTTCGTTTATTTCGGTGAAAGGTAATACCAAAACGATGGGCTTCATTTCGCAATTGCTGTATGATTTTTAGCGATTCTGACTTTTTGTCTAAATACAACGGTATGCTATCTCCGGGGAAATAGATTTCCTCCAATCTTTTAGCTATTCCTATGATGGCAATTTTTCCTCTTAAATTCAGTTTTTCTAAACTTTTTAGAGCTGCAGACAATTGTCCTTTACCCCCATCAATTATGATGAGTTGAGGCAAGGGTTGTTTTTCTTCTAAAAGTCTTTTGTATCTCCTATAAACTACTTCTGTCATTGACGCGAAATCATCGGGCCCTTCAACGGTTTTAATAGCAAAATGACGATACTCATTTTTGGAAGGTTTGCCGTCTATAAAAACAACACATGCAGCAACAGGATTAGTTCCTTGAATATTTGAATTGTCAAAACATTCTATGTGACGAGGTTCTTCCGACAAACGCAAATCTTTCTTCATCTGATCCATAATTCTATTCGTATGTCTTTCTGGATCAACTATCTTCAATTGCTTGTATTGATCGATACGATAATATTTTGCGTTTCGGATGGACAAATCAAGTAAATCCCTTTTATCTCCTAATTTTGGGACGGTTATTTTGACTCCCTCTTCTACTCTAAGTCCATGTAGAGGCACAATAATTTCTTTCGCAATTAAATTGAATCTACTACGCAACTCTACTATAGCCAATTCCAGTAATTCTTGTTCTGTCTCTTCCAATTTTTTCTTTAATTCCATGGTGTGAGAACGCACAATTGCCCCTTCTACAATTTGTAAAAAATTGACAAATGCAGCACTCTCATCTGAAATAATAGAAAAAACATCTACCATAATATCTCGAGAATTTACCACTGTAGATCGTGCCTGATAATTTTCAAGAACCTCTAATTTTTCTTTTAATATATGGGCTTTCTCAAATTGTAATTCAGCAGAAAAAATAGTCATCTGCTCTTTAAAATCCTTCCTTATTTTACTAAAATTTCCTTTAAGAATGTCTCGTATGGCAACAATCTGGTTAGTATATTCCTTTTCTTCTTGATGTCCTTCGCAAGGCCCTAGACAATTGCCTATGTGATATTCTAGACAAACTTTAAATTTTCCCTCATCAATATTCTTCGGTGACAAATCATAATTACATGTTCGTATCGGATATAGCTCCTTAAACAGATCCAGTAATGTATGTATGGTTTTAAAATTGGTATACGGACCAAAATACTCCGATCCATCTTTTATCATTCTGCGAGTGGCAAATAATCTAGGGAATCGTTCATTTTTAATACATATCCAAGGATACGATTTATCGTCCTTTAATAATATATTATACCGAGGTTGGTATTTTTTAATAAGATTATTTTCGAGTAAAAGCGCATCTGTCTCTGTTTCAACGACAATGTGTTTAATGTTTACAATTTTTTTGACCATTACATTGGTCTTTCCGTAATCGTGAACTTTCGAAAAATAAGAAGATACTCGTTTTTTAAGATTTTTGGCCTTACCGACATAAATGATTTTGTCATTTTTATCCCAAAACTGATATACCCCAGGGTTAGTTGGTAGTGTTTGTAATTGAAGTTCTAACCCTTTTATTTCACTCATGAGATGACTCTTAAATTGTAACCAAAGAACCTATTCCGCTCCTTGTTCAAATTTAATGTCTTTTTTTAAAACTTGACGTTCTAATTGCTTTTGAAATTGATTGAAACTTTGGACTACTTTTTCGGAATATTCTTTTAACAATTGCTCGTTTAAGTAATCTTGGTCTGCCTGTGTATCTAACATTTTTATATTGGAATACAGCATTTTTAAACGACTAATCAATTCATTACTGGTCAATGTCTCGGGTATAGTTTCAGAAACTTTTGAAGTTTTTTGTGATAGTATTTCCGTTTTTTGTCTTATTGACCCTAAAGTTGCTTGAGGTTTTTCAGTAAGTTCTAACTGCAATAATTTTAGTTCTGTCCAGTTTTCAATTTCATGCTGCGCATTTGGATCCAATTTTTCTGTGACAACACCCCATTTTTCAACTATGACTGGGTAAATAGACTGTTGTGATTCATCCTGTTTTTTTGCTTGATTATAGCACGAAACCAACACTACACATAATAAGTAATACACTATGGGATATTTCATATTTAACTGAATATTTGATATGCTAATAATGCGGAGATATAAGCTAATGCCGTCATAGATACTAATTGCACCAAAGGCCATTGCCAACTATTGGTTTCTTTTTTGGTCACAGCCAATGTACTCATACATTGCATAGCAAAAGCATAAAACAACAATAACGACATTCCAGTGGCAAAGGTATATCTAGACCCTCCCGTATTGGGATTAATTTCGGATTGCATTCGCTGCTTTATTGTTGTATCATTCCCTCCTCCAACGCTGTAAATAGTTGCTAAAGTACTTACAAAAACTTCTCTTGCTGCAAATGAAGACACTAAAGCCACCCCAATTTTCCAATCGTAACCTAGAGGTTCAATAGCTGGTTCTATGGCTTTTCCCATAACGCCAATCAATGAGTTTTCAAGTCGATAGGATTCAATTTCATGATTCAATTTTTCATCGGATATAGATACGCCTTGATACTTTCTTTTGACTATTTCTTCGCTGTTATCAAAATTTTCTCCAACTCCATAAGATGCCAAAAACCAAAGTACAATAGACAGGGAAAGAATAATTTTACCCGCACCAAACACAAATGATTTTGTCTTCTCAATTACTGTGTATAATACGTTTTTAAACAGCGGAAGTTTGTAATTAGGCATTTCGACTACAAAAAATGACTTACCTGTATATTTCATGGTCTTATTTAAAATATAAGCAGACACTATGGCCACAATAAAACCTATAAAATAGAGCAACATTAGCATCAAACCTTGTAGATTTATCAATCCTAAATAACGTACATCTGGAATAACTAATGCTATGATAATTGAATACACCGGTAGTCTTGCAGAACAGGTAATAAAAGGTGTGACCAAAATCGTTATCAATCTTTCCTTCCAATTCTCAATATTACGAGTCGCCATAATGGCAGGAATCGCACAAGCTGTTCCCGAAATCAAAGGCACTATACTTTTTCCACTTAAACCGAAGCGTTTCATGATTTTATCCATCAAGAATACTACCCTACTCATGTATCCTGATTCTTCTAAAACAGCAATAAACAAAAACAAAAATGCAATCTGTGGAATAAAAATCACTACACCACCTATACCTGGGATTAAACCTTCTGCAATTAAATCTGTAAAAATCCCAGAAGGTAATTGACTCCTAAAAAATTGACTCATATCTGCAAAAAAACCATCTATATAATCCATTGGCAGACTTGACCATTCAAAAATGGATTGGAATATAGAGAATAGAATAAACAGAAATATCAGGTATCCAAATACGCGATGAGTTAAAATCTTATCCAATCGGCTTCGTAAATCTCTGGCTTGGGCAGCATCAATTTTTAATCCTTGTTTGAGTACTTCATTGATAAACTGGTAGCGTTTGATGGTCTCCTTTTGTTGTAATCTTTTAAGCTCTGATTTGGGTTTTACAAAAGAGGGCACATTGAGTGTTTTTCTGTCTAAATTGGCAAAGTTCACGTCTTGAGTAATCACTAGCCACAACTTGTATAACGACTGATTAGGAAATGCCTTTCTTAAATTGTTAAAATATTCTGGATCAATAACCGAAGCGTTAACACAGGGTGTATCTGACAATTCTTGGTAATTGACTATACTTTCTTTAATCTTATCTATTCCTGTATTTTTACGAGAACTCACCAAAACAATTTTGGTTTTTAGTAACTTCTCCAATAAGGGGATGTCTAATGAAATACCTTTTAAACCCATTCGATCTGCCATATTAATAACAAGCAGTGTCGGAATCTCTAGATCTTTGATTTGTGTAAACAGTAAAAGGTTTCTCTTGAGATTTTCGACATCCGCCACTACAATAGCCACGTCTGGATAATCTTCGTGATTTTTGTTAAGTAATAGCTCAATAACTACATTTTCATCTAGTGAACTGGCGTTGAGGCTATACGTTCCTGGCAAGTCTAATAGTTTAGCGGTAGTTCCGTTAGGCAAATCACAAATGCCTTGTTTTTTCTCTACAGTAATACCTGGATAGTTGCCCACTTGCTGATTAAGACCCGTCAACCTATTAAACACAGAAGTCTTACCCGTGTTCGGGTTCCCTATCAAAGCGACTTTAATTACAGAAGACTTCATTAACCAATTTACTTTTCAACTATTATTTCCTTAGCTGTTTCCAAACGAATAGCTAGATGACTATCATTTATATTAAGATAAAGAGGGTCTCCCAAAGGTGCCTTTTGAATCAATTTGACACAATTTCCTGGCAAACAACCCATCTCTAACAGTTTCAACGGAATCATATCCAAATTGAAATCGACAATTTGACCTTCTTCTCCCTTTTTTAATTGATCAACCGTAACCCTCAAGACTTATTTAGATTGAATTAATTTAATAAAGCGAAGATACATCCATTTCTTATATTATTCTAATTATTAGGATTTTGTATCAACCATTCTATGTCCTCTAACAAACGTACCATTTCTTCCTCATTAGTTCCATCATAATATCCTCTAACTCTTCTTTTTGTATCAACCAAAACAAAATTTTCGGTATGTACCATATCATACAACTCACTAGCCTCACTGGTCTTGACAACCATATAGGATTTTCTCGCTGTATAATATATATCTTTTTTATTTCCAGTGACTAAATGCCATTTATCTTTTATCGCTCCATGTTTATCTCCATATGCCTTTATCACAGAAACACTATCAATATGTGGCATAACCGTATGAGACAACAGCTTTACTTCAGGAAAACGCATTAGTTCCTTTTGAAGTCCGCTCATGTTTTTTGTCATAATTGGACAAATAGTAGGACAAGTTGTAAAGAAAAAATCCGCTATATACACCTTCCCCTTAAAATCCTCTTGAGTAATCGTATCTCTATATTGATTAATAAACGAGAAATCAGCAATAGTGTGATATTTTTTTACATGCTGAATCGAAGTATCTACCAACTCTGGATTGACTTCTGCTGGACTATATATGGGCAACCGCTTCGGCGGATTTAAGGCGTTATAATACAAAGTCAACACAATGACCGAAAACAACACAAAACTTATAATAAAATACTTGTACCGCTTAAAATACTGAAAGAACATTATACCTATTTAAATTCCATTCAAAGTTATGACATTAAACACCTTAGTAGAAGCATTTTTTTATATTTGAAGAAATTTCAAGAGAAAATGGACAAAGCTGTTAAGTTTGCTGTTATCGGTGGGGGAAGTTGGGCAACCGCAATTACCAAAATGTTAAGTGCTAATAGTTCTAGTATCAATTGGTACATCCGTAGTGAATACATCATTGAACATATGAAAATTCACAAACACAATCCAAACTATCTGAGTTCTATAGAATTTGATTTAACCAAAATCAATTTGACTAAAGATGTTAATGTAGCTATCCAAGACGCAGATTATGTAGTTCTGGCTATTCCTTCTCCCTATTTACATGAAGAGCTCAAACCTTTAACCGTAAATCTCAAAGATAAAGTGGTATTTTCTGCCATTAAGGGTATTGTTCCTGAATCGAGTCTTATTGTAGGAGAACACCTTCATAAAACATATGATATCCCTTTTGAAAATATAGGAGTTATTACTGGCCCATGTCACGCCGAGGAAGTTGCCCTTGAACGTTTATCATACCTGACCGTGGCATGTTCAGACAAAAAAAAGGCTGCTTTTATTGGAAAACATCTTTCTACCAATTATATAAAAACAAAAATTACGGATGATATTATCGGCACAGAATATGCCGCGGTACTCAAAAACATCTATGCCATTGCTGCTGGTATGGCACACAGTTTAGGCTACGGAGATAATTTTCAAGCGGTATTGATGAGCAACGCCATTCGTGAAATGAAAAAGTTTATCCGTAAAGTACACCGAATGAAGAGAAACATCAATCAGTCTGCTTATTTGGGAGACTTACTGGTTACTGGATATTCAACCTTTTCTAGAAATAGATTACTCGGCAATATGATTGGTAAAGGCTATACGGTTAAATCTGCCATTATTGAAATTGGAATGGTGGCAGAAGGCTATTACGCCGCTAAAAGTGCCCATATCCTAAATCAATCGCACAACGCTACTATTCCTATTATTGATGCTGTTTATAGTGTGTTGTATGAAGGAAAAGACGCAAAAAAAGTGATGGCAAAATTGACCAGTAAGCTTAATTAACCTACCTTATTATCATAATTTTTTTAGTTTCTGTCTCACCAGAAGGTGAGGCAATAAATACCAAATAAACACCACTGGCGACTGGTCTCTCGCCAAAAATAGAACCGTCCCACAAAAGAGTTCCTCCTTCGGCTGTTGCTTGATGCACAAGATTGCCTGAAACATCTGTTATTTTGATATTAGATTGATCTTCTAAGCCACTTATCTTTATAGCTCCTTTGTAATGAGGCCTAACAGGATTTGGGTAAACCAAAACTTTATTTAAACTCTCGTTTGAACCCGTCACATTAGAATTAAAAGAAACCATCCCTCTTTCTGTAGCAATGAACAATTCTCCTGTAGAAGGATTCATTTCTAAATCCAAAATATTATTACTAGGAAGAGGAGAGTTTGATACGGTAAAGTGATGAATAGTTTTTTGCCCATTAGATGACACATAAAACAATCCTGAACCAACTGTAGCAACCCACTTACGATTAGCTCCATCAACTACTATATCAGAAATGAACTGTTCGTAAAGCAGCTCTTGAGCTAATCCATCATCCAATATCACAATATTGTCTGCGGACAATTGTCCACTAGACATAAACAAATCAACATTACTAAGTACTCGCAAGCCACTAGTTGTTCCAATCCAGAGTTGATTACTATGATCAATTGCTATGGAACGTACATCATTAGATGGCAGATTACCATTTCCTCCTCCCGTTTTTAACTGTTTGGGAAAACTACCTCTCGCCTCATTAAACCCTAATAAACCGTCTGTGTTAGAACACACCCATTTCGTATCGTTTTTGTCAACTATTAAACCTCCGTAACTTGTATCAAATGGAGCTTCCCTATCCAACACATAACTGCTCCAAGTATCATTTTTTAAATCGTATTTTTTAAGTCCTTTTTCAACAAAGGAGTTATTTACCCACAAATTGCCCTCAGAATCAAAATCAGAACCATTGATTCGGATATCCACATAATCGGGAGATCCAAAAATCAATGTCTCTAATCCACTATTGTCTTTGTCAAATAATTTAACAACGTTTCCGTCTAAGACTTCTACCAAACCTGAAAAAAAAGAACTCAGAAATACATGATTTTCATTTTGTGGATCGATTGCTGCCCGCACTATAGACTTGGCCTCTTTCAAAGAACTGTAGGGTATCTCTCCCCAATCTTTTGAGCTATAATTAAAATAGCTTACGCTTAATTCGTCTAATGGGTAAGGGTTATATCCTGCCGTATGATCTCCATAAACGACCCATAATTTATCTGCTGAATGAGTCAAAGAAAAAATACTATTTTGCAACGGTCCTGATGGCAAAATAGTATCAACCGTTTGCCCTGAGGATAAATCATACACCACAACTCCTTGACTTTTTGTACCTACATATATCTTCCTACCCATAATTACTCCGCCTGTAAAAATCTGATCTTGACTTGCTTCTATCCTTCTCACCAATTGGAAAGATCTATCAAACAATAGAATTTCTTTCTCTGCGATAATTACTAAATTTTCATCATTTTCAACACTCCCTTGTATATCACTCTGAGTTTTTCCAATTACGCCAAAATTAGAACCATCAAAGGACAGTAAATTATTATCCGAAGTTGAAGCAATTATAATATTTCTAAAAACAATAATATCCCTTAAATACCCATCAGTAAGGGTAGTCCACTGTGAATAATCTACCTTAGCATTATTGGATAGTGGAATATACTTAATACCTTCATCCAAAGTCGCTGCATATACCATTTGATCCCTTATAGCTAACTGCTGGACTGACACTTCAGCACCATTATTTCCGATGAAATAAGTGTCTTTAACTACCTCTTTATCTATATCAAACTCAACTATTCCAAAATCACAAGAGACATATAAACTCCCGTCATACTCGTAAAAATTATTAATTTTCTTTTTGTTAGAAGTAATAGTTAATTTATCCCTTATATCAACAATACTTTTAATTTGACCTTGACCTATTATCTGGAGTAAACCATTGGTATAACCAACAAAAGTTTTTTCAAATACTGTACTCGTATATGTAGTTGAAATTTGCTCTCCCGACAACCCCTCTAAAGTAGTGATAGTTTTAGTTTCGTTCGACGACTTATCGACAGTAAATAATGTGTTTTCTGAAGCAGCTATTATAGATTCCTTCGAGACTGATAATGAAGATATAGAGTTATAGGAAAAATAACCCTTCCAAACACTTTCTTGAGCTTGAACAAGCGGCATCAAAAAAAATGTTATAGCCAGTATACAGTATTTGTTCATCTCTTGTTATTAAATTCTTTCTTTAAAAGCTAGGCTGTTTTTGTTCTTACAAACTTCATGAATATTTTTCATAATACCTACAAACTTATCATCTACTTATATACAGTCCAACTCAATTAAATAAACTTTAGAATCTGTAATTTTAAAATTGGGCATAAAAAAAGACGTAAACTAAATTTTACGTCTTTTAAATTTTAATATGTATATCAATACCCCTATAAATAGCAACATATAAATCCATCCATCCACAGCTAAACCTGGAGGTGGAGGCGTAGGTGGAGGAGGAAAATTAGATTGTAGCACAAGTAATATTGTTCCCATGTTTATATTTTGCCTTTTTTTATTACAAGATAAAACCCATAAAAAACCCCAACCATTAATAACAGGATAAGTCCAAAATCAATTGGAATACCTGGCGGTGGTGGTGGATCATCTGTTGGCGGTGGTGGCATGACAGGAAAATATTTCTGCAACATCAACACCTTTATAATAAAGTTACTAAAAAAAACCATCGAGCACAAATATATATATTTTTTTATCAACACAACACTACAAAGTAGGCAAGATAACAACAACCTAACAAAGCAACTCTATATTTTTAATAGAAAAAAACTATGCGCGCGCACAATTCCTCTTATACCATCTGTTTGTCAATTAGATACTGTGCTATCTGAACAGCATTAGTTGCGGCTCCTTTTCTCAAATTGTCAGCTACACACCATAAATTCAATGCATTTTTAATACTGTCATCTCGTCTAATTCTTCCCACAAAAACCTCATCCTTACCATGTGCAGTTAAGGGCATAGGATATAATAGATTTTGAGGGTCATCTTGTACCACAACTCCAGGCATCTCAGACAATAATCGTCTTACCTCCTCCAAATCAAAATCGTTTTCAAACTCAATATTAATAGACTCTGAATGCCCTCCCATAGTCGGTATACGTACAGTAGTCGCTGTTACTTTTATGCCGTCATCAGACAGAATTTTATTGGTCTCTTTTATCATTTTAATTTCCTCCTTTGTGTAACCATTTTCTTGAAAAACATCAATATGAGGCAATACGTTTAAATCAATTCTATAAGGATATACTTTTTTTCCTTCGATTCCTGCTCTTTCTTCCATTAGTTGATCTACAGCTGCCTTCCCAGTTCCCGTAACAGATTGATAAGTAGAAACAACAACCCTTTTGATTTTATATTTATCATGAAGAGGTTTAAGTACAACAACCATTTGTATAGTCGAACAATTCGGGTTTGCAATAATCTTATCGTCTTTGGTCAACTCGCTAGCATTTACTTCTGGAACCACCAATTTTTTAGTTGGATCCATTCTCCATGCTGAAGAATTATCAATCACTGTTGTGCCAGCTTCAGCAAAAAGCGGAGCAATTTCTAAAGAAGTTCCTCCTCCTGCAGAAAAAATGGCAATTTCTGGCTTTTTAGCAATGGCTGTCTGATAGTTTACCACACTATATTCTTTCCCATTAAACGTCACCTTTTTACCAACTGATCGCTCTGAAGCAACAGGAATTAATTCATCTACAATTACATTTCTTTCTTCCAATACTTTTAGTATTTCTCCACCAACAAGACCAGTGGCTCCTACAACTGCTATTTTCATGATTTCAATATTTTGACTGTTATTAATTTGTGTACAAATGTACTATTTAAAAAACCTAAAAATCACTGAAGCACAAAAAACCACAATATGTTATAAATATAACATATTGTGGTTTTTAATTATTGCTTCTTAGTACAAAACGAAGTTCTCTTACTTCTTTATCAACTTAATTGTTTGAATTGAATCTTTAGTAGAAACAACAGCATAATACAATCCTGGAGCTAATTGAGTTCCATCAACAACATCAGAAGATGTTTCAATTACAACTTTTCCTGATACATCCATAACAGAAACAAAAATAACATCTTGACTAGAAGAAATATTCCATATCCCAGAAGAAGGGTTTGGAAATATTTGAACTGCAACTAAATCACTATTGAAGTTGAAATCAGACAAAGACATGCCATTATTCACAGTAAAACTATATTCACCTGTAGTCTTATTAAAAGTAACATCATAAGTACCAGCAGTCACAACAATATTATCACCATCTGCAACTCCTGTTCCTGCTGGAAAAGCAGCAGAACCCCAATTAACCGTCCAAGCATCATCCTGACGGAACTTAGCTTCACCATCCAAGAGCGTTACTGTGCCTGTATAAATCACACCATCAGAAGAACTCAAATCAATATCTGTTGTCCATTGTGTAGCTGTATCAGCAGAAGTTGCCGAACCAATTATACCCACATCAGCATATGTTCCTCCACCTGTATTGCCTCCATTGTTTCCACCAGTATTACCACCTGAAGAAGAGGTAAAAGAATAGGCTCCTGTTGACTTATTAAAAGTAACATCATAGGTACCAGCGGTTACAACAATATTATCTCCATCAGCAACTCCCGTTCCTGTTGGAAAAGCGGCTGAACCCCAGTTAATTGTCCAAGCATCATCCTGACGGAATTTAGCTTCACCATCCAATAGCGTTACTGTACCTGTATAAGTTACACCATCAGTAGAGCTCAAATCAATATCTGTTGTCCATTGTGTAGCTGTATCAGCAGAAGTTGCCGAACCAATTAATCCAATATCAGTATACGTTCCGCCTCCTGTATTGCCTCCATTGTTTCCTCCGTTATTTCCACCATTGTTTCCTCCATTGTTTCCTCCAGTAGAAGTAAAGGCATAAGCACCTGTATCCTTATTGAATGTAACATCATAACTACCTGCTGTTACTGGAATATTAGATTGTGAATCCGCAACGCCTGTTCCTGTCGGAAAATCAGCAGAACCCCAGTTTACAGCCCAAGCATCGTCTTGACGGAATTTAACCTCTCCATCAATTAAAGTAATATTTAAAGTATAATTGATACCGTCAGTAGTACTCATATCAACATCACTAGCCCATAGTGTACCCTCTATAGCACTCCCAATTAATCCAATCGAAGCATAAGTACCTCCTGTGTTACCTCCGTTATTTCCGCCATTATTACCTCCAGTTTCACAAGCTCCAACAGTATAATCTGTTGCTCCAGCACATTGGGCTTTACAGGCGTTTGCATAAGTCACACCATTAGCACAAACTTGTTGTTCATCTGCTTCACATGGACATGCTGCCACTTCTTCGAAGTTATATTCACGAGTGTTATAATCAAATGTAACGGTATAAGTTCCAGCAACCACAGGGATATTAGAAGATGAATCTAAAGCCCCAACACCTGATGGAAACTGAGATCCTCCCCAGTTTGCTGCCCAATCTGCATTGGCTCTAAATTTAACTGGACCACCTACAAAATCATAAGAGTCTAAACGGTATTTCCCATCACCCAATTTTACCATGGCCACGTCAGTTTCCCAATCTGAAATACCAGTACCAATCATACTTACCGTTATTTCTGCTTCTGTAGGTTTGGATGGTGTTGAGATAGTTTTCTTCGACCATACTTTATAGCCATTACCAGATGCATTTTCAATCCAATCTCCTAATGGTGCTGATAAATCCGCCCCTAACTTGACTGCAACTGTTGCGTCCGCACCGTATGATGGGCTGATATGTGCTTCATAAGTACCACCTGATTGATAAATATTAACTTGACTCCAGGCATTAATTCCGTTTTGCTTTCTTACCGCAACTAATTTGTTAATCGCTTCTTGATGATCTCCATATGTTCTTGATACTCCATCTTTTAACCAAGTTCCTCCGTAATAATGTGGACCAAATACAATTGGGATTCCAGGATGCGTTAAGGTATAGGCATAACCCATTTCAACGTCATAATCATCAGTATAGGTATCATGAACAAATGTGTCGTGATTATCTAAAAATGTCACCGCTTTATCATCATAACCTGACCTACCAGCTAAACCAGGCATACGTCCTCCTGCATTTAAGGCTCCAAAACTTTTATTTTTAAATGCCCCTGAAAAAGTATAATATAAAGCAAAATCAAATGCCCCTGTTGTTTGATCAGCACCATTAATCCAATTGATTAAAGTATCGGCATTCCCATCCCAATATTCACCTACAGAATAATACGGTTGACTTGACTGATTGTACATTCCAAAGTAGTAGGCAGAAAATCCTTTAGCCACATCCCAACGCCATCCTTTATAACCCAATTCTTTTAAAAGACGTAAATATTCCTTTACACCTTCTTGCACTACTGTGCTCGTATGATCTAAATCTCTACTGCCGCTAAAATCATCTCCTGTATCGTTTCCTCCTGTAGGCCTACATCCATCATACTGTGCTGTCTGTAAATACCCCCCATCATCATTGTAAACAATGGCTTCACATCCCCACTCTGGTTCTGTAAAGTCTGTCCAACCTGTAGTTCCATTACGGTGATTTACAACAATATCCGCAATAGGGTACATTTGTAAGGCATTGAACTTATCCAGCATGGCCTTTAATTGAGCCTCGCTTCCCCAACTTGTTTGCGAGAAATTATACAGTTTTGTTGGTAGATAACCAACCCCTCCTGTTGACTGACTTGGAGGTGGAAACCATAACATATCAAATCCAGCTTCACTTAGATAATCCGCTTGATTTAGATAATAGTTGTAAAGTCCTCCTGCTGCCGCAATACGAGGTTGTTGATATTCGTCCCAACCAAATGTTTGGAACATTACATCATTTTTAGGATCCGAATCTTTAATGGCATTCTGTGCTTGGGAAACTGAACTCACTCCTAACAAAAGTCCAGCAGTCAACAAACACGCCTTTTTCCAAAGTAATTTTCTGACCATAACGTTAAAATTTTGAATTGTCTAACCTCAAATATAGAGGTGATTTTTGATATTTCCGAACTTTACATTTAAGATTATTATGATATTTCCAACGTTTTCGTAAACCTTAAAAGAGAAATTCCTTTAAATTCCTGACATTAGGACATTTTTAAGAAACAACAGCTAGACGAGTTAATCTTTTGTTAAATGTGATTTTTCGCATAAAAAAAGGTGCTAAACACTAGCACCTTTTTAAAATAACTTATGTTAGGTTGGTTATTTTTTAAATAATTTAATGGTTTGTACCGAACTACTTGTCTTAACCACAGCAAAATACAATCCACTACCTAGGGCAGATGATTTAATTTGAACTGAATCAGCTTCAGGAACATAATTCCCAACTATTTTACCCGAAACATCCACCACTTCAACTGAAGTTATTTCTTCTTCTGAGCTAATATTCCAAATATCAGATGTTGGATTTGGAAATACCTTTACTGAAATGTTATTTGGATTATAATCGTAATTAGCTACAGTCAAGTACTCAAAATTATAGACTCCAGTAGCAGAATTAAATTCTATCGTGTAATTTCCTTCAGAAGGAATTGGTATATTCTGCCCATTAAGTAGACCTGTCCCTCCTGGGTACGCAGTTGACCCCCAATTCTCAGTCCACTTATTGTCTTTTCTGAATTTTAAATCTCCAGCCTTTAACCAGTACGTTAATGTGTAAGCATCACCACCTTGTGAAACCATATCCACATCTTCATCCCATCCATTAACGGCCGTACCTATAATCCCTACGGTAACGCCACATGCACCATTAACATAACCTGTTGCACCAGCGCAATCCGCCAAACAAGAATTATTATATTGAACTCCGTTAGCGCAAACAGGAGCTATGACTTCAGGACAAGTACATCCACTTGAAAAACTATAAACCCCTGTGTTCACATTAAACGATACCGTGTATTTTCCAGCAAGAACAATAATATTATTTTGTCCTCCTTTTACTCCTGTTCCTGAAGGGAAATCTGTTCCTCCCCAATTTAAAGACCAACTATTATTTGCTCTAAATTTAACTCCTCCACCAGCAAATGTATAGTCTTTTAAGGTGAAGTTTACCCCATCGGTACTTGTCAAAGCAACATCAGTATTCCAATCAGAAATTCCCTCGCCAATTAAACTAATTCCTAAAGAACATCCCACGGGCTTAGTCGGTACAGAAATCTGTTTCTTTGACCAAACTTTATACCCTGTTCCTGAAGTGTTTTCAATCCAATCACCAGCCGGAGCTGACAAATCACTTCCTAACTTTAGCACTACAACAGCAGGTGTGCCGTAGGTCGCGCTAATATGTGCTTCATAGGTACCAAATGCTTGTTTAATATCAACAGAGCTATAGGCATTAATCCCATTTTGTTTTCTGACGGCCATCAGTTTATTAATTGCAGCTTGATTATCAGAATAAACTCTGGTTACTTTTACATTATTATCGTCCTTTGAATAAGTCCCTCCATAATAATGAGCTGCCCAAATGCATGGAATTCCCGGATGAGTTAAAATATAAGCGTAAGCCTTCATCACATTTGCGTCATCGATATATTCATTCTTCACAAAAGTATCGTGGTTATCAACAAAAGTTACCGCTAAATTATCATACCCAATTACTCCTGCTAAACCTGGAGTTCTTCCTCCTGCATTTAAACCAGCGTAGCTATTATACTTCACAGCATTTGATAAAGTATAATAATTAGAAAAATCAAAAACTCCTGATTTCTTGCCAGTTCCGTCAACCCAATTTTTTAAGGTATTGGTGTTTCCATCCCAATATTCTCCAACAGAATAATATGTTGAACTTGCTGAAATATAATCTCCAACATAACTGGCAGAGAACCCTTTGGCAACATCCCAACGCCATCCTTTAAAACCAAGCGTATTTAGTTTACCTAGATATTGCTTAACTCCCGCTTGAACAGTTGCATTAGTATGATCTAAATCTCTACCTCCATCAAAACCTTCGCCTGTGTCGTTGCCTCCACAAGGTTTAGTACCAGGGTTTTTTGTTGGATCACTTGCCTCGTCGTTGCTAACAACCGCAGAACAATCCCATGTTGGCTCCGTAAAATCCATCCAATCTGTAGTTCCCCCTCTATGGTTTACAACAACATCGGCAATAGGATACACTCCTAAACCATTGTAAGTCGCTAACATAGTTGTCAGCTCAGATTCTGTTCCCCAACTTGTTTGAGAAAAGTTAAACAACTTAGTAGGAATATATCCCACTCCTCCCGTTGACTGGCTTGGTGGTGGAAACCAAATCATATCATAACCCGCTTCACTTAAATAATCAGCTTGTTCATTATAAAAATTGTAAAACCCACAAGCCATACGAGATTGATCGTATTCATTCCAACCAAACGATTGTAACATGATGTCGTTAATTGGATTGGTATCTTTAACGGCATTTTGTGCAAAACTCATAGAACTAAGTCCCAATAAGATTGCTGTACTCAATAAAAGTACTCTCTTAAGAAGTAATTGTTGTATCATAATACAGGTTTAAATTATTGCTTTTCAAATATAGTACAAACTAACCCGTAACACAAAATTGAAAAAGTCTACAAATGAGCAAGTTGTTATAAAATCAAAAATCCATTAAGAATTTTTGATTTTATAACAACTTGATAATTAAGCTATTAAAACTTATGTTTAATCCCTATAAAAGACTCTTTTAACACGGTGTGAAATTTGTGTTAAAACCTCATACGGTATAGTGTCTAGTTGTTTAGCAATGGATTTAACCGATTTTTCTTCTCCAAACAACACAACAGCATCTCCTTCTTCGCAAGTTACCCCGGTTAAATCAATCATTAACATATCCATACAAATATTCCCAATAATTGGAACGTCCACCCCATTAACTAGTACTTTTCCTCCTTTTTTGGATAATATCCTAGAAATTCCGTCTGCATAACCTATAGGAACGGTACCCGTTTTCATGTTATGGCTTGCAACAAATGCCCTATTGTAGCCTACACTTTCCCCGTTCTTGATATATTTTATCTGTGAGATAACTGATTTTAATGTACTTACGTTTTCTAGACTTTGAACTTCTTCCACGGTATTACCAATACCATATAAACCAATTCCTAAACGTACCATATCAAAATGTGATTGCGGATAATTGATAATTCCTGTCGTATTAGCCAAATGAAAAATTGGTTTTTCATCGAAATATATCATTTCGAAGTCTTTTTTGATTTCATCAAAATCCTTGATCTGTTTTAAAGTGTATATCTCTTGAGCCAGATCATCACTGGAAAACAAATGAGATAAAACACTTTTTACGCGTACTACTGATTTTTCTTTCAGCATCTCAATTAGTTGAGGAACATCCGCAATCTCAAACCCTAATCTGTGCATTCCTGTGTCAATCTTAATATGAATTGGATACCTCGACAAACCTAAATTTTCTGCTAATTCCACAAAATAGTTAAGCCCTCTGAAATTATAAATCTCTGGTTCTAACTGATATTGAATAATTGAATTATAACTCCCTATTTCGGGATTCATTACCATTATTGGAGTCGTAATTCCCTCCTTCTTTAGAGTAATTCCTTCATCTGCAAATGCCACCCCTAAATAATCGACCCTGTGATGCATTAGTAACTTGGCTAACTCATAACCTCCATTCCCATAGCCAAAAGCTTTTATCATCACCATTACTTTTGTCTCTGGTTTTAACTTCGATTTATAAAAAGATAGGTTAGAGCCTATAGCATCCAAATTAACCTCTAGTACGGTTTCATGTTTTTGGAATTCTAATGCTTCAACAATCTTTTCAAAATGAAAACTTCTAGATCCTTTTACCAAAATACATTCACTAGAAAAACCAATATCCTTAATTGTATCTATAAGTTCTTGGGTCGAATCAAAACGCTGAATATGGGAATGTTTTGACAGACTATGAGAGATTTTTTTTCCAACTACAATTACTCTATCTACCTTATTTTTCTGTAATAAATCATATATAGTTTGATACAATGTATCGTCGTTCAATCCGCTTTCATTGATATCAGAAAGGATTACTGTCTTTCTTTTTGTTTTTCTCTGTTGTTCCAAAAAATCTAGTGCAATAATCAATGATTGTAAATCACTATTATAACTATCATCAATCAAAATACAGTTGTTGATCGCAGGCTTAATCTGCAAACGCATTTGAACAGGAAAAATATGAGGCATCCTATCTAAAATTGTTTCTACTGCCATACCCAAGCTAACAAGTGTAGTAAAACAAGTCATTGCATTTTCAATGGAAGCCTTATCAACAAATGGTATCCAGAAAGAAAATTGGTGACCTTGATAAACCAAATGAATTTCTGATTTCGTTTTTTTTGTAATACACTCCTCAACAAAAACTGTTGTATTCTTATTATCAAAGCTCCAACTGAAGCGTTTTTTATTGTTTTCTGTGAAAAGTTGCTCAGAGAATACTTCTTCCACTAATGGTGTGGACTTGTACACAATAGAGGTACAGTCTGTAAAGAGTTTTGCCTTTTCTCGTATTTTTTCCCTTTGAGAATCAAAACCATTATCATGAGCCGAACCAATAGTAGTAAAAACACCAACTGTAGGCGCAATCATATTGGCCAAATTAATCATCTCATTTTTTTTCGAAATCCCTGCTTCGAAAATACCGAGAGTATGTGACTCTTTAATTAAAAATAAAGATAATGGGACACCTACCTGTGAGTTATAACTTTTTGGATTTTTAACAATCGAAAAATCAGGAGACAAAAGATAACTCAACCACTCTTTTACAATTGTTTTTCCATTACTTCCTGTAACACCAATCACAGGAAAATCAAACTGAGCTCTGTAATATTGAGCTAAATCCTGTAATGCCTTTTTAGTGTTTTTTACCAAAAGGTAATTAACATTGGAGTCTTTAACTGTGGGTAATTGAGAAACTACAAAGCTAACCACTCCTTTATCAACTAGACCTGGAATATAATCATGTGCATTATGATTGTCTCCTACCAACGCAAAGAACAAGGTCGTTTTTTCGTGATGTAAAGAACGGCTGTCAATAGAAATATCACTGATCAACAAAGAGTCCTCTTTACCAATCAATTGTGCCCCTAGCACCTCTTGTATTTGTCTGATAGAAAGATTCAATGGAATGACCTAATGTTAATAATTTATTTTTTCACACAAAAAAACAAACATTTTGTGTGTTTCATGCGTTAAAATAGTATTTTTATGTTCATGTTTTAGGTTAAAAACAAAAATCTATTGTTTTACGAAGTATAAGCCAGCAAAATGAAAAAGATCTTAGAGGCCGAATTAATGAGTTTAGCTCACCAAATTTTACGATTAAAAAACAAATCAGATATCCAAACGGCTTTAATGGCTTCCAAAAAACTAACAGAAAAACTATCTATTTTGGCTTTTTTGGAAGAACATACTTTAGCGATCAAACCTACCCTTTCTACGTTTGAAGCACAGCAAGTAGTTTTGGATATTTTTGATAACGAAACTCACCCTGAGAGTACCGAAGTTCAAGAAGAAGAAGAAAAAAAAACAGTAGAGCCTATTGCTCCTGCGGTAGAAAAGCCCAAAAAGGTAGAACCTATTCCTGTACAACATGTAGATACATCCATTTCCATACCAGAAGAGGTTTTCATACCCAAAGCGAAAATAGTAGAAGAACCTGTTATTGAAAAAGAGGAAGAAGAGATTATCGAAGATCAGCCAATTGAATCAACCATCAGTTTGGACTTTGATTTACCCTCATTAGGCGAACTTAAACCTAAAAAACAAAAAACAAAATCAAAAAAAAGCAGCCTAGATAGTTTCCTTGAAGAATTAGAGCCCACACCTACATTTGTAAAGGCAGATACACTAAAAGAAGAAACTGAAACCCAACCAGACAACAGTTCAATTTCATTTGAAAAGCCAGTTGTAAAAGAAGAGAAGAAAATTTCTATTAATGATCGATTGAAGAAATCTGTTACCATTGGACTTAATGATAAAATTGCATTTGTCAAACATCTTTTTGATGGGAGCAACGCTGATTTTGTGAGAGTTATTTCTCAGGTGAATACACTCGATAACTTCGAAGAAGCAAAGGATTTTATTGAACTTTTGGTTAAACCTGACTATAATAATTGGGAAGGAAAAGAAGAAATTGAAGAGCGCTTCATGCACGCTGTCGAAAATAAATTTTCATAAATAGTGAGCAAATTATATCTGGTTCCCACTCCTATTGGAAATCTCGAAGACATTACTTTAAGAGCCATTCGGATACTTAAAGAAGTGGATTTAATATTAGCGGAAGACACCCGCACAAGTGGCAAACTCCTAAAGCACTTGGATATTCAGACCCATATGCAAAGTCACCATATGCACAATGAGCACCATTTTCTTAGCAAAATTATCGAAAGACTTCAATCAGGAACAACCATAGCACTTATTTCAGATGCAGGCACCCCTGCCATTTCTGACCCTGGGTTTCTGCTCACTCGAGAGTGCATCAAAAACAATATCGAGGTGGAATGTCTACCTGGGCCAACCGCTTTTGTACCTGCACTGGTCAACAGTGGACTCCCTAATGACAAGTTTGTTTTTGAAGGTTTTCTCCCCATAAAAAAAGGGCGACAAACCCGATTGCTTATATTGGCTGAAGAAACCCGTACCATGATTTTTTATGAATCTCCTCATAAAATACTTAAGACGCTAACAGACTTCAAAGAATACTTTGGCGAAGACCGAGAAATAGCCGTCTCCAGAGAATTGACCAAGTTACATGAAGAAACCATTCGAGGAACAGTGAATACCCTATTAGAGCATTTTGAAAAAAAAGCACCAAAAGGAGAAATTGTAATCATTGTAGCCGGTAAAAAATAGTACTTTTGCACTATGGAAATGACTAACAGACAAAAGAAAATTGGAGGGTTAATACAACAAGAGATTGTGGATATTCTTCAAGGAGAAATTCGTAAAAACGGAATACCTAATTTGGTTATATCGGTATCTAGTGTATATGTTACAACGGATTTAACTATTGCGAAAGTGTACTTGAGCATTTTCCCGCCTGATCGAAAAAAAGATATTTTGGAAGCGGTTAAATCCAATCAACCACTGATTAAACACGATCTAGCACAAAGAGTAAAAAATCAATTACGCAAAGTACCTGATTTACTCTTTTATATTGATGATTCTTTAGACTATATAGAAGCCATAGATCAAGCCTTGTCTGGAGAGGATAACCCTATTGAAAATCCAGACCTATTAGACAAACGCAAAAAATCATAAGGTGAACTTTTCGTTATACATAGCGAAAAGATATTTGATTAGTAAAAGTTCCAGTAATGCAATCAACATTATTACATGGATTGCATCTATCGGAATAATCATAAGTACACTTGCTCTATTTGTTGTATTGTCAGTCTTTAGTGGCTTACGAGAGTTTAGTCTCTCGCATACCAACGAATTGCAAGCAGATTTAACTGTTTACCCTAATAAAGGTAAAATTCTCACGATTTCTGAGGAGCAATCTCAAAAGATAAAAATTATTGAAGGTGTTGAAAACCACTCTAAATTCATAGAAGAAAAAGCATTACTGTTATACAACAACAAAGAAACTATAGCAACATTAAAAGGGGTAGATTCCAATTACACCAAAGTCATCCCCATAAAAAACAATCTTTATGTTGGAGAATGGCTTAAAACCAAATCACCACAAGTAGTCATTGGTTATGGTATTGCTCACAAATTGTCAGTAGGCCTATACGATTACTCCAATGTGTTTCAAATTTATATGCCACGAGCAGGAAAGGGAACTATTAATAACCCTGAAAAAGCCTTTATAAAGCAAAATGTAATCCCTACTGGAATCTATTCTGTAAATGAAGACATTGATCTCAAGTATATGTATTCAACCATTGATTTGGCACAAAAAACACTTGAACTAAAAGCTAATGATTACTCTGGAATAGAAATTAAACTTTCTGAAAATGCAGACGAAGAAACAGTCCGTGAAGTGCTCCATACAATCTTTGACAATCAAATTGAAATCAAAAATAAAATTGAACTCAACGACGCACTATACAAAATGCTCAACACTGAGAATCTAGTGGTCTATTTAATTTTCACACTAGTAATGATTATTGCTCTATTTAATCTCATAGGATCAATTATCATGATTATACTAGAAAAGAAAAATAACCTCAAGACCCTATTTAATCTTGGTGTAACCATCAAAGAGTTACGGCATATCTTTTTGTTTCAGGGTTGTTTATTGACCCTAAGCAGCAGTCTCATTGGATTATTCTTAGGTATTATTGTTGTCCTACTGCAACAACAATTTGCTTTGATAAAAATTACCTCTACATTAGCTTATCCAGTCCAGTTTGAACTAAAAAACATCATGATAGTACTCCTTACCATTGGTATTTTAGGCTATTTAGCCTCATATATTTCCTCAAGAGTGGTAAAAGAAAAAACGTTGTAAAAACAAAGAGAGGCGCAAAACTTATCACTAAGTAATACTACCTCTCTTCTAACAAAACAAACTACTCTATCTTTACGCCAATGCTGGATTGACATTTAGTTGTTTAAGCTGTGCTTCTAATTCTTTGAATTGATTCAAAATCGTTGTTCTGTGATTCAATGACTCTTTGGTCATTTTTGGCACCAACTCTTTATAATATTCAATTCCTTCTAATAATTGATTCTTGAAACTCTCTAAATATTTTTCTTTTTTGGCCGTCAAATCCTTCATACTTTGAGCAATATCATTTTTGAGATATTCCACATAAAGGTTCAATTCATTGACAAACACATGTGATCTATTTTTACTCTGAATAAGATTCACTTTACCATAAATATGATCCACTATTTCCTCTAAAAATAACAACTTAGAGAAATAAGCAATATTAGGCCCTGGGCAAATAGATACTGCTGTCTTTTTATCTTTTCTGTCTATACCCTGCTTGATATATGATGACGTTGTCAAACCTACGCATAGACATATTTTATCAGTGATATTTTTGTAGGCCGCATCGTGCTCCTCTGGTGGCAAGGCTTTTTCATCAAGCTCTTTCAACTTAAGATGTTGATACTGTCTAGAAGCTGTACAAATTGGTTCCTCTGTAAACTCTGTGTTAGAAATCAAAAACTTCTTTTTACATGGACTACCAGGATTTCCTTTAGCTATCCTTTCCAGACGTTGTTCTTCTATCGCACTTTTCTTGAAGTTACTAAACGGAACTCCTAAAGGAGACGAATTACTGATATAAAAATCTGACTTTTCTGCTCCTAACAACCTTTGTAAAGTATCATCATCTACACTTGTCGCCTCTGGCACCAATAAGAATGGACTTCCCCAACCCGTAGCCGCTAAATCGTAGTACTCCCGTAAGAAAGAATCTTCTTTGTGTGTACCAATACCTCCTTGAGCAGTCACACTCATAGTCGGAGGGGTATCAAGATGAACACCTTTTTCTTCTAATGCTTTTTGATAAATCTCGAAAACCGTTTCAATGATTTCTTGTCGTTTGGATTTAAACTCCTGTAATATAGGCCCTATGAGTAAACCATTGGTAGCAAAAGCGTGCCCACCACAATTCAGTCCAGATTCTACTCTGTATTCAGAAACCCACAAGCCTTTTTTAGCTAAAAATTTACCCTGAATAACAGCCGATCTATAATCACTTACTTTAAGAACAATCTTCTTTTTGATATGACCCCTTTCATCCGCATAAAAATCCTGAAATTCTTCCAAGTAACTATATAATCGAGGGTTCATCCCTGCCGACAAAATTATTGATGACTCTAATTTACTTTTGGCAAAACCACGCAAAGAACACAAAGCATCCGAAGAAACTGCGTCTATTATCTCCCCATCTGCATTGAGGTTATTCTTATCCACCTTCGACATGATATTGACGTCAATACTACCCGGCTTCATCAAAAGACGAATTTTTTTCTCTAATGTTTCTTTTACCAACTTATTGCCCGTATCTAACATATCCAGGTACAGTCTCTTCACTTCATTGGTATCTGGCAACAGATTAAAATAACGGGTAATGTCAGAAGTTGGTGTAAACGGTTCGTTTCTTAATTTTTCGAACTGTTCGGCAACCACCTCATGCATCAAATTGCAATAGGCTGTGATTCTTCGAGCACGGCTATCTTCTTCTTTATCTTCAATAGGTGTATAGGGCTTATTGAATTCTTCGGCATAGTACTTTCGCATGTCTTCAACCATAAAGTCATCAACGATTGAAGCGACAGAAGATATACCATATTTTGCCACCTTAAACGGTGTTCCTACCGAATAAGCTAATCCCAAAACAGGAATATGAAATGTATGCATCATTGTTTAAGTAATTTGTTTGTGGTACAAAGGAAGAGTAACAAATCACAATAAAACATGATAAAAATCATACTTTAATAACCCATTGATAAAATTTACAAAACAATAATTTTAAATTGATTTTCTAAGGGATTAAAATTCAAATACAATTGATCAAAAAAAGCATCTCCATACTCTAGATAAAATTCAGAAAAGTTAAGCTGTCGCTCTTGTAAACCACCTTTAGGGAATACTTGTTCCTGAACAGAAAGTGCTTTATTGATATAATCGCTGTATTTTATTTTTTGGGCTTTCAAAAAACGTTTTTCTAAGTTATCCAAACCATTCAATTGTTTTTTGCGTTGAGCAGCAACAGCACCATCAAAGGAAGGATCCGTTTGTTTCACTAATTTTTCAAGTTCATTAAACTGTTTTGTGACAAGTGCCTTGTATGAGCTAAAATCAATTGGAATTTCAGAATACTTTTTGGCAAGAGCCTCCTCAAAGCCTTCTCTTTTTAGAAACAAATCCTTAACTAAAATGCCCTGCTTCTCCAATTTTTCTTTTTGCTTTCGCGAAAGCACCACAGCAGAATCTCTAAGCACTAACATCGGAAAAGTCACATTTGAGGCATCAAAATACTGTTTTAACTCTAACCAATAGGCGATCTCTCCACCTCCTCCGATATAGGCAAGATTGGGCAATACTGTCTCCTGATACAACGGACGCATGACTACATTAGGACTGAATAATTCGGGTTGGCTTTGCGCCAAAGAGAGTATCTCCTCTCTAGTAAATTCGAGGGAAGTATTGTTGACTTTGTATTTTTCGTTGTCCAAAACGATACGTTCTCTTACACCATCACCTAAATAGAATAAATTTATCACACGGGGATTAACCTGAACTTTATATTCAAAATTTTCAAGTGTTTTTAATATATTCTTACAAGCCAATTGATTACTTAGCTCATTCACAATACCATCAGTAAACAAAGACTTCAATTGTTTGTCATCTCCGTCAATGATGACCAAACCTTTCTCCCCAAACAATTCATTAACTATATACTGTGTAGCTTTCGCCAAATTTTGATTCCCCAAATACGCTTGGCGGAATAGTTCCTTCAAGTCATTCGCATTTTTCGAATCACCCATTACCGCAGCAAAATATTTATACACACTATTCAACGATTTTGTGTCCATTCTACCCACGGCACCTTTTTGAGATTGCTCCCAAGCAATACTTTGACCTTTTGTTTTAAAAGTGCTGATTTCTTCAAAATCATGATCTTCGGACGCCATCCAAAAAACTGGCACAAAATTCTTATTCGGGTATTTAACTTTTAAATCCTCACACAAGCGTATCACAGAAATTATTTTGTAGATAAAATAGAGAGACCCTGTAAATAAACTTAATTGATGACCCGTAACTACCGTAAATGTGTTTGCTTGTGATAAACGTTCAATATTTTGAATAGTATTTGAACTTATTCCAATTTGATTGTTTTGCCTCTTTAGAACCTCTAACAAAACCTGACGCTGATCCATGGAAAAGTTTTGAGCCTTTTCCTCCATTTGCCCCTCAAAATTATCAATACTAGGAAATCGATTATAGAGATGGATTGTCTCGCTCTTCTGACCTAAATAATCAACTATTAACGTAGAAAAGTAACCTGAATCCTTATATGTAATCTTCTCTTGAGGCATTTTTTGAACTAATAAGGGTAAAAATACACATAAAAGACAAACGTATTAAGAAAGATATTGTATCTTGCTATCCTTTTATAACTCAAACTTATTTAATATTTTATTATGAAAAAAATTGTTTTATATTCAATTGGAATAGCACAAATAGCGATGTTATCTTCATGTAGTAAAGATGATGGAGTACCTCTTATTGCACCAGCAGATCAACAAATTCAAGCACTAATTAATGCCCCATATTCTACACTAACTCCTTCAGAACAAAAAGTTAAGATGGAATCAGAAGCTAATGCTTTTGTTACCGACATGGAAGACATGAAAACTTCTACTTCAATAGATGCATTAGAGAATTTAGAGAATTTATTATCCTCAAGCGCCAACAGACCCTCTCCAATTGTTGTAAACCGTTCAAGCGAATCAGGTGATGAGATGGGTAACCCACTAGTAAATAATGGGATCAGAGATCTATTGTCGTATGGTGGTTTCTATGGTATCTATACTTGGGATTCTTCTAAAGCTGATTGGAAAAAGACAGATTCAGATTCTGAATTAAAATTAGTTTTCCCATCTACTTCAAACAAAACTAGCAACGATGCGGAAATTTCCATTAGTGCTGTGGCTTCTGGCAAAAAAGTCGATATCGTTGATACAGAAGGAACATCACGTGTTCAATACAACTATCAGACAAATATGTATGAGCATATTCAAACCGAGGAAGTTCTTGATGAAATTTATCTTCCTGCTTCTACTAAAGCAACATTAAGTATAAATGGAGCCGTTGTTTCATCGTTTGAAACAGCCACAACTTATACCGACGGCAAACACCCAGATCCTAAAACTGCTATGATTAAGATTATGTTTGATAATGGGTATGTTTGGGAAATGTCAGGAGCTCAAGGAGCTGTGAATACCGTAAAAACGTCAATCACCAAAAACGGGAAAAATTTAATCGGTTTTTCATTGGACTCAACAGCTAACATCGATAAATTAATTGAAGAGGAAGTTGACAATTCTAACGATTACATTGGAACAGCTAATGTGGTGTATACTCTAGGGGAAAACTTCGCAATTATTGGAAAGATCGACCTAAAACAACAAGCCAAAGAACTCAACGAATTAGAGAATTCTTTAGATGACCCACATAAAGTGGAATATTCTAATGGTGTGTACATCTCTTCTTATAATAAAAAAGATTATTATACTCGTTTGAATGCATACAACAAGGGATACGCTGAAGGTTCTGTGGTAATTCAAAACAAATACGTTAAGTTTTATTTGGTATCAAAAAAGGAAGGAACCAAAATTGCTGAAGTTATCATGCGTGCAGAAAAGTCTGAAGACAGACCTTATTATTCCTACACATGGACAGAAAACGCCGCTTATCCAAATGGCGGATATTGGATGTTTTCTTACACTAATAACGGTGGAGAATTCGAACAACGTTACGAGGAAGTTGCGTATTTAAAATTCAACGATAACACAGAAGTTGAAATGGATGTATATTTCTCGAGCGGATTTGATAATTTCAAGAATAAAGCAGAGGATTTTTCAAATTCATTTGAAGATTAATTCTTAAGGCACATTCAGAAGTACGCTCACTTTTTTAAAAATACAGATATAAAAACCGATTTTGATTTTTTCAAAGTCGGTTTTTGTTTTTTTGTTACTATTTTTTGTTAGAAAATGTCGTTTTGAGTAACAACAACACACACCTATCCCAACGAAGTTAGTTTTCGGTTTTTAAGCAGCTGAATTTTCAGATTGAGCAATGTAAATTCTTCGTCCGATTTCTAGGGCATTTGCCGTATGGACGCCGAAGAATATCCATAAAACTTCGCTCTTCTTGGTTCTGGCTTTGATTTTTCTCAAGTTGTAATGTTCTTTTTCATTGCCAAAGCTACCTTCAAGCCTTGTGGCTCTTTCTTTTTTTATGGCAGAAGCCAATATTTTACGTTGCTCCTCATGTTTCCCAGCTTTTCCTTTACGTACGAAGTCGGTATGAATCTGATTTGAAGAAGTAAATGTTCTGTTTTTGTTGGTGGCATAGATAGCATCGGCTCCTACTATTTTAATTTTTGTTTTAGTAAGCCATTGCGCAAAATGAACGCTATTTATCAGCCTAGTTCCTTCGTTAAAAGCCCTGTATTCAAGGTGTTCAATAAAATTAATTCCGTCTATTTGAATCTTGTTTACTTTGGCTCCAAACTCTACCTGTTTAACTTCTTTACCACGAACAATAGGACGGACATAGCTTTTATGGATGCTTACAATTCTGTCCTGAACCGACTTACCTGTTTCAAAGATGGTTCGCTGTTGTTTGTATACTTTTGCTATAACCGCTCTTTGGGTTTTGTATTTTTGGGTAGCTTCAAAGGGATGAAGATTTTCTATTTTGGAGAGTTCACCATTGAGTTTGTATAAAAGTTTCAATAATCCACGGGTTACTTTGTTACGGTGTTTGGATAGCTTTTTTCGTTTTCTAGAATAACTATTGTATCGCTCAGACCAGTCCAAGAATTTGGTTCTAGGTAATTTGATTTTAAAGATTCTGCATAAATCAACCATTTGACTATAGCACCACTTCACGCACTCCCAAAGTAGTTTTTGATTGGTCGGATAACGCAAGTCGCTTTCATAGCAAGTCGCATCGGCAAGTACTTTGTCAAGATTTCCCATGTAAGGTAGCCAATTTGCTGCTAATACTTTTTGCGCTTGACTAAGCGGTAATTTTTCAGATAATTCCATGCGGATTTGACTGACTATTTTGGAGTTAATCAGCGGTTTTTCAATAGGAATTACAATATCACAAAAGAATTGCATATAAACATTACCGTTGAGCATCTCAATGAGCATCTGATCGGAACATCCATAATAATTCTTGAGCATCATCAGGGCTATTTTACCCCGCGGACTAAAAATACTTTTTGGTCCCTTGGTATACTCTTTTATCTTAAAAGACTTTGACAGCTCGGAAAAAGGTGTAGAAAGGTAAATTTTCCCTAAATCAGTCTTTAAAAATTGCGCATAAAAAGCATCAAAATTTTCGTTAAATGTAAAAAAAGGAATTTCGTGTTGACCCGAGGCTTTAGCCGAACAGACGAAGTAAATTCGCTTAAACGTACTATTTTTGGCATTGGTATTTAAAAGTAAACCCCGTTTTTAACTCATTTTGAGCAATTTCGGGGTTTGTTACTTTTAAAAATAGCACTTATTCTGCTGATATACAAGTGTTTATTGATTTGCGAATGTGCCTCTTAAAGTATACCTTAAAATAGGCGTGTCTAAATATTTAGACACGCCTATTTTTGTATATAGAGTGTATGTTGCCCATATCCTGCCCAAATTCCTATCCCTCCATATATATTTGTAGGCAAACTTGATGCTGGTGGAAAAATGGGATTTAAACCATTTACAACTTCATTCTGCCAAGCATTCCAATATTCATAAGATTTTGTATCCATCGTTCGTAATTTTACAAATATAGAGTCCTTAACCTTAAAATAAGGGATCGAACTTGATTTAGGATAGCTCTTTATTCCTCTATTTATCCTAATCGATACTTCACTTGACTTAAAACTTTCATCTGTCAAATTTCCATAAAAAGCGGGATAAAAAATAGTCTCTTCATTAGCAACCATAGTACTAATTTGGTAAAAGTTTTTCTGACTTATCGGATCAATAAATTTAACTTCAACAAAACCAATAGTATCTGATTCTTCTTTGATTAATTTTGCAGACCTGAGGCTCACAGGTTCTGGAATGTATGTTGATGCTTTCAAAACTTTATCCAAATATTCTATACGTAAATCATAATTACGTCCTACCTCTCCTACAATCGTATTTCCTGTATAAACAAAAGGAGGAATTGTTTTGTCATTCACTTTTAACTTCAACACTTCCTCATTATTCCCGTCCGACACCGTGACTTTTGCAGATCGAATAGCATAATCTAAAAGCGACAACGAATCCACTTTTCCTCCAACTGGTACGCTTCTTGACAACAAAACCTTTGCAGTCTTTCCTTGCTCAATCCAACCCTCAACAACAATTTTAGAGTCCTGAGACGAAGTAAAAGAATATTCTTGATCAGAGCAGCTAACCAGAAATAAAAAAAAAGCTATTACAATTCGTAGCATAACAAAGCTCTAAAATTTAAACCTCCAGCTTATAGATGGCAATATCCTATACATAACTTTATTTTGAGTTTTAATATTCGCTTGATTATTATCTGAATCTCCAGATATTTTTAAAAATATATAAATGGGATTTCCGATATTAAACATATTATAAATTGATACGTTTAGGGCATTTTCCTTCACTTTTGTCTTTTTTAAAAAATAAGTAACGGAAATATCAGACCTTAAATAATTAGGCATTTGTGAATTATTATAATCACCATACTCTTTAACTGGATTACTATTTATAAAATACCATGAGGTAGGTGTTGTAAACCTATTACCTGAACTAAAGGTTTGGGTAAACCCAAATGCCACTTTTTTTAAACTGTACGTCGAAACCCACGAAAAATTATGTCTCCTGTCAAATCGAGAAGGAAAAACAGCTCCTTCATTTATTTCCTCAAATTGTCTATTAGACCAACTCAAAGTGTAGCTTAACCATCCTGTATACTTTCCATAATTTTTCTTTAACAAAAATTCATATCCATGAGACTCTCCTGCACCAATTAGCAAATCATCCTGAATCGAGGACAATTCATTAAACTGAGTCAATCCATATGGATATTCTTGTAAATTGTCCATTATTCGATAAAACCCCGCAAAAGACAACTCATATTGGCGACTAATTTCTGTGTGGTATCCTATCGTTATTTCATTTGATCTCAAAGGAGGAACTTCAGACGAAGTTGCTATCCAGAAATCAGTTGGCAAACCCACACTAGATGATGTTAACAAGTTCAAATATTGATATTGCTGTAAATAAGCTAAATAAAGGCTCCCTTTTTCACCTAACAAATAAGTAAGACTTACTCTTGGTTCTAGGTTACGATATGACTCAAACAAGGCTTCATAATAGTTAAACCTAAGCCCTAAGTTAAGGCTTAATTTCTTTGTGAATTTTGATTTAGAGTCAGTAAATATTGAACACGTATAAGGTAAAATATTGGATGGCGTGTTGTGTATACTAACCCCTTCCAAATTTGTCACTTCGATATTTTGAGAATTTAATTTATATGCAGAAAAGTGTATTCCAGACACCAACTCTGTATTTAATAATTTATAGTTTACCTCTCCGAGGTACCCCATATCTTTTATAAAAGATTTATTCTTGACTAATAATTCTCCTTGATTCATTTTTAAAGCATTATTATACTCCGAATAGTAGATTGTATTATTAAATGATGTGTTGTTATTTTTTTGATTTTTCCAAGTTATTGATGCTAAAGAATTACTCCAATCCAAATCAGCATTTAGAGACAATTCCTCCTCATCTACTGAGAAGTTATCACCACTAGCAAAGACATTGACCGAAACACTATTTTTCTTATTTATATGTGAAATTAATGTAAAATTCAGATCATTAAAACGATACTTCATTTGAGCATCATCGTTGTTCCCTTTAAACAAGGAACCCATTACTTCATCAATATATGTCGTTCTTCCTGACAGATAAACTCCTGTATTTGGAGTTATTGAAGTAGCCACCGTTAATTGTGATGCTAGCAATCCTATATTACCTTTTACACTAAAATCACTAGGAACACTATTTTCTGGCTGCACAACAATAGTAGAGCCTATTCTACCACCATGTTTTGCTTTTATATTAGTTTTATAAAAATCAACAGATTTTATGTGATCAGAATTATAAAACGGAAATAATCCTAATAAATGGGTTGTACCATAAACAGGAACTGATTCATATTTCATTAAATTATGACCTTGTTCTCCTCCTCGGATATAAATATAACCATTTGCATCTCCAGAATTTTGAACCCCTGGAGTTAACTGTAAGGTTTTTAAAATATCCGTGACCCCCAATATAGTTGGGATTGACTTCATCTTTTCAGTAGATAGAGAAATATTCCCTTCGGATAAACCAGAAACAGTTCGTGAATTTTCTTCAGCAAGCACTACCTCCTCAAGCTCTGTTACATTTTCATACAAAATAATATCTAATACATTACTGTCAGTTAATTCAATTATTTTGTCAAAAGTAGTATAACCAATATGTCTAACTACAAGTCGTATCGTTGTTGAATTTACAACTACTTTATAAAAACCTAAAGAATCAGTTATCGTATGATAATCTTTTGTTTCTGCTTTTACAAAAACTGAAGCTCCTTGTAAAGCAATGCTTTCGTTATTTTTAACTTTGCCTTTTATCAAATATTCATTTTGAGAACAGGTATCATGTACTGAAAAACAGAACACAACTATTAGCAATACTCTCAAAAATCTCATATTTTCCTACCTCTTCAGGGCAAAGTGTGATCTAAACTCTTTAATCTCTTTGTTTTCCTCAAATTGTACTCTGAACCAATAGTCCGTTGCGGGCATTGGATTGCCTCTAAAGGTACCGTCCCAGCCTTTGTCTTCATTGACTTGCATCTCTTTTAAGAGTTTGCCATATCGGTCGTAGATGTATACTCTGGCATTACTCTGACTCTCTAAGCCTACTATGTGCCACTCATCATTGATCCCATCTCCATTGGGCGTAAAGTATTTCATGTAGGTCGTCGCGTATAGGTTTGCGGTAATCGGTAAACCTTGACAACCGCGCTTGTCTTGTACGCCTACTTGGTGTAAGCCTGGAGCTACATTCTCAAAATACGCACTGTCTTGGAATGGGCCTCCGTCTATCTGATACTCGTAGTCGCCTGATCCTATTACTTCGACTTTTACGGTATAGCTGTCTTGACTGAACTGTGGATCTACTGTGTAGGCTTTTACGATCGTCGCTTGTGAGCTTAATACTACGTTTACGGCTATTTCGTCACTAGCGCATGGTGTACTTCTACTGGTGGCTATTACGGTGTATTTCCCTGGTGCGATTGCCGTGTACTTTGAGCCTGTAGCCCCTGTGATGATTTGTCCGTCTAACTTCCACTCAAAGGTATGGGTGGCTTCTACTAACTTAGTGTCTATTACTGCGGTACTGCCTGGCAGTAGGATGCCTGTGTCGGGATCGCTACAGATGATGTACTCTGGGTCTGGCTTTGGCTCTGGTTTTAGTTTTACTTCTAGGTTCAGCTCTTGTCGGGTGTCTTCACAGCCGTCGGCTCTGGTGACTTTGATGTAGATCTTTTCTTTGTTTTTGCTGTTAACATACTTGGTCGGGTCGGCTATGGGCTGACTTAACTTGTCGTTGTTCTTTACTTTGTAATAACTAAAGCTGTGGATACTGGCGTCTAATCCATCTAGTATGGCTGTTTCGTACTGGGTTAAATCTATCTCGGCTTCTAAGAGACTGCTGCCTGGGGTAGATGGGGTTCCGCAGGCTTGTATGTCATCATGGGCTTTGAGGTTGATTGACTCGCCTACTACTAGGTTGAAGTTTCGCGTTACGTAACAGTCTGCTCCTTTTTGCTGGATGCGTACCCATACTTCTTCTGGGCTTGTTATGCTGCCTCTACTTACATAGGGACTGTTTAACTGCGTGTCTATCGCGCCTGCTTCGGCTGCAGCTTCTGTCCCATAGTAGGTTAAATCGTATTTTCCTACATTGGCTGAACCTCCTAATATGGTGGCATTGTACTCTTGTAGGTCATAGGCGTAGCTACCGTCGTTGTTCGGACTGCATTGTACGTAATCGGGTATGCTCGATGGTTCTGGTAAGGCGAGTACTTTTAGCTCTAAGGGTACTACGCTGGAACAGCCTGTTAGGTCATACTCGGCTCTTACATAAATGGTTTGTTCGTATAAATCGGTGTTCTCGAAGGCGGTAGGAGTGGTGATTTGATTGTCTGTTCCGCCTTCTTTTGCGCTGGCTTCTGTGGTGTAATAACTTAAGCTTACGCTGCCTTCTTGGTTCTCGATCTCGATCTGACGTTCGGTTAAGTCAAAGAGGGCTATTCCGTCGCCTGTGCTTTGATTGGTGCTTGCATCGTCTTTGTCACAGATCTCCAATGGCGCGGGTTGCTCGGGTGTTGGGTTGTTGTTTACCCTCAAGATTAAATTGCTTATCGCGGCACACTGGCTGTCTTGATCAATAACTCGGACATATATCGTTTGTTTGTTGATTGTATTCTCATAGGCTATGGGGTTTTTGATATTGGCATTGCTTCCGCTTTTAGCGTCTGCTTCTGTCTCGTAAAATAATAAATCATAGCCTTGGGTTGCGCCTTGGGTAATAAGGCTTATTTGACTGGTCAAATCAAAGGTCGTTTTTTCGTCTTTGGTCTCATCGTCACAAATGGAGTACTCTATGCTTTTCGCTGGCTCTGGCTGTGGATTGACTTTCAGCGTTATGGCTATGCTTCTGCTACAGTCGGTTTGCTTGTGGCGTAGTGCTGCCCAGATTTGTTGTGGGGATGCGCTTGGCGTGGTCACTTGGTTTACCGTGTTCTCAAAATGCTTCGGATCGGCTATCGGGTTCACATTGTTCTGTGCGTCTGCCTCACTGATGTGATAGGTGATCTCTAAATTGGTTTTGCTTTGATTTGCGTAGATGGTGGCTTCGTGCTGGGTTAAATCAAATTGGGCTAGGCCGTCGTTTTGTTTGCCTGTACTTAAATCATCGCATTCTTCTAATGGAGCTAATTTTACGGGTACTTGTGGACTTGGCTCGGCTCTTAATGTTACGGGTACTACGCGGACACAACCTGTCGTGTTATGCTTGGCTGCGGCGTAGATCGTGATGCCGTTCTTTGCGTTTTGGATGTTTTTGTAGGTTATCTCTCCTGTGGTTGGATCCTCGGCAATGGCGTTGGCTACGATTAATGCGTCTGCTTGGGTTTCATGGTAGCTGATCTTTACATTCGCACCGTCTTTGTCGGCAATCTCTGTACTTAGTGTTTCTAATGGAAACACTGCAAAGCCATCGGCGTCTGGGTCACAGGATATCAGTGGCTCTGATGGGGCTTTGGGGCTTGGCAATGGGTCTACGCGTATGTCTAAAATGGTTGTACTGTAACAGCCTGTGGTTGGGTGTTCTACGCGTACGTGGACGCTCTCTACTGCTCCTAGACTGCTCTTGTTGATATAGGACTCTGGGGTACTGATGGCTTTTACTTTGTTTTCTGCGTCTGATTTACTGGTGTAATACGTGACTTCCATCGGTATAGTCGTCGCTCCTGTAATCTCGCTCTCTCTGGTTTTTAGGTTAAAGACTTCTTTGCCGTCGCCTGGGTTGTTATCATCGCAGACTACGTATAAAGCAGGTTCTACTACTACTGGGCGTTGGGCGACTTCTAATTCGATGGGTTCGATACTACTACAGCCTGTGGCGGTTTCGGTAACTTTCATATAGATGGTCTCCGTTACGCTTTGATTGGTGTAGTTGGTCTTGTTGGCTATGGCGCTCGTGCCTGCCTCGGCATTGGATAGGCTTTGGTAATAGCTTACTGTATGTAGGGTTTTGTTTAGGTTTTTTAGTACTTCTGATTCTTTGCTAGTTAAATCAAAGCCTTCTTTTTTATCGCCTGGGTTATTGACATCACACATGATAAATGCGGTGGCTTTTTCTGTCCTTGGGGTGTTTTTTACTTTTAACGCTTGGTTGACTATTATGTAACAGCCTTCGGCGTTTTCTACTCGGGCATAAATCGTTTGATCGTAACGGTCTCTGTTGCTGTACGGACTTGTTTTGCTTAATGGTTTTATAGAGGCTACGGCATCGGATGGGGTTTCGTGGTAGGTCAGGGTCATGCCTGTTTGACTTCCTAATATCCCTGCATCGGCATCGCCCAAAGTAAAGACTCCAAAGCCATCGCTGTTGGGGTCACAGTATTCTAAAGCTGGGGGGGTAACTTTTGTAGGGCCGTTTCTGACTTCTAGGGTCAATTCTACTTCTGTGCTACAACCGTTGCTGTCTGTCACTCTAGCAAATACTACCTGTGGATCACTGGTGTTGGTATAGTTATTCTTGTTCAGTGGACTCATGTTCGATTGGGCATCTGCTAAGGTTAAATGATAACTTACCCCTAAACTCGAATTGTTATTCGTTAGCACTAAATCTTGGGTGCGTAACTCAAAGTCCCCTACACCATCAACACCCGTACTACAAACTTCGTAAGTAGCTGGTACAACATTCGGCATAGCGCTCTCATCGATAATAGTCACTGTGTTACTGGTGCGTGAACAGCCTGTTGTCGTATTGGTGATCGTTAATACATAATCGCCCGGCTGGTCTACTGTTATCTGGATGCCTGTGTCGCTACCTACTATATTACCATTGGTCGTCGTCCATAAATACGTGTAATTAGAACCTACGTCTGAACCTTGACTGTCAATGAGGGCTTGCTTATTTGAACAGCCTAAATCATTCAATTTTTTGATTGTCGCAACAGCAGGGGTTTCGTCGCGCTCTACTTGTACGGTTTTAGTAGCTGGACAGCCTGGTTTAGTGGTGTCAGTTACCGTCAGGGTGTACGTTCCTGGCTGGTCTACCACAGCGGATGATGTGGTTGATCCACTTACAATGTTGCCTCCTCCTGATGTTGTCCATTGGTAGGTTATGGTCGGCCCTGTCGTAGAAGCCGAACCGTCTAGGGTTACTGACAACACACTACACGTTAATTTAGTAGGTACAGCAATAGTAACTTGTGGATCTGTAACATCGGATTCAACTTTTACCGTATTGCTCGATTGACAGCCATTATCTGAATTAGTGATGGTCAATAAATACGTATCAGGAGCTGTTGCTGTAAGAGTTTGCGATGTACCCACTGTAGTTCCTTTAGAATCTTTCCACTCATACGAAAAATTGGTGCCTGTAGATGAACCTGTTGTAGTAACGGTTACCGATTGCACTGTACAAGTCAGTTTATCAGTAGGTGTTTGAATCACAACAGTAGGTTTGGTAGTATCTTGTACAACTGTTTTAGTACCTGTTCCCGTACAACTATTACTACTGTTCTCTATGGTAAGCGTATAGGTGTCTGCTGTATTTACAGTCAGCTGTGTAGCTGAAACATCTTGACCTCTCAACAATTCCGTTCCTGAGGAATTAGTCCAAATATAAGTGATATTGGCTGCTGGGGCTGGTGTTGAAGCACTTGCATCAAGTGTCAAACTAGTTGTAGTACATGTCAAAGCCACTGGGTCGGCTATAGATACCGATGGTTTGTTGCTATCTTCTTCTATCGTAATCGCATTGGAAGTATCAGAACAACCCGCAGGACTTGTGACCACCAATCGATAGGTTCCTGCACCGCCAACAGATATAGTATTATTGGTTTCTCCTCCTATATCCACACCATCTCTTTGCCATTGATATTGCCCTGCACTTGACCCCGATCCATCTAAAGTAATTGGGGTACCTGTACAGTTAATGATTGTAGTAGCTGGATTAGCCACTGTCGCAGAAGCATCCGCTACAATTACATCTATTTGAGCTCGGGGACTTTCACAAGTTCCTTCCACTTGAACTACATAATAACTTGTGGTTCCTGCATTCGCTGAACTTGGAGTAGGGGCTGATGAACTCCCTGTTCCGCCAGTCGCTTGTGTATACCATAATAGAGTATTACCCGAAGCCACAGAAGTCATGTCAACTGCACTTGCTAACGATACTGTTGCATCTCCCACACAATAATTTACATTATCAACCGTTGGAGCAGGAGAACCAATACCAATACTTGGTACAGTGACTGATTGAAAAGACTCACATGGAATTGTAAAAATACCCGACGATTGGATGCTAACAGAAACTCTATAATCACCTGGTTCCGTTAATTTTGCCGTAGCATTATTAATATTCAAATCCTTCTCTACCGTCCCTCCATTCATTTTTTCCCACTTGTAAACATATTTAGTTGTCCCTGCATTTTTAACAGATACGGTAACTTCGCTAACAGTACAAGAAATAGGAACAGGATCTGGTATTGGGTCAAGCTGAGGTCTATCCTTAGCTAGAATTGTGACTGTATCATCCGTACCAGGAGCTAAACTTTGACAATCCGTCAGGGTTGGCACCCATTTTACCACAAACTGATTATTGTAAATCAAATTGGTAATATCTGTCGTTTTCGATGTTGGGTTTACAATGGTGGCAAATCCCTGCAACCTCTTCCACTCACCTGGTACTGAACTTGTAGTAGTAACCTGAGTGGTCTGTTCCTCACATAGAGGTATATCATCTGAAACTGTAAATGAAATTGTTTCTGGAGTGCAGCCACCTGTTAAAGAAATGTCATCAATGGCAAAATCATAGCCCTCATCTTCTGCTCCTATTGATGTTAACTCTATTCTTACAAATCTTTCTCCTGAGCCACTTGGTGTAAAGGTATGCGTTACTTTAGTCCAGTCACCACTTGATTGTACCGTATGCGTTTGAGTGCTACATCCACATTGATCTGTTGGATTAAACTGAATCGTAGCCTCAATATTATTGTTTATGTTAACATCCTTAACAAAGTAAGAAAACACATATTCAGTACCTCCTTGCAATTTTATACTACCTGGGGTTTGCCAAAACTTCTTGTTTGAATCAGATGATGAATCAACAATAAGCATATTTCCTGAACCACTGTTATCAGCAGAATCGATGAAATGTTTTGGGTTATATATTTGTGGATTACTTGATACACCTGCACTACCGGGTAAACCATTTGTGTCATAGTGACTTTCGAATCCTCCCGTTCCTTCAAAATCGCCATTTGTTAATAGATTTTGTTGCCCTAGTAATCCTTGCTGAACAAAAATCAGCAATAATAAATATAAAGTGTATTGTTGTTTCATAAGTCTTATACTTTTGCTGGGATAATAGATAACGCCTGTTTTGTAAACCGTCTAATTTATTAAATTATTCATTTTTAACTAGTTAATTATTTGTTAACTGGTAAATATTATTGTCTTTATTGGTATCTGCCATTTGCATGGTTGGATCAATGATAATGGCCAAAATTTCTTTTTTTGGTTTAGGTATTTCGAATGAATAAGTCGGAAAAGCCCATGGCCAATCTTCTAAAACCGTTCGTTTTACTTTTGGGTACGGGTTTTCTTTCACATAACGCATCATGCGCAACGGAATATGAAAGGACTCCTGAGAATGATCCTCATACACGACAAAAATGTCCAAAGGCATTGGCATATTCCCAATACGCTCCAGGACTACTTTAGTTTGTTCTCCTTCTTCCTTAACCTCTTTGATATTATAATCAATCGTATTAGTCGTTTTGGTCCAATCCGTTAGATACCAATCCAAGTGCGCTCCAGAGACTTTTTCCGCTATTCTTTTAAAATCATTAGGAGTCGGATGCGTAAACTGAAACTGTTTGTAATACTCACGTAAAGTTTTTACCAAATTCTCTTGACCTATCAAATACGCCAATTGACTCAGAAATATCGTCCCTTTACTGTACGCATTAATACCATAACTTAAGTTGTCTAAATAACGATCGGCATGCGTCGTTAAAGGTTGTTCAGTGGTTTTCTCTATTAAATAAAAATAGTTTTTGTATGCTGAACTAAACGTAGTCGGTTCTTCTTTCTCCATTACCTCATCCATCGCCAATTCAGATACATACGATGTAAAACCTTCATCCATCCATGGATGCTTAGCTTCGTTAGTAGCCAATACATGCTGAAACCACGAATGTGCCATTTCGTGAGCGGTTACACCCACTAAACTCCCAAACTTACGCTCGCCAGTAATCAACGTACACATCGCATATTCCATACCTCCGTCTCCACCTTGAATAATAGAGTATTGATCGTAAGGATAATCACCAATTAAACTGTTATAAAATTGCATCAGTCGAACTGCTTTAGGTTGTAGTTTTTGCCAGTTTTCAATGATTTCTTTATTGTTTTTGTACAAAAAATGCAATACCGGTCCGTTTTCTACCTGCACTTTGTCATGCAAATAGTCTGGGTCTGCCGCCCAAGTAAAATCATGCACTTTAGGGGCGTAAAAATGCCATGTTAATTGCTTTGTTCTTCTTTTGTGCTTTATGGCAACACCTTCGTCTTGGTAACCGTAGCCTATTTCATTGGCATTTTGGAGATATCCAGAACCTCCCAAAATATAGTCTTTGTCAATGGTGATTTTTACATCAAAATTCCCAAACTCACCATGAAACTCTCTCCCGATATAAGGGTCAGTATGCCAACCTTCAAAATCATACACCGCCATCTTAGGATACCATTGGGTCATTGACAAAGCAACACCCTCTTTATTATTTCGACCTGATCGTCTAATTTGCGTAGGCACTTGACCTTCAAACTCCAAATAAAACACCGTAGTAGTGTTAGGTTGGATTGGCGTTTTTAAGTCCACTTCCAAAACAGTCCCCGACAACTTCGTCTTAAGTGTGTCTTTTCCTTGAAGGATAAATGGAATTTTTAAATAGCCTACCTCATCAGGCTTAAGCGTTTTGATTTTGCTTATTTTTTCTTCTTGCTCTCCATTTTTGATCACATGCACCATACGATCATCTGGGTCATGCACATGTTGTAAGCGAATATCCATTTCGCTCCCAGGCTGAAAGGCATTATTGTACAAATGAAAATAGACTTTGTTGAGTGTGTCCTTCGAATTATTAGTATACAACAAATGTTGAGTCCCAGTGTATTGGAAACTCTCAACAACCATTTGCACCTCCATCTTGTAATCCACATGCTGTTGCCAATAGGTTACCCGTTCTTGCTGCCCATAAGCAGTAAAAACCAGCAGTAATATTCCTATTTGTAACAGTCTATTCATCTATTTATCTTTTAAAGCGGCTATTTCTTTAGCCATCAATAAGGCATTGTATGCATTAACTATTCTTCCTGATTGACACGTTTCAGAGAATGGTTTTTCAATACCTGAATCTTTACCTCCAATAGCTACTTTTGATTGAATCGCAATACCTGAATCCATTAATATATACTTGACTTCAGATGCGGATAATGTAGGGTAATAGGAACGAATTAATGCCGCTACCCCTGACACACTTGGTGCTGCCATCGAAGTTCCGGACAAGAACTCATACGTATCATTAGGTGTTGCTGCATAAATTTTTACCCCTGGAGCAAAAACATCTACATTTTCTTTTCCATAATTGGAAAAACTAGCCAAAAGTTCCTTTCCGTACTGATAATTAAGAGCTCCTACCGAAATAAAATTATCCGCTACTTCCTTTTGTCCTAACAATGCATCATTAGGATAAACTGCAATTTCATCAATATCATAGGCATCATTTCCTGCTGCATTAACAATTAAAACATCTTTTTCTGCGGCATACTTGATGGCCTCTAATACCCATTGCGTATGTGGAGAAAACTCTTTACCAAAACTAGTATTGATAATTTGAGCTCCATTATCAGCCGCATAACGAATCGCCAACGCCACATCCTTATCGTACTCATCTCCATCAGGCACTGCTCTGATGGCCATAATCTCAATTTGTGAAGCATTAGGATGGTTGTTTTTACCAAATGACTTAACAATAATCCCTGAAACATGTGTCCCGTGTTTAGCTTCTTCTTTGTCTGGACCAATTACATCTGCATTTCCATAGTCAATATCTGTGATGTCATTAGGGTTATCTCCTAGTTTTTTACGGTTATCAAATGCTATATTCAAGTGATAATCCATTTGAGAATTTACATAATTTTGATATCCTTCAACTTCTTCATCAAATTCTTTTTTTGAGCTTTTGCTCAAAATACTTTCCATGATGCTTTTGTACTGTAACAAATCAAAATCTTCGGACTCAATAGCTTTAACATCCTCCAAGGTATAGTCCTCTTTTCCCAAATGTTTTTTTATGCCATTGTCCACCATGACAATAAAATCTATTTGGCTTTTATTTTCTTGGGCTTCAGCTAATTTAGACTGGTACTTTTCCTCTGCTTTTTTGTACTCATCAGTTGCTTTATCTGCATTTCGCATCAAACGCACAAACTCTAAATTTTCGTGTAAGATGTCTCCCAAAAAGTTCCAACCATGGATATCATCTTTGTAATTATTGTTATCGTCATCAATAGCATTTCCAGCTATCTCATCTTGATTTACCCATATATTATTTTTTAAGGCTTGGTGCTCAATATCCACTCCTGAATCGATCACTCCTACAATTACCTTTTCGCCAACCTGATTCTTAATAATCTTTTCATAAGCACGATCAATACTCATTCCTGGTACGGTATCCTTCGCCAAATCCATATGACTCCAATTTTTGAAAGCTTCTTCCTCAATTGCTGCTTTTTTGACAGGCAAAGCTTTTACCTCTTCCATTGAGGTGAATAACATCTTTGGCGAACAGCTCACTAAAGCTACTGCTACAAGACTTGTGATATACAGGTTTCTTTTGTTCATTTTTTAGTTGAATAAATCGTTATACGTTAATCGTTCTTTTAATCGGACTCCTTTTTCGGTTTGTTGCACCGTAATGATTTCATTGTGTGCGTCGTGCCCCATCAATAAATAATACTCATTCGCGGCGGCTTCATTCAGGAACTTTTCCTTTTCGGAAAGGGTCAATAAGGGTCTGGTATCATAACCCATCACATAAGGAACAGGTAAATGTCCCACCGTTGGTACCAAATCCGCCATGTAGACCAAGGTTTTCCCCTGGTAATCAATACGTGGCAACATTTGTTTTTCGGTATGACCGTCCATGAAATAAATGCCAAAATCCAATTCTGAATGTGCATTAAAATAAGGCTGTATAGTAGCTATGAAATTCAGCTGTCCTGATTCCTGCATCGGCATCAGGTTTTCCGTTTTGAAAGAGGCTACCTCTCGACTGTTAGGCTCTATCGCCCATTGCCAGTGATTTTCGTTGGTCCAGAATTTAGCGTTTTTGAAAACTGGTTCGTAGCCTGTACGCTCCTTGTTCCACTTTATACAGCCCCCACAATGATCAAAATGCAGATGTGTCAAAAACACATCGGTTACATCATCCACCGTAAAGCCGTATTGTACTAAAGATTGCTGGATCGAAAAATCGCCCCATCGGTAATAATAGCTGAAAAACTTATCCGATTGCTTGTCCCCCATCCCTGTATCTATCAATATCAAACGCTTACCGTCCTCAATTAATAAACAACGGGCTGCAATATCAATCATGTTATTGCTGTCCGCAGGATTGGTTCGTGACCATATAGACTTAGGCACAACGCCAAACATTGCACCGCCATCCAATTTAAAATTGCCACTTTCAATCGGGTAAATTTTCATAGTAAAATAATTGCCGCAAATTAATAAAATCTTAACGAATCAACGATTTATTACTACTATTAAGAGGATAAAAAAGGAAAAGGTTGCAGTTAGTGGGGTGGAAAGCGGAAAAAGAAAATTTTAAGTTGCGTTGGTTTACTCTTAATGGCACGGAAAACATTTCCGCAAGTTCGGGTTTTATTTATTCTTACTTGGGTGTTGACGTGTATCAAAAACTCGTGTAATATAAATCTTCGTTTTTCCGTTTCGGTAGGTTATCTTATAATGCTTGTAGTATATCTTTCTGTATTCTTGTTTTAGATGACTAAAGGATTCATCTACCGAACCTATGTTTTGAAAATCATATTCTGTATTTTCTAATATTTTCGGAGCATCAATAACATTATGTGCTACTTCTAATGCTTTTGATTTTCCTATAACGGATGCATTAAAGATGGATATTTTTCTTAAATCTTTTAATGCTCGTTTAGTCCACGTAACTGACTTTACTACAACTCCCAACTATCTACAATTTTATGGGCTTCTTCTGTACTATAAACGCGACCTGCTTTGATATCTACTTCCGCTTCCGCCATCAAGATATCTTCCTGCTTTTGTTCTGCTGATAGTTTTTCTTTTACCTTACGCATTGATTGTATCATGTTTTTTACAGCCTCTATAAAAGTAGGGTCTTTTGATTCTGACAATGCCTTTTGTATCCAATTGATTTCTGCTTGTAAATCCATTACTATAAGGTTTTGATTTCTACAAAGATAACTTTTATTTGATTTAAGATATTGAATTTTATTTATTGACCTTAGCAGGAAGATAAAGCTTACATAGAGAGGATTTGAAACCTACGGCATCACGATTGGAATTGGTGGCACCAAATTTACATCTCCACAGAAAATCTTCATTCGATTACTCTGACTAAAAAAATTAACATAATTTTTTAATTTTTAACACAAAATTTATATATTCGATTTCTATAAACTTTAAAACTAAAAAACGTATGAAAAAACTACATTTAACTTTAGCTCTTGTTTTTAGCTGGGGCAACATTGAATTTCACTTCTTGCTCTAAAGATGAAGTCGAAACACCAGTAAACAATACTCCTGCTGTGACTACTCCAACAAATGGAGCTTTGATTGACGGAACAGAAGCCCAAAAAAGTTCTGAACCTGCCATGAACGATAAAACCGCCGTTTTAGAAACTACTGCCGGAAAATTTGAAGTTGGTTTTGCAAGTAAACCTACGGAGAGCGGAACTTATACGGTAAAATCAACAATTTCGGCAAAAAACGCATCCATGGCTGCAAGAGCTGCAGCAGGAACTTTGAAAGAGGTAACTGTTACATATACTAGCAAAGATAATATTGTTTATAAGGCTGCTGATAACGCTGGAGGAACTGTTACAATTACTATTAAAGATGGCAAAATGACTATTGATATTAGCAATCTAAATGTTTGCAACAGCACTACTTGTAAAAAAGTATCTGTTAAATACGATTTTTATTATACCCCACCAGTTGTAAATCCAGATCCTGTTGACCCAGATCCTGTTGATCCAGGCCCAATAAATCCAAACCCATCTACTGGCGATCCTGGTACTGCATATATTAACGGAGTAAAAAGTGTTTCAACGTTTGGAACAGGTATGTCTTTAGGACGAAATGTAGTATTTAACACGCCTGTTGGAAGTTTCCAAGTTTGGTTTAAAGACAAACCAATGGTTGGTACATTTAAAGTAAGAAGTTACCAACAAGTTTTAATGAATAACAAAGCTGCTGATGAGGCTGGATTTGTATTCGTAGACCCAACTAAACCTGCTACAGGAGCTGGGGGGCAATTTTGGTCTTCTGACACATCAGGCGGAACTATTATTGTTACCGCTAGTGGTAATGATTTAATCATTGAAGCTAAAGATATTACTGTTTGTTCTGTGGATAATTACGGAAGCTATACTAACGAATGCAAAAAATTCTCTGCTTTCTATAAAATCCCTAAACCACAATAATCAACTATAAATTTTTAATCATAAAAAAACGCTTCTGTTAATTAACAGAAGCGTTTTTTGTTTTTTTGCGTTACTGGGTGAAGCTACGTACAGTGTACGGCGGAACACAGGACGGCAAGCCTAGGCTTGCCGGAACGCCTTAATCATTCAACTTTAACACCGCCATAAACGCTTCCTGAGGAATTTCTACATTACCCACTTGGCGCATGCGTTTTTTACCTTTTTTCTGTTTTTCTAACAATTTACGTTTACGAGAAATATCCCCTCCATAACACTTGGCCGTTACGTCTTTACGAAGGGCTTTTACGGTTTCACGGGAAATAATTTTCGCCCCAATAGCAGCTTGGATTGGAATATCAAATTGCTGACGTGGAATCAACTCTTTTAGTTTCTCACACATCTTCTTACCTATATTATACGCATTATCAGTATGAATCAAAGCTGATAGAGCATCCACCGATTCGGCATTTAATAAAACGTCCACCTTTACCAACTTAGAGGTACGCATACCTATTGGAGAATAATCAAATGAAGCATAACCCTTTGAAACGGTCTTTAATCGATCATAAAAATCAAACACTATCTCTGCCAACGGCATATCGAAGGCTAGCTCAACACGTTCTTGTGTTAAATACGTTTGATTGGTTATTTCTCCTCGTTTTTCGATACATAACTTCATGACAGCTCCCACAAAATCAGACTTCGTAATTATAGTTGCTTTGATATAAGGCTCTTCTACTCGATCTAATTTTGATGGATCAGGCAAATCCGATGGGTTATTTACAATTAATGGAGTCTCTGGTTCTTTTTTAGTATACGCCAAATAAGACACATTGGGTACGGTAGTTATTACCGTCATGTCAAACTCTCGTTCCAAACGTTCCTGTATGATCTCCATGTGTAACATCCCTAAAAATCCACATCGAAATCCAAATCCCAATGCTGCCGAACTCTCTGGTGTAAAGGTCAATGAGGCATCGTTCAATTGTAACTTTTCCATTGATGCTCTCAGATCTTCATAATCTTCTGTATCTACGGGATATATTCCCGCAAACACCATAGGCTTAACCTTCTCAAACCCTGCAATCATTTCGTTTGTAGGTCTTACTGCGTCAGTAATAGTATCCCCTACATGCACTTCCTTGGCTTCTTTTATACCTGATATCAAGTAACCTACATCTCCCGTAGAAACAACGTTTTTAGGGGTTTGTTTTAGCTTTAGCGTTCCTATTTCATCAGCAAAATATTCCTTGCCTGTGGCCATGAACTTAATCTTCTGCCCTTTTTTCATTTCGCCGTTGACTACTCTAAAAATTACCTCAATACCTCTAAAGGGATTATAATGTGAGTCAAATATCAAGGCTTGCAAAGGTTCCTCTGTATTTCCTTTAGGCGCTGGAATACGCTCAATAATGGCTTTGAGTATGTTTTCTACTCCAAATCCAGTTTTACCCGATGCATGTATAATATCCTCAATATCACAACCCAATAAATCCACTATATCATCACTCACTTCCTCTGGATTGGCACTTGGTAAATCGACTTTATTGAGTACTGGGATTATTTCCAAATCATTCTCTAAAGCCAAGTACAAATTAGAAATTGTCTGTGCCTGAATACTTTGTGCTGCATCGACAATCAACAAAGCCCCCTCGCAAGCAGCAATAGATCTAGACACCTCATAAGAAAAATCGACATGCCCTGGCGTGTCAATCAAGTTGAGAATATACGATTGACCTTCATACATATATTCCATTTGAATCGCATGACTCTTAATGGTAATCCCGCGCTCGCGTTCCAAATCCATATCATCCAACAACTGGGCTTTTTCTTCGCGCGCTGTAACCGTTTGAGTAGCCCCTAATAATCGGTCTGCCAAAGTGCTCTTACCATGGTCAATATGGGCTATAATACAGAAATTCCTTATGTTCTTCATGCTTTAAGTAGGTGTTCTATTGTTCCTAAATACTAGGAAATATCAGGGAGCAAATATAAGTCAAATGTTGTAAACCTATGATGTAAAAAAACATTTCTAAGATTGACATAATATTGCTAATTTTGTGTTAATTAGCTCTTTATAATTGGTCAATTAAAGATTTATGATATATTTGTAGACCAAAAATTTTAAAATTTCATGAAAAACATAAATTCATTATTAGTTGTATTGGTGTTGAGTATGACTCTTGTTAATTGTACGCAAGAAACAATTCCTCTAAATGAATCTAGCGCGCCTGTAAACACCGATTATTCTGGGTCAAAAGTGAAGATTAACGATCAAAAATTTATCCCTACAGCAATCTCAGTTTTAGAGCAACCGACCAAACTAATAACGCGCAAAAAGAAAACTTTTATTCTTTCAAAAGAGCAAGGAGATGCTATCTCAATACAATTTAATTATGCTACAGCTGATACCATCAACGGTACTTATCCTACCAAAACAAATGTTACCAATCATGCTTTGTTAACCTTTTATCGTAAGGGGTTTGCTTTTTCTCCGATAAGTGGTGAAGTAAAAATCACAGAGTTTGCCAATAGCATTTTTAGAATTGAATTTATGGATGTAATTGTTGAGAACCCTAACTATAAAGAACCATCAACAATACCTGTGGTTGATCCTACTGACGAAACAACCACTGAAACTACCCCTACTACAGAGACGGCCGAAGAAACTACTAGTACTAGAGGTTTAAAAGTAAATTACGTTGTTGCTGAAGAAGATCCAACCCCTGTCATTGATCCTGTGCTACAAGCCATTTATGACGATCCAACAAAACATATTATTACGGGTGCATTTCAGGCAACTTTTATTATTAAATCAAGAGCTAACGTAGCTCCTAACTAACTATATTTAAAATATTCACAACAAAAAAGGCTCCGAAATTTGGAGCCTTTTTTGTTGTGAATATTTTTTTATTCTTTCTTTTTGTCTTTGTCTTTTGAACAAGACTTTTTATCCTTTGAGCAACAACTTTTCTTTTTCATGTCACATTTTTCTTTCTTAATCTCTGTCCATTTTGAGTATTGTTCAGGAGTTAAGATTGATTTTAATTCTGTATCTGCTTCTGATTTTACGGTTTTCATTTTGGCTTGTTTCTTCTCGATAACCGCTTTCACTTTCGCTTGTTGATCGGCTGACAACTCTAAAGCCTTAGTCATTTTCTCTACACACATTTCAGGTGATTTGCACGACTTTTCGCTTTTAGTGCATTTTTTCCCTTCTGCTGGTTTCTCTTGTGCACTGGCTGTTAATCCTACCATTAATAGTGCTACTAATACTAACTTTTTCATGTTTTTTGGTTTTTAAAGTTTGTTAAATGTATAATCTATTTTTTGTAATTAAAATTATTTGAGGTTAATCAATGGTTTAAAAAGGTTAACTAAAAACTTCTGCTACTATTTTTTTATAGGTGTCACCTATTGGCAAAAGATATTGGTCAATCTTTACGCTCTTATTCTGAATAGAAACTACTTTATTGACCGCCACAATATAAGACCGATGCACTCTTACAAACATTGCGTCGGGTAATTGCTCCAATATGGTCTTCATGGACATACGTGTCACCAATTTGGACTTATCCTTCAAATGAATCTGGATATAATCATCCAGTCCTTCAATAAATACTATGTTATCCAAATCCACTCTGTGTAACTTATAATCCGCCCGAATCATTATATGATTGTGTGCGAGGCTATTGTTTTTTAACTCCAGCTCCTTTACCACTTTATTAACCGCTTCCTCAAAACGTTCAAAAGAAAAAGGTTTTAATAAATAATCTGTCGCACTTACGTTAAAACCTTCGACGGCGTACTCACTGTAAGCTGTAGTAAATATAACGGGGATATCCTGATCTAACATCTTATAGAATTCCATACCGTTTTTGTTGGGCATTTGGATATCCAAAAAAATCAAATCAACCGGAAAATTATGGATATACTGCAAGGCCTCACTCTGTTTGGTAAAGGTTTTTTCCAATACCACAGTATCCAACTTTTCACAAAAGTGAGAGACAATCTTGAGTGCTAAATGCTCGTCATCTATGGCAATGGCTCGTATCATGCGATTTCTATTGATAAATTAATTTCGTAGTCTGTATCGGTTTGAATTATGTTAAGCTTGTGCTGATTAGGATACATATAATTGAGACGAGTGATACTGTTTTTAACGCCTTTTTCGGTTTTACCTTCTTTTGTAGTAATCTCAGCCACAATTTCATTTTTCACATTCATATCAAGTCCTTTTTCATGTAGGATTATAGCAATTGAAATCTCAGATTCTCGGTCTGGATTAGCCCCATACTTAAAGGCATTTTCGATAAAAGAAATCAAAATTAATGGCGCAATATTTTTGCCCTGATGGTCTCCCTCTATCGTAAAATTAACTGTGGTACTTTCGTCCAAACGTAACCGTTGTAAAGCAATATAATCTTTGATATAGGTTAGTTCTTTGGCAATCGGTACTACATCTGCTATACTTTCTGTAACCACATAACGCATCATACTGGACAATTTTAAAACGGCCTCTGGTGCTTCGTCTGATTTTTCGAGTGTTAAAGCGTAGATACTATTAAGCGTATTAAACAAAAAGTGGGGATTGATTTGTGCCTTTAAATAGGAAACTTCGGCTTTTAGTTTTTCACTTTTGATTTTGGCCAATTGGTTATTGACTCTCAAGACAAAGGAAAGAATCATCACAAACAAAAACAGAATGAAAAACCGTAACTCTTTATTAAAATAAATAGCTTTTTGTGGTACACATTTAACACGTCCATCAATATGATGACTATCACAATAATCTATATCAATAAAGTAACGCGGTAAATATTTGATGACAAAATAACTTCCTACAATGGCCAATAACAGTAAGAAGTACCGTTTTGGAAAATATAATTTAGGGATGTAAAAGAAGTAATTGGCGTAGAAAAAAACCAATAACAACAGATATGATAGTTGGCTTCGTTGATAGTGGGGTACATTAAAAAAACCTCTTTCCATCTCTAGATAAGTAAAGGAGATGAGCGGTATGCTCAAAAAAGCGATACTCCCTAAGAGATGCAATACAATGTTCTTATTCATATAATTTTTTAAACCCTTCATAAACAATTCAAAACTAAGAACTTAAATCTAATGATTTTTTCAAAAGAGGTAAAATACCTCTTGGACAGGGTGAATTTTCTATTGGTCAACTTCTCTGATAAGGGTAATATACACAGGAAAATGGTCACTATACCCCGCTTCATTTATAGTGTTCCTTTGTGGATAACCTTTGTACTTTCCTTTGTTTTGCCGCAAAAATGGGGGGTTAAAAATGTGTGCTTGTCTCAACTGAAACCCGCTGTACTCTTTATTAATAAAGGCCTTTGAAACTATAATTTGGTCAAACAATTCCCATTTATCATTGTATGCTAATGTGCCCAAACCTTTTTCTTCCGACAGGGCAAACATTGGATTAAATAGTAGGTGTACTTCATCTGGTTTACCAACGGCATGTAGTTCCTTGAGTATGCTTATATCTGCAGGGCCATCATTGAAGTCTCCCATTGTGATGATTTTGGCATTAGGGTTTATTACAATCAATGAGTCTATTATTTTACGATTAAGTTGAGCGGCTGCGATTCGTCTGGGTTGACTTCTTTTTTCGCCACCATAACGGGAGGGCCAGTGATTGACCAATAGATGAATTTCTTCTTGATCCAACTTACCTGTTACCAATAACTGATCACGGGTATATATCCTTTGACCATCAGTGTCAAACAATACGACATGATGCTTGGAGGTACTGGTCGGTACAAAATAGTGCTTTTGGTACAATAAAGCGACATCAATTCCTCTACTGTCCGGTGATTCGTAATGAATGATTTCGTACTCCAAATCCCGCAACTGTTCAGAGTGTATCAAATCTTCGATTACCTGTCTGTTTTCGACTTCGCACAAACCAATTAGTGTCGGATATTGCCCTTCATCTGCCCCTATCAATCGTATGGCTTTCGCCAAATTTTCTATTTTTTGTCGGTACTTGGCACTATTCCACCGTTTTTCCCCTAAAGGAGTGTACTCATCATCAAACTTTTTGGGATTTTTGATGGTGTCAAAAAGGTTTTCGGCATTGTAAAACGCTACAATATGTTGTGTGTATAGTTTTTTTTGGGCTTGACCCAAAGTCAGAAAGAAACATAAAAACACAATGAAATTTACTACTTTCTTATCCCACATAACCTTGTTTGATTACCAAATAAAAATAATCATCATCTACGGGTAAATAGCCGTGTTCGTAACAGAAATAGTACACCACTCCTTTCTGCGTAGTGTAGGTATTGGTCAAATACTGGAAATTAAACCCTTTGACGACTAACTGTTCTCTATGTACTTTGGTTTTGCCTGTAGTATTTAAATCGGATAATATGCGACGGTTTTTCTTTAAGATAGTGTTCACCTCTCGAACATACTTTCTTGAATCTACATTTTGTTTGTTGTTGTGGCTCGCTCGGCACTGATCAGAACAAAATTTCTTATCAATTCTTCCTACAATAGAGTCACCACATTCTGGACATTGTCTTTCCATGTGTTTATTGGTTGTTTGGTGGACTGCGAATGTACAATTATCCGATTACAAACGGATATAAACGGATAAAAATGTTTTTATACGGATAAAAGACGACTCAACGATTTGAGTGTTCACACATTTGCACCAAACAATTTTACTAACTATTAAAATCAATTATTATGAAAAATTTAAGAAACTCAGTACAGTTAATCGGACGTTTAGGAGCTAAACCAGAAGTAAGAACTTTTGATAACGGAAAGAAAATGGCCAAATTATCATTAGCAACTTCCGAAATTTTTAAGGATCAGTCAGGCGAAAAAGTCACTAGAACAACTTGGCACAACTTGGTGGCTTGGGGCAAAACCGCTACAATCTTAGAAAATCACACGGACAAAGGCAATGAAATTGCGGTTGAAGGCAAACTCACTTATAGTAATTACACCGATAAAGAAGGCGTTGAGCGTTATGTAACGGAGATTGTTGTGAATGAGTTAGTGCTTTTGGGAGGGAAATAACAGCTAAGTGTCATGAGCAAGTACAAAACTATTACGTTGAAGCATTTGTTCATTGGGGGACAAAAGCAAATTGGTTTGCAGTTTTATCCTGATAAGGTCATTCATGCCATGATAAAGACTTTACCAGACCCGAAATGGAGTACTGCTTTTGGTATGGTCTATCTGCCCAACACCCAAGCGAATCTGGATTTGATTTATCATACTTTCAAAGGAATTGCTTGGGTCAACGGGGCTACTTTTTATGCTAAAAAATCAAGAGCTAAGGGTTTTACTCCTGAGTCGGTCAATTGCTTTCGCAAAAGGGTCATGGCTGACGGGTATCGTACTTGCCCTGAGTCCTATTTGAGAAAACTGGAGTTAAAACACTATGCGTTTAATACCTCTCAGACATACATTAACATGTTTGAACTTTTTATTAATCACTACAGCGAATATGACTTATTGTCCATCAACGAAGAAATGATTAGAGAGTATTTGCACGCATTGGTTTTGGAAAATAAATCTACTTCTTACATCAATCAAATGATTAATAGCATTAAATTCTATTACGAAATTGTGGAAGAAATGCCCAACCGATTCTATTCCATCGAACGCCCTCGAAAAAAAGAATCTTTGCCCAAAGTTATTTCCTTGGAAGAGGTGCAAGACATCATTACAAACACCAATAATCTTAAACATAAGTGTATTGTTTGTCTATTGTACTCTTCTGGTTTACGACGTGGTGAATTGCTCAATTTAAAACTTGAGGATATTGATAGTAAACGCATGGTGATAAAAATCCTTGACGGCAAAGGTGGACGAGACCGATTAACGGTATTGAGCGAAAGTGTGTTGGTGGACTTACGAAGGTACTTTTTGATATGGCGACCACATACCTATTTGTTTGAGGGAAAACCAAACGTAAAATATAGTGCTGAAAGTGTGTCCAAAATTATTAAAATCGCTGCGGCAAAAGCAGGCATCAAAAAGAGGATTACACCCCATATGCTTAGACACAGTTTTGCCACTCATCTTTTAGAAAATGGAACTGACTTAAGGTACATACAATCACTTTTGGGTCACAGCAGTCCAAAAACTACTGAAGTGTATACACATGTGGCGGTAAACAATATTCAATTAATCAAAAGTCCTATTGAATTGTTGAATTTGAAAAACTGATTAAATGAATATCATATAATTAAAGAAACTAGTTACCGTATTGGTAACTTTTATATCTTTGTAACGAACTAAGTTGTGAGAATAATCGCGAAAAGAACACTACGTGAATTCTGGGAAAAACATACCGATTGTGAAGAACAGTTAAAATCATGGTACAGAGAAACAGAAAAAGCGCAGTGGAAAAACTTAAATGAATTAAAAAGAGAGTATCCAAGTACTAGTATACTCAAGGAAAATCAAGTTGTTTACAACATTAAAGGCAACAATTACCGTCTAATTGTAAAATTCAATTTTGAGTTTCAATTATGTTGGATTCGATTTGTAGGAACTCACTCCGAATATGATAAAATTGATGCTAATAACATTTAATTATGAATATACGACCTATTAGAACCGAACAAGACTATCAAAATGCATTGGCGAGACTTGAGTTAATTTTTGATGCTAAAAAAGAAACTCCTCAAGGTGATGAGCTTGAGATTCTTTCCATTTTAATTGACAAATACGAAAACGAAAACTTCCCAATCGAATTGCCTAATCCGATTGAAGCCATAAAGTTCAGAATGGAACAAATGGGTATGAAACAAAAGGATTTAGCAGAGGTCGTGGGTTTTAAAAGTCGAGTAAGTGAGATTTTAAATAAAAAGCGAAAACTTACTCTTGATATGATTAGAAAATTAAATGTTGCGCTTCATATTCCCACCGAAGTGCTCATTCAAGATTATTAAATATATTTGCAGTAAAACCAAAGTGG
>JACJYY010000006.1 GCA_020635875.1 Flavobacteriales bacterium
GAACATAAACTGCCGTTGACACATCAAAAGCAGTCCCCAAATTATATTCATTAACATCGTCTCCTGTAGACCCAACAATAAACATCTTTGTTCCATCTGTGCTAAATGCAATACCTGTCGGAACGGTTTCTTGAGCAGCTACCGAAAAGTTTTGTGAAAAAGACACAAAACCATTCATCTCATAGGCATATTTTGGCTGATAATACACCCTCGCATTAGAATCCATAAAATTAACTGGCACCCCACTATTCGCAGGACCGGTGGCAGCATCTACATCTGCAGCAGCATTATTAGTAAAAGCCGCATCTAAAAAAGTAAATTGTAATTGTGCCAAGTCATTAGCATCAGCATGATTAGTAGCATTACCTGTTAAAGAAAAAGTAGCAACTGTATCACCTAAACTCAAGGTAATAGCTGAAACCGCCAAACCTGCTGGCAAATTGGGAATAGTAAACTCTGTTGTATAATCTAATAAATTGTCTGCATCAACATCCGCAAAAGTATCCCCTACTAGCACCATAGATAAGGACTGTAATACGGAACCATCATTGGTACCTGATTCCACAAAACCTAAATCATTCGAACTAACAACATCAAACGTATCAACTGTATCACCTGTCCAACCAGAAATATACATTTTTGTGCCGCTTCCATTAAAAAACACATCAGAGGGTGCAGTGTCTTGAAGCCCTATGTAAAAATTATTTTCAAAAGTAGCTGTTGATATATCCCAGGCTGTAGCTAAATTATATTGATTCACATCATCTCCATTGGAACCAATTACAAACATTTTTGTCCCTTGTGGATTAAATTCCAACCCTTCTGGAACAGTCTCTTCAGCTGTAACTGATAGCGCTTGTACAAAAGTAGCTGTACCTATATTATAAGGAGATGTTAAACTATATTCATATACACTGTTATTCGTATCTCCTACAACATACATCTTAGACCCATCGTATTTAAAAAAAACATCATTTGGGTTTGTGTCTTGAGCAGCTACCGAAAAATTTTGAACATACGTAGCGGTAGAAACATCAAAACCAGTATTTAAAACGTACTCATTTATGTCATCTCCGCTTGACCCTACAATAAACATCTTTGTACCGTCAGGATTAAACGTTATGCCTTCTGGATTGTTTTCTTGGGCTACAACAGAAAAGTTTTGAAAATAAACCGCGGTAGACAGATCGTAAGCTGTTCCTACGTTATACTCATTTACGTCGTCTCCCGTGGCACCCACTACAAATAATTTCGTACCGTTATTATTAAAAGTAAATCCAGTCGGTGTCACTTCTTCGACCGCAACAGAAAAAGAATTATTAAAAATCGCTCCATACGAATCAAATGCACCCTGTGGCTGATAAAACACTTGAGACATAGGGTCATTAAACTCAATTGGCAAAGTACTCGAAGCGGGACCAGTCGCATTGGTCACTGCTATTGCACTACCCCCAGTAAAGGCTGCGTCTAAAAACGTAAATTGCAAATCTGCCAAATCATCAGCATCCGCATGATTTGTAGCATTACCCGACAAAGACATTGTCGCAACAGTATCTCCTATACTTAATGTAAAAGAAGCTGTTAAACCCGCAGGTAGATTAGGCACGGTAACCTCAGTCCCTAGATCCAACACATTATCTGCGTCTACATCTGCAAAAGTATCTCCTACAATATGTATTTCGATTGACTGAGTAACAGAACCGTCATTATTGGCAGTTTCAACAAAACCTCTATTGGATTCTGGCACCATATTGTACTCATATATACTATCTGTATTACGACCAATCAAATAAACAGACTTACCTGTAGGGTGAAACACAATACCTGTAGGAATATTATCGTTCCCGCTAACCAATAACTCTTGAGTATAAACTGCCGTAGAAATATCAAAATTAGTCCCCAAATCATATTCACGTATTCTGTCGTTTTGAAAACCCACAATGAACATCTTAGTACCCGTCAAATTAAAAGCCACATCCTGAACACTACCTTCTTCAGCTGCAACCGAAAAGTTCTGAGAATAAACTGCCGTAGAAACATCAAACCCTGTACCTAAATTATACTCATAAATAGAGTTACCCGTATCACCAGAAACATACATCTTGGTGCCATCGTAATTAAACCATAAGCCTGATGGCGCTGTATCTTCCGTTGCAACAGAAAAATTTTGTGAATACACCGACGTAGAAACATCCCATGCCGTACCCAAGTTATATTCATTCACATCATCTCCTTGAGAACCCAGAACAAACATTTTGGTACCATCCTCATTAAACCTAACAGCCTGCGGACCATTCTCCTCAGCAACTACTGAAAAATTTTGCAAAAACACCGCAGTAGAAACATCCCAAGCAGTACCTAGGTCATATTCATTCACATCATTACCTGTGTAACCTATTACATACATCTTAGTCCCATCTGAACTAAAGGTTACACCAGTAGGTTGCGTTTCTTGCGCATTAACTGAAAAACTATTTCTCAACACACCTTTGGTTATGTTGTAAGCACCAGTAGGCTGATAGGCAATTTTCTGCGCTACTAATGAGGACGCAGAAAAAAGAATAACAGTACAGAAAACAAGATTTAACTTGTCCCTTAAAAAGTGTAATTGTTCTTTCATAATTATAAGTTGTTATAGTTGCTTTTGGTTTTATTTTTTTGTGTTTAAATCGATAAAAAACAACACAAATACGTACTGATTTTACACTATACACGAATTAAAAATAACCCAAATACTAAATAAAACCAAAAAAAATTGTTAACATTATCAAAAAAAACTGTGCAAACCTAATAAAATTAGACTTGAACAGCAATCGATTTTTCTTATGATTTACTTTTACTTTATTATATTCCTTGAAATCACCACTTTTTGAATTTCGGTGGTTCCTTCGCCAATTGTACAAAGTTTTGCATCACGATAAAACTTTTCTACTGGAAAATCTTTGGTGTAACCGTAACCTCCGTGTATTTGAACAGCTTCATTTGCAATCCTAACACAAGCCTCTGAAGCGTACATTTTACTCATTGCTCCCTCAGTAGTCATTTTGCGGTCATTGTTCTTTAAAAAGGCTGCTTTGTGTAGTAATAATTCAGATGCTTCTATTTCTGTGGCCATATCAACCAACTTAAATGAAACACCTTGAAAAGCACTAATAGGTTTACCAAACTGTTGACGCTCTTTAGCGTATTTAAGGGAAGCTTCATATGCTCCTTTGGAGATACCTAAAGAAAGTGCTCCTATAGATATTCGTCCACCATCTAATATCTTCATAGATTGAATAAATCCCTCGCCTACTTCTCCTAAACGATGACTATCTGGCACTCTACAATTATCAAACACCAACTCTGCCGTTTCGCTGGCTCTCATCCCTAATTTATCTTCTTTTTTTCCACTGGTAAAACCTAGCATTCCCTTTTCTACCACAAATGCGGTCATACCGTGAGAGTCTCCTTTTTCACCAGTCCTTACAATCACTACTGCTATATCACCAGATTTACCGTGTGTAATAAAATTCTTAGCTCCATTAATCACCCAATCATTTCCATCCTTAACGGCTGTGGTATTCATTCCTCCTGCATCAGATCCTGTATTATGTTCTGTTAATCCCCAAGCACCAATATGCGCTCCTGAAGCTAACTTAGGAATCCATTTTTGTTTTTGTTCCTCATCACCAAACATCAAAATATGATTAGTACACAAAGAATTATGGGCTGCAACTGACAACCCAATTGAAGGGTCTACCTTAGACAATTCTTCAATAATAGTAATGTACTCATGATAGCCCAATCCAGACCCTCCTAATTCTTCAGGAACAAGCACCCCCATAAAACCCATTTCTCCTAATTTGCGAAATAAATCTACTGGAAAAAATTGAGCTTCGTCCCATTGCATTATGTATGGGCGGATATGTTGTTCTGCAAAATCTCTAATAGATTCTGCTATCATTTGTTGGGATTCACTATAATCAAAATTCATCTACATCTAAATTTTAGAACTGCAAATATAAAGCAATTATATCAACCATGCCGTTTGGAAAACCTTTAATCTCATATAAATCTTCAATCGCAATATCATTACCATGCATAGTCCTATAAGTAATAATCTCCTTGGATAATTGATAGTCAAAATAAGGAAATGCCATCAGCTCCTTTAACGAAGATTGATTAATATTAATACGATTGGGCGTAACCTCCTTTTTGTTAATAACAAGATATTCTTTTAGGGAATTTATCAACTCCTTTGGCATTCCATAAACCAACGTTAACTGATCAGTATCATAAAAACCTCCTAACTTACTTCTTACCTCCAGAATACGTTGCGATCGAACCTCCCCTATTCCCGAAATTGTCATGAGTTCTTCCTTAGTGGCTGTGTTCAGATTAATACGCTTAATTATGGATTGCGTTTGTCTTTTAGTTATAGTCTTATTGACAAACTCTGGGAACTTGAAATAGGGTTTAATGACCTCAAGCAATGAATCTGAAATTTGAGTTATATCCTGAAATTCGTTGGCAGAACTCAAAAAGTTTCCTTTTTCTCGAAATGTGTTTAAACGGTCTATTTCTTCTGGCGAAAGCCCTAAAATATACCCCTTATAATCTGATAAGTAGTTAGGATTAAACGGTTTTGGAGTTTGGCGAATTGAATCTTGACTTTTTTGGATACTGTCCAACGTAATTTGATGAGCTTCCCAACCTTTTTCATCCTCGGATACAGGAAGGGGAAGTGACTTAAAACAATCAAAATACAATAGTGCCTGAAACACAATTATTATCGCTACCAAAAACACAACCGCATAACGCTGTGGTTTGGTAAAAACAAAATCCATATCAGATTTATTTATTTGAAGAACGAATCGCTTCCAAGTATTTTGAAAGCTCTTTTTTCACTTTTGGATATAAAAACAAAAGCCCTAACATATTAGGAAAAACCAAAGCCAAAATCATCGCGTCCGAAAAACGAATTACAGCATCTAATGTAGACGCCGCTCCAATCACGGTAAAAACCAAAAACAAAACTTTATACGTCAAGTCAGAATTTTTGCTTCTTCCAAATAAAAACATCCATGATTGCAAACCATAATAAGACCACGAAATCATTGATGAAAATGCGAATAAAACAATCGCAACTGTCAACACATTAGAAAAACCAGGCAACACACTATCGAATGCCATAGTAGTTAAACCAACTCCACCTATTGACTCTCCTGTTGAGTTTAATATTACATTACTAGAATACCCCCCATACACAAACACATCGTTCATATTAAAAAGAACAATAACCAATGCCGTCATCGTACAAATCAACACCGTGTCAATAAAAGGCTCTAACATGGCTACCACTCCCTCAGAGGCAGGATATTTCGTCTTAACGGCAGAATGGGCAATTGCCGCAGAACCAGCACCAGCCTCATTCGAAAAAGCAGCTCTTTTGAATCCTATAATCAATACTCCAACTAGACCGCCAACAGTCGCTGTAGGAGAAAAAGCTTCGGAGATAATCTGTATAAAAGCATCATCCAAAAATTGATAATTCATGGCAATAATCACTAAACAAGCGCCTACATATAGTGCTGCCATAAAAGGGACAACTTTTTCGGTTACTTTAGCGATTCTCTTAATTCCACCGATAATCACTACTCCTGTTAATGCAGCCAAAAAAAGTCCTATCCAAAAACCTGAACTCCCACCTTTCAAATCAAAAAATAACTGTATTTGAGAAGTGGCTTGGTTCGATTGAAAAGCATTACCTCCACCAAATGAAGCTCCTACACAAAGTATCGCAAATAGCACCCCTAATCCTTTTCCAATTTTTGCCTTTCCTAAATCACTCAATCCTTTACTCAAGTAATACATAGGCCCTCCGTAAACTGTGCCATCATCCGAGACATCTCTGTATTTAACCCCTAAAGTACACTCTACAAATTTGGTTGACATAGCCAATAAGCCACTAATAATCATCCAGAAGGTCGCTCCTGGTCCTCCTATACCAATAGCTGCTGCCACCCCGGCAATGTTTCCTAAACCTACAGTACCCGAAACAGCTGTCGCCAAGGCTTGAAAATGACTTACTTCTCCCTCTGCACTTTCAGATTTTATGGTTTGTTTAATGTCTCCATCAACAATATTCACAGTTTCGTGATCTGAATCGTTGATAGATTCATGAGCGTCAATTCCATCATATTTACCTCTGACTACTTGTATAGCCAAACCCATTTTTCTGATGTTGATAAAAGAAAAAATCAATGTAAAAAACAAAGCTCCAAATACTAAGAGTAGGAGTACTATGGGAACTTTAATGGTGTCCGAAAATGAAATTGAATACAGTACTACGTCTTCTGAAAAACTTGCAATCGGTTCAAAAAAATCATTAATTTTTTCATCCAATCCTCGTTCCCTTGCATTACTAATCAAGGGGAATAATAAGAGAGATACCAACTTTATCAGTCTCATAAACTACTTTTAAACTTTTTACAAATCAAACACTGAACTGCGTTTAGTATAAACTAAGTCCTTCAATCTCAACCAAAACGCCAGTATAAGGTACACCACAAACCACAATCCTACCGTTGCAAACGATAAGTAAACAAAAAATAAACGTACGCTTGAAGTTCGCATTCCTAGACGATCTGCTAATCTCGAAGATACTTCGAAACCATTTCGTTCCATAAAGTATCGCAACCGTTCGGTTAACCTCATATTGGTTTAGTCTGGTAAAATCCTCGTAAAAATACTGAAACCCATTAAACATATCCAAAATTATTTGATTAAACCTTAATATTTTTGTAGGTTTGGGTTGAAAATGTGCATGTTTTTTTAAAGTTTAAAATTATGGTTTCTCAAATCACACGTGGTATTAAGATTTCTGTACTTACTTTTTTTGAAGATTCATTTTATGCGAATCAAAAATTACAATATGCATTTTGTTATGAGATTACAATAGAAAATCAAAGTAACTCGATTGTACAACTTACCTCTAGACACTGGGAGATATTTGATGCTCTTGATACCTCTAAAATTGTTGAGGGAGAAGGTGTGGTCGGAAAAAAACCCATTCTTCAAATCGGAGAAAAATACACATACCGCTCAGGTTGTTTATTATCATCGCCACACGGTGCGATGAATGGTTATTTTAACATGATAGACTTCAATTCTTCGAATCGATTTAGCGTTATTGTTCCTACCTTCAAATTAAATTCCCCTTTTGCTTTAAATTAAAGTAAAACCTAACATTTATCAGGTTTTCTGTTAACTCTTGGAGGTACATTTGCATAACAATTAAATCATATGCAATATGAAATCTTATATATTTCAACTTTCAGTACTGGTAAGTCTAATAGGATTAGCCTTATTGGGATGTAAAAAAGAATCTTCTAACCTTAATTTATCTTCTTTTCCTCCTACTTTCGAAGACGCCATAATCAAAACAAACCCAATCCAAACACTTATCGAAGGTAACCTGCGTTTTATATCCGGAAATCCCATTCATCCTGACACCTCTTTAGAGCGAATCAAGGAGTTAAAAAAAGGACAAAACCCCTATGCAGTCGTAGTTAGTTGCTCCGATTCGAGAGTTCCTCCAGAGTTAGTTTTTGACCAAGGCTTAGGAGATATCTTTACCATTCGTACCGCTGGAAATATTATAGGAGATTATGAATTAGGAAGTATTGAATACGCAGTAGAACATGCTGGCGCAAAATTGGTGGTTGTACTAGGTCACGAAAATTGTGGTGCTTTAACCGCTTTTATTAATCATAAGCCTGATGAGACACACGGACATGAACATGATCATATTGATGACATTTTATCGTATTTAAAAGAGGAAAAAGAGCTACAAAACATTCCTGATTCACTTAAAGCAAATATAAATCTGGCCGTAAAAAAGAATGTGGAACATGGTGTTACCTTACTTAAAAATGCAGCACCAATTATGTCTTCAGCGGTTAAAAAAGGTGACCTTACTATCGTAGGTGCCATTTATGATTTAGATACTGGAAAAGTCACTTTTTTAAATTAAAACCCACTTTTTTTACCTGTTTTTCACATTTAGAATAATTTTCATTTAAGAAAAAATGAGCCTATTTAATAGTATATCGAACAAACTTAAGCTCCTAGGTCACTTACTGGGAGCTCTAGTGGTATACACTATTGTTTTTTCCTCATTACAATCAAAAAACACAGAAAATTATACGATTGACAATCCTTTTTTTGGCAAAAAGCAACACTCTCATTCTTGTCATTTTTCAATTAAACACAATTCTTCTACAGAATTTTTCTTTATTGAAATTGAAGAAAAAACCGAAACCGAAACCAACAATCATAGTGAAAATAACGCTGTCGTAATACACTACAACATTAAACGGGAGTCCTCTTTTTCTATCGTCAAGAGAAATCTCTCAGTTGTTTTTCAGTATACATCTTATAAACGACTTCAATTCTACGACCTGTATTGTTGTTGGAAAAACCCTTCTGTTTACACATTGCTTTCGTAGTGATGTAATTCTTGTCTTTAATAGAACAGAAGATTTCTATTGCTGTTAATATAGCAGTACTTTTTCTCAATTACATCATTTTATTAACTCTTTAAAGAACAATAAAATGAAACAGAATGTTTTTTTTGACGAAACTTATACGTTAAATAAAATCAAGCATTATTTACCCACTCAAGCTCCTCTAAAGGACTTCGTACACCATAATACCTTACATGCATTTCAAAATAAACCGTTTTTTGAGGCTTTAACTCAAGCTTCTTCTATATTCGGATATAAAACGCTATTATCCCTTGATGAATATCGTTCCTTATATAAGGAAAATAAGATTAGTCCTGAAATACTTGAACAAGTTATAGTTAACGCAAAGGGAAAAGAATTGCTGCCAAAATGGAAAGAATTTGTTCTCACAAGTAATTACAATTCCTCAAACAAACAACAAATAGGCCTACTGAGAAAACTCTGGAAAAAGATTTATCAAATTGATTTGGACTCTACGGTACACCGTAATTTATTTCAATTGCTAAGTTCTTATCTAGACCAAGGAATCGCAATTCAAAACTTTCCAATACCCAACTCTGGTTTAAAATCTGCTATACGAAGAATAGAACAGAATAGCTTTTTTCCAATTTTTAAATCCAAAAGGGTAAAAAACCTACTCTATAAACGAAACTGTTCTATATCTGATTTACTTGAAATAATTGTTGGGGACGAAAAACTATATGAACAATATCTCTTTGATCAACAATTTGCTCATCCTGGCTGGTCTGGATTAGTAGCTACTATCGAAAGTAAACCGCAAACTTTATTGGACAAAAGAAGAATTACTTTAGAAGATGTAATTTTTATAGAGCTCTTATTAGAAATAGATTTCCTTGATCAAGAATTCAATGAAAACTGGGCTTCATTATCAAAAATTGCACAGCCTAAACCTATTTCTTTGTTTGATAAAGTTGCACCCTCAGAAAAGGATGAAGTGTTACAAATTTGGCAAAATGCTTACGAATGGACTTATTATGACGAAGTCCTAAGTGGTATTCAAAACACCTATTCTCAATCAACAACAGAAACAGAATCTCCTAAATTTCAAGCCTTTTTTTGTATTGATGATAGAGAAATTTCTATTCGACAACACCTCGAGCTTTTAGAACCTAATTGCGAAACCTTTGGTACTCCTGGACATTTTGCTTTAGACACTATGTTCCAACCTCAACATGGTAAATTTTACACTCAAATTTGCCCCGCTCCTATTACTCCAAAGTATCTCATAAAAGAAGAAGAACAATCGTACAAAAGAAAAAAAGACATTCATTTCAAAAAACATAGTCATCATTTGTTAGGAGGATGGATTATTTCTCAGACAGTTGGCTTTTGGTCTCCTGTGAAACTCCTTATGAATTTGTTCAAGCCTACTGTTACCTCAGGAACAGCTTACTCTTATATGCACATGCATAAATTTTCTAAACTAACCGTAGAAAATGAGAATAACCATACGGAAAACGGATTACAAGTAGGATACACCTTAGACGAAATGGTAGATCGTGTAGAAAATGTACTAAAGAGCACTGGTCTTACTAATGACTTTGCTCCGTTAATCTACATCATTGGTCATGGAGCCAGCAGTACCAATAATCCTTATTACGCAGGCTATGATTGTGGAGCTTGTTCAGGACGGCCAGGATCTGTTAATGCCAGAGCTTTTGCTGATATAGCCAATAAACCAAATGTCCGGGAAAAACTCCTCGATAGAGGTATTGATATCCCAGAATCTACTCAGTTTATAGGAGCTCTCCACGATACAACACGTGATGAATTTATTTTCTATGATGAGAACGTTCTGAGTGTAATCAATCGAAATTCGCACAGTGAAAACAACAAAGTGTTCAGAAAAGCCCTTCGTAATAATGCTAAAGAACGTTCCAGAAGATTTATGTCTATCGATACCACAAAAAGTGCAAAAGATATTCATGCAAAAGTGAAAGAACGTTCCGTTTCCTTATTTGAGCCCCGACCAGAGTTAAATCATTCTAATAATACACTATGCATCGTTGGAAGCAGGAACTTGACTAAGAATTTATTTTTAGATCAAAGAGCTTTTCTTAACTCATATAATTATGAAATCGATCCTAAAGGCATCTTTTTGGAAGGAATCCTAAATGCAGCCACACCTGTTTGCGGAGGAATCAACTTGGAATATTACTTTTCGAGAGTCGATAACGAAAGGTTTGGAGCGGGCTCTAAATTACCCCATAACGTAGTAGGACTTGTAGGGCTGGCCAATGGTGTTGAAGGAGACCTAAGACCTGGACTTCCTATCCAAATGGTAGAAGTTCATGATCCTCTCCGTTTAATGATGATTATTGAGCATGATCCTACTATTGTATTAGACACTATCAAAAGAAATCCCTCCACTTATGAATGGTATAATAATGCTTGGGTAAACTTATCCGTAATACATCCTACAACAAAAAAACTATTTGTTTTTAAAAACGGGAAGTTTAGTCCTTACGTGACAATAACAAAGGAAAATAAAACTACAAATGACTTAATGAAGGCCATTGAGTCTACCCCACATAATTTACCTGTTTACAGGCTAAACAATTAAAAAATGAAAACAGCATTAATTATTTTTATTCTCATTCCTTTAACAGGATTTATAACAAATCTGTTTATATCCCCTAAAAATGAAAAATTAATTTCATTAACAGCTCTTTTTACAATAGGTTCTCAATTATTGTTCGCTGTTGGTTTTATTTTTTATTGGATGATTCATCATACACCTGTTATAAATGTGAATGAATTAACGCTATATAAACATGCTGATTACACCTTTTTTATTGACTTGTTTTTTGACAAAATAACAGCAACCTATCTTTTTGTTTCTTCTCTATTGAGCCTACTAATCGTAATTTATGCCAAAACTTACTTACATCGAGAATCGGGATACAAACGTTTCTTTAACACCATCTTATTTTTCTTTTTAGGTCTCAATATAATTATATTTTCAGGCAACTTCGAAACCTTATTTATCGGTTGGGAAATCTTCGGTATTTCATCATTTCTACTTATTGCTTTTTACAGAAATCGTTACCTCCCTGTCCGTAACGCTTTTAAAATTTTCTCAATCTATCGCATAGCTGATTTAGGTTTGATACTAACCATGTGGCTCAGCCACCATTTATGGCATGAGAATATTACTTTCCTAGAATTAAATAATTCGACCTTAGTCCAAGACCATCTACTAACACATCCTTATGTTGGTTATGCTATATCATTAGCCATTCTATTAGCTGTTGCTGCCAAATCAGCCCAGTTTCCCTTTTCCTATTGGTTACCACGAGCCATGGAAGGACCAACTCCTTCAAGCGCCATATTTTATGGCTCTTTAGCTATTCATATAGGTATCTTTTTAATCTTAAGAACCTATCCTTTTTGGTCTCAACAAGTAGTTATCAAAATACTTGTTATTACTATGGGTGTTTTTAGCGCTATAATAGGCACACTAACTTCTCGTGTCCAATCTTCAATTAAATCTCAAATAGCCTATTCATCTATTGCCCAAATTGGACTGATTTTTATCGAAATAGCATTAGGACTCGAAACCTTAGCTTTAATACACTTTATCAGGTAATGCATTTTTAAGAGCGTATCAGTTATTAATCTCTCCCTCTACTGTTACTTACCTCTTAAAAGAGCAATTTTTTGACTTTGAACCTCATCAAAGACGAACAGAAAAATCTTGGAAAAAAATAATTAAATACTCTCTGTATGTGCTTAACCTAAAAGAATGGAATTTAGATTTTTTCTTATACACGTATCTCTGGAGACCCTTTAAAAAAGTTGGAAATTCTCTACAATTCCTCAATTTTAAAAATACACTTGTATTTTCATTAATAGTTTTTGGTTCTGGATTTACTATTCTTTTTAATCGAGATAGTATCCCTAATTATGTTACTCTTTATCTACCAGGTGTTTTTTCTTTCATAGGCATTACCCTAGTAGTTAAAGCTTTTGCTGAACGCAAAAACGTTTTTCTTAGTCTATTTCTAATCATTAGCAATCACTTTTGGATTGCCCTCGCCGTTGCTTTTAATGAAGATTTTATATTCTCTCAGGCACTCCTCTACTTAAGCGGCGTTATAGTATCTGGAATAGTTGGCTTTATTTGTTTATATCAACTTAAACAAAAGGGAGAATTTTTTGATTTGAATGATTACTACGGGCATTCTTACGAACATAACCGATTGAGTTTTGTCTTTTTGCTAGCTTGCCTAGGTCTTGCAGGGTTTCCTATTACCACAACATTTTTAGGAGAGGACTTAATCTTTAGTCACATTCATACCAACCAAATAGCATTACCGTATTTTGTTTCCTTGAGTTTCATTATCGACGGTTTAGCTTTAATACGAATTTATTCGAGAATATTTTTGGGACCACATCATAAAGATTATCATGAAATCCCTTATCGATCTGCTTAATATATAAAAAACAAATTTTTACTTTCGCATTATGAACAAAAAAACATTAATTACAGATTTATTGGCAGGATTAACAGTCAGTTTTGCCGCTCTTTCATTAGGAGCTGCTTTTGGTGTAATGTCTGGCCGAGGTGCTTTTGCAGGTATGCTAGGGGCAGCTATAATCCCTATAATAGCTTCTCTCTTTGGAGGCACACGGGTACAAGCATCAGGACCTACTGCACCTATGACAGCTATAACTTCATTAGTGGTTGCTTATGCACACGATAGCTTTCCTGGCTCAAAAGAATTAGCCGAGCAGTTTATTACACTGATTATCTTGATGAGTAGTATATTCATCATTTTGGCAGGTGTTTTCAAATTGGGGAAATTCATTGCATTAGTTCCACAAGTTGTAGTTCTTGGATTTATGAACGGAATTGCTGTTTTGATATGGATTGATCAACTCAAAAAACTTTTTGGTTTAGCTGGTAAAACAGCCTTAGAGGGAGGTATTTTAACAAATTCTATTATTGCTTTTGGATGCCTTGGTTTGATCTATCTATTTCCTACTGTATTCAAAAAAATAGGCTTACCAGCCAATATCAGACGCTTTTTGCCTTCCATCTTTATCACTATTGTTTTGATTACAACAATAACAAGTGTAACAAACATTGATGTAGCACGTGTAAAATTGGGGAGTGAAATCAATACTATAGCAGACTTTATCTCCTTAATCTCGTCATACTTTCCTACAGATTCACACCTATTCACTTCTGAGTTACTGCTGCAAGCTCTTCCTTATGCTTTACAATTATGTATGTTGGCTTATTTGGATTCGTTACTGACTAGTTTGGTCGTAGACAAAATGACTAAAGAAACCACAAAATACAATAAAGAGCTTGTAGCACAAGGCCTAGCCAATGGTATCGCTGGGTTACTACAAGGAATTCCTGGAGCTCAAGCCACTATCCGTTCTGTGCTATTAATTAAGGAAGGTGCCCAAAATCGTATTGCAGGGGTATTTGTTGGGGTATTTGCTTTGTTAGGCTTTTTAGTATTTAGTAACCTGATCGTTTTGATTACTTCAGCTGTATTTGTAGGTGTTTTATTTAAAGCGGGATTAGATGTTATGGATAGAGACTTCGTACTTACTTACTATAGATTTAAATGGTTCAAAGACCGTAATCGTAATATTCAGTTATTCTTCATCCTCTATACTACTATTGTAACTGTAGTTGTCGATTTGAATATGGCTGTGATTTCTGGTACTGTATTTTTCTATATTAGTAAAAAATTCTTTGCCATTACCGATGCTGAATCTGACTTTGAAGAAATTCACTCCGCAGAGTTATTAGGACAAGAAACAGAATAAGTTGAATAGATGAAAAGAGCAAAGTCTCAATTGTTGTATATACTTTTATTAGCAATAACCAGTAGTGTTTTTGGTCAACAGAAACCAATTGATTCTTTAAAGCAACAAAAAGAAAATTTTAACTATAAAGCTTTAATTATTCCAGCAACTTTAATTACATACGGAGTAATAGGGCAAGACAACGGTCAGATTGAATTGTTTAATCGAGACTTAAAAAAGGAGATTAAGGAACATATTGATGAGCGCTTTACCATTGATGATATTTCTCAATATTCTCCTATGTTATCCGTTTATGTCCTTAATGCGTTAAAAGTAAAAGGGCGACATAATTTTAGAGATCGCACGATGATAATTTCTACAGCCTATATCCTCATGGGAACAACTGTCAATATATTGAAAGCAACCACTCATGTTAAACGTCCTGATAGTTCTTCTGATAATTCGTTCCCTTCTGGTCATACGGCAACAGCCTTTATGGGAGCAGAATACTTACATCAAGAGTATAAAGATTCTTCTATTTGGTATAGCATTGCAGGTTATGGCGTTGCGGCAGGAACTGGTTTTTTTAGAATCTATAACAACAGACATTGGCTAACAGATGTCGCTACTGGAGCAGGCATTGGCATATTAAGTACCAAAGCTGCATATTGGTTGCACCCTCGTCTAAAAAAGTTTTTTTCAAAAAAGGAAAAATCAATCTCAGGAATTGTTTTACCTTTCTATTCAAAAGACGCTTATGGTCTGAGTTTATCTGTAAAAATATAATGTCACACCACAGAAAAAGAAACAAATCATTAGGATTGACCGAACTGATTGCCATCGCATTAGGAGGAATGGTAGGTGGTGGGATTTTTACTATTTTAGGGATATCCGTTGCTATGATTGGTAATCTGACCCCAGTTGCTATACTCATTGGAGGATTGATTGCTTTTTTGGCTGCATACTCCTACGTTCAACTAGGACTTTTCTATAAAGATGAAGGAGCTACTTATTCTTTCTATAAGAGAACATATCCTAATTCACGGTTTTCAGCTTCTGTCATTGGATGGTTTATCATATTTGGCTACATCTCTACATTAGCTCTTTATGCTTATACATTTTCCTCATATGCCATAAGTAACATGTCTTTTTCAAACATTATTTGGATAAAAAAAACAATGGCAGTAGTCATCATCGGTGTGTTTTCTCTAATTAACATTTGGAGTGTGAATGGTGTAGGAAAAACAGAAGATATAATGGTCTATACCAAAATAATTGTCTTACTTGTTATTTCTATAATCCTCATTAAACATGGAACTATAAATACAGATACCTTTATCCAAAATATAAAAGAAGACCTCAAAAGTTCGAGTCTATTTGCCGTTTTAATAGTGTCTTCTCTAACTTTTGTCGCTTATGAAGGTTTTCAGTTGGTTATTCATGCAATGGACGAAATGGAAAATCCTGCTAAGAATATCCCACGAGCTATTTACTCTTCCATAATAATTGCCACAACTTTATATTTCATCATTTCTACAGGAGCATTATTTGCTATTCCTATACAAGACATCATTGAAAACAAAGAATATGCTCTAGCCGCTGGAGCAAATAACATCTTGGGGAAAACGGGAACAAATCTCGTTATATTGGGGGCAATTTTAGCCACAAGCAGTGCTATTAGCGGAACAGTATTTGGTTCTTCCCGGTTATTATCTGTAATAGCTAAAGACGGATATTTTCCTCTTTGGTTATCCCAAAGAAAGGACAATATCCCTAAAAATGCTATTATTTTAATCGCCTGTTTATCCAGTATCTTAATAATTATTGGCGGACTCGAATTAATTCTTGAATTCGGCAGTATTACTTTCCTATTAGTCTCTCTACTTATGGCTATAGCCAATTATAAGATGAGAGAACTAACCAATTCCTCAAAACTAACAACAATACTCGCTATTATAGGATTATCAATAGGCGGGATACTCATACTCTATTATGAATTCACAAACGAATGGACACAGATGCTATTCATTATTTTTCTTTATGCACTATTGACCGTTTGCGCCTGGTGGTACTCATTTAGAAGAAAAATTAAAATTTGAAATAAAAAAATAAATCATTAACTCTTAAAAACAACGAAATGAATAAATACGTAATCCTTTTAAGCTTGTTCCTTTTAAGCTTAAACACAGCCTTTAGTCAAAATTGGGAAACTGATTTTGCTAAAGCAAAAGACTTATCTTCAAAAGAACACAAACCTATTATACTTGTTTTTCAGGGTTCTGATTGGTGTGCGCCTTGTATCAAATTAGATCGTGCTATATGGAGCACTGACTCCTTCAAAAAGTACGCTACTGAACATTACGTGATGTTAAAGGCTGATTTCCCTAAGCGAAAGAAAAATGCTTTATCACCAGAACAAACCAAAAAAAATGCAACCCTCGCTGAAAAGTATAATAAAAATGGAATTTTCCCTTTTGTTGTCATCCTCGATTCCAAAGGAAAAATCCTTGGTGAAACAGGTTACAAGAAAGTAACTCCTGAAGAGTATATCAAACTGTTAAATTCCTTTATTAAATAATTTGAAACAACTCCTTTTTATATCATTTGTTCTTTTTACAATAACTTGTACTGCGCAGCATTCCTATACGCAAACGCTCAAATTAATGGGCAGTCGTTTTGATATTACCGTAGTCGCTAATGACTCTATTGAAGGGAGCAAATACATTGCTATCGCTATTGAAGAAATTACCCGAATAGAAAAGCTTATTTCTTCCTGGGACGCTAATTCTCAGACTTCGGTAATAAACCGAAATGCGGGTATCCAACCCGTAAAAATTGAACAAGAATTATTTCAACTAATCGAAAGAGCTATTGGAATCTCTAGATTAACCGATGGAGCTTTTGACATTAGCTATGCCTCCATGGATAAAGTGTGGAAATTTGATGGATCCGTAACTGAACTTCCTTCAAAAGAAACAATTAATAACTCTATTACTAAAGTGGGTTTCCAGAATATTATCCTTGATAAAGAAAAACAAACCGTCTTTTTAAAATTAGAAGGAATGAAAATTGGGTTTGGAGCCATCGGAAAAGGGTATGCAGCAGACAAAGCCAAAGATTTACTGCTGTCCAAAGGAGTCTCTTCAGGAATTGTAAATGCTTCAGGAGACATGAATACCTGGGGAAAACAACCCAACGGAAAGGAATGGAAAATCGCACTAACTAACCCCTTAGACAAAAATAAAGTATTCGCATTATTACCTGTTAGCGATGCTGCTGTAGTAACCTCTGGAAACTACGAAAAATACATTACTTTTAACGGGAAGCGATATACTCATATCATAGACCCTCGTACTGGGTATCCTTCTACTGGTGTTATTAGTGTTACTGTTTTTGCACCTAAAGCGGAACTTGCTGATGCACTTGCCACTTCGGTTTTTGTGATGGGAAAAGAAACAGGTCTAGACCGAATCAACCAGTTACCAAATGTGGAATGTGTTCTTATTGACGAAGAAGGAAAAATTTTTACATCAAAAAATATAGAAATAGAAAAGCTATGATTAAAAAAATAATACTACTATCTCTAATCAGTATTTTTTTTAGCGGCTGTGTAGTCGTAAAAGAATACGAAAAAGTTAATATCAACGACCCTGATATGACATTGGCGGACAAAAAATGTGATCGTAATATTGAAACCATGCACTCTTACAGAGAAGCGGCTGTAGGGGCAAATGGAGGTAAAACAGGAGGTGGCTGCGGCTGTAACTAGATATGAAGAAAATTATACTATTCCTGTGTGTCTTTGCTTTTATCAAAATAGATGCACAAACAACGCAAGACTCTACCACTACATACAAAAAAAGAGTTCTTGAGACATCAGAAGTCGATTTTTTAGCCAGTTATTATACGCAAAAAGGAGACAATGCAGCTGTAACAGGTGGTATTGGTACAGAAAAATTACTTGACGGAACCGGAACCTTAGTTATTTCTGTACCCCTAAACGCTGATGATGTCCTTACCATTGATGCAGGTGTATCAGCATATACTTCTGCTTCGTCAAGTAACATCAATCCCTTTGACTCCAATTACGCAACTCCATTCCAAGCATCCAGCGGAGCATCCAGCGGAGACGTATGGACCAATTTTACAGGAAATTATAGCCATAGTTCAGATGATCGAAATACTATTTATGCGGCAAAATTATCTGTCTCTTCAGAATTCGACTATTTTTCGATTGGTTTTGGGGGGAATTATGCTCGATTATTTAATGAAAAAAATACCGAAATCAGCATAAAAGGTAACGCTTATTTGGATACATGGAGACCGATTTACCCCATGGAATTAAGGCCTTTTGATAAAGGTGGAAACGGTTTAAATAATCGTCTATTCATTCAAAACACCATCACAGGAAACTCTAATTACGCTCCTCAATTCACGTCATTTGACAACAAAACACGAAACTCCTATTCTGTAGGCGTAGGCTTTTCTCAGATTCTACACAAAAAAGTTCAAGGCTCTTTAGAACTTGATTTTGTCAAGCAAACAGGATTGTTATCCACCCCTTTTCAGAGAGTCTATTTTGGAGATGTCGCCGACTCATTTATAGATAATTTTCAACTTGCAGATGCCATAGAACGACTCCCTAATTCTAGATTAAAAATTGCAACAGGCGGTCGTTTAAACTGGTATCTCAATGAGATTTTTACAGTGCGTACTTTTTATCGTTATTATTTTGACGATTGGGGAATCAACTCCCATACAGCAAGTATCGAAATCCCTATCAAAATAACATACAAATTTACCTTATACCCGTCTTATAGATTTTACAATCAAACTGCAGCAAATTATTTCAATCCTTACGAAGGAGCGCTATCTACAGACGCTTTTTATACATCAGATTATGATTTATCAGGATACTCCTCTAACCAGTTTGGTTTTGGAATTTCCTATACAGATATTTTTGCCAAAACACACCTTTGGAAATTTGGACTTAAAAATATTGATTTAAAATTCTATCAATACAATAGAAACACTACCTTTAGGTCTAGTATCATTACTACTGGTTTAAAATTTATAATGGATTAACTCAAAATTCGCATAATGAGTCCAAAAAATATTTTTATTTTCTCTTCGTTACTAGCCATTGGATTAATTATTTCTCTTTCGTTGCTAAACGCCAGCTTTTTATGGCTTTTAGTAGTTGTAGCACCAATAGTACTTATCGGTATTATGGATATGCTACAAACCAAACATACGATACGACGAAATTTTCCTGTCATTGGAAACTTTAGATACATACTGGAAAAGATTCGACCTGAAATTATGCAGTATTTTGTCGAAACAGATACCGAAGGTCGTCCTATCGACCGACTAAATAGATCAGTTATTTATCAGCGTGCCAAAAAAGTAAATGATACCACACCTTTTGGTACTCAACTAAATGTATATGATGTGGGTTATGAATGGATGAATCACTCCATTTATGCACTAAATAAGACACAAACTGTAAAGGAACTCAGGGTACTTGTCGGAGGTAAAGATTGTACTCAACCCTACAATGCCAGTATATTAAACATATCTGCGATGAGTTTTGGATCATTAAGTAAAAATGCCATTGTGGCCATGAATACAGGCGCTAAAATCGGCAACTTTGCACAAAACACAGGAGAAGGAGGCCTTAGTCCATATCACCTAGAATCAGGTGGAGATTTGATATGGCAAATAGGTACTGGATACTATGGATGTCGTACAAATGAAGGGAAATTCTGTCCAGATACCTTCCAAGAAAAAGCCTCCTTAGAAGCTGTTAAAATGATAGAGATTAAAATCTCACAAGGAGCTAAACCTGGTCATGGCGGTATCTTACCCGCTATAAAAAACACTCCTGAAATAGCTACCATAAGAGGTATTGAACCTTATGTTGACATCTATTCTCCCCCTTCTCATACGGCATTTTCCGATGCTTATGAATTAATGACTTTTGTACAACAATTAAGGCAATTGTCTGGCGGTAAGCCCATAGGATTTAAATTATGCATTGGTAAAAAATCAGAGTTTGAGGACATCTGCAAAGCTATGATTTCGACAAAAATTAAACCTGATTTTATAGCAATTGATGGTGGTGAAGGCGGAACTGGAGCCGCTCCTGTCGAATTTTCAAATTCGTTAGGTATGCCACTAAGAGATGGACTTGCATTTGCTGTTGATACATTAACAAAATATGATTTAAAAGAGGAGATCAAAGTTATTGCATCTGGCAAAGTATTCACAGGATTTGATATTGCCAGATCAATCGCTCTAGGAGCTGATATGGTAAATAGTGCAAGAGCTATGATGCTTGCTACAGGATGTATTCAGGCCTTACGATGTCACTCTAATACTTGTCCAGCAGGTGTAGCCACACAGGACGAAAGTTTGATGAGCGGATTAGTAGTCTCAGATAAAGCGCAACGAGTGGCTAATTTTCATGAAGAAACAATTAAAAGTTTTAGTGATCTATTGGCAGCATCAGGCATTAAAAAACCGTCTGAACTAACTAGAGAACATATCAATCGACGAACAAGTATAAACGAAGTACAAAAGTACAGTGACATATATCCCTATTTTAGAGAAGGAAGACATCTGGAGGTAAATTAATATAAAATGTTCGAACCAAAAATCACACTAGACGACATTCTAACCACTCGTTATCATAAAGATGAAATGGTCGCCTACCTTAAGAACAACTCTAACGAATATCTGAATGCAATTGAACTCATTACATCCGATGCACATCCACAAGCATGGCGTTGCGCTTGGTTAGTGGGACATTGCATGAAAAAGAATGACCCATTAATTCAATCTAAAATTGAGTCTATAATAGATGCCATTCTCTACAAAAAAGAAGGTCATCAAAGAGAACTCCTGAAAATTCTGTACAAAATGCAATTAACTGATGAACAGGAGGGCAAACTGTTTAATCTCTGCATGACAATATGGGAAACCATCGGCAAAACCGCATCTGTTCGGATTACAGCTTTTAAATTTTTGATTACAACACTCAAAAAATATCCTGAACTGAAAAATGAAATTGATTTTTTGACACAGGAACAATACACCGAAAGTTTAAGCTCTGGCTTAAAACATTCTTTCAACAAAATGGTTAGTTCTGTTTAAAAGTGAAATCTTTTTAAGATTTTTGCATACAAATAGATTACTGTGCAGACTCAATTAACATTCAAGCGTTCTTTCGTAACTGGTTTTATTTTTCTTTTATCTATAGGCATTTACGCCCAAGATAGCTTACGTATTGACAAATATAACAACCGATATAGATTCAGTTATGAAACGGTCAGAATGCCATGGGAACCCGATATGGGCTTTGTAGGTATTGGATTCGATTTGTTTAACATAATCAACCAATCAGACTGTATCTATTTGGGCATAAACTCCTACTCTGCGGTAACAGGCTCTCGACCTGGATTGATTACTTTTGGTGTTGCTGGTGGTTATCGACGAGAAGTTCTATTCGACAACTTTTACATTGATTTAGGAGGATTTGTTGGCGGTGGCGGTGGTGGTGGTGCTGCAGATGGTGGTGGATTAATCGTGAGACCCCATTTTACTATTGAGCAACAATTCAAAAACGTTGGTTTTTTTGTAGGAGTATCTCATATCGAATTCCCTACGGGTGCTATAGGCAGTACCAGTATTAATGCTGGTATTAGTATAAACAGTTACAACTTCTTTGAAAGTAGCAACAAAAAACCTTCCGATTTTCTTGACAAAGAAACACCAAGAGCTAGTACCATAAGAGTAGCCGTTGCAGGTACACAATATTATAATTTTGGTCCCAAAACATCTGTCGAACGACCTCAAATCAATACTGGCATCGTACGATTGGGAGGCGTACAATTAGAACGTTACCTTACCCCTTATTGGTATGGATTATTAAAGCTCAATGGCGCCGTAACTGGTGGTGCAGATGGATACATGAGTTTATTGGTTGGAATTGGAGCAAAGCTCCCTCTACTAAAAGACCGATTGTCTCTGGAAACAAGGATTCTTGGGGGACCTAGTGGTGGTGGTTCGATTGAATCAGGTGGTGGAGCTACAGCACAATATGAAGTAGGCGGTCGAATCCGACTATTAAACTCTTTTGATTTGAAATTAATGTATGGAAAAACTCTTTCTCCATGGGGAGACTTTTCGGCAGATCATATAGAGGTCAGTATAGGCAAATCTTTTGAAAGCCTTTATCCAAAAGAAAGTTCAGAGACGCCTTCATCATTTACTGTTTCTGGCACAGATTACAAAAGGAATAAAATTGCCTTCTTAACCCACAACAGAACCTATTTCCCTCCCAATGCGCAAACCAAAAACAAAGGAATATATTACCTCCCCTATTTTAACTTGTTAGGATTTGAGTTTCAGAAGTATTTAGGAGAAAGAATAACTATAAACTGTGGAACAGTGTGGGCTTATCAGGGACATTATGGCGCTTACGCCGAAGGTCTTGTAGGATTAACGTATTACCAACCCATCACTTCAACATGGAATATCAACATAAAAGGAATGCTAGGAGCTGCAGGAGGTGGAGCCATTGATGTAGGGAGTGGTTTAATGGCGCAAGCCTTTTTAGGTACCGAAAAACGGTTGAATGCTAAATGGTCAATAGGTATTTATGGGGGACAATTTGTGCCTTTAAAAGGAAATTTTACAGCGCAGATTGTTGACCTAGGAATCAAATATCATATCAATCAAGTTCTTAAGAAATAAATAGTTCTAATTTTATAAGATTATTTTATTATGATTAATCATCAAGGAATCCAAGTTCACTAATAGTTCCAATTATGTATAAAACTAGAACTAAACTATTTTTAATGCTCTTCTTGAATTTTATCTTTCCGGTAATTGAGCTCAACGCACAAAACGAGCTTCCTAATCCTGCACTTATTGGTTATTTTCAGAATTGGCATTCTAAAAGTGCGGATTATATCCCCCTAAATGAGGTAGATGCTCGCTATAACGTGATTATCGTTTCTTTTGCTTTGCCTAAAAGTGGAACCACCTATAATATTCATTTTAAACCCGAAGTTGACGAAGAAGAATTCATTAAACAAATCAAAGAACAAAAACAAAAAGGAAAGAAAGTACTCATTAGTGTGGGAGGTGCTACTGCTAAAGTTCAGATTAACTCCCGTAGTGAAATGGATATCTTTACGTATTCTGTAAGTTCTATAGTTGAAAAATATGATTTTGATGGGGTTGACATCAACTTTGAAGGCGAATCAATTGCGTTAACAGGAGGAACCATAGATCAACCCATAGACCCATCCGTTGATTTTTTAATTGCTGCTCTTAAGCGACTCAAATCGGACTATAAAAAAGTAAATAACACTAACTTACTGCTTACCGTAACACCCGAAACCGCTAATGTTCATGGTGGACAAACCCGTTTTAGAGGATCTTGGGGGTCTTACCTACCCATCATTCAGGGACTCAAGAATGAAATAGATTTACTTCAAATCCAACTCTATAATAGTGGCTCCATGTACGGTGTTGATGGCGAGGTGTATGAACAAGGAACTGCGGATTTTATTATCGCCATGACCGAAGCCCTAATCTATGGTTTTGACACTTATGGAGGCGAATATTACGGCTTCCCATCTGAAAAAGTAGCCGTTGGACTACCGGCTTGCGAAAAAGCAGCTGGGAGTGGTTATGTAGCACCCGAAGAGGTAAAAAAAGCAATCGATTACCTTACGGGAAAAAGTGCCCCTCCTGGAAAATACACACTACAAGACCCTTACGGTTATCCTAATCTAAGAGGTTTAATGACTTGGTCCATCAACTGGGATCACTCGGATTGCAGTAAACCGAAAGAATTTGCATCTAACTTTAAAGAGATATTCAGTCGCACACAGTTAGAAAGGCATCGCCTTAAAACGTTAAAATTTTATCCTGTGGCAGGTACAGATTGGGTGCAAGTCAATGCAGACAAATTATTTCATGACACAACCATCCAAATCACAACTATTGACGGAGAGTTAATGCTGGAACAAATCAATCTATTACAAGACGAAATCTGCATTGATTTGTCTTGTTTCGAAAACGGATTATATTTAGTAAAACTAGTATCTCCTACTAAAGGAACATTCATTTATAAAACATTACGCAATTAGCGAATTTTAAATTAATATCCCATAAAATGCAACTACTGATTTTTATACTGGCCTATCCGATTTTATGGCTGACATCAATACTTCCGTTCCCGCTTTTTTATCTCTTTTCGGATTTTGTTTTCTTTTTAATATTTCATGTTTTTAAGTACAGACGATCAGTAGTAAAAAATAACATTGCACTAGCCCTACCCCACTTATCCGAAAAAGAAAGAGCAACAATTGAACGTAAGTTTTACCGTCACATGTGTGACTTGTTTTTGGAAATGATCAAATCCATGACCATGTCCAAAAGGGAAATCAAAAAACGATTCGTTTTTACCAATATTGAATTGCTTAAAGAATACGAAAAAAGAGGTAAAAGCATTATTGTCATGTGCTCTCATTATGGCAATTGGGAATGGATGATGAGTATGGCGCTACACATGGATTCAAAGGGTTATGCCATTTATTCACGGTTAGGAAACAAATACTTTGATCAACTCGTTCGTAAAATTAGAGCTCGATTTGACGGTCACTTGATCGTTACAAACGATACGATTCGTGTCATTACAGATAACAAAGAAAAAGGTATATTGGCCGGGTATGGATTTGCCAGCGACCAATCTCCTATGTTACAACGGTCTTTCTACTGGGATGACTTTATGGGAGTAGAAGTACCCGTACACACAGGCGCAGAAATGTTAGCCAAACGCCTTGATTTAAACATGATTTTTGCTGGTGTCAAAAAAATAAAGAGAGGGTATTACGAGGCTACTTTTGAAGAATTAGTAGACCACCCCAGAGAGCACGAAGACTATGTGATTTCGAGCATGTTCTTGCGAAAGGCTGAGAAACAAATCTACGAAGCACCAGAATATTACTTATGGACGCATAAACGTTGGAAACATGCAGGCAAAAAGCATGAGGTGGTACGTGAATTAGTAGAGAAGAAAAAAACGTCTTCTGATGTCTAACATTAATCAAAAACCATTGCGCTGGGGTATCATTGGTTGTGGTAGTGTAACTGAAATTAAAAGCGGTCCTGCCTACCAACTAACTGATGGATTTGAACTCTATGCTGTGATGCGTCGCGATGCAGACAAAGCAAAGGATTACGCTGAGCGTCATGGAGTAGCTAAATACACAATAGATGCGGATGAGCTCATTAACGACCCAAAAATTGATGCTGTTTATATTGCGACTCCACCAGATTCTCATCTAGAATATGCTTTAAAAGTAGCCAAAGCAGGTAAACCATGTGTTATTGAAAAACCGTTGGCTCCTAGCTATGCTGACTGTCTTACAATTACTCAAACATTTAAAGAAAAAGGGATACCTCTTTTTGTGGCGTTTTACAGACGTTCATTACCTCGTTTTAATCAGATTAAAGAATGGTTAGACCACGATAAAATAGGAGCCATTAGACATATCTCATGGCAATTCAGCAAACCTGCCAATGACCTAGACATAAGGGGTACATACAACTGGCGAACGGATGCAAAAATAGCTGTAGGTGGTTATTTTGACGATTTAGCCTCGCATGGATTAGATTTGTTTTGTATGCTTTTGGGCAACGTAAAAGAAGCTCAAGGCATCTCTATTAACCAACAAGGTTTATATACAGCAAAGGATGCTATTGTTGCCAATTGGTTATATGAAAGTGGAGTAACGGGTTCTGGTCATTGGAATTTTGGCACACATAATAGAGAAGATATCGTTTCCATTTATGGCAATATGGGCAAAATTACCTTTTCTGTTTTTGGCGAAGTTCCATTGGTGTTAGAGACCAATGAACATAAAGAAGAACTGTTTATTGAGAACCCTACCCATATTCAATTGTATCATGTCCAGAACCTCAAAAAAGAACTTTTGGATAACACCTTTAAACATCCATCCACTGGAGAAACCGCCACACACACGGCTTGGATTATGGACAAAATCCTTGGCAAATTATAAATTTAGCTCACTTCCTTTTCTAACGCTTTGGTTTCAAAAGAAGATTTGGGCGCTTCACACATGGAACAAACATAATCATCTGGTAAATCTTTAAACTCTGTGCCTGCTACCACCCCTTGCAAATCATCTCCTATGGTAGCATCATATACGGTCAAACACTCTTGGCATTGATGCACCTTGACAGCTGTCTTTTCTACCGTTTTGTTACTCGGCTTAACATCTTCTATTTGAGTCCCTAATTCTTCAAAATACTTTTTACTTAATTCCATTAACAGACCTGGTAGTTCTACCTTATCGACATCTTGTACGTGAGCAATGTAAGTTCGTGTATTAGGATCGAAATGTTTAGCATACAATACGTTATAGGTATCACGTATAATAATAGACTCTACCTCTTTTGGCGCTGGATTTTTTTCGATTACAATCGAAGTGAAATAATCTTTCTCCTTAGTATAATCCAATACAGAAAAAGTTAAGCCATAGGTACTAATATCGTTTTGATCTAAGCTTCTTACTAAAAACGTCTTGGTATTTCTGGCATCCGCATTATCCAAAGGAATATGCCAATTCAACTCTAACAATGAGTGCCTTACATTAATTCCAAATCGTCCTAAGAATTTTTCCCATTGTAATTTATACGCCATTGGAATACCTTTTACAATAAAAGACTTCCATGGGGTTAAGGAAATTTTACCTATACGACATTCGGCACACAAATCACACATGGCTTTCAAAAACTTGATGTCGTATTTATTGTTTCTCCAGTATAATCCTAACCAATATTCGTCCCCTACTTTATTCATCCCTTCATAATACGGAAATGGACGAAATGGAATTTTTAAAGGCTCCTGTATCGTTCTGTTATTATCACTTACAGATTCAGAAACCAGAGCAAACAACATATCTATTGAATCGGGCTCTTCTACTAATAACTCTTCTATTTTTTGTGCGACTTTTGCCAAGTCCCAACTATATATTAACGCTGGGTATTCTACTTGTTCTTCCCAACCTGGTAATTTCACATACAAGAACCAATAGTCTTCCTGTTCAGAAGCAATAAAATTTAAATTCCCCGTAAACAAAGGCACGAGTCCTTGTTTAGGATCAGTAATATTGACTTTTAAATTCGGTTGATGCCTAAAACTTTCTAATACATAGAGGTATTTATTGGCGGTTAACCAATACGTATTAGGAAAAATATCACTTGACACGTACGACGAAACAATATTATCATTACCCGTTTGGTTGGATTTAATAATATTGAGTTTGCCAAAGGTTTTTTCATTGACTTCCTCTATCTGTTTGGCTAGTACCACATCTTGCCTAGATCCAAATGAAACGGTATCCAAATCTAATGATTCGGCAACTTCAATAATCTCTCTTAAATCTCCTAAAGAGAGTACGCCTCCCTTAACTATTATTCTGTGTAAATTACTCTTCATAACTACGGATTTAAACGGTTTCTAGTGTATTCTTCAATATCTCCTTTACTTCTGTCTTGCAACTACCACAGCCTTGCCCTGCCCCTGTTTGTTTACACAAATCTGTAAACTGGTCACAACCTGCTTTGATGGCTGCCTCAAGATTACCTGACCCTACCTGACTGCACGAACAAACCAATTTCCCGATAACGGGTTCGGCATTACTTTGACCTCTGAGCAAGGTGTTTCGTTTATCGGATAATTCGATTTTACTTTCGATCATGGTTTTGAACTCGGCAAACTCGCTCTTATCTCCCATAAGGATGGCACCTACTAACAAATCGTCTTTTACAATGCACTTTTTGTAATAAGACTTACTAATGTCTGTAAATATGATTTCTTCATACGAATCATCATCTTCGGGTACTTCAATTTGTCCAATACTGCACAAACTAACGCCTTCTAGTTTTAGGATATTCATCAGTACTGAACCTTTGTAATAACTGCTGATGTCTCCTGCTATAAAATTAGCCAGTACATCTGCTTGTTCCTCAGCTGCAGAAGTAATTCCGTACATCATATCGTTAAACTCTGCAATCTCTCCGATAGCATATACGGCTGGATCAGAAGTCTGTAGATACTGGTTTACCTTAACTCCTCTGGCGCAAGCAATACCCGATTTTTTAGCAATTTCTATATTGGGTATGGTTCCGATAGTATACACTATGGCGTGGGCTTCTATTTCCTTACCACTTTTTAGGTTTACCAAAACGGTCTTTTCTTCTTCGTTGTCAAATACAGTACTTACTTCATTATTGAAATAAATCTGAATCCCCAACTTTTGAATTTCATTGGCCAATAATCTACTAGCGGTCACATCCAATTGACGCTCCATCAAGCGTGACCCTCGTTGTATAATTGTAATGTTATGATTTTTGTGTTTAAGCGCAGCTGCTAATTCTAAGCCTAATAGACCTCCTCCCACAAGCACTACATGTTGTTCTTCGGGTGGTAATTGTGTCGCCTCCAGATGTAAACGCAAACTATCGGCGTCCTTTTTACTTCTAATAGTAAAACGACCTGGCAAATCCAATTGCGCATCTTTAGGCACAAAAGGTCTACTTCCTGTAGCCATAATCAATCGGTCATAACTATGTGTATTACCTAGACTATCCGTAACTGTTTTAGCTTCTTTATCAATATACTCTACCCCTATCGGCGCAAGCATTGTTACATTGAGTTTGTCTAATTCTGCCTTTTTGATTTTTTGTAATTGTTCCCAACTCAATTCAGCCGTTACATACTCTGGCAGCAACACTCTGTTGTAAAATGGGTTGGGTTCTTTAGAGAACACCACTATTTCATCTTTGGAATTGTAATCTCTATAATTCTGAATAAAACGGAAGGCTGCAGCTCCTGCTCCAATCACTACGATTTTCTCAAAGTCCTTTTTATATTTTGTAACCGATACCGTAGTAAATTTAAAATCTGGTTCTTTGGATGTAGGATCAATAAGCGTATGGGTCAAATTATTAGCTCTGTTTAAATCGCTCTTCAGTTGTTTCCCCCAATGCATCGGTAAGAAAACTACTCCCTCTCTGATGTTTTCAGTAACACTTAATTTGACGCGCACTTCTCCATTAGCACTTTTTACGACTACAATATCCTTGTCCTTAAAACTGTAACGGTACGCATCTACAGGATTCATCTCTAAGACGGGTTTAGGATAATGGGTTTGCAAACGAGATACCTTACCCGTTTTGGTCATCGTATGCCATTGATCTCTTATCCTTCCCGTGGTCAAAATGAGAGGGTATTCTTTGCTTACTCCTACAGATTGATTTTCTAATACAGTTGGAATGTTAAAAATGGCCTTTTTAGATGGTGTATAGAATTGATGATCCGAAAATAGCCTTGGTGTACCTGAATGTCCATAAGACGATACAGGCCACTGAAATGTACCTTCGTTTTTCAGACGGTCATAATTGAGGAAGGAGACATCAATTGATGTCCCTTTAGTCATTTCCGCGTATTCTTTATAGATCTCTTCCACACTATTGTAGTCAAAACCCTTATATCCCATTTTTTTGGCAAAATGACATAAAATTTCCACATCTGGCCGTGCCTCTCCTGGCGGATTGATTCCTTTAGATAAATGCGAAATACGACGTTCAGAGTTGGTCATCGTTCCCTCTTTCTCTAACCAACCAGCAGCAGGCAATACTACATCTGCGTACTCCAACGTATCTGATCGGTGTGATATGTCTTGAACGACAACAAATTTGGCTTTTTGCAATGCTTTTTCTACCTGACGGGCATTGGGCAAACTTACCATTGGATTGGTACATATTACCCAAATGGCTTTTAGTGTACCTGTCTCTAAAGCCTGAAACATTTCTGTAGCCGTCAATCCGGGTTTAGGCGAAATGGTATCTACCCCCCAATAATCGGCTACCTCTTGTCTATGAGCTGGGTCTTCTAAATTCTTGTGAACGGCTAATAAATTAGCCATTCCTCCTACTTCTCTACCTCCCATTGCGTTGGGTTGACCTGTCAATGAAAAGGGTCCTGAACCAGGTTTACCGATTTGCCCTGTAACTAATGATAAGTTGAGTAACGAAATATTTTTATTTACGCCAATAACACTTTGGTTTAGTCCCATTGTCCAAAAAGACATAAACCCTTTGGCTTGACCGATATACTCAGCCGCCAATTTGATATCTTGAATCGACACTCCACAAAGAGTTGAGGCTTCTTTTAATGTCGTGCTGTACACTAACTTTTTGTAGGCTTCAAAATTTTCTGAGCTCTTACTGATAAATTCCTCATCAGCATCACCATTCTCAATGATGCATCGTCCAATCGCATTGTTTAAAATAATGTCAGTCCCTGGAATCAACTGTAAATGCAAATCAGCAAAGGCAGCAGTATCTGTTTTACGAGGATCAGCTACTATGATTTTTAACTTGGGATTTTCTTCTTTAGCCTTTTCTATGCGTCTGAACAAAATAGGATGACACCATGCTGGATTGGCCCCTGTGATGTACATACAGTCAGCCAATTCAATGTCTTCATAAGCAATAGGCACACTGTCTTCTCCAAAGGTCTTTTTATAACCCACCACAGCCGAGCTCATACATAGCCTCGAGTTGGTATCTATATTATTCGTTTTAAAAAAACCTTTAACAAGCTTATTAGCGATATAATATTCTTCTGTCAAACATTGACCAGAAACATAAAATCCCACACTATCAGAACCAAATTTATCTATAAAGGTTTTGAAAATGGCAGCTGTTCTGTCCAAAACTGTATCCCAATCAACACGTTCTCTTTTGTGGTTTTTGCTCCAACGCATTTCTGGATACAAAATCCTATCAGATACATCATTAACTACATAATGTAAATTCATCCCTTTAGAACAAAGCATCCCTTTGTTTACTGGATGATCAGGATCTCCCTCAACTATAACTTTCTGATTATGGTCTTTCTTAATTATAATTCCACATCCCACTCCGCAATACGAACACGTTGATTTGATTTCCTTTTGTTTCATGTTTTCCTCGTTTTAATTAAAAAAGAAAGTCTTAAATATATTCCTTATCCCCTTTTAGGTTTTTGGATTTCTATTTAAGACTTCAAATCTACGTATAAATACTTAATTTTCAAAAATATTTAATACGTAATTGTACGGAAGAAATAATGACGTTTTTTTAGGTGTTGAGTGTTAGCTAATATATCTTAATAATATGACAGTCAAGGGACTAGTATATTAAATTATATTTTTCACTTGGAGGAAACAACAATTCCAATCCTTTGGGTTTGATTTTAAAAAACGGTCCCTTTTCACGTACCCTTCCCTTAGAATCTCTTTTTATTGTATGATCAAGCGTTATTATCCCTTGGTCAACTAGAATATCGAATTGGGAAGTAATAGGCTTTTTAGTGTGCTCTACAAATGAATACTGAAAATGTTCTCGTCCATCTTTATAGATGCTATCTGCTTCAACCCAAAATGTTTCTTTGTGTTTTTCCTTTAAACGATTATGAAGTGTCTCTAAAGTCCAAATTACAAAATCCCCAATTTCAGGATTATCCGAATTTTCGATGAGTTGTTTTATATCAGAATCAAGTTTTAATGACAATCCTTGTGAGTTACGGGTAATTGCAGATACAGTGCAATACAATTTGAAATCTTCTCCTCTATTGTAACCAAAAGTATCTAAAATTTCTGACGAGCTTTTGAATTTACTTAACGACCAGTCAGGCACTTGTGCAAACAAGTTTTTTCTGTTTGTTCTACTACTTCTAAATGATTTGAGCTCTATTCCTTTGTAGTCGGGTTGTTTGGATGAATTGATGTCAATTCCCAATGCGGTTTCCAAGGTTCTCCCAACAGAAGTGTCAGCTGCAACCATTGATGGAATAGGCCCTGAACTAGCAACCTTTCTCAACATTGCCAGAAGTTCAATTGCAATTTCATTGGCTTTACCATTAATCTCTGAAACAAGTTCCTTTAAAGGATTTACAAGGTTGGAATTCAATAAAGATTCAACATTCAATTGAGTTAAATTGAAAATGTGAAACGACCCAGAGTAGAAGATTAATGCAACGATGTCATTTGGATTAGCGACCTTTGTGAGTCCAGAAAACCAGATTCTTGGATCGCCCTTCTTTGTTTGTGGCCTGTATAATGAAGCTGTTGAGTTTATAATGTGGAAATCTTCATAAATCTTCGCGTCAATCTGTACTTTATTTTCAGGGCCTTGCCCTTGAATATCGTAATCGTGAATATTATTTTCTTTCAAGAAACTCCTAACAGAACCTGTGGCATCCATTATCGACTTTTTTAAACCTGTTTCTGTTGGTTCAATAAGTGCTAATGAAACTTGATTTTTTGTCAGTAGCTTTATTTTTGACTGTTCAAAGGATGATAGTGCTCTCATTTTATACTTTTCAAAATCTCTGTTGCTACTGCTCTCGCTAATAATGGTGGAACTGCATTACCAACCAAGGTATATTGAGGAACTTCTGTTTTTCGGTTATTTCCACCAGTTGAACGTTTGCCTTGAAAAACAAAAGAATCGTCAAACGATTGCAATCGTGCCATTTCACGAACCGTTAACGCTCTTGGCGAATTGTAATGAACATAGTCATCTGGAATAGTCATTATAGTAGAACTTTGTTCTTCTGGCTTTAATACATTGTAATTTCTTTTATTCGAGTTTAATCCACATTCTTCTAATTCACATTGAGCTTTTTTATAGTCACCATTTTCTAAGATGATTTTAAGTCGTTTAACTACGTCTTCATTTTGATTACTTGTTTTGTGATTGTTGAGAATATCGAAATACTTTTCTCCTTTGTGAAGTCCTTCAAAATTTCGAACATAAATTGGTTTTGTTTGAGGCTTATATCTCTCTATTAGCCGACCTTCTTTAGACCATTCGGCAAATGATTTTCCAATTTTAGAATTTTCTTTTCCATCAATTGTTCTTTTCTTGAGGAGATTCATCATTTTTTTTGCCGAACCATTAAACTGCTTTGAAATGTCTACCAGTTCATAATGATGAGCCTCTTGGTTGTTTCCTATAAAATCTAAATCATATAAAGCTTCAAAAACAGTTACCTTTTCTTCTGGTTTAACAGTTGGAGGTATTTCGGAAATGAATTTCTGGTCTTTTCGACAACCAATAAAAAGTACTCGTTCACGATTTTGAGGAACGCCATAATTGGAAGCATTTGCTACAAATGGTTTTTCAATTTTGTAAAGTCTGATGCCTTCCAAAATACCTTTTAATGCTTCTCGTTCTTTTTCAGTTGAAATACTCAGCAATGTTTCGACAGTTTCATCAAATGACGCCGTATAAATCTTCAAGGCCGTGATAATGTCATCGCAGGTTTTTTTATGGGTCGCAGGAACTTTCATTTCATTGAAAGCGTTTTCTATTTGTGCAATAATACTTTCGGAACTTATATGTGTTAAAAATGAAGTGAATTGTTCTACATAGGCATCACCGTCAACATTACAGTAATCCTTCTCTTTGATGATATCACGTTTTAGTTTTTCCCATTCTTTAGTTCGTGCAAGAATATTAAACCCGTGCCTAATCGTATTTATTCTGGAATCGGTTTTACTTGTTTTATAGTCTGCTATTTTTGGAGTAATTTGCTTAAATCTAGAATCAACGAAACGTATAAATTCTTCTCGACCTGCTTCAATTTCCTCATCTCTTAGATTTTCAATTTCAACTCGCTTTACAATACATTCAAGTAGAAAGCTATTTTTGTCTGACTTCATTTTTCTTATGAAAGAAACTAAAACTGGAATTTCGTTTGTATCAACGATCGAGTTAATCTCTTGGATAATTAAGTCTTTAATTTTTCCTTGTTCTTTTGTAAGAATGCCTTTTACATTCTCCATTACAAAGTACTTAGGCTGTAAAATCTTGATTACTTCAAGATAATGTGAGAATAAATCATCTTTTTTATCGAACTTCTTACGTTTTCCAGCAAGACTAAAACTTTGACAAGGAGGGCCACCACAAACAACATCTATTTTTTTGTTACCTATTTTTTTTAGAAAATTATCAAGGAAATCAGGCTCCGTAATATCCTGTCTTAAAAATTCAGCATTTAAACCGAGTTGATGATTGTAACGAACAATGTGAGTCAATTCGCAATTTTCATTTATGTCGCTTGCAGCAATAAAATCAAAAAACTTATTATTTACTTGCGCTTGCAGAAACCCTTCGCTAAACCCACCAGCACCAGCAAATAAGTCTACAAAAGTAAAAGGTTTACCGTAAAGCGAAACCTGTTCTTTTACAATATTAACAGAATGATTCTCTTTATAACCTTCAATATGCTGAGTTAGTTTTTCTTTGATTTCTTCCTGTGAAAATGTTTTTTTATTCGAGTGATGCAAAAGCTCGTTTGCACGTTCTTTTAAAAAGTTCAGATAGTGATTTATTTCAGTAGTTTCAGCCGAATAGTTTAATGCCTTTTGATCTTTTTTATCAAAATGTTCCGTTGCAATTTTCTGTCCAGTAGCCAATTTTATTTGACTTCCGTTACAATTAATTCGCAGATGGATAGGGGCTAGACCTTTTTTGTCTGGTTTGTCAAGATAAAAATTAATTGTTGCCATATTTACGGACGTTTTTACGAATACGGACAAAATTACGGACAATATTTTAATTTTTTATCAAACTTTTTCGCTTTTTATCTAGCAGCATAAAAAAAGCCGTAAATCTCATTAAAAGACTACGGCTTGTTAATTCGTTTTTTAATATCAATTCATTAATATTAATGCTCCAAGAAATTAATCAGATGTTCACGGTATTTATAATAGTCTGGATGCTCTAATAGTTCTTTTCTATTTCTTGGTTTTTCAAAATCAATTTTAAGAATATCACCAATCTGAGCTCTAGGTCCTGAAGTCATCATAATCACACGATCTGCTAAGAATATGGATTCGTCCACATCATGTGTAATCATAATGGCCGTCGTTTTTTCCTTTGCCAAAACATCAATTAATACATCTTGTAGTTCCCCTCTGGTTAAAGAGTCTAACATCCCAAAAGGTTCATCCAATAATAATATTTGAGGTTTTAGCGCAAATGCTCTGGCAATCCCCACACGCTGGCGCATCCCTTGAGAAAGATCTCTTGCTCTTTTGTCAAAAGACCCGCCTAATCCTACTTTATCCAAATAGTATTTAGCAATATTTAATCTTTCTTTTTTAGAACCGTGTGCAAACACCTGATTGACACCAAGCATTACATTTTCTAGAGCGGTCATCCAAGGAAACAAACTCGGTGACTGAAATATCACTCCTCTGTCTGGTCCTGGCCCATCAATCGGTGTTCCATTTAAGATAACTTGTCCTCCTGTTATTTCGTTGAGTCCAGCAATCATTGACAACAAAGTAGTTTTACCACACCCTGAATGCCCTATTATTGAAATAAATTCCTCTTGATCTACTGTAAAATTAAGATCTTCTAACACCGTAAAACCTCCAGTTGGTGTTGGATATACTTTCTTTAAATGAGATATCTCTAATAAATATTGTTTAAAACCTAAACCGTTTTGTGCGTTTTCTATCATGATATTTGTCTTAAATTCAACTTATTCTCTGGTCAAAAACTTACGCGGTAACTTCGGTTTCAAATCAGGTAAAACGTAGGTTACTTCTGTTTTGTTTGCGTTTCTTTGCTCTCCAATTTCGATCAGATAATTTGTGATACTGTTTCGAGTCTTTTTAAAGGACTCCATATGGTTCATTTCGATTTTGTTTCTCGGTCGAGCCAAATCAATTTTGAACTCTGGTCCTAATGTCGCCTTTGGCCCTGGATTTAATGGAATAATGCGGTCTGCCATATATATTCCTTCATCTACATCATTGGTAATCAACAAAGCCGTTTTTTTGTCCTTACTCCAAATGTTAATGATTTCATCCTGTAAATTCCCTCTGGTTAAAGCATCCAATGCACTCAGTGGCTCATCCATTAAAATTACATTGGGATTCATGGATAAAGCTCTAGTTACAGAAACCCGTTGTCTCATCCCTCCTGAGAGTTCCTTTGGTAATTTATCAATAGCATGCGAAAGGTTTACCATTTGCACATACTCTTCTATTTTAGATTTAGTATCCTTTTTCGTCAGCTTTTTAAAGGCTTGTTTTACCGCCATCCCTACGTTATTCCTAACGCTCAACCAAGGCAATAAAGAATAGTTTTGAAATATTACACCGCGTTCGTGACTGGGTCCTTTAACAGGTTCTCCTTTATACAAAACTTCTCCCTCATCAGGTTGAATCAATCCAGAAATCAAATTGATTAATGTTGTTTTTCCACTGCCAGAAAAACCTACAATAGCCAAAAACTCTCCTTCTTCTATTTTTAGGTTAATGTTACTCAATACCTCAACTCTATCGGCTCCTTCTCCATAGTACTTTGAAACATTTTTTAATTCAATTAACGCCATAACTTTAGTATTAAGATTAAACTTGATTGACTATTCTTCCGTAAAGGTCATTAACTGTTGTATGGTGAACATTAATCGATCTAACAAGAATCCTATACCACCGATTACAAACATGGCTGCAATAATTTTTGCATTAGAATCGGCTGCTCCATTTTGGAATTCTTCCCAAACAAAAGTACCTAGTCCTGGACTTTGTGACAACAACTCAATAGCAATCAATACCATCCATGCTACAGATAAAGTAATTCGCAATCCTGTAAAAATTAATGGGAAAGAAGAAGGTAAAATGATTTTAAATATCTTTTGTAGTGTACTTAAGTTTAAGACTTTGGCTACATTAATAAAATCCTTATCCACACTTGACACCCCTAAAGTTGTGTTTACTAAGGTTGCCCACATGGCACAGAGTCCCACCGCAATAAAAGATATTATGAATGACGTATCTCCATCAAAACCTAGAGTAAACGTCTTAACAATCATGTACACCAACAAATACCAAACTACTGGTGACACAGGTTTAAAGATTTGAATCAACCAGTTAAAAGAAGCTCTTAACTGCTCGCTTAACCCCAAAACTATACCTATTGGAACGGCTAAAAATAGAGCCAAAAAGAATCCTGCAAATACGGTTTTGATACTTCTATTTATCTGATCCACAAAAGATGGCCTTCCTGTATATACAATAGGTTCTTCGCCATTTGCAATTCGTGCTTCGTTTAAGGCAGCTGTTTTTTCTATGAAAGCTTCTTTCTTTTCGCTAATCACTTTATGATCCGCAATTAATTTATTAAACGCATTATATACAGCAGAAGGTGTTGGTAGAGCCGTGATTTGACAACTACTTCCGTTAGCTTCAAAACAAGCTTTCAATTCGTTTACAGCTTGCTCTCCTCCACTAGCAAAAGCCTGTTCTAGTTTATATTCGCGCTCCCTATTTTCGAGTGCTTCTGCCCCCTTAGACCACGTTACCATAAATACCACGATAGTTATTATTGGAAGAATAATTTTCTTCACAAACTCCATGGCGTTTTTCTTCGGCTCCTCACCCGAAGCTAAACGGATAGCAGGTTCTAAAAAACCCAAACCGATAAAACTTAATACTCGAATTACTTTATTTTTCATGACTCTTTTTTTCTTGATTAATCTTCTTTTAAATTCGAAAATCTCAACAAAAATTTGGGGAAGCCCGTAAAACCTCCCCAAATCCGGCATCAATTACTAATGCAATGCCTTTTAGATTATTTTACTTGTCTTTATTACCTATTTTAAAGCTATTGATGTACCCAATTGGATCTTTACCATCGTATTTGTTACCATCAATAAAGTCTGTTGTCGCAGGCTTATAACCATCGGTGCTTGGGATTTCATCTGCTGTTAATTTACCTTCCTCAACCAACATATTTGCTGCTTTCAACCAGATGTCTGGTCTGTAAATCTCTTTTGCCTTTTCAGCATACCACTCAGCTGGTTTTGATTCTGGAATTTGTCCCCATCTTCTCATTTGTGTTAAAAACCACACAGCATCTGAATAGAATGGATACGTAGCATCATATCTATAAAACACATTAAAGTCAGGCATTGATCTCTTATCTCCTTTCTCGAATTCAAATGTTCCTGTCATTGAGTTAGCCAATACTTCTACTGGTGCTCCTACGTATTCTGGTCTTGATAAGATTTCTACTGCTTCTTGTCTGTTACCTTCAGTATCTAACCATTTACCTGCTCTAATTAAGGCTTTCGTTACTGCTACTGCTGTATTAGGATATTTCTCAACAAATTCTTTTGTCATTACGAATACTTTCTCTGGATTGTTTTTCCAAATGTCATAGTTAGTAGTAACTGGTACTCCAATTCCTTTAAATACAGCTTGTTGGTTCCATGGCTCACCTACACAATATCCGTAGATCGTACCTGACTCTAAAGTAGCTGGCATTTGTGGCGGAGGAGTAACTGATAATAATACCTCTGCGTCTACTTGACCTTGAATGTTCTCTTTAGTGTACATTCCAGGGTGAATTCCTGAAGCTGCTAACCAATATCTGATTTCGTAATTATGTGTTGATACAGGGAATACCATACCCATTTTGAATGGCTTTCCTTCATTTTTATACTCTGTGATTACTGGTTTAAGTGATTCTGCTGAGATAGGGTGAATTGGCTTACCGCTATCATCTGCTGGAATATTTGGTTTCATTTTAGACCAAACATCATTCGATACTGTAATACCATTTCCGTTTAAGTCCATAGAATACGGTGTTACTAATTCTGCTTGACGACCAAACCCCGCTCCTGCTGCAATTGGCTGACCAGCTAACATATGTGATCCATCCAATTGTCCATCAATTACACGATCTAAAATGTTTTTCCAGTTAGATTGTGCTTCCACAGAAACAAACAGCCCTTCATCTTCGAAGAATCCTTTTTCTTTGGCTATAGCCAAAGGTGCCATATCTGTCAATTTGATAAATCCAAATGTCAACTGTGGCTTTTCTATAGTCAAAGCTGGTGTTGGTGCTGCTTCAACTGTTGTCGTTTCTGTTTTCTTCTCTTTACCTCCACAAGAGAATAAAGTAACCACCACTGATAATGATAGTATTTTGACTAGTAGCTTTTTCATAGCAATAATATTTTTTGAATTATTAATACGACAAATCTACGTAGTTATACGTACTTATACGTAGTTTTTATACGTATTTTTTTCAATTGCGCTTCATTTTTATTATATCAACAGTACCTGTCAAAAAAATCGAGTAATTACACAATATTACAGATGTGGAATCGGCAAATAATCAAAACCTGCGTTTTCACCATATTTAAACCTATTTTGAACACACAAACAACTATCTCAGTGAGGAATTCAGGTAATCTTGTAAGAGTATAGTGGCACTGATTTCGTCTATCAATGCTTTATTTTGTCGTTGTTTCTTTTTGAGTCCACTATCAATCATGGTCTGAAATGCCATTTTGGACGTAAAGCGTTCATCAATACTTTTAATTGGCATTTGAGGAAAGTGTTTTTTGAACGCTTCAATAAAAGCATGTACCAGAGGTGCACTTTCGGAGGGTAGATTATTCATTTGTTTAGGTTCTCCTATAATTACCAATTCAACCTTTTCCTTTTGAAAATAGTTTTTTAGAAATTGTAATAGCTCATCACTTGATACCGTTGTTAATCCAGATGCAATGATTTGCAATTCATCCGTTACGGCGATTCCTGTGCGTTTGAGTCCGTAATCTATAGAGAGTATTCGTGGCATGGGGTAAAGTTAGTGTTTATAGGTTCTTAATTTTACTATCTTTGCACAAAATCTAACAAACATGAACGAATTAAGAGCAATCATAGAAGAAGCTTGGGAAAATAGAGCTTTACTTTCGGAACAAAAAACAACCAGTGCCATTAGAGAAGTTATTGAACTATTAGACAGTGGAAAATTGCGTGTAGCTGAACCTGTTGGTGAAGATTGGCAAGTAAATGAGTGGGTAAAGAAAGCCGTTGTGATGTATTTCCCTATTCAAAAAATGGAAACATTAGAAGTAGGTATCTTCGAATACCACGATAAAATTCCATTGAAAAAAGACTACGCAGCAAAAGGAGTACGTGTAGTACCACATGCAGTAGCTAGATACGGAGCTTATTTGTCTCCAGGAACAATCCTAATGCCTAGTTATGTAAATATTGGTGCTTACGTTGATGAAGGGACAATGGTAGATACTTGGGCAACTGTAGGAAGCTGTGCTCAAATTGGCAAAAACGTTCACTTGAGTGGTGGTGTTGGAATCGGTGGTGTATTAGAACCTTTGCAAGCAGCTCCTGTAATTATTGGTGATGGCGCATTTGTAGGTTCACGTTGTATCGTGGTAGAAGGCGTAAGAGTGGGTAAAGAAGCTGTATTGGGAGCCAATGTATGTTTAACCGCATCTACTAAAATTATAGACGTAACAGGAGACCAACCTGTAGAGAGAAAAGGGTTTGTACCAGACCGTTCAGTAGTAATCCCAGGAAGTTACACGAAGAAGTTTGCAGCTGGCGAGTATCAAGTACCATGTGCTTTGATTATTGGTCAAAGAAAACCTTCTACTGATTTGAAGACATCTTTAAACGATGCATTGAGAGAGTACGATGTAGCCATCTAAACAAAATACTATTGATGAAAATAGGTTTTGAGGCAAAAAGGGTTTTTCACAACAGAACGGGCTTAGGTAATTACAGCCGTGATTTGATACGTATATTAAACACCTACTACCCTGACAATGATTTCTTGTTGTATAATCCAAAAAGAGCGAATCAAAACCTATTTTCATATTCTTCCGAAAAAATTGAGGAAAAACTTCCTCAATCTGTTTTTCATCAAAAGTTCTATAACCTTTGGCGTCAAAACGGAGTCATTAAAGACTTAAAAAAAGATGATATCCAAATCTATCATGGATTGTCTGGAGAATTACCTTTTGGCATCGACCGACAAAAAATCAAAACTGTAGTTACGATTCATGACCTGATTTTTTTACGATTTCCTGAATTCTATTCCTTTTTTGACAAAAACATTCATTTTCTAAAGTTTAAACACGCGGCAAAAACGGCTGATCTCGTTATTGCCATTAGCGAACAAACCAAAAAAGACATTGTTGATTTTTTAGAAATAGATCCAAAAAAGATAAAAGTTATTTATCAGGGCTGTCATGAGGCTTTCAAAAAAGAATACACACAGGAACAAATCAAGATCGTGCGTAAAAAATACGATTTACCTAAATCCTTTGTTTTAAATGTAGGAACCATAGAGTCTCGTAAAAATATTCTTTCGGTTATCAAAGCGATCAAACGTATAGACACATATTTAGTAGTCGTTGGATCGAAAACCAACTATTTTGAAAAAATTGATGAGTATCTCATTAAACATAAAATGACCTCTAAAGTCATCTTCTTAAAAGGACTGTCCGTTGAGGAGTTAGCCATCCTTTATCAAGAAGCCCAACTATTTGTGTATCCTTCATTTTTTGAAGGTTTTGGCATACCTATAATCGAAGCCTTATATTCCAAGACACCTGTAATTACAAGCATTAATGGTTGTTTTAGCGAAGCAGGTGGTCCACACTCTATCTATGTTGACCCTACTAATGTCAGAGAAATTGGATTTCAAATTAATCGAGTCCTAAAAGACAAAAACCTTTCTCAACAAATGACAGAAAAAGGCTTTGAATATGTTCAAAAATTTAATGACGAAATCATTGCCAAGCAAGTTTTTGAATTGTACCAATCATTATTTTAAACCATGAAAATAGCAGGTTTTACTTTTATACGAAATGCCATAAAAAACGACTATCCAATCGTTGAAGCAATAAATTCGATACTTCCTATTTGTGATGAGTTTGTTATTGCACATGGAAATTCTAATGATGAAACACTTGAGCTACTTCAAAAAATTGATTCTGACAAAATAAGAATAATTGAAACTACGTGGGACGATACTCTTAAAGAAGGAGGCCGTGTTTTTGCCGAAGAAACAAATAAAGCCTTTAAAGAAATCAGTAAAGATATGGATTGGGCTTTTTATATTCAGGGAGATGAGTGTATCCATGAAAAATATTTAGATACAATAAAAAAAGAAATGCAATTAACTTTAAACAATCCTGACATTGAAGGGTTGCTTTTTGATTACAAACATTTTTACGGATCCTATGATTATGACGCTCATTCTAGACGCTGCTATGGGCGAAAAATTAGAATTGTCAAAAATTTATCTACTATTAAGTCTTACAAAGACGCCGTACTTGAAACGATTAATATAGAGGAATTTGACTACGGAAACGCAGATACACTTGTTCGTTATGAAGGCACATATCCAAATGTATTAAAACCTCGTATTGAAAAAAGTAATTGGAAATTTTCCTTTGACCCTACGAAAATAGATAACGCACCTTTTTCAAAGAAACTCCTAAACTCGTTTGAACAAATAACAGAATTACGATTATTTGAATACCGCAATTACAAAATAGTAGCCAGATGAAAAAGGTTCTAATTGATTGTGAACGTCTGAAATATCCTAATACAGGGCTTTTTTCCTTTTGTAAAGGACTAGGAAACGCTTTATCAAATAATGAAAATAGTTTATTAGACTATACTTTCTATATTCCAAAAAACATTTCTCCACCCTTTGGTTCTGACAAACAATATAAAACCAATATCTTAACCCATAGGTTATATATCCCTCAAACCTCTGATTTTGACGTGTGGCACATCACACATCAAGGCTCTAATTTTAAACCTTACAATTCGAAAACTAAAATCGTTTACACGATTCACGATCTTAACTTTCTAATCGAAAAAAAAAATAGACCTAAGAAAATCAATTCCTTTCTTAGGAAAATTCAAAAAAACATTGATCAAGCTGATATTATAACATGTATTTCTGAATACGTAAAAAAGGACATAGAAAAACACTTTGATTTGCATGACAAAACTATTCATGTTATTCATAACGGTGTTGCTATTCAAAGATTTCCTAACTTCAATTCTCCTCGTTTTGTTCCTAAGTCATCCTTTATTTTTACTATTGGAACGATTTTACCAAAAAAGAATTTTCATGTTATTCCTTGTTTAATTGCTGACAATACACTTGAACTTATCATTGCTGGCAATCTGGTATCACAGGATTACATTCAAAAGATCAAAGAAGAAGCCCGTAAACATAATGTTTTAGATCGGGTTCATGTTATTGGACCAATTACAGATGAGGAAAAATATTGGTATTATAGCAACTGTGAGGCTTTTATTTTCCCTTCTATAGCAGAAGGATTTGGACTTCCTGTCATAGAGGCTATGCACTTTGAAAAACCTACATTTTTATCAAAAGAAACATCTTTACCTGAGATTGGAGGTGATGTTGCCTATTATTTTGATTCTTTTGAACCGATAGAAATGCAACAGGTTTTTAAAAAGGGATTGGCTTACTATAGATCTAAAAACTCCCATAAAGAACTATCCGAACATGCCAAAATATTTAGCTGGGATAATGTATCAAAGGCTTATCAAAAGCTTTACCTAAATTTATAATTCGTTTTATTCTTATACTCTAAAAAAAGCACATTCAAAATATGAAGCCAACTATATTGATAGGATTAACACAAGGCATAGGATTTAATGATCTTTTTATAGAAAATCTAGAACAAAATGGATTAAATACTGTAGACATTAGCTATGATGACAATCATTTCGAATACAAAAACTGGAGGGAAAAAACCTATAATTTTATCCGAAAAGTTTTTTTTAACGATCGTGAGTATAAAAGCAAATTAAAGTTTGAACGGCATGGTCAACATGTTATTTCCAAACTTAATCAAATACAATCTCAAGTAGACTATTCTTTGATTATACGGGCCGATATTTATCCCAAATACATTCTGGATATTATTCGTAGTAAATCTAAGGTAATGGTGGGTTATCAATGGGATGGGCTACACCGTTTTCCTGCCATTTATAAGTATCTGGATTTATTTGACCGTTTCTTCGTTTTTGACAAAAACGACATCCAATACAAAGGACAACAATTTTTGCCACTGACTAACTTCTATTTTAAACTCGCTTCGGACACTATCGATTTTGAGGCTAAACACGATGTATTCTTTGTAGGCTCTTTAATCGAAAAACGAATGCCTGCTATTTTGAATTTCATTCAAAAATGCAACACACTCAACCTAACAACTGACATTCATTTGTATTCGAAAGAAAATGTTACTAAACCCCAATATCTTAGTTCTCCTATCCATTTTATGACAGAACACATGAGCTATGAAAACAATATCAATAGATTAAGAGAATCTAAGATTGCGTTAGACTTTCTCAATCAAACACACGAGGGACTCTCCTTTAGAACATTTGAGGCTTTGCATTATGATAAAAAATTAATTACCAATAATGTCGCCGTTTCCAAGTACGATTTTTATCATCCTAATAACATCTTCATTTGGAATGAAAGCAACCTTGACCAACTAGAAGAATTTATTTCTTTGCCATATGTCACACCCTCCCAACATATAAAGGCGAAATATTGTTTTGGGAATTGGATTAAATATGTTCTAGATTTGGAAGGTCACGAACCAATAACCTTACCTCAGTAGTTTATGAAAACTTCAGTAGCACTTTGTACGTATAATGGAGAGCGTTTTATCCGTGAGCAAATTGATTCTATCTTGAATCAAACTCAATCTGTAGATGAAATTGTGGTATGTGATGACGGCTCTACTGACAAAACATTAGATATTCTTGAGCAATATGCGATTGATAATCCTAACCTGTTTAGAATATATAAAAACGAAGTCAATCTAAGAAGTGTTAAAAACTTTGAAAAAGCCATCTCTTTATGTTCTAATGAGGTAATTTTTTTATGTGATCAGGATGATAAATGGGAATCCACTAAAGTGAAAGCCTTTTGTAGTTATTTTGAAAGCCATCCAGAAATTAATGTGATCGCATCGAACGGCTTTTATATGGACGAAAATTCAGCTACTGCCGAAAAATATTCATTATGGGACATTCCTGAATTTTTAAATAATCGATCTATTCCTTTTGATTACTTTAAAATTATTTCTTATCTCGGAAACTTAGCAACAGGGGCATCAATGGCTGTGCGTAGGGAGTTTGTCATAAATATTATGCCCTTCCCTATTATACCGGGATTTCATCACGACGAATGGGTAGCCTTAATTGCAGCACATCACAACAGTTTTGAACTCATTAGCAAAAAGCTTTTTTGCTACAGAATTCATAAAAATCAACAAGTTGGAGGCGTCTTCTTTAAAAAAAACAAAAGAACTGAACGCTTTTTCATTCACACCTACAATCTGGAGAATGAGAAATTATCCCTAAAGTCTTATAAAATAATTTTAAAAAAACTGATTCAGGCCTACGAAAAAAACAACAAAATAATTGCGCTTAACCATAAACTATCTTACATCTTTAAAGAAAATTCTAAAGCCATTATAACGCTGTACCTCAACCGTAAAAAAAACATGCGCTATTATTACCCAATACAATCTAGAATTGTTGAAACCATTGACAAAATTTTAAATAAACGACAATTCCACCCGTAACCCTATGGTTTTTAGTAGTGCCACCTTTCTATTTATGTTTTTACCTTTAGTACTACTATTGTACTATAGCGTACCCAAAAGATTTAAAAATCTTTTATTACTCATTGCCAGTTTATACTTCTACGCTTTTGGAGAAAAGGTATTAGTATTAATGATTATCTTGTCAACAATCGCCAACTACTATTTTGGAATTTTAATCGAAGACGGTAAAGAAAAATTAGGACTACGGCTTTCTATCATTTTTAACTTATCAACCTTAGGTTTTTTCAAGTATTTCAATTTTACATTTGACAACTTCAACAACCTTTTGCAATTGCTAAATGTGAATTGGGACACTTTAAACAATTTACCACAAATTGCTCTTCCTATCGGTATTAGCTTTTATACCTTTGAATGTCTGTCTTACACCATTGATGTATACAGAAAACAAGTAAAGGCCAATCGGAATTATGTAGAGTTTGCAACATTTGTAACCCTATTCCCCCAATTAGTTGCTGGACCCATTGTAAGGTACATCGATGTTCAGAAACAATTATCTACTAAAACGAGCTTTGATACTGCCCAATTTGTTTCAGGGCTAGAACGTTTTATTATCGGTCTAACCAAAAAGATGGTTTTTGCCAATACGTTTGCTTCCGTTGCAGATGTTGTTTTTGATTCAGACATCAATGATATTTCTACATCCTCGGCATGGTTAGGCATATTTGCCTATACACTTCAAATCTACTTTGATTTCAGTGCCTACTCAGATATGGCTATTGGCTTAGGGAAAATGTTCGGTTTTCATTTCTTAGAAAACTTCAACTACCCCTATATCTCACGAAGCATAAAGGAATTTTGGAGAAGATGGCATATCTCATTATCCACATGGTTCAGAGATTATTTATACATCCCATTAGGTGGTAATAAAAAAGGGAACCAAAGAACCTATTTTAATTTGCTAATAGTCTTTTTCGTTACGGGACTATGGCATGGTGCGAGCTGGAATTTCATCATTTGGGGACTTTTCCATGGATTATTTCTAATTATAGAAAGATTAGGATTCGACACCATTTTAGACAAACTAGGTAAACCCGTTCAACATATTTATACACTAGGCATTGTCGTTATCGGGTGGGTGTTTTTTAGAGCTGCTGATCTGGAGCATGCTCTTGATTATTTAGAGCGAATGTTTGTCTTACAGGAGAGCCCAGCTTTAGACAGTTATATCCGTTATATGCATATTCATAACGAATTTTACGTAATTTCCTTTCTAGCTTTGGTTTTTGCTCTACCAACTTATAAATACATTCATCTGGTTCTTGCGCATCCCAAATCCATCTTACTAAGACCAATGGTATTTATTTTTTTACTCATGATATGTATAATTCATGTTGCTGCGGACTCCTATAATCCATTTATTTACTTTAAGTTTTAACAACTATGAAAACAAAAATAAATAAGGTGTTTATTGGTGTTTGCCTGTTATTATTAACGCTCCCTTTAATCTTGGTTACCATTAGAGTGAAAGTGGACGACCCCTACTCAAGTAAACGTATTAATGGAAATTTTGAAAGAAACTTCCCTCTTAAAGCAGAATTTTTTCAAGTATATGCCTTTTTAAAAAACAACATCTTTCATATCAACAGCATTCCTGGCAAGGTTATCGAAACTAAAAATGGTTGGCTTTTTTGTGGAGATGGATTCAGCTATAATTTGACGGAATCTAAGGGATTTGTTCGTTTTTCGAATAACGAACTTGCAGTCATCAAAACCAATCTTTTGAAGAAGCAAGCCTGGCTAAAACAGCAAGGCATTCCGTTTTTTTTGGCAGTTGCCCCTAATAAAGAAACTGTGTATGGTCACATGATCCCTATCCTTCAAAAAGACAGCATTACAAAACGTAAACAAATACAACATTTGTGCATCGAAAATAACATCAATTACATTGATTTATCTGCCAAATTTCCCAAAATCAACAACCATAATCTATATTATAAAACCGACACCCATTGGACTGAAGTAGGAGGGTTTTACGGGCATTTAGCCATAATGGAGAGTTTAAAAAATCAATTTCCTCAAACCTCTTTTGTCCCTAGAAATTTTAAAACGTTCACAATGTCCTACTCCGATCGCGTTGTAGGGGATTTAAATAGTATGCTTAAACGGTCCCAAATTGAAAAATTTGTACTACTGGATTTCCCTTCATCAAAGCCGAACCCGAGTAGTGAAGTAGCACGGCGTTTACAAGTACCTGACGGTTATCCTTATAATCCATTGACATACGAGAGGCGTTTTGTTACTGCTGGCAAAGACCATAAATTACTCTTTTTTGGGGACTCCTTTTTTCCTTTTATGACTAAGTTTATCACCGAACATTTTGGTGAAACTGTTGTGATTTGGAATCAATTTTTTGACAAGGATCTTATCATCAATGAAAAACCAGACATTGTAATTATGGAAATAGTGGAACGAAATGTCGATATCTTATTAGATTATTGAAAGAAATATGAAAGTTAACATTTGCATGATTACTTATAACCACGGAAGGTTTCTAAAAGAGGCTATTCATGGGGTTCTTGATCAAAAGACAAATTTTGAAATCGAATTAGTCATTGCTGAAGACAACTCGCCTGATGACTCCGAAACTATAATCAATAGCATCATTGCTGAACATCCAAAAGGAAGTTGCATCAAGTATATAAAAAACAAGCAAAACATTGGACCTATTCCCAACTTTAGCAATGCCATAAAATCCTGTGATGGAGATTATGTAGCCTTATGTGAAGGTGATGATTATTGGACAGATGACAACAAACTTCAAAAGCAGGTAGACTTTTTAGAACAAAACAAAAAATTTGTAATTTGTTTTCATCCCATTCGAATCTTACAAAAAGGTGAACTTGTAAAAGACACAATCACTCGGGAGGTACGACCAGTGACCACCATTTATGAGTTAGCTAAGGGGAATTTTATTCACACCTGTTCAGTAGTCTACAGAAATCATTTATTTCCTTCTTTTCCGAAAAATTTTGAGAAAGCACCAATTGGAGATTATTTTATCCATATGCTCAATGCACGCTTTGGCAAAATTTACAAAATGACAGACGAAATGGCAGTCTACAGAATTCATGACAACTCGTATTGGTCATCACGAAACGAATCGGAACGTCATCAAGTATGGACTAGTTTTATTGAGCTCATTATTCCTAACTTTAATTTTAAGACTCAAACTATTCTTCGTGATCAAATACAGTTAATAAAAGGAACTTATGTAAAACCTACTAAGTTTGAAAGAATCAAGAGAAATATCATGTTTTTTATAAAAGATACTCTTAAGCTGTAGTAGCTCCTTTATTTAAGAGAAAACAACAAAATGATTTCAACCTTAAAACAGCTTTTAAAAAAAGTACTATCACGCAATCAAAGACGGCATGACATCATTATTTTTGATGATTTTATTCCCTCATTATTATCTCCGTGGAGAAGCTATGAATATGCCGAAATTTGTAAAGAATTTGAGAATGTAAAAATTTATAGCAGCCTTACTACTTATCAAAACTACAACCAAGGACGCAGCTATTCAACCAACAAATCTAAACTTTGTAAAATCTATCCATCACTTAAAAACACGATACAAAAGTTTAAACACCATAAAGAATACAAGGGAAGACTCGCCTATTTTTTATTTTACAACAATCTGGTTTATTTCTTCCCTACCATTATTAAAAATAATATCCCCTTCACTTTTACCTTATACCCAGGTGGCGGCTTTTGTTTTTTTGACGAAAAAATAGATTCCTTTTTAACGGAAGTGCTCAAAAATAAATTATGCAAAGGAGTAATTGTAAATCAAAGTTGTACTCGAGAGTACTTATTAGCTAAAGGAATTTGTCCAGAACATATGATACGTTTGATTCCCGGGGTAACTCTAAATCTTGACGATATTGCGATACAATCATACGTATATGATAAACCAACAAATAAAACCAATATTGTATTTTTTGCTAATAAATATACTCCTGATGGTGCCGATAAAGGTTTTGATACCTTTCAAAAAATAGCGTTAGAACTATTGCCTTTAAAAAGGAGTTTTTCCTTTGGTGTTATTGGCGGTTTTTCAAAAAATGATCTAATTGATCGTTCTTTAGAAGAAGTAATTGATTTTAAAGGAGTCTTGGATGAAACTCAGTTTGAGACCGTATTAAGCAAAACACATCTGCTAATTTCAGCTAATCAACCTTTTATTTTACACCCTGGAGCCTTTGATGGTTTCCCGTTATCTACATCTGTAACAGCTTCATTATTTGGCAATTTAAACTTTATGACAGACTATTTTAATGAAAGTAAAAACATCAATTTAGTAGATGGACAGGATTTTATTAAAATTGACTCTGATAGTAAAAAGGTTGTTCAACAAATTTTGGAACTACACCAAAACAAAGACTTAATGAAGGAAAAAGCCATGAATGGACGCAACAAAATGCTTCAGCTTTACCATTATGATAATCAGATACATCCTAGGATTAGCCATCTTAAAAAAATCTTGTCCGAAATTTAAGACATGAAAAAATTTACTCGTATTCTATTGTTTTTTTTAATCCCAGTGTTTACAACACTAGGACTCATCGTTTCATACAATTACATCCTTGATCCCTACGGTGTTATCAAAGAAGATTTTAGTTCAGTAACTATCGAACCCAATCAGCGATGTATTAAAGAAAAACTCATTATAGAGCACCCCAATCAATTTGACTCTTTCTTGATGGGTTCTTCGCGAGTAGGATACATTGACATTTCACCTCTTCAATCTGAACATGATGCTTGGTATAACATGAGCTATAGTGAGGCTGTAGCCTCAGAACACTTGTATGATTTAAAACTATTCTTAAAATATAATGTTAAAATAAAAAATATATTAATTGGCGTAGACAACATTACCTATTCTGTTGAACCTAGTCGACATTTAAATGAAGCTCCGAGAAAACCTTACATAAATAGATTTAACCCCTTGATCGACTATTTAGTATTACTTCCTAAGTACAGCTTATACAAAGAAATACTTGAAGAAAGAAAAAACGAAACACCAATGACCTACGACATTCATGCTACTGGTGGAGTTTATATAAAAAAAGCCAAAGCATATATTGATAGAGATATTGAAGCATGGATTAATGATAAAAGATTTACAAAACCCTCCATATTACCTTACTATACCAATCGTGTTGACAAAACCATTCTTGAGATTGCCGAAATCATTGCTATCTGTAAACAAAATGGAATTAATTATACCTTTTTTACTAATCCCGTACATATTATAACATACAGTAATTTAGATTTGGATTTGTACTATAACTTCATAAAACAACTTTCTTCTTTGACTGACTTTTATGATTTTAGTGGAGTCAATTCAATTACGACAAATAATTACAATTATTATGAAACATCTCATTATCGACCACATATCGGTAGTCTCATGATAAAGCATATTTTTGACGGTTTACCTCCTACTGAAGATAATTTTGGTAAATTAGTTTCCAATAAAAATATTGATGCAGTAATTGCATTTAAAAAGAAGACTTTGGCACACTATGTATCAAAAAAATTAAATCATTCAACACAAAACAAGGAATAGCGTGATTACCGTTACAAAAACATATTTACCCCCCATTGAAAAATACAACCAGTATCTTAAACTAGCTTGGGAAAAGGGTCATATAACCAATAGAGGAGAGCTTGCTATTTCGCTTGAAAACAAAATAAAAGACTATTTAAACTCTGCTCCATTGTTACTGACAACAAATGGCACTTTACCCCTGCAAATTGCCTTAAAAGTAGTAGGCAATAATGGTGAAATAATTACAACTCCCTTTTCTTACATCGCTACTTCATCAGCTATAATTTGGGAAAATTGTCAACCTGTATTTGTTGATATTGACGAAGATCACTTGACAATAGATGAAAACAAAATAGAACAGGCTATTACATCAAAGACTACAGCCATATTGGCAACTCATGTTTTTGGCAATCCTTGTCACATTGAACGGATTGAAGAGATTGCCCATAAACACAAACTCACGGTAATATATGATGCAGCCCACTGTTTTGGAGTACAATACAAGGGACAATCCATATTCAATTACGGAGATGTCAGCACATGTAGTTTTCATGCCACCAAAATTTTTCATTCAGGTGAAGGAGGTGCTCTCTTTTGCAAAGACAAAACACTTTATGACAAATTATATTACAGTCATAACTTTGGACACAATGGCCCGTTAAAATTTCACGGGCTGGGAATCAATGCTAAAATATCTGAATTACAAGCCGCCATGGGACTGGCTGTATTAGATGATTTTGAAACCATTGTATCGGAGCGAAACAAAGTGGTTAACTATTATAACGAAAACATCAATTTTGATCGTCTCAAAACCATCCAAATAAGAGCTAACACCCAATGGAATAGTAGTTATTACCCTCTTATTTTTAAGGACGAAAAAACACTTTTACAAACCCTTGAAGCACTTGCTCAGGAAAATATTTTCCCAAGAAGATACTTTTACCCAAGTTTAAATACAGTTCCATATATTAATGGGGGATCAATGCCAATTTCCGAATCCATTGCCTCAAGAATTATTTGCCTACCGCTCTATGTAGGACTTACTGAAGAGCAACAACAAAAAATTATCAATATCATACATCAAGTCACAAACAATTGATCGAATAAGCCTTTTATCCTATGAAAAAAATCGTCCTTTTTGGTGCTGGTTTACACGCCAATTACAGCATTGATATCCTTGAACGAATGAATGAATACGAGATAGTGGGCATTATTGATTCGGTGAATGAGATTGGTTCAGAAAAATTTGGATACCCAATAATTGGACGTCAAGAGGACTTAGTGAATATCGTAGAAAAACACCAAATTGAAGGAGGATTTATTTCTATTGGAGATAATTATTCCAGAAAAATTGTACATGATTGTATTATTGGAATGATACCCAACTTTGAGTTTGTTAATGCCATACACCCGTCTACTCTCATTGGGAAAAATGTTAAAATAGGAAAAGGCATTTTGACCATGGCAGGTAGTATTATCAGTACCAGTTGTACTGTAGGTGACTTTACGTTTTTAGCCACAGGTGCACAACTCGAACACGATTCAATAATGGAAGACTATTCTAGCTTGTCCTGTGGATCACTCACCGGTGGTAAAGTAGTGATTGGTAAATACACTGCTATCACTCTTGGTGTAGTATTGATTGATCGCATTAAAATTGGAGAAAATACCGTTGTAGGCTCGGGATCTTTAGTAACAAAAGATCTCCCTGACAATGTTCTGGCATACGGTTCTCCTTGTCAAATTGTTAGAAAAAGAGAGCTTAACGACAAGTTTTTGAAGTCCAACTAAAAAAAGGAATTAACCGCTGCTGCTACTCTCCTCACCTCTTCTTCTGTAATGGCATAGGAAACGGGAAGGCTTAAAACGGATTTGTGAATTGCTTCACTTATTGGATAGTTTTCTCCTATAAAAAATTCTTTATAGGCTTCCTGTTGATGTGGAGGCACTGGGTAATGGATTTCCGTGTAGATGGATTGCTGTTCAAGAAAAGTTTTTAACTCATCTCGTTTAGTTGTTCTGATAGGGTAAATATGATACACATGATCCCCTATTGTACTATACTTTGGTTTAACCACGTTATCTGACAACAACTCGTTATACAAACCTGCTAATTTGATTTTATGCGCATTCATCGCATCCAAAAAAGGCAGTTTTACGTTTAAAAACAGAGCTTGTAATTCATCTAAACGAGAGTTTAATCCTATGTATTGATTATAATATTTCTTAGTAGAACCATAATTTCTGAGTGCTTTCAGTTTTGCATACAACGACTCATCAGAGGTAACAATAGCTCCTCCATCACCTAGGGCACCTAAATTTTTGGTGGGATAAAAACTAAAGGCACTTACCCGCCCTATACTCCCCGCTTTACGTCCATCAACTGTTGCTCCATGGGCTTGAGCCGCGTCTTCTATAATATCTATATTATATTTTGAAGCAAGCATTTGAAGGACAGAACAATCCATCAATTGCCCATACAAGTGCACTACAATAATCGCTTTAGTTTGGGACGTGATCTTAGCTTCAATTTTAGATTCGTCAATTAAATAGTCTTCTATTTTTGGCTCGACCAAAACAGGCTTATATCCCGCATTTAATATCGCTAATATTGTAGCTATAAAAGTATTAGACGGCACTATTACCTCACTCCCTTTGGGGTATCCAAGTGCCATTAATGATAAGGTCAATGCATCTAATCCCGAAGCTACGCCAATACAAAATCGAGTACCACAATACGTAGCGAAGTCTGCTTCAAACCGTTTTACTTCTTCATCCAGAATGTAGCGCCCTTTTCTAAAAAAATCATCAAGCTTCCTTTTAAACGCTGCTTCAAATTGATGATTCAATCGACTGAGATTCTCGTAATGAATTGGAGTCCCTTGCATCATTGCATTTTATTTCAACTGAAAAACGAAACCTTTCCAACACACGGCTTCGTTATCGTTAATTACCATTTCTGGCAAATCGTCTACAGGAAAACTTCCTAACTTTTGATAATTAGAAAATCCATTGATAAATTTTGATTCATTAAAAAACCAATACGGTAAACTAGACTCCTTTTTTTCTGAATCTTGAATCGCAATAATGTCCTTTTCCCGTTTGGTGAAGGATGTTCTGTCTACTAATACATACGGAATTTTAAGGTTATTGAACTGATCCACCCATTTATAAGCATATTCCAAATAGTTCACTACACTACTCAACAGCAACACGTTAGGTTCGTGATATTGCAGGGCCTCTTCTATAGATTGATAAAATTTTAAGTTTTTATCCTCAAAATGTTTTTTCCCGGTCATTACAAATTTCTTTTGTTCGATAACACACCATTCCACATCTTCAATATTTTTCAGGAACGGAATATTTTGGTAAAAACATCTACCTAAACTGCCTCCAAAATCTATGACACATAGTTTATTGCCATTTTCAAGGGCTGCTTTTTGCAAACCTGCCAAAACTCCCCAACTATAATTGTGTTCCTGAAATAACACCCCATCACGTTCGTATGCTGCTTCACCATTTTTAACTTTTAATAAAGCTTCTTTACTCTTTTCTAAAACAAAGGAATCATCATTTTCTTTAACATGTTTTGTCGCTTCCGTCCAGTTTTTATAATCTCCTGACCACATAATATATCGATGTTTTTTTGGCTAAAAAATATAATTTGAGTCAAATATAGTAATAAAGGGCTTCAAACCAGCAATAAATCAATAGTCTATATAGAGTACATTTCGGTTTCAAATGCCAAAAAAAGAATTCATCAATTGTTAACAAGTTAGCCTTTTTTAAACCATAATTAATTGTAATTTTACGTCTCAAAAATTCGAAGATAAAATGGGGAAAATCATTGCTATTGCTAATCAAAAAGGAGGTGTCGGTAAGACTACAACCTCTGTGAATTTAGCGGCTAGTTTGGGTGTTTTAGAGAAAAAAGTATTGCTTGTCGATGCTGATCCACAAGCCAATGCAAGTTCGGGATTAGGTGTTGACATTGATACTATTGAGCACGGTACTTATCAAGTATTGGAACATACTGTTTCAGCACAAGAATCCATCTTAAAAAGCAATACCCCTAACTTAGATATTATCCCCGCTCATATTGACTTGGTAGCTATCGAAATCGAATTGGTTGACAAAGAGAATCGAGAGTATATGCTTAAGGAGGCTCTGAGCAGTATCAAAGATCAATACGACTATATCATCATAGATTGTGCTCCATCATTAGGACTATTAACAATTAATGCCTTAACTGCCGCGGACGCTGTCTTAATTCCTATCCAATGTGAATACTTTGCCTTAGAAGGTTTAGGAAAACTGCTTAACACTATTAAAAGTATCCAAAAAACACATAATCCTTCATTAGATATTGAAGGTATGCTTTTGACGATGTTTGACTCTAGATTAAGACTATCCAACCAAGTGGTCGAAGAGGTTCAAAAGCACTTCAGCGAAATGGTGTTTAAAACTGTTATTCAACGTAACGTGAAGTTAAGTGAGGCTCCAAGTTTTGGAGAAAGCATTATCGTGTACGATGCTACCAGTAAAGGGGCTAGTAACTATCTTGAATTAGCTGAGGAAATAATAACCAAAAACAACTGATTAAATGGCGAAAGCAGTAAAAAAAGCAGCCTTAGGAAGAGGACTTTCGGCACTATTAAGTGACCCAAACAATGATATTAAATCAGTACAAGATAAAAATGCCGAAAAATTAGTAGGCAGTATAATTGAGATTGAACTCAATACTATTGAGGTTAATCCTTTTCAGCCAAGAAGTAATTTTAATGAAGAGCAAATTCAGGAATTAGCCTCTTCTATTAGAGAGCTTGGTTTGATTCAGCCCATTACAGTCCGCAAAACAGACTTTAACAGGTATCAATTAATTTCGGGAGAGCGCAGATATAGAGCATGTAAATCATTAGGACTAACTACGATACCGGCGTACATCCGATTGGCTAATGATCAGGAGTCTCTAGAAATGGCATTGGTAGAAAATATTCAACGTCAAGAATTAGACCCTATTGAAATCGCATTGTCCTACCAAAGATTAATTGATGAAATTCAATTGACGCAAGAGCAAATGAGTGAACGAGTAGGTAAAAAGCGGTCTACTATCGCCAACTACTTGAGACTTTTAAAGTTAAATCCTATTATCCAGACGGGTATGCGTGATGATTTTATCAGTATGGGGCACGGGCGTGCCTTGATTAATATTGAAGATGAAGATGTTCAATTGGATATTTATCATAAAATAATTAAACAAAACCTATCGGTTAGAGATACCGAAAACTTGGTAAAGAGACATCAACAAGAGGTCTCACCCAAGAAAAAATCAGCTAAAAACGATAAGTCTTTTCCTATCACTAGAGAAGCGCAAAAAAACATCTCAGATTTCTTTAGTGCCTCAGCAGACATTAAAGTTGCAGCTACAGGTAAAGGTAAAATCACGATTCCTTTTTACTCTGAAGAGGACTTTAATCGAATCTTAGAATTAGTATCTAACAAAAGTGAATAAAGCCTATATTTTTCTTCTTTTCCTTTGTTTTTGCTCTCCTTTGTTTGCTCAAAATGAGCTGAAAATAAAAGCTGAAGTAGATACTGATACAGCCTACACTATTGATCCTTTAAGTCCTGCAACTGCAGCCTTTTATTCTGCCGTTTTACCAGGCTTAGGACAAGCCTACAACAAAAAATACTGGAAGGTTCCCGTGGTCTATGTCGCCATTGGAACTGGCTTGTATTTTTATCTAGACAACAACAAACAATACAACCGTTATAGGGATGCCTACAAAAGTCGATTAGCAGGATTCAACAATGATGAGTTTCAAAACTTGGATACCGGTCGACTCATTACCGCACAACGTTTATATCAAAAAAATAAAGAGTTGTCATTAATCATAACCGTAGGCTTATATGTACTGAACATTGTAGATGCTAGTGTGGATGCACATCTTTTGCAATTCAATGTAAATGAAAACCTATCTTTACATCCCGATTATCAATTTGGGGAAGAAACCCAAATGGCACATACGGTCGGTTTAAAATTTAATTATCGTTTTTAAAAACACATAATATGAGTAAAATAGCATTGTTAGGATACGGAAAAATGGGTAAAGTAATTGAGCAAATTGCTTTAGAAAGAGGTCACACTATCGTTTTAAAAAAGAACATTGATGATTCTTTTGACGGCTTAGAAAATGCCGATGTTGCTATTGAGTTCAGTGCTCCTAATGCAGCTGTAGAAAACATCTCTAAATGCTTTGAATTAGGTGTCCCTGTAGTAGCAGGAACAACAGGATGGCTAGAGAAGTATGATGATATGGTTAAAATGTGCGAAGACACCAATGGCGCTTTTATATATGGTTCTAACTTTAGTCTAGGAGTTAATATCTTTTTTGAACTAAACAAAACCTTAGCCAAAATGATGGCCCAATTAGAGCAATATAACGTCCGAATGGACGAAACACACCACACACAAAAATTGGATGCTCCTAGTGGAACAGCCATTACTCTTGCGGAAGGTATTTTGGAAAATTCTCCTAAATACAACAAATGGACTCTTGAAAAGCCTAAAGCTGACGAAATTAATATCGAGGCATTTAGAGTACCTGAAGTACCTGGTACGCATTCTATATATTATGAATCAGACATTGACACCATCGAAATCAGACACACCGCTCACAGCAGACAAGGTTTTGCCTTAGGTTCTGTCGTTGCTGCTGAATGGCTATTAGGCAAAAAAGGAGTGTATTCAATGAAAGATGTTCTTAACCTAAAATAATTCAATCATGTCTTTTAGTTTCTGGTTAATCACCTTTTTCATCATTCAAGTTATCCACTTTGCGGGAACTTGGAAATTGTATCAAAAAGCAGGACGCAAGGCATGGGAGGCCATCGTTCCTGTGTATAACGCCTACATCTTAATGAAAATCATCCAACGCCCTGTGTGGTGGGTGGTATTGCTTTTTATCCCAGTAATCAATTTGATTATCTTCCCTGTTATTTGGGTAGAGACCTTACGTAGTTTTGGTAAAAACAAAGCACAGGATACTTGGTTAGGGGTTGTAACTCTAGGATTCTACATTTTCGCTGTCAACTATAATGATACGGTAGAATTCATTGAGGAACGTGACTTAACTCCTAAATCTGAAACAACCAGTTCGATATTATTTGCTGTTGTAGTGGCCACTTTGGTTCATACTTACATTATGCAACCGTATATCATCCCAACCTCATCGTTAGAAAAATCATTATTGGTGGGAGATTTCTTGTTTGTAAGTAAATTTCATTATGGAGCAAGAACACCTATTACTCCTGTGTCATTACCCATGGTACACGACACGATTCCTTTTTTGAAAAAGAAATCGTATTTGTCAGAATTACGCTTACCTAACTTTAGATTTCCTGCAATTCAAGATATCAAACGCACGGATATTGTGGTTTTTAACTGGCCAGCAGATACGGTAAGGTATTTTGGCGATACTCAAAGCTATGGTATCCGAAAACCAATTGACAAAAAATCCAACTATGTCAAGAGATGTGTAGGGATTCCTGGAGACTCACTATCTATAGTTGATGGTTTTGTCTACATTAACGGAAAACAATTAGAACTGCCTGATAGAGCTAAACCACAATACAAACATGTGGTATATAGTAAAAATGGCGTTTCAGCGGATTTAATAAAAAAAGTTGGATCAACAGAATACAATAGGACTTTTGAAATAAAAAACCCGTATAACGAACAACTTCAATTCTTGGAGCGTAATAGAATCTTACGTGGTTTTGAATTTATAAACCAATCCCTTTGCAAAATCCAAACCAATCAGGATGGGGTTCCTCAATCCATAATTGAACAACTATCCCTTCAAATAAATGAAGTGCGCGACTATTCCGTTGTTGCTAACCTAACTCTAGCGGGAGCAGAACAATTGCGTAAAGAACAAACCATTGATTCTGTAGTTCGACAAATATTTCCAAAGCGTATGAACGCCTATGGAGTATTTCCTCAAAACAATGATTGGAGCGTAGACAACTTTGGACCGATTTACATTCCTGAAGAGGGCAAAACCATTGCTATCAACGCTTCTAATATTGCTTTGTACAAAGATATCATCAGAGAATACGAGGGCAACACCTTAAAAGTTATCGGTAATGATATTTTTATTAATGATAAAAAGGCTACAGAATACACCTTCAAACAAGACTATTATTGGATGATGGGAGATAACCGTCATAACTCCGAAGACAGTCGTATCTGGGGTTATGTTCCTGCCGATCATATTGTAGGTAAACCTGTTTTTGTATGGTTGAGTATTGATCAAGATGCCAAAGGAATAATGAACAAAATCAGATGGGATCGTTTATTTACCACTGTGGGTGGAGAGGGAAAACCTACTTCATACTTAATTCCTTTTCTTGTGCTTTTGGGATTATACTTTGGGTATGACTATTTTAGAAGTAGAAGAAAAAAAGAGGAAGAATAAAATGCCACCATGGAAAGCATTATAATCACACCTACGTACTTCCCCTCTATCAGCCATTATATGGCTATGGTACAGTCTCAGTCCATTGTGTTTGAAACAGAAGATAACTTTCAAAAACAAACCAATAGAAGTAGAGCTTATATCTATAGTCCTAACGGCGTGCAATTGCTGAATGTTCCCATACAACATCAAAAGAATGGAAATCGTCAATTAACAAAGGACATCAAAATCGACTACAGCGAAAATTGGCAAAAGCAACATTTCAAATCATTGGAAGCTGCTTACCGTTCTTCTCCTTTCTTTGAATTTTTTGAAGATGAAATAGCTCCAATTTTTGAGCAAAAAGAAGAGTTTTTATTAGACCTCAACATCAAAACTTTTGAGCTAATTAACGCCTGTATCAATTTAAAATTGAGCTACTCCACAACGGAAGAGTACTTCCATGAATCAAAATACGGTGTTGATTTCAGGCATTTGGCCAATGGAAAAAAAGACACCACAACAAATACTCCTTACACCCAAGTCTTTGACGACAAACACGGTTTTATCCCTAACTTAAGTATGTTGGATTTACTGTTCAACGAAGGGAATTATTGTGAGGAGTATTTGAGGAAGCAAATCATATAAAAAAATCCCGTCTCAATCATGAAACGGGATTTTTTTATTATCAATCAAAGATCAGATTACTTCACTTCTTCGTAATCTACATCCTCTACACTATCGCCTTGAGCTTGTCCTTGAGGTTCAGCAGAGGCTCCTCCTTGTCCTTCAGCTTGTGCTTTATACATCTCCTCAGAAGCATTTTTCCACGCTTCGTTGATTTTGTCTAACGCCGGTTGAATCGTTGGAACGTCTTTTGTTTCAAACGCTTTTTTCAACTCTGCTAAAGCATCTTCGATAGGTTTTTTGTTAGCATCAGATAACTTATCTCCAAACTCCTTTAATTGTTTTTCTGTTTGGAAAATCATTCCATCCGCCTCATTCAACTTATCTACTCTTTCTTTAGCTGCTTTATCTGCTTCGGCATTCGCCTCAGCCTCGCGACGCATTTTTTCGATTTCTTCTTGTGTCAATCCAGAAGAAGCCTCGATACGGATATCATGTGACTTACCAGTTCCTTTGTCCGTAGCAGATACCTTGATGATACCATTTGCGTCAATATCAAATGTTACTTCAATTTGTGGCACCCCTCTTTGAGCTGGCGGAATTCCGTCTAAGTGGAAACGACCTATTGTATTGTTATCAGTTGCCATTGGACGTTCTCCTTGTAATACGTGAATCTCAACTGATGGTTGATTATCAGCAGCCGTAGAGAATACTTGAGATTTCTTAGTAGGAATTGTAGTGTTTGCCTCTATCAACTTAGTCATTACACCTCCCATGGTTTCGATACCCAATGACAATGGTGTTACATCCAACAACAATACATCTTTTACGTCTCCTGTCAATACTCCCCCTTGGATAGCTGCCCCTATTGCAACAACCTCATCAGGATTAACTCCTTTTGATGGTTTTTTACCAAAGAAATCCTCTACTGCTTTTTGCACGGCAGGGATACGAGTTGATCCACCTACTAAGATGATTTCATCAATATCTCCATTGGATAAACCTGCATTTTTCAGTGCTTTTCTACATGGTTCAATGGTTCTTTTTACCAAGTTATCAATCAATTGATCAAACTTCGCTCTTGTCAATGTTCTTACCAAGTGTTTAGGTCCAGTGGCTGTCGCTGTTACATAAGGTAAGTTAATCTCTGTCTGAGAAGACGACGACAACTCTATCTTCGCTTTTTCTGCCGCTTCTTTTAAACGTTGTAAAGCCATTGGATCCTTACGCAAATCAATTGATTCTTCTGCTTTGAACTCCTCTGCTAACCAGTCAATAATGGTTTGGTCAACATCATCACCACCTAAATGTGTATCTCCATCCGTAGCCAATACCTCAAACACACCATCTCCTAATTCAAGGATTGATACGTCATGTGTACCTCCACCAAAGTCGAATACAACGATTTTTTGGTCAGTTCCCTTTTTATCTAATCCATAAGCCAATGCCGCCGCTGTAGGTTCGTTGATGATACGTTCCACTTTTAATCCCGCAATCTCACCTGCTTCTTTTGTAGCTTGACGTTGTGCATCATTAAAATACGCAGGAACAGTAATTACCGCTCTTGTTACCTCTTGATCCAAAAACTCTTCTGCCGTTTTTTTCATCTTTTGAAGAATCATTGCTGATAATTCTTGAGGTGTATACAAACGACCATCGATATCTACTCTTGGCGTATCGTTGTCTCCTTTTACTACTGAATACGCTGAACGTTCTACTTCTTTACTAGACTCTGAGAATTTGTTCCCCATAAATCTCTTGATAGAAGCAATTGTCTTTTTAGGGTTAGTAACTGCTTGTCTTTTTGCAGGATCCCCTACTTTAATTTCACCATCCTCTACAAATGCAATTACAGATGGAGTGGTTCTTTTTCCTTCGGCATTAGCGATAACTACTGGCTCGTTTCCTTCCATTACGGAAACACATGAGTTAGTTGTCCCTAAGTCGATACCTATTATTTTACTCATAACTATTGTTTTTAAGAATTCGTGTAATCTATTTAATTGTATTCCCTAAAAGTCAAGGATTGTGCCATTAGAAAATTGTGACAAAAAAGTGACAAATCCTCTTTTTTCTGTCAAAAGCACTGACAGATTGTCTAAAAAAAGAACTCCTCTTCTTTCTATATTTGTTTAATGGACGCTCCAATAAACATTCACAGAAAAATTATTCATGTCGACATGGATGCTTTTTTTGCGTCTGTTGAACAGCTAGACAATCCCGAATTAAAAGGGAAACCTATTGCTGTTGGAGGGGGTAGTGCCAGAGGAGTTGTCGCGGCTGCCAGTTACGAAGCTCGAGTATTTGGTATACGATCAGCCATGAGTGGAAAACTAGCAAAGCAAAAATGCCCTCATCTTATATTTGTAAAACCTCGATTTGAACGATATAAAGAAATTTCGCATAAAATCAGAGCTATTTTTTATGATTACACAGACTTAGTCGAACCATTATCATTAGACGAGGCCTACCTAGATGTTACCGAAAACAAAAAAGGAAATCCTTCTGCAAGTATAATTGCTACAGAAATTCGACAAAGAATCAACCATGAGCTGGGGTTAACCGCTTCTGCAGGGATATCTATTAATAAATTTATTGCAAAAGTCGCTTCTGACATCAATAAACCTAATGGACAAAAAACGATTCCTCCCGAAGAAGTCAAAGTTTTTTTGGAAGAACTCCCCATTGCAAAATTTTATGGAATAGGAAAAGTTACAGCCTCCAAAATGCATAACTTAGGAATATTTAAGGGTAGTGATTTAAAAACTAAAGACCTTGATTTTTTGACTACACATTTTAAAAAATCTGGAGCCTATTATTATAACATTGTTAGAGGAATTCATAACAGTTCCGTAAAAGCTCATAGAATCCGAAAGTCTGTAGGTGCTGAGCGCACCTTCATGAAAAACCTAACTTCTGAGATTTTCATGCTGGAAAAACTTAACAAAATATCAGAAGAACTGGAAAAGCGTTTAACCAAATCCAACGCTTCTGGAAAAACCATAACTCTAAAAATAAAGTACAGTGACTTCAAACAGCAGACAAGAAGCAAAACAGTTCCTTATTTTGTAAAAGATAGAGCCATCATCTTCGATACCGTAAAAGATTTATTGTTTCAAGAAAAAATGCAAAACTCTGTACGATTACTAGGTATATCAGTTACAAACCTTAACGATCAATCTCAAAAACAGGAAAAAATTACTTCTGTGCAATTAAAATTTGATTTCTAGGTCTTCTTCTTTTTCTTCTTCGCTGCGGGAAACAGCACATTATTTAGAATCAAACGGTATCCTGGAGAGTTAGGATGTAAATCCAAAACAGTAGGAGGATCACCTACTCTATGCTGATAATCCTCAGGGTCATGACCTCCATAAAAAGTAAACATTCCTTTACCTGCCGTTCCATGAAGATATTTAACCTCATCATAATCTTTGTTTTCACCTAATACGGTAACCTTTGATTTGATTTTATCTCTATAAAACGAAGTGGTTTGCCCCATGAAACCTTTAATTAATTGTGTATGGTTTTGTGTTAACATGGTAGGTACCATATCCCATTTGGCAGAAAATTCTCTTAGACTGAAATAATCACGTTCCATAGGAATATTTCGTTTAGGGGTTGTATCTATATCCGAAAATTCATACTCGTTAGGATCTCTTTCTATGGTAAAGTTTGTAAAAGACAAAGCCTTAGCATAGTCAATTTGTTGTTGGTAATTAGGCGTACTTGCGTCTCCATCAAACATTGGTTCACAAATATCTACGCCTTCCGCAGATAAGGCAATATCAATACTATCTGTTGCGCCACACATGGCAAATAAAAAACCTCCTCCAATAATAAAATCTTTGAGTTTATTGGCTACCGCTAATTTTGATTCAGAAACTTTAGCATAACCTAACTCGCTAGCTAATTGTTCGGCCTCCTTTTTATTCTGAATATACCATGGGCTATTTTTATAAGCTCTATAAAACTTCCCAAATTGTCCTGTAAAATCTTCGTGGTGTAAATGCACCCAATCATATAATAATAAGGCATCATTTAATATCTCACGATCAAAGATTTTATCAAACGGAATTTCTGCATAGGTTAGAACAAGTGTTACGGCATCATCCCAAGGTTGCTTGCCATGAGGCGTATACACGGCTATTTTGGGCGCTTTTTCTAATACTACTGATGCTGTATTTTGAGAGGGACTATCAATTTCTAACAATAGTTGTTCTTTTTCTGTATCAGAAATAATTTCAAAGGATACGCCTCGGATTTGACACTCTTTACGGATTTCGGGGGTATCAGGCATTAAAAATGCCCCTCCTCTATAATTGAGTAACCAATTGACCTTTAACCCATCATTAAGTACCCAATAGGTAATACCATAGGCTTTCAAGTGATTTTTTTGCCCTTCATAATCCATTGGAACTAACAAAGCTGAGGCAAGTATTTTGGCACTAGCCCAAAAAAACAAAATAACTACTAGACTAAGTCTTTTAGAAAGGCATATCATCATCTTCCTCCTCTGGACTAATAAATTGTGTTGGTTCCCCAAAGGCTTCTGCTGTGGACGGAAAAGCCTGAATATCCAATGGGCTGTCATCATTCATCTTGGAGTGTAATTCTCCAAACGGAGTGGAAAAGTCATCTAAATTATCAAACTTACCTAAACTACCGATGAACTTTAATCTGATATTATCAAGCCCCCCATTACGATGTTTGGCGACAATAATTTCTGCTTGTCCTTGTGTAGGAGTCCCCTCTTCATCATCCCATTGTTCTAGTTTATAGTACTCTGGTCGATAAATAAATGATACTATGTCCGCATCCTGCTCAATAGCTCCTGACTCCCTCAAATCGGACAATAACGGTCGTTTATTGTTTCCTGGTCTTGACTCTACTGCCCTTGATAACTGAGATAAGGCAATAACGGGTATGTTTAGCTCTTTGGCCAAAGCCTTGAGGTTACGAGAAATAGTAGAAATTTCCTGTTCTCGATTACCTGACTTAGAAGAACCTGCGGTCATCAATTGCAAATAATCAATAAATATGATTTTGATTCCGTATTGTGACGATAAACGTCTGGCTTTAGCCCTTAAATCAAAAATGGATAATGATGGCGTATCGTCTATATATAAAGGTGCCTTTTCTAGATTTTTTACCTTAACGGTAAGTTGACTCCACTCGTGTTTTTCTAACTTACCTGTTCTTAGTTTTTCAGATGATATCCCTGTTTCACTAGAAATTAACCTTTTGATTAATTGCTCTCCTGACATTTCCAAAGAGAAAAAAGCTACTGGTTTACCAAAATCTATTGCCATGTTTTTGGCCATCGACAAAATAAATGCTGTTTTTCCCATCGCTGGTCTGGCCGCAATGATAATTAAATCGCTGGCTTGCCATCCAGAAGTCAATCTATCCAACTTATCAAACCCTGTAGGAACGCCACTAATTCCTTCTTTCTTAGATATTTCCTGAATACTTCTTATCGCTTGGTTAACCAAACTCTGTGCGGTCTCAGACCCTTTTTTTAGATTTCCTTGAGTGACATCATATAATTTTGACTCAGCCCAATCCAATAAATCAAATACATCAACCGTTTCTTCATAACTTTGCTCAATCATTTCAGAAGACAGCTTAATCAAACTTCTTTGAATGTATTTTTGAAGTATAATACGAGAATGGTATTCTATATGTGCGGAAGAAGCAATCTTTTGGGTCAATTGAATAAGGTAAACATCTCCTCCTGATTCTGCTAACTTTCCATCTTTTTTAAGCTGTGCCGAAACGGTCAACAAATCAATAGGTTCTCCTTCCTGAAACAAAGTCAAAATCGCATTAAAAATATGACCATGAGCTTCTTTATAAAAAGCTTCAGGACTTAAAATATCTATGACTTCGTCAACCCCTTTCTTATCAATCATCATCGCACCAAGAACGGCTTCCTCTAGATCCAAAACCTGAGGAGGTAACTTCCCTTTCTCAAAAGGAATGATTGACGTCTTCTTTTTTTGAAAAGACTTTTCTGGATTTTTCTCTTCCATTTGTTTTTCTCTAATGCAATTATCCTCTTTTAGATAAGAAAGGCTGTCCTCTTTTTAAAAGACAGCCTATCTCCATACGATACATGGTCTGATAAACCTATTCGTTAAATACTCCCATATTACAGTATTTATCCATTCTTTTTGAGGTCAATTCTTCTATGGATAAATCCTTTAATTCATTGTATGCTTTTAAAACCGCTTCTTCTACGCTTTTGAATGTTGTTTCCCTATCAAAATGTGCTCCACCTATTGGCTCTGGAATAATATCATCAATCAACACGTTAGCTTTCATGTCTTTTGCTGTCAATTTCAAGGCTTCGGCTGCTACTTCTTTATGTTCCCAACTTCTCCATAAAATAGAAGAGCACGATTCTGGTGATATTACTGAATACCATGTGTTTTCTAACATAAACACCCTATCTCCAACCCCAATTCCTAAGGCACCTCCTGAAGCTCCTTCTCCTATAATAACAGTGATTATAGGTGTTTTAAGTCGAACCATTTCAAAAATATTACGAGCAATCGCTTCTCCTTGTCCTCTTTCTTCAGCCTCCATTCCTGGATAAGCACCTGGAGTATCTACTAATGTCAATACAGGTATACCAAATTTCTCAGCCATTTTCATCAGACGGAGGGCTTTTCTGTACCCCTCTGGATTGGACATACCAAAATTACGGTATTGGCGTGTCTTAGTATTATATCCTTTTTGTTGACCAATAACCATAAACGACTGTCCTCCAATCTTTCCTAATCCTCCAACCATGGCTTTATCATCTTTGAAAGAACGATCCCCATGCAACTCTAAGAAACTAGCTCCACACAAGGCTCTGATATGATCCATCGTGTAAGGCCTCGAAGGATGTCTTGACACCTGTACACGTTGCCATGGCGTTAATTTCTCGTATATTTCCTTCTTAGTAGCTTCTAATTTTTCGGTAAGTTTTTGGCATGTATCTGCAACATCAACTTCAGATTCTTCTCCTATTAACTGGCATTTGTCTAACTGTTCTTCTAACTCCTTTATAGGCAATTCAAAATCTAAATATTCCATATTTTTTCAATCTTTTTGAAGGTGCTAATATAAAGTTTTCAATTCATATACAAACAACACTATCCTATTAGTTATTAACTGTGTTTTCATCTTATTTATACTTTTTAACAGGTTTTATTTTGGTATAGGTGTTGCTTAAAAGAAAATATGTTCGTATAATTAGTACACTTTTTTTAATGAAAAGTTGTTCTTTTTATGAATCAAGTAAAAATTTTTAATAATTAACAGACATAAGTAAAATAGACTTACTTTTGTAAAGAATTTAAGTATTGCCTAGTGTAGAGAGCTACTTAAAATTAAAAACTAAATAAAATAAACATGAAGAAATCAAATGTAATGCTTGTAACTGCTTTTACCTTTTTAAATGGTATTTTCGGTTTTGCACAAACTAACATTCCTCCATTACCTGAGATGGTTAAAGTAGAAGGAGGAACATTTGCAATGGGGTGTGGAAGAAATGACTCTCCTTGTGATAAGGATGAAAAGCCTGTTCGTCAAGTTACTTTAAGTACTTTCATGATGAGCAAATACGAAGTTTCTACTTATGAGTGGAAACAATATGCAAAAGAAAATGGAATTCAATTAGCTGCCACAGATTGGAAAGCAAATGATAATCTACCTATTACAAATATTACTTGGCTACAAGCTATCAAATATTGTAACTGGCTAAGTACTAAACAAGGTTTAACCCCTGCTTATACACAAAGAGGAGGGCAATATGCTTGTGATTTTAACGCTAATGGATTCCGATTACCTACTGAAGCAGAGTGGGAATTTGCCGCTCGTGGCGGAAATAAGTCAAAAGGATACAAGTACGCAGGTGCAGATGATATGCAAAACATTTCATGGAACAAAGCCAATTCAAAAGGTCAACCACACCCTTATGGAACCAAACTACCAAACGAATTAGGTATTTTTGATTTAACAGGAAATGTTTGGGAATGGTGCTGGGATTGGTACAATCCAGACTATTACAAATTCAACGAAACAAAAGACCCGAAAGGACCAATCAACGGTGAAAAGAAAATCTCTAGAGGAGGATCTTGGGATAGCACACCATCATATGCTCGTACAAGCAATAGAATGAACACTTATCCTGACACCACCTACCCCTTCTACGGTTTACGATTGGTTAGAAGTGTTAGATAATAAAATTAAAAGGTTCTCTTTTTAAAAACAGCTTTAAAAGGCGATTAAGTAAAACATTTTTTACTTAATCGCCTTTTTTATGAGTGTCTTCATTAGCCTCTTTAAGACAATTCAGCCCATTCTTATGTAATTTGAGACATCTTAATTACAACCGTAAATTTCTTTTCAAAGCGCTTACAAACGCTTTCCCAACACTCTAAGTGTTAATAACGGCATCTTTCAAGCGAAGCTTACTAAATTTTGTAAGTACACACTTATAATTAAAACATCCTACTTAGTTCTTTTGAATCAATTAAACGACAATAAATGGATATCTATCCTCTGCGTTTAAATAAAAAAGGAGCAGAAAAAAATTTCCACTCCTTTTTATAACAACTTTAATTGAATCTTTCACCATCCTAACAAGTACTAAAAACTTGTTATTTTAGTTAATTCATATAGAAGAATGAATCTGATTATTCAGCTTCTTCCTCTTGCACTGTTTCTTTTACGATCTTAAATTCAGAGCGTCTGTTGGCTTGATGTTGCTCTTCATTACATAAGTATTTACAATCAATTTTTGGTTGTGACTCTCCGTATCCTTTACCATAAATTCTTGACTCAGCAATACCTTTAGAGACCACGTATTGAACAGTCGATTTTGCTCTTTGAGAAGATAACTTCTCGTTATATTTTGCACTACCTCTATTATCCGTGTGAGAACCAACTTCAATCTTAATCTCTGGATAGTCATTCATTATTTTAACTAAGTTGTCAAGAATAAATGCCGCATCCTGAGTAATATTACTTTTATTAAATTCGAAAACAATCTCCTGTAGAATAATTTCAGTATCTGTAATAATCGCTTTAATTGGTGCTAATTTAGCCTCTACATTAACATCATCTCCTTTAGATGGCTTAGACGAAAAAGAGCCATTTTCATACCCTTCTTTTACCACTTGTAGTTTGTATCCTTTATCACATTCTACATAAAAATCAACTTTACCCATTTCGTCAGAAACATTGGTAGCTATTAGGTTATTTTGTTTATCCATAATAGATACATCTGCTCCACCTAAAACATCGCCTGTCTCTTTGTCAGTAACAATTGCGATTAAATTAACTCCACACACAGGAGTAGCTAAATACAAATTATCTTGTCCTTCTCTGTTACTAGCAACAATGGCAACATTGTGTTCTTTGTTATATGAGAATGAAAAATCATCCTTTTCACTATTCACTGGCTTACCTAAGTTAACCGCCATATCGTCTTTTTCAAAGTTTAACGTAAACACATCTAAACCTCCTAAACCTACTCTCCCGTTAGAAGCGAAATAAAGCACTCCATCCTCGTCAATAAAAGGGAAACTTTCATTGCCTTCTGTGTTTACTCGATCCCCTAAGTTTTCAGGCTCACCGTACGCTCCATTACCTTTCACTTCTACCTTCCAAATATCAAGACCTCCTAAACCACCTGGCATATTCGATGCAAAATATAAGGTTTTACCGTCCGCGCTAATTGATGGATTACTTACAGAGTAACCACCACTATTAAATGGCAACTCTTCTCCTTTACCCCATTCACTACCTTCCTTTTTAGCAACAAAAATGTTCACTTGTCCCATTTTGTTCTTTCTTTCAGTATCCTTTTCATATTTTTTAGACAAGAAACTATCAGCTGAATAGTAAAATGTCTTGCCATCTTTTGTTATAGAACCAGGACCATCATGGAATTTAGTATTTAAACTCTCAATAGGTTTTACATCCACAAAAGTAGTATCCTCATAGGTAGCTTGATACATATCTAAATAAGGCTGCATCAACCAACCGTAAATCCGTCCTTTCGTGTTACGAGCACTTGTAAAATACAAGGTCTTTTCGTGTAACACTCCCCCAAAATCAGATTTATCACTATTGATATCTAATTTATTTAATTCAAAAGCCTTTCTAATATCCAATAAAGACGGCAAATAATTAGGATCTTTATTAAAATCAATCGCACGCTGATCATTTGGTGCTAAACGAGCAAATTGTGCCATCTGCGCATTTGATTCTTCATATTTACCTTTGCTCTTAAGCATTTGTGAATACCTAAAGAAAACTTCTGGATCTGTTTGTTCTCTATTCGCTACACGCTCATACCATTGAATAGCCTCATCGGTATTATACATATTGTAATAGGTATCTCCTAATTGCTTATAAACGTATTTTCCTCCTTTACCTTTTTCCACTAACTTTTTATACTCATCGGCAGCTTTCACAAACTGGAATCTGTGAAAATACTTATCCGCCTTCTTAGTGTCTTTATTTTGTGCTGATAGACTTGATGCAACAAATACAAGTCCTAATAATAAATACAGTTTTTTCATTTTTCTCATTAAAAATTAGTACTAGAAATAACGGGCTGAACGTGACACGCGCTTACTTGAATTAATATCAAACAAAATTATAATTTCGTGCGAAGATGGTGTCTCCACACTTAAATCTGATACGATGTGATCGTATGCATATCCTATTTTTAAAGTCGGCAAGATAACAAAACTTACCATTGCTCCAAAAGAATCTTCCAATCTATATGTAGCTCCAATCTCAAATTTTTCATAAAACAAAAAATTAGTCGAAGCATCTATAGACACTGGTGCTCCAAAGGCAGTTTTCACCATTCCAAATGGTTTAAACTTGACAGATTCATTTAAATCAAAAACATATCCACCTGTTAAGAAGTAATGGGAAACTTCTTCTCCCATATTAATAGCATTTACATCAAGGTGTTGAGATTTAATGAAGTTAGGAACAGAAAAAGCCAGATAATATTTATCCGTATAATAAAACAACCCAGCACCCACATTGAATGTTGTACCACTATAGTTTGAAGCAAACGCCAAATCAGACTTGTGTTGAAGATATGGACTAACATCTCCTAATAAACTTATACTATGTGTTGTTGCTCCTGCCTTTATACCAAAAGCCAATTTGTGTTCACCTCCTAAATTCAATGTATAGGAAATATCGGCATAGATATTATTTTCTTTAATTGGTCCTAATTGATCACCAATAAAAGATAAACCTCCTCCTACATTACTACCTAATGGACTGTGTCCTGATAATGTAAAAGTAGAAGGTGCGCCGTCTAATTGCACCCATTGTTTTCTATATAAAAAGCCTAAAGACAAATCTTCCTTAGAACCAGCATAGGCAGGGTTAATCACATTCATATTATACATATACTGTGTATAATGTGGATCTTGTTGCGCATTCAAGTCGATGACGACTAATAAAAATGCAATTATTGGAATTATTTTTTTCATTCTATATGATTATAAACTTAATGAATGCTATCTAATTATCTTGCTAAATATACCCAACCTGTTCGTGTTTCTCCAGATTGTAATTGAACTATATAATAGTATGTTCCCGCAGGAAGGTCTTTTCCTGTGTTAGTCTGACCGTTCCACTCATTTCTGTAATTTGATCGTTCGAACACTTCATATCCATATCTATTAAAGATTTGAACATGTAACGGAGCCAAAGCTGTTAAATCAAATGTATCATTCTCCCCTGGAGTAGTCTCAGGAGATATTCCTTTAGGTATCTCACAAAATACCGAAGCAACAACTAAAGACTGAGTATTCATACACCCAAACGCATTAGTCACTTCAACCGTATAAGTATCCGCAGCAGTAGCAATAAAGGAGGCCTGATTAGTACCTACTTGTGTACCATTACCGTCTCTCCATACGTAAGAAACTGATGTTATGTCATACGAACCGTTCACTGGTGCAGCAGTAAGCACATAGTTTGTACCGTTGCACATACCTGTCAATGAAATTTGCCCTGGTCTTGGGTTAATTGTCAACGTAAAAGTTGTTCCAGCTTCACAACCTCCTCCTGTAGGACTAAAAGTATACGTTGTAGGACCAACTGTGTTTACATCTAAAGGAATATCCCAAACACCTACAATTCCATTATCAGAAGTTAATGGCAATGCAAATGTTGAATCTCCTTGACAAGTGCTAGTCGCTAAACTACTAAAGTCAGCAACTGTTGTAGCAGTGATATTAAGTGTAAAAGTTGTTCCTGCCTCACAACCTCCTCCTGTAGGACTAAAAGTATAAGTTGTAGGACCAACTGTGTTTACATCTAAAGGAATATCCCAAGTACCTACAATTCCATTATCAGAAGTTAATGGCAATGCAAATGTTAAATCTCCTTGACAAATAGTTGTCGCTAAACTGCTGAAATCAGCAATTGTTGGCTGATTAACCGTCAAATTATAAGTAAATGTATTATTTGCCACTAAATCATCTGGCGTAAACAAATAGGCTCCCGATTGCGTATTATCAACAACAGCAGGATTCCATGAACCCGTAATACCATTATCCGATGGTGATGGTAATATCGGTGCTACATCTCCATTACAAATAGATGCAGGTAAAGTAAATGCAGGGTCTATCTTAAGAGGATCCCTAACATTTACAGTGACAACCACATCACCACTAGCACACTGATTATTATCTGGCGTAAAAGTATAAACTGTATCACCTAAAACACTTGTATCAATTGCCAAGGGACTCCATGTTCCTGTCAAACCGTTATCTGAAGAAGCTGGCAATACAGGAGCCACATCACCTAAATCAAGATTCGTTGGAAACGAAAATGTAGCAGTAACCTGAGGATTTACATTTACTGTCACCGACTTTTCAATTGTACATTGTACCGCTAAAGCAAAAGCAATATCATCAATAGCAAAATCATTTCCTGCCAATGCTGTTTCTCTATCAATCAACGAAATTACCGCTGTATTGGATACTCCTGCATTCCATCTATAAAAGTGTCTAACCCAACCACAGGCTTGAGCAGGGGCTAATTCCGTACCTACAACAACCCCGTTAATTTGAGTTTCAATTCGAGGAGGAGTGATACTTACTACATTTTGCAACCAATAACTGAATATATAATCTTTTCCTGGTTCAACTGGTATGGTCTGACTCCAAATTCTATCATTATTCCCTGCGTCAATTGAACCGTCCACAACCAACATCAAATCATTATCCGATGAACGATCCGTACATTCCGAAAAATCCCCCTCCCATGACTTTGGATTTGAAACAACTCCATAAGCCTTTTGTTCTTTTAAAGTATTAGGATCTCTAAAATTATAATCTGTATCAAAACCAACATTCCCCTGAGCAAAATCACCATTAGTTACCAAATTAGTAATTCCTAACGCATCGGAAGTAATTACTGAACTCACAGTATACGTAGTGGTTTGAGATGGACTCACAGTCTGATCTGCTAGAGATGGATCAACAATAGACGGATCATTTGGGTTTGACGACCAAGTATAACCTGAAGTACTCCCATTTACTGACAAATTGGTTGATTCTCCACTACAAATTGTAGCGTCTCCTGTAGCCGTAATATCAACAGGCGAAGCTAATGCTATTGGTCCTGTAACAGCTACTTCAGCGTTGGTATCCGCAACTTGTACTGTATAATTACCCGGTGCTAAACCAATAAATACCCCCGTGTTATTTGTTGCGCTCGCATCTCCCTGCAAAGTATAGGTGTAATTCCCATCACCCCCAAAGGCCGAAGCCTCAATTGAAGCATCATTATTATTTGGACAACTTGCTGGATTGGTAAAAGCGCTTATTGACAACGGAGCGGGAGGTGCAGTTAACCTAAAATTATCAATCGCAAAATCTCGACCATTACCATCAGGGTAATTATTAGCATTTGTGTGTCTTAATTTGAGTTCTATACAGTTCCCTATCGGTTTGAACGTATAAACATATTCCACCCAACCGTCACCTTCTGCTGGTGCTTTATTATCAGAAGGACCGCTAATTTGAGTAAACTCAGTTGTTGTACCATCCGTAAAAAACTCCACATCTGCCCTTTCCCCTCCTGCAACCGAACGCATCCAAAAAGAAAAAGTATGAGTAACCTCATTGCTAAGTGCACAAACTCCTGCTCTCCAAAAATGTTGTTGACCACCATTTAACTGAGAATCAAAAACTAACATCTTTGTTCCACTTTGAGGTGCCACATTACTAAAGTTGCTATTAATCTCCTGAGCATTACCTACAACGGCATAATTTCCTGGATTTGTATTACCAGCAGCACCTACATTATTATAATTATAAACATCATAACCTCCATCTCCTTCAAAATCTCCATTCGCTAATAAATTAACCTGCGAATAAGATGAAAGTGATGCGAACAAAGTCAATAAAAACAAGGCTTTAAACCCTACATTGACATTCATAAACTTCAAAGTATTTTTATACATAATCGTAAAATATTATAAAACGTCGCCAAATTAACAATAAATTATGACTTTATTGTTGTTTTACTAACAAAAAAACTATTTTTTAAGAAAACTTATATCTTAAATCTTTTACGATCGGTTTCTTTCAAAAGGATTTTACGCAATCTCAAGTTCTTTGGCGTGGCCTCCACATACTCATCTTTCTGGATGTATTCCAAAGCTTCTTCCAGAGAAAATTTGATTGCAGGAACAATTTTGTTTTTCTCATCAGCGCCCGCTGAACGGAAGTTCGTTAATTGTTTTGTTTTTGTAATATTCACTGTCATATCATCTCCACGAGAATTTTCCCCTACTACTTGACCTTCGTAAATATCCTCGTTAGGATCTACAAAAAACTTACCTCTCTCTTGTAATTTATTGATCGAATAAGGAATGGCCTTTCCGTTCTCCATTGAAATCAAAGAACCATTGATACGACCCGCAATTTCACCTTTAAAAGGCTCGTAACCAATAAATCGGTGTGCCATAATCGCTTCCCCAGCTGTAGCTGTAAGTAATTGATTTCTTAATCCTATAATTCCTCTTGAAGGAATATTAAATTTAATAATCATTCTTTCTCCTTTACCTTCCATTGACAGCATCTCTCCCTTTCTAACAGAAACAAACTCGACTGCTTTCCCCGAAACATTTTCTGGCAAGTCAATAGTCAATTCTTCAATTGGCTCACACTTAACACCATCTATTTCTTTAATGATTACCTGAGGCTGACCAATTTGCAATTCGTATCCTTCGCGACGCATTGTTTCTATTAGTACTGATAAGTGTAATACACCTCGTCCAAAAACCATGAATTTATCTGCACTATCTGTTTCGTTTACACGTAAAGCCAAATTCTTTTCTAATTCTTTGGCTAACCTTTCTTTAATATGGCGTGAGGTTACAAATTTTCCTTCTTTACCAAAAAACGGAGAATCATTAATGGTAAATAACATACTCATCGTAGGCTCATCAATGGCAATGGTTTTCAATGCCTCTGGATTTTCATAATCTGCGATAGTATCTCCGATTTCAAAACCTTCTACTCCAACTATAGCACAAATATCTCCTGCCACAACTTCAGCTACTTTTTTACGTCCTAAACCTTCAAAAGTATGTAGTTCTTTGATTCTAGATTTTATAACCTTACCATCTCTTTTCACCAATGAAACAGGCATATTCTCTTTTAAAACACCACGTTCTAAACGACCAATAGCTATACGACCTGTAAAAGATGAAAAATCAAGAGACGTAATTAACAATTGTGGAGTTCCTTCCGATACTTTTGGAGCTGGAACATTTTCCACAACCATATCCAACAAAGGTTCAATATTAGTCGTTACATTTTCCCAGTGGTCAGACATCCAATTGTTTTTTGCTGAACCATAAACCGTTGGGAAATCTAACTGCTCCTCTGTCGCTCCTAGTTCAAACATCAAATCAAAAACTTTTTCATGAACCTCTTCTGGAGTACAATTTTCTTTGTCAACTTTATTGATAACCACACATGGTTTCTTTCCTAAATCAATTGCCTTTTGTAAAACAAAACGCGTTTGAGGCATTGGTCCTTCAAAAGCATCAACCAACAAACATACCCCGTCAGCCATATTCAATACACGCTCTACTTCTCCACCAAAATCGGCGTGACCTGGAGTATCTATAATATTAATCTTAGTTCCTTTATAAGTTACTGAAACATTCTTGGAAGTAATAGTAATTCCTCTCTCACGCTCCAAGTCATTATTATCCAAAATCAAATCTCCTGTGTTTTCGTTTTCACGGAATAATTGACAGTGGTACATAATTTTGTCTACCAAAGTTGTTTTACCGTGATCGACGTGTGCAATAATTGCGATGTTTCTAATAGATTCCATTATAGTTTATTTTACGAAGTGGCAAATGTACACTTATTTCTTTGTAGAACAACACCTATTATACTATTGTTTACTACTCTCCTTACTATTTAGTATCTCATTCATAAACAACAAGATAACTACTCCATATTCTATTGAAAGCAATACATAACTTTCCTTAAAATCAGGATTAGAATAGGCATAATAACTTACCATTACCAACCCACTCCACAGCAACGCATAATTATAAGTAGTAAATACACTCAGGATTACCAAAGAAATAATATACCACGGATGCACCGTAGTTGATAAAATGAAATAACACGACAACACCAACAACATTGTAGTAAACAAATCTGACATACTCTTATTCTGACGTAAAAAGGTAAAAAGTCCAACCATTACAATTACTATAAAAGGTGTAAAACGTCCGACTGTCCCGATGATATTGTATCCTGTAAATTGATAACCTATATACCTAATGATATAGTACAGACTCGCATTAAATTCAAATTTGGTAAACCAAAGACCAATAGTCTCTGTATAGTTTTCAATTAACTGTTCTGATACAAAAGGCAAAAAAAGTAATACATTGACTCCAATCGCAATAGTCCCAAAGAGTATAAAATTCTTAAATTTTAAACGTTGATAAAACAAAGGAATTAATAATAAAGGAAGCAGCTTAACCGAAATGGATAAAGCATAAATAACAGCCCCTTGAATCCATTTATGTAGATACAGCAAATACATACTCCAGACTAAAAAGAACAACATTACTCCCTCAAAATGCAAATTCCCTGTTAGTTCCAAAATTACCAAAGGATTTAAGAGGTGCAAATAAATTCTGTTAGGATTTAGGCCTAAATGCTTCAAGAGTTTCTTCCCAAAATACAACACTCCTATATCAGCAGTAACAATCAATACTCGTAACACCGTAATCGCCCCTAACAACGATTCATTGCTCAATACTCCTGCAATCCAAAAACAAAACTGGTTTACAGGCGGATAATTAGAATAATGCCCCGCACTCAAAGGTCCCATTCCTTCATATAACTCTTGAGCCTCAGGTAGTATAAAATCTGGCGACTGCATTAAATTATTAGGCAAATAGAGATAAGGATTCATTCCTTGAAATGCCAGTCGTCCGTCCCAGATAAACCGAAAATAATCCTGAGACAAACCTGGCGTATAAAAAACAAACACCAACCTAAATAGAATTAAGGATAGCAACAGCCATTTGTTTTGGTCCAAATAGTTTTTCACAAAAAACCAATACAATATGAATGTTAAACCAAAAGCCGCAATCAGTTGCGTAAAGTCAGCCCTTACTATACCATATCCTATATAAGAATAGAGCACACCACTCAATAGTAAAAAGAATATCGGAGTATATTTTTGGAGCTCTTTCAAAACACTATTTTGAAGTCGCAGCTATGGATTGCACAAACATATAACTGTATCCTATTAGCAGCATCAAGTGAAAAGGCCATAAAGCAAAATCATCTAACAAATAGCCACTATATAAGGCAAATACAAAATATAAAGCCAATAAACCTTCGATAATTACATTTTTTGGGATCTTTTTGGAAAGATAAGTATTCTCTTTCCATGACTTCTTTTTGGTATTAGAGAGATTAAACTTAGGCGTACGTACAAACTCACTTTTCTTCCCCCACAAACCTTCCAAAACAGCAATGGTATTATGAAAAGAAAAACCTAAAGCAATCGAGTAAAATGTAAAAAACAATCCTGTATAAATCATGAAGTTTTTGAATCCTCCTCCTCTAATATTTTTAAAGGTTGTCCAATAGCACACAAAAAATATTATAGAGGTAACCACAAAAAACATCATCACATTAAAGTACATGGCTAAATGAGCATAAGTGTTTTTGATGAATAAAACCGGGACACTTAAAATCGCCATGATAAATACAAATAAAAACATGGAGCTATTTAACAAATGAAGTATGCCATGGAATTTTGTTTTCCAATTTATCGTTTCAGACGAAAGTACCCTAGCTGTCATCTTGCGTAGATTCTCTGCTCCTCCCTTATTCCACCTAAACTGTTGCGATCTTGAAGCACTAATAACCGCTGGTAATTCTGCTGGTGTTTCGATGTGCTCCAGATAACGAAACTTCCATTTTTTGAGTTGTGCACGATAACTTAAATCTAAATCTTCTGTTAGTGTATCTGCTTCCCAATTCCCTGCATCATAAATACATTGCTTACGCCACACTCCTGCTGTACCGTTAAAATTGATAAAATGAGATCTCGAATTACGCCCCACTTGTTCAATGGTAAAGTGTGCGTCAAGCGCAAAAGCTTGTATTTTGGTAAGTAAAGAATAATCTCTATTAATATGTCCCCAACGCGTTTGTACCACACCCACCTCATCATCATTAAAATAAGGCATAGTGGATAGCAACCAATCTTTTTGTGGTAAAAAATCAGCATCAAATATGGCGATAAAATCACCTTTGGCCACTTCCATTCCTTCTTTGAGTGCCCCTGCTTTAAACCCTTTACGATTGGTTCTAGTGATGTGTTTGATATCGATTCCTTGACGAGCAATTTCTTCAATTAATTGGGTTGTCGTTTCAACCGAATCATCTGTACTGTCGTCCAATACTTGTATCTCTAATTTTTCTCTTGGATATTCCATTTTTGAAATACACCTTAACAAACCTTCGGTTACGTACTTCTCATTATATAAAGGTAGCTGTATGGTAACATAGGGTACTTTGGACACATCCGAAATATCCAAAGGAGGTAATTGAACCGCTTTTCTTCTGCCCTTTATGTAATTGATTAATAGGTTTAATTGCGCAATGCTATAGAAGAAAATTAAAATAATCGCAATGCTATAAAGTGCTAATGTGATATAGGACAAACTTACCGCTACCATTATTTGAATGCGTATTTAAAAATCCAACCAATTATTTTTATTCCCGCCATTATTGTCCCTTTTACCGTACCCGATACTTTAGATACTCCGATGCGATTTTTGTAACGTACAGGGACCTCAACATAACGCAATTTTTGCTTGAGGGCTTTCAATTGCATTTCGACAGTCCAACCATAGGTTTTGTCTTGCATTTGCAAAGATAACAGTGCTTTGTATTTTATCGCTCTAAAAGGTCCTAAGTCGGTATACTTTGCTCCAAAAAACAGTTTCATAAGCCAAGTGGCTAAACCATTACCAAAGACTTGTTGAGGCGTCATTGAATGAGGCTCTCGTAATGCTACCACACGAGCACCAATAACCAAATCAACATCATCATCAAGGATAGGAGCAACAACTTTGGATAATTCTTCAGGATAATCGGAATAATCCCCATCTAAAAAAACGATAATATCTGGCAATTCATTTTGTTGAGCAACATAATCCATTCCTTTCAAACAGGCATAACCGTAGCCCATTTTAGGCTCTTTCAAAACGGTAGCTCCAGCTTTTTTGGCTTGAGCCGCAGTAGCATCGCTTGAATTATTATCCACCACAATAACTTCAGAAACTAAATCAGGTATTTCTTGAACCACCAGTCCGATAGACTGTTCTTCGTTAAAAGCGGGAATGATTACTTTAATGTTTTTCATTTACTAGCTTGGGTTATTGTCCTCAAAAGTACAAGTTTGTTGAACCAGCATATTATTTTTTGTTGACTAATTCTAATAAATCAATATCATTACCTAACAGGACATCCGTTGGGTTAATTCTTCCTTCCTCTGGACCGTTTTCTAATTTCAATACGCCTCTTGGACAAACCGCACTACAAACTCCACACCCCACACAACTGGCACGGACTATATTCTCTCCTTTTTGAGCGTAAGCTCTAACATCAATCCCTTGCTCACAATACGTAGAACAATTCCCACATGAAATACACTGTCCTCCGTTAGTCGTAATTCTAAATCTTGATTTAAATCGCTGAATTAACCCCATATAAGCTGCCAACGGACAGCCAAAACGGCACCATACTCGATTTCCGAGTATAGGATAAAATCCAGTACCTATTACACCTGAAAAAATAGAACCAATAAAGAAGTCATAACTATTCTGAACATCATAAACGGACAAACCAAAAGCCAACTCCTTCCAAGTTTCTAATTCTGCAAAATAGCTATACAAGGTTAAGCCTGTCATCCCAATGGCAAAGAGTAAAACTCCATGAATTAACCAGCGCTCTACTTTCCATGACAACAACGATTTACTTGATAATTGTCTATAAGGATCTCCCAACGTTTCGGCTAGACCGCCACAACCACAAACCCATGAGCAATACCAACGCTTACCGTAGAAATACACCATCACTGGGACTATTATTGCAGTCAACACGATTCCCCATACTAACATGAATAGACCAAGACCTCCATTATTCAACAAGTTATTGATGTTCCAATCAAAGAAAAAAGTATAATTAAGTGGCCATGCATTCTTAAAATCAAACCAAGGCTTATTGAAAGCCACTAGTATTTCAGGAATTAAAAAGGCAAAAGCGATTTGAAAAAACAAAACAACACTGGTACGAATCACCTGATATCTATTGTGTCTGTATTTGATGTACATACGAATCGCAAAAACAGTCATGACCGCACAGTACATGAACCCATACAAAAACCATTGACTGGCTGGATTACCACTTAAACTTTCACTGATTGGGTTGACTGAAAGAATTGGGTTTACTAGGTAGTTAGGAAAGAAATACAGCAACACATAAAATCCCACGAAATAGAAAAATGCCAAAAACCCAAGTATTCCTCTATTCGTTGCTGAGTGTTGAAAAATGCCATTATTCTTAATTCCTTCTAGACCTAAAAGTTTGTAGTCAGGCAGCATAAAGAGTAAACCTCCTATTATGGCTAAACCAAAAGTCAAAAAGAAAAATAGTCCTTGATTTTCTGGAATCCATCCCGTAGCTGATTCACGAACTAAAGGATAGACCAAATCACCATAACTCTTGTTCCATTTGAGCCAAATGATTTTGTCCCAGTCTACCTCAGCTTGTGACTGATAAAAGGCATTGGATGCTGAAGCAAGATCAATAATTCTTGATGACAGTTCAAATGCGGACAAATCCTGATCTACAATTTGAGTTTGTGCTTTCTCAATATAATATTCGCTTTTGATTTTCTGTGAAACCCAAGTATCAAAAGTTTCTTGGCTTACTTTATAGGTACCTGTAAATATACTTCCTGTAAATAGGGTAAAACCAATTAGGGTGAGAATTAAACCGAGTTGTTTTATTGTTTTCATCCTTCCTACGGTTTAATTTTTAGTAAATATTCGAGTCCAACTCTTTTTTTTGGCGCTTAAATTCGTACCATTCTCCTGGTTGAATCGAGCTACAATCTCGTCCTCATAGGTTTTGTAGAATTCAGGATCAAAATTGGCATCCTTAAGATGTTCCATTACGTAGTCTACTGTTTCTTTATTATTCAAAACTGAATCAAAAAACTCATGCCTCATTCGAATCCCAAAGGTGTTAATCCCAATAAATTCTTTGGTGTCTTTATCATAAGAAATATGAATACATATTTTACCATCAGCATGTTCCCAATAAAACCGAGATTCATTTTCTTTTGGCTGCGACCAAACCCAACCATAAGTCTGGTATTCGATATCAAAAAACTTAGCGGAGTTAAACCAATGCCCTGGTTTATATTCTGTTGGATTACCGCAAATTGTTTGAGCCAATGTTTCGCCCATCATACGCCCCGTATACCAAACGGCTTCAATCGGACGACGTTGATCAATAGCTTCTCGTTGTTCGGCACAATCACCAATCGCATAGATATCCTTGACACTAGTCTCTAGATATCGATTCACTTTTATACCTCTCCCTATTTCAATTTCTGAACCTTTCAAAAAATCAATATTTGGGGACACCCCAGCCGTTAACCCAACTACTTGACATGGGATTTCTTCTTCCGTTTCTTGAATAATTACAGTCTTAACTCGTCCATTTTCGTCGGAGACAATTTCTTTAAGATTAGTCCCTAATCGCAAATCAACATGATGCTCCTTGATGTGACGATTAATCAGTTGACTTTCGCCATCAGGCAAAACACTATTCCAAAAACTCTTTTCACGTACTAAGAAAGTTACTTCTATATCACGACTTCGTAACATTTCGGCCATTTCAACACCAATCAAACCACCTCCTACGATAACTGCTCTTTTACAATTTACAGCGTACTTTTCTAGATTTTCTAAATCTTGCTTGTGGTACATCCCCATAACCCCATCCAAGTCTTGACCAGACCAACCAAATTTATTAGATTTAGAACCTGTAGCCAATACTAATTTATCATAAGCAATTGTGGAGCCATCGCTCAAAAGCAATTCTTTTGAAACGGACTTTACTTTTTTAACCAGACCTTTGACAAGTTCTATTCTGTTTTTTTTCCAAAAGCCTTTTTCATAGGGCTGTGTGTTTTCAAAAGGCATGTGTCCCATAAAAACATACATCAATGCCGTTCGTGAAAAGAAATACTCCGTCTCCGAAGAAATAATGGTAATCCGTTTATCCGACAACTTACGAACATGACGTGCCAAGGTCACTCCCGAAATTCCGTTACCTATAATTACGACATGTTCCATGTTATTTGGATTTATTTTTTATGACGACCAGACTAGTCGACAAAATACTAATTCCTGACAAAGTTAGAAGTTCTTTTTTTTTATATATTTCGTTTTTATCACTAAATATTCTACATGAAGTCGTATTCACTATCGGAGATTAATGAAATTTTAAAGGGGGATGTAATTGGAAACACCACTCAAAACATTGAGGGACCAGAACAATTAGAAAAAGCTTCATCCAATCACATTACCATAATTGGGAATAGTAAATACGTCAAATTATGGGCAAATTCTAAAGCCTGTGCTGCCATCATTGATGAAAAACTAGATGCTGAACCAGGTGAAAACAGAGCCTTGATTAAAGTTAAAAATGCAGATTTGGCTATGGCCAAAATATTGGAATTGTTTAACCCTGCCCCACCCGTATTTGAAACTGACATTCACCCTACTGCGGTGATTCATGAAAGTGCCAAAATTGGAAAAGGATGTAGAATAGGTGCCAACTGTTATGTCGGTGCAGCTGTAGTTTTAGGAGACGGTGTAACGCTATACCCTAACGTTACCATATTTGATGAAACGACTGTTGGAACACAAACAACGATTTGGTCAGGAGCGGTTATCAGAGAGCGTACGGTTATTGGTATGCAATGTATCCTTCATAATAATGTAAGTATAGGTGCCGATGGATTCGGTTATAGACCAAGTGAAAATGGACAAGGTCTAGTTAAGATTCCTCAGATTGGGAACGTGGTTTTGGGCAATCAAGTAGAAATTGGAGCTAACTCAACTATTGATAGAGGTAAATTCAGTTCGACCATTTTGGGAGACGGTTGTAAGATTGATAATCTTGTACAAATTGGTCACAACTGTGTATTAGGGAAATGTTGTATTATGGCAGGTAGCAGTGGACTTGCGGGATCAGTGACATTAGGTGATGGAGTTATGATTGGAGGAAGTGCTTCAATCAAGGACCACACAACTATTCACTCAGGAGCAACAGTTGGTGCTGGATCAGGAGTTATTGGAGATGTTCCAGCGGGTCAAACCGTATTGGGATATCCTGCTCAAGAGTCGAGAAAAATGCTCAAACAATGGGTTGCCTTACGTAAATTAGTTGCAGCACCTAAGAAAAAATAATATTATTCAAGTGAAATAAAACAAGCCTTTTCGAACAAACGATAAGGCTTGTTTTAATTTATCTCGTAAACAACAACTCTCGGTATTTAGCTAGTGTCCACAACTCGTCATCCACAATCAATTCCAGCTTATCACAATGGTAACGGATGACTTCGAAGTACGGTTTTACTTTATTGCAATAAGCTGTTGCCGTTTTTTCCACATCTCCTAAATCGTTAGCTATCTTGCGTTGATCAATCATTTCTTCAACCTTAGAATTAATCATCGTAATGTGACTTGATATCTGCTTGATTATGGCTATCTGTTCTTTTCCTATTTGCAGGTACTCATTCCCAAAAATCTCCTTCAGACCCTTCACGTTTTCTATCAACGTATTTTGATATTTAATAGCTGTAGGGATTACATGGTTTTTAGATAAGTCCCCTAATACTCTACTCTCTATCTGAATCTTTTTAGTATACTCTTCCAATTCAATAAAATAACGAGCCTTTGCCTCTACTTGACTCATTATCCCTAATTGCTCGTATAAGTCAGTAGCCTTTTTTGACACCTTCGCTTTTAAGGCATCAGGCGTATTTTTATGATTACTCAGTCCTCGTTTAACAGCCTCAGACTCCCACTCCTCACTGTAACTATCTCCCTCAAATAAAATCTTTTTAGAATCCTTAATATAATCTCGCAACACATTAAAAATGGCATCGTCCTTCTTCATGGACTTTTTGTCGACCATCTTGTCCACCGTCTCCTTAAAATCAATTAATTGTTTAGCCACAATCGCATTTAGCACGGTCATAGCTTTAGCACAATTGGCACTAGACCCAACCGCTCTAAACTCAAACTTATTTCCCGTAAAGGCAAATGGAGAAGTTCTATTACGATCCGTGTTGTCTAACAATATTTCTGGAATTTTCCCTACAATATTTAGTTTTAAATCGGTCTTTTCCTGTGGAGACAACTTCCCTGAAGATACACTTTGTAATTCTTCTAAAACTTTTGTCAATTGCTCTCCTATAAAAACAGAAATGATAGCAGGAGGAGCCTCGTTAGATCCCAATCGATAATCATTACTTGCCGAAGTTATACATGAACGCAATAGTTCCTCATAATCATGTACGGCTTTGATCGTATTAATAAAGAAAGTCAAAAACTGCAAATTAGTCATTGGTGTTGTACTTGGACTCAAGAGATTAACCCCTGTATTAGTAGCCAAAGACCAATTATTATGTTTACTGGAACCATTAACCCCCTTAAACGGTTTTTCGTGCAACAACACTTTAAAGAAATGACGTTCCCCTATTCGTTGTATCACATCCATCAATAACGCATTATGATCAACCGCGAGATTTATTTCCTCATAAATAGGAGTCAATTCAAACTGATTAGGGGCTACTTCATTATGTCTGGTTTTGACAGGAATCCCTAGCAATAAACACTCACGCTCCAAGTCATGCATAAAATTTAGAACGCGTGATGGAATTGAACCAAAATAATGGTCATCCAATTGCTGTCCTTTTGCAGGAGAATGCCCCATTAAAGTCCTTCCTGTCATCATTAAGTCGGGTCTGGTTTTGGCTAGAGCCAAATCCACTAAAAAATATTCTTGTTCCCAACCCAAAGTCGGAATCACCTTTTTTACATTTTTATCAAAATAATTTGCCACCTCAGTAGCCGCTTCGTCCAAAGCACTAATGGCTCGCAACAACGGAATTTTATTATCTAAAGCCTCTCCTGTATAGGCGACAAAAACAGTTGGGATACATAAGGTTGAACCCAAAATAAAAGCCGGTGAGGTGGGATCCCATGCCGTATAACCTCTAGCTTCAAATGTATTGCGGATACCTCCATTAGGAAAGCTAGACGCGTCTGGTTCCTGCTGCACTAATTGTTCTCCTTCAAAACGATCTATAGGCGTCCCATCTAATTCAATTTCAAAAAAAGCATCGTGTTTTTCGGCAGTCGCTCCTGTCAATGGTTGGAACCAATGGGTGTAATGAGTAACCCCCTTTGACATGGCCCATTCTTTCATACCTATAGCGATGACATCGGCAATATTTCGATTAATTTTTGTGCCTTTTTCTATGGCTTTCTTTACACTAGAATAAGCTTCTTTTGACAAATACTGACGCATTTTTGATTGATTAAAAACATGTAATCCAAACAAATCAGACCGTTTCTCTTTTTGAACAACCTCAATTTCCTTATAATTTAATGTCTGTTTTAATGCTTCAAATCGTAATGCTGCCATATCAAAATCATTTTGAGCAAATATATTATTAAATCCCGTTATTTTTTTTAAATAAAATACTTTTTACACAATATACCCCTATAAAAAATATGGTATTCATAAAAATATTCGAATATTCCCAAAAAGCACCCCCTAAATTTTACCACCAATTGTTTTTCTATTATATTTGTCAGTGTTAATTTTTAAACTTAATTAATTTATATACTATGGCTAAAATAAAGTTAGAGTACCTATGGTTAGACGGATACTATCCAACTCAAAACTTAAGAAGTAAGACTAAAGTAGAGGAGCATGAAAACTTCCAAGGGACTTTAGAAGAAATTGGAAACTGGTCTTTTGATGGATCTTCAACAAAACAAGCAGATGGTGGATCTTCTGACTGTTCATTAGTACCGGTTGCTATTTACCCAGATCCAGAAAGAATCAATGGATACTTGGTAATGTGTGAGGTATATAATGCAGATGGAACACCTCATGCGTCTAATGGACGTGCTACTATTGATGACGAAAATGATGATTTCTGGTTCGGATTTGAGCAAGAGTACTTTATCATGGATGGTAAAACAGACTTACCTTTAGGATTCCCAAGAGGAGGATACCCAAAACCACAAGGTATGTACTACTGTTCAGTAGGTGGTAGAAACACACACGGACGTGAAATCGTTGAAAGACATGCTGACCTATGTATAGATGCTGGAATTAACTTTGAAGGAATCAACCAAGAGGTTGCTTGTGGACAGTGGGAATTCCAATTGTTTGCTAAAGGAGCAAAAAAAGCAGGAGATGAAATTTGGGTAGCTCGATACTTATTAGAAAGAATCACTGAGGATTACGGTTACTATATCGAATGGCATCCAAAACCTCTAGGAGATACTGACTGGAACGGTTCAGGTATGCATGCTAACTTCTCTAACAACACACTAAGAACTTGTGGAGACAAAGCAACTTACGAAAAGATTTGTGAGGCATTCCGTCCTGTTGTAAAAGAGCACATAGAAGTGTATGGTGAAGACAACCACCAACGTTTAACTGGTAGACACGAAACTGCGTCTATCAACGAATTTAAATATGGTGTATCTGATCGTGGAGCTTCAATCCGTATTCCACTTATCACTGTAAATAAAGGATGGAAAGGATGGTTAGAAGACCGTCGTCCTGCATCAAACGCAGATCCATACAAAGTTGCTGCTAGAATTATCAAAACTGTTAAGTCAGCTTTATAAGCTAAGTAACTTTCATTATACAAAAAGCCCTTTAGTCAAAAACTAAAGGGCTTTTTAATTGGCTCTCTTTTAAATTATTCCTCACTCCAATTCCATTGCTATCTGTCCGTCATTATCATCAGACTTCTCATTATCATCCTCAAAAATTTCTTCTTCAATTTCCTCCTCATAAGGTAACGGTTTTAATCTACTTACCTGTTTGATTTTATCTGTCGAAAATTGATTTCCTAACGCCTTGATTCCTTTAATGGATATAAACTGTTCCATATCGACAACTTCATTATCCTTTTGAATACCCTTTACTTTAGCATATTCGATTTCAATTTGAGGTCGATAATCAGTACAAACTATCTCAAGTACACTTTTTTCGTGCTCTGAAATAAACAACTCTTCTTTATTTTCGTTTTCGATCAAGAATCTTTTGATATAATATCTGCTCTTTTCTCCATCAAAATAGAGCGCCGAAATAGGTTTTTTAGGATTCCATTTTTCCAAAACGATCATATCATCATCAAAGTGGATACTCAGATCTGGAGTAATCGCTTTAATCTTTCCTGACTGTGTAATCACTAAAATTTTATCCTCTGCTCTAAACTCTCCTAACAACTCCCCTCTACCGTCTACGTTTAATCGCTGAACAGCATCATCAAACCATATTTTACGTGGTTTAAGGGTAGAAACACCTTTTTCTTTCAGTTCTATCTTTTTGATACCGTACTTGGTCACTTGATTCCCTTTAGAACTACGACCTTTAATCAACAACTTAGAAAAATCAAGATCAAATTTTAATTTTTTGACACTACCTACTTGTCGTAACAAAATGTTGACTACCTCTGCCTCTCCATTTTTGTTAGCTGTAAAATACAACACTTGAGAGCCTTTTGTACCTTGAGTCAAATCATACAATTTGTCTCTGGTCACACCAGACACATTAAAACGTTTTACATAAGATGGTCCTGTTTTGCCATCTCTATAAATCATATTATAGATAGTTCTTTTATCGTTCTTATCAAAAATGGCAGCATGAATAATATCTTTACCTACAAAGGTTTTTGCATCCACTTTTGTTACCATCATTTGACCATCTCTCAAAAAAACAATAACGTCATCTATATCCGAGCAATCCGCTATATATTCATCTTTCTTTAAACTTGTGCCAACAAAACCTTCCTCTTTATTGACATATAATTTTATATTACGTAAAACTACTTTTGTCGCCTGAATATCGTCAAATATTCTTATCTCTGTCTTACGTTCTCTTCCCGTGCCGTATTTTTCTTTCAACCGCTTGAAATAATCAATCGCAAAATCTATCAGATGATCCAAATGATAATTAACCTGCTCAATTTCTCCTTCTAAGGCTTCTATTTTTTGTTGTGCCTTATCAATATCAAACTTGGATATACGTTTGATCCGAATCTCCGTTAATCGAACAATATCTTCTTCTGTTACACCTCGTTTCAGATGCTTTATATGAGGCTGCAGTCCTCTATCTATCGCTTGAATTACTCCTTCCCAAGTTTCTTCTTCCTCTATTAAACGATAGATTCTATTTTCAATAAATATGCGCTCAAGTGATAAAAAATGCCAGCTTTCTTGCAATTCATCCAACTGAATCTCAAGCTCTCGCTTCAACAATTCAACTGTACGATGTGTTGATATTTTCAACATTTCGGATACTCCGATGAATTTAGGCGTATGATCTCCAATCACGCAACCCAGTGGCGAAATAGAAGTTTCGCATGCCGTAAAGGCGTACAAGGCATCAATTGTTTTGTCTGGAGAAACCCCAGGAAACATATGGATTAAAATCTCTACCTCAGCGGCGGTATTATCCTCAATCTTCTTGACTTTTATCTTTCCTTTTTCGTTTGCCTTGAGGATGCTATCAATTAAGGTAGACGTATTAGTTCCAAAAGGAATTTCGTTTATAACCAAGGTGTTTTTATCCAATTGATTAATCTTGGCTCTTACTCTGACCTTCCCTCCTCGCTTACCGTCATTATAATTGGTCATATCAGCTACACCACCAGTCGGAAAATCTGGAAACAACGTAAACGATTTATTCTTAAGCACCTTTATAGAAGCATCTATTAACTCTAAAAAGTTATGTGGTAAGACTTTCGTCGAAAGACCAACAGCAATCCCTTCAGCTCCTTGCGCTAATAATAACGGAAATTTAACAGGTAAGTTTACAGGCTCATTGCGTCTACCATCATACGAAGCTTGCCAAGCAGTTACCTTTGGGCTATACAACACTTCCAAGGCAAACTTGGACAAACGTGCCTCTATATACCGAGGAGCCGCTGCTCCATCTCCTGTCAAAATATTACCCCAGTTTCCTTGAGTATCAATCAACAATTCTTTTTGACCAATCTGCACCATGGCGTCACCAATACTTGCGTCACCGTGAGGGTGATATTGCATAGTGTGTCCTACAACATTGGCGACTTTATTATATCTACCATCATCCAATTCCTTCATGGAATGCATAATGCGTCGCTGTACGGGTTTAAATCCGTCTTCGATAGCAGGTACAGCACGCTCCAAAATCACATAGGACGCATAATCCAAAAACCAATCTTGATACATTCCTGTAACTTTGGTTATGGTTTCCTCATGTCCTTCTATTGGCTCAGCATCATGGGATTGATCTTGTGGATCTAATCCTTCATTTTCTTCCTCAGGGTTATAATTTTGCTCGTCGCTCATGTGATTTAATCAATTAATCTTCTACTACGTCCAATTCCACTTTTAGATTATTAATGATAAACTTTTGTCTTTCTGGAGTGTTTTTACCCATATAAAAGGATAACATCTCTTCGATTGACATTCCTTTGTCTAACATCAATGGATCCAAACGCATATCATCACCAATAAAGTTTTTAAATTCATCTGGCGATATCTCTCCTAAACCTTTAAATCGTGTAATCTCTGGTTTGGGTTTTAATTTCTCAATTGCAGCAACCCGTTCTTCTTCTGAATAACAATAAATCGTCTCTTTTTTGTTGCGCACTCTAAACAAAGGCGTTTGTAGTATATAAACGTGTCTATCTTTGATTAACTCTGGGAAAAATTGCAGAAAAAAAGTAATCAATAACAACCGTATGTGCATCCCATCCACATCGGCGTCAGTTGCTATTACAATATTGTTGTATCGCAAGTTTTCTAGTCCATCTTCAATATCAAGTGCTGCCTGCAAAAGATTAAACTCCTCATTTTCATACACTATTTTTTTAGGCATTCCATACGAGTTTAACGGTTTTCCCCTCAAACTAAACACCGCTTGTGTGTTTACATCTCTTGACTTAGTAATAGAACCAGATGCCGAATCTCCCTCTGTAATAAAAAGTGTACTTTCTAGATAACGTTCTTTTTTAGTATCGGTTAAATGAACTCTACAATCCCTTAATTTCTTATTGTGTAAGCTAGCCTTTTTTGCACGTTCCCTAGCTAATTTTCTGATTCCTGATAAGTCCTTACGTTCACGCTCTGCCTGTAATATCTTTCTGAGTAACGCTTCTGCTGATTCTGGATTTTTGTGCAAATAATTATCCAGCTTGGTCTTAATAAAATCATTAATAAACGTCCGAACTGTTGGATGACCACCTCCCATCTCTGTAGATCCCAGCTTGGTCTTGGTTTGGGACTCAAATACAGGCTCCATTACTTTAATACTGATAGCACTCACAATAGACTTACGAACATCTGCCGCTTCAAATGACTTATTGTAAAACTCTTTGATAGTCCTTACTATTGCTTCTCTGAAAGCACTTAAATGGGTTCCTCCCTGTGTGGTGTTTTGACCATTCACAAATGAATGATATTCTTCGCTGTATTGTGTTTTGCTATGTGTAAGCGCTATCTCAATATCATCATCCTTTAAATGAACTATTGGATACAGTTTATCTTCTTCTCCAATGTTTTCGTCTAATAAATCCTTTAGACCATTTTCAGAATAAAATTTTTCTCCATTGAATAGGATAGTTAATCCTGTATTGAGATAACAGTAGTTTTTAAGCAACTTTTCTACATATTCATTTCTGAATTTAAAGTTTTTAAAAATGACATCATCTGGCGTAAAAACTACTTTTGTTCCTTTCCTGTTAGTGGTGCTTTCTATCGGAAAATCTTCCACTAAATTACCTGCACTAAACTCAGCGACCTTGCGCTCTCCATCTCTGACCGACTCTACTCTAAAATATGTAGACAACGCATTACACGCCTTAGTACCAACACCATTAAGTCCTACTGATTTTTTGAAAGCTACGGAATCGTATTTACCTCCCGTATTCATTTTTGAAACGACATCAACAACCTTACCTAAAGGTATTCCTCGACCGTAATCACGTACTGTAACTGTTTTATCTCGGATTGTAACCTCAATGGTTTTTCCTGCCCCCATCACAAACTCATCAATAGAGTTGTCAATTACCTCCTTCACCAAAATATAAATACCATCATCAGGCGACGAACCATCACCCAACTTTCCGATATACATCCCTGGACGCATACGAATATGCTCCTTCCAATCTAAAGACCGTATGTTATCTTCAGTATATTGACTCTCTCCTATCATAAAATTTCCTTGGATGCTGGCTAATTTAGTGTTTTTGAATCAAAATAAAAACAGCCCAAAACTATAGTTATCAAGAACTTATTTGACAATCTCAATCCTCACTTTAAGCGTCCCGGCAGACAGACTCCCTGCTATATCCCTGAACGCCTTTTGAGACAAATCAATATCTCTTCCTTTAGCAAAAGGACCACGATCATTGACACGAACCTCAACCCACTTACCGTTAGCCAAATTAGTAACCTTTAAATATGTTCCAAAAGGCAATGTATTATGAGCTGCCGTTTGTTTAGAATTATTAAACACCCCCCCACTAGCCGTCCTCTTACCATTAAACTTATCCGCGTAATATGAGGCTACACCGCTTTTCTTTACTAATTTGACAACCTTCTTGGCTTTTGGTTCTTTCGAATTGTATTTTTTAGTTGTTCGAGTTTTAGAAGCAGAAACATTAGACTTACTACCGCAAGAAGTAGTAGTCATTAGCATTAAACTAGCTAAAACGAATAACAATACAATCTTTTTATTCATAATCATTTACTTAATGAAAAAAGCGCGAATTTCGTTCGCGCTTCAATAATTGTTCACTTCTTATTTTGCATACAGCTTACTACGCAATTCCTTGATCTTATCATCCTCTAGATACTCATCAAAAGTCATGTAGCGATCAATTACCCCATTTGGCGTCAATTCCAAAATTCGGTTGGCAACCGTTTGCGAAAATTCGTGGTCATGCGTAGTAAACAACAACGACCCTTTAAAATTACTCAACGAGTTATTAAATGCAGTAATCGACTCCAAATCCAAGTGATTGGTTGGCTCATCCAACATCAATACGTTGGCGCGTAACATCATCATTCTAGAAATCATACAACGTACTTTTTCTCCTCCTGACAAAACACTGCTCTTCTTTAAAGCTTCTTCACCACTGAAAATCATTTTCCCCAAAAATCCTCGCAAATGCACCTCTTCTCTTTCTTCTTCCGTCTTAGCAAACTGCCTTAACCAATCCACCAGTGATAGATCATTTTTATCTTTAAAAAACTCAGAGTTATCTAGTGGCAAATAGGATTGATTAGTTGTAACTCCCCAAGCAAATTTACCCGCATCTGGTTTTTGTTTATCATTTAATATTTGATAAAAAGCGGTACATGCTCTAGAATCTCTTGAAAACACTAACACTTTATCTCCTTTAGCCATGTTCAAATCCACATCTTTAAACAACAACTCTCCATCAATTGAAGCAGCTAACCCTTCAATATTAAGGATTTGATCTCCAGCTTCACGCTCTTGTTCAAAAATAATTGCTGGATAACGACGACTCGAAGGTTTAATTTCATCCACCTTTAGTTTATCAATCATTTTCTTACGAGAAGTTGCCTGTTTTGATTTAGCAACGTTAGCACTAAAGCGACGGATAAACTCCTCCAACTCCTTTTTCTTTTCTTCGGCCTTTTTGTTTTGTTGTGCTCTTTGTCTCAAGGCCAATTGGCTTGATTCGTACCAAAAAGAATAGTTTCCTGAATAGTGATTTACTTTTCCAAAATCAATATCTGAAACATGTGTACAAACAGCGTCTAAAAAGTGTCTATCGTGAGATACAACCAACACCGTATTTTCATAATTAGCTAAGAAATTTTCTAACCAACCAATCGTCTCAAAATCCAAATCATTGGTAGGTTCATCCATAATTAACACATCTGGATTTCCAAACAACGCTTGCGCCAATAACACACGAACCTTCATCTTTCCATCTAAGTCCCCCATCAATGTATAATGAAGATCCTCTGTTATACCTAGGTTTGACAATAAAGTTGCTGCATCTGAATCTGCATTCCAGCCATTCATTTCTTCAAACAAAACTTGTAACTCTCCAATTCGATCAGCCTTTGCGTCATCATAATCAGCATACAAGGCATCCATTTCTGTCTTGACTTTATACAAATCCTTGTTCCCCATTATTACAGCCTCCAAGACCGTCTGCTCATTATACTTGTTATGATCTTGACTTAACACAGACATTCTTTTTCCTGGCTCTAAAGTCACGCGTCCTGACGTAGGATCTAACTCTCCTGATAAAATTTTTAAGAAGGTTGATTTTCCTGCTCCGTTTGCGCCAATAATTCCATAGCAATTACCTTCTGTAAAAGTGACGTTTACTTCGTCAAACAAAATTCTCTTACCGAATTGCACGGACAGATTAGAAACTGATAACATTTTTGTTTGTTTTTATGATTGCGGCAAAAGTAAAAAAAATAGACTGGTTTATGTACCAATCTTCCGCTTAATTTACTATCTATCACTTGAAAACACTACCCAAAATCATATTTTTTTGCGTAATGCTTTTTTTTTTGCATCTTCGTGCGACCAAACCAACCACAAATTTCACATCAGATGTCTAGAATAAAAAATAAAATTAAAAGTCTTTTTAGTAAGAAGCAACCGCATTATATAACTGCAGATAAGTACTGGATTCAAAAGATGGATATTACTGAAATACCTAATCGCATGGATTTATTTGTTTCTGCTTGTAAAGACAAAGATGTGCTTCACTTTGGATGTACGGATTGGCCCGTTTTTAATGCTAAAAACAACTTGCATATAAAACTCTCAGAACACACAAAATCTATAGATGGGTTTGATGTTGACAAACCTGGGATCGAAAATTTACGTCAATATGTAGATCAAGACTATTATTCCGACTTCTCAGAGCTATCTCCAAAGAAGTATGATGTTTGTCTTATTCCTGAAACAATTGAACACGTTGATAATATCAAAGATTTTCTAAAAGGCGTTTCAACTGTTAAAGCCTCTAAGTTTATAATTACTGGACCTAATTGCTTTGCAGAAGTAAGACAGCAAAACTACAATATAGAAAATGGAGTCTTTACCGAAGTTGTACACCCTGATCATAACGCGTGGTTCAGTCCGTTTACTCTAAAAAATGTTATTGAAAAGTATTCTGATCTAACTGTGACTAAAATATACCTTCTTGAAAACGGAAGAATGGTATGTTGTGAAGCAGTAAAAAAATAGACCTAACTATCTTTTTAATAACTCCCTAGCTTTATCCAGATCTTCTTGGGTATCTATACCAATCCCAACATGATTGGTACGCACCATTTTTATTCGTTTTCCGTTTTCCAAATAACGTAGCTGCTCTAACTTCTCAATATTTTCTAAGGGCGAGGACGGAAGATTATAAAAATCAACTAGAGCCTGTTTACGAAAAGCATATACACCTATATGTTTTTGATAGTTGTACTGAGGATTTTCTTCTCTTGGAAATGGTATCACTGATCTGGAAAAATATAAGGCAAAATCATTTCCATCAACCACAACTTTAACGTTGTTCGGATTTTCAATATCATCCTTATCAACTAAAGGCATCATTAATGAAGCTAAATCTATTTGATTATTAGTATCATCAATAAACACATTAATCAGCTCAACCAAAGGTTCCTTATTGATAAACGGCTCATCTCCTTGCACATTAACAACAACATCTACCTCCATAGATTCAACTGCTTCTGCAATACGATCACTGCCACTTTGATGTTCTTTTTTACTCCTTATAGCCTTCCCCCCATTATTGATGATTTCATCGTAGATTAAATCTGAGTCCGTCACCACGAACACATCATCAAACAAACCAGTTGCCACAGAGGCCTCATATGTCCTCCTAATTACCGATTGACCACACAAATCCTGCATCAATTTAGCAGGCAATCGAGTAGACTCATATCGGGCTGGTATCACGGCTATAACTTTCATAAAAAGGGACTTATTTATTACTCACGAAGGTACTAATTTCAATTACTCAAAAAAGTCATCTTTAAATCCTATCAAATACAATTTTTCTTTGGCTCTGGTGATTGCGGTGTACAACCATCTCACATAATCTTTATCAATTCCATTAGGTAAATAAGGTTGCTCTACAAAAACATTATTCCATTGTCCCCCTTGTGATTTGTGACAAGTCATGGCGTAGGAAAATTTAACCTGTAATGCATTAAAATGTGGATTGGCTTTAATTTTTAGAAGTTTCCTATACCCTGCTTCTCCCTCATAATCTTTCATTACTTCTTGATATAACTGATTAGATTCTTCATAAGTCAGAGATGGTGACTCACTCATAATAGTATCAAGCAACAGCATCACCTCAAAAGGTTTCTGATTGGGATAATCCACCATCCTTACTTTGGCGGAAGCAAAATTAAACCCGTACAATTCCTGTATCTTGAAAATTTCCAACACCTCAACAATATCTCCGTTGGCAATAAACCCAGCCTCTGCTGAAGGATTATCCTTGAGCCAAAAATAATTATTCTTGACTACCATCAAATAATCTCCCGTACTGAGTACACTGTCTTTGCTTAAAATTTTGGCTCGAATTTGTTGATTATACTGATTCGCTCTTTTATTAGACCTCAATATAATTGCTGTCTCCTCAACACCACTTCTCTCATATGATTCATTAATCGCGTTTTCTATATCATAACCGTCGATTAACCGCACAATATCGTTAAACCCCTTAATCCTAAAACGAAACGAATCAACAAAATACTCCTCTAACTTTAAGCGCAATTGAGTGGCATTATACAAAATCCCTGATGCATCCGCTTGACGCATTACCTCGTCCAACTCGATGTGTCTCACTTCAAAACCATACTGCAAAGACAAAGACTCTTTATCTAACGCTGGACTTGTTTCCAGATTAACTGGAGGCAATTGAGCTACATCACCTAAAAAGAGTAACTTACAATTTTTTCCTGACCCAACGTAATACACCAAATCATCCAACAACGAACCATTTTCATACATTTTACTATCTGAAAGTGCATCTGAAATCATTGAGGCTTCATCCACAATAAAAATGGCATTCTTATGTTTATTCGGTTGCAAAGTAAAGCTCACTCCTCCTCCTTTTTTCTTTCTTGGAAAATAAATCTTCTTGTGAATAGTAAAAGCCTCTCTATTAGAATAACTCGTAATTACCTTAGCCGCTCGCCCAGTTGGAGCTAATAATACCGCATTGCGATTAATCTTCCCCAATTGCCCCACTAAAGTCCCTATCAAAGTGGTCTTACCTGTCCCAGCATACCCTTTCAGAATAAAAACTTCCTTCTCTTGTGAATTAGAACAAAAATGAGCTATCTGCTGTAAAAAAACGGATTGCTTTTCGGTTAACTCAAAAGGAAAGTTATTTTCTAGTTCAGAATGAAACTGATGAGAATTCATTGGTTTTCCATACATAAAATCTCCCCCAAAGATATAACTTTGAACGAGCTACAAAGGCAAATCAAAATCATATTATTTTATAAAGGCAAAAACTTTCGTGATTAGAAAAAAAATGTAATTTTGTTACAGTTATAAATAATCTTTTACACAAAATGGAATTATTACTATATCTTGTTGGAGTAGCTGCTCTAATTTTTGGTGGCGTTAAATTAGTAGACAAATTTGCAACACCTAGCACTAAGCTAATTTTCACAGGGGTCTTTTGGGTTTTGACTTTCTTTTTAGTCTACCTTATTTTTAACGCCGTGAATGATCCAATCAAATTCGAAAAAATCAAACAAAAGCGTTACCAAGCTGCGGTTAACAAACTACAAGATATCAGAAAGGCGCAATTGGCACATAAAACTATTAAAGGATCGTATGCTGCTAACTTCAACGACTTGGTTTCCTTTATTGAAAATGAACAATTTGCCATAATTGAAAGAAAAGACACGTCTGTTATCGATGTTGAAAAAAATGCAACATTCAGAATTACTGTTGACGAAACTGGCACAGGAGGCTATTTTAAAGATATTGTAATGCTTGACACCTTAGGCTTTGTTCCTGTAAAAGACTCTTTATTTAAAAACTCTACTCGATACAAAAACCTAAATGAAGTCAAAACAGATGATTTTAAGGCCGATGTTGTGCTTGACGCCAAAATAATTGAAAAAAATGATCTTAAAATACCTGTTTTTGAAGCTAAAATCGCTAAGAAGAAAATCTTAAGAGGTTTATCTCCTGATTTAATTCAAAAAGAATTAAACATTAAAAAAAAGGTAGATGAAATCAATGGAGATCATGTTATTTTGGGATCTCTAGAAGAAATTAACACCAACGGAAACTGGCCGAAAAAGTACGGTGACAATGAGTAAAAACATTGCCCTTAAAGAATATCAAAAATTGTCCATTCAAATATCTTTGAATGGACTTTCTTTTTATTCACAAGACACTATTCACAACACCACTTCCGATATTGAAACCTTTGATTTTTCAAAAAAAACAAGCAAACCCTTAGGAGAACAATTAGAAAGTATTTTTTCTGATTCTGTTTTTACAAAAAACTACGATTCGGTAAACATTATACACGAAAATAGTCTTTTTTGCCCTGTTCCAACTCCACTATTTGACAAAGACAACATTTCTGAATACCTAAAATTCAGCACTAAAATATTACCCTTAGATCAATATAAAATTGATGTGATTCAAAATCACAATATACATAACGTATATATTACGGATTCTGTTATTACAGAAAAATGCGACTCCTATTTTGAGGAATGCACACACACACACAGCTCGAGTATTTTAATTTCTGTGCTACTAAACATTTCCAAAAACAGCTATGAAACACAGTTTTTTGTGCATGTTAAAAAAGAACACTTTGAAATTATCGTGATTAACAGAGGAAAACTATTGTTAATCAACAGCTTTCAACACACCTGCAAGGAAGACTTCTTGTATTACACACTATTCGTCGCTGAACAACTAGGATTAAACCCTGAAAAATTTCAATTATACTTCTTTGGGGCTATCCGACCAGAAGATGAACTGCACTCCATTGCCTACAAATATGTTAGACACGTCTATCTACTTGACGAAAATAGTTGTAATTCTAAAATGTTAGATTTAAAATACGGTGACTGTCTCAAACATTTCACCCTGATTAACTCATGAGAATAATATCAGGAACATTAAAAAGCAGGCGGATTACTGCCCCAAAGAATTTACCTGTAAGACCAACCACTGACCTATCCAAAGAGTCTTTATTTAACATCCTAAATAACTTATATCATTTTCAGGGACTTGATGTGTTGGATTTATTTTCAGGCACAGGTAATATCAGTTACGAATTTGGATCAAGAGGTACCCAAAGTATTACTGCAGTAGATGCGGACTTTAAATGTTATAAATTCATCGAACAAACGGCTAAAACACTTGAATTACCAATCCAAGCTATAAAATGTGATGTTTTCTCTTATTTAGAAAACAAAACCAAGCATCAATATGATGTAATTTTTGCCGACCCTCCATACGATATGAAGCAAGAACAATTTGAACAACTTGTTCGTGTTGTATTCGAAAAAAACTTATTAACGGAAGACGGCATTCTTATTGTCGAACATTCAAAACACACTAAATTCCCACCATCTGAATATCTCTCATTCGAAAAGAAGTATGGAGGTTCAGTATTTTCATTTTTTGAACTCCCAAAAGAATAAAAAAGCAGACCTATAAGCCGGGTTCTGTAATTTGATTACTCAAATTCTTTGTCATTTATCTAGACTTATGATTACTCATAAGTTCCATCTACCTACCCCTCGACAACGAGCGAGAAACTCTTAACTATCGATATACATGGTATTTCATCACATAGAGTTTACCTGATTTCACTACAGCATTACCTGTACATCCTTTCTGTTGCACTTGTCCTACCCAATTTGAGCGGTGGATGTTATCCACTATGTTTCTCTACGATGCCCGGACTTTCCTCTCTTTATCTTAAAGATAAACAGCGACAAAGCGGTCTGCACGCAAATGTATAACTATTAATCATTTTTTTTATATTTATGATATTTTTAACAAACTAGACAACCATGAGAAAAATTATTATCCTACTATTAATAACCTTCACAACTTCAATAAACTGCAATGCACAAAAAGGCAAACTAACCCCGTCAAAACAGCCAATTTCTAATCGATCAATCCTGAAAGACAATATAATAGCCTTAAAATCTGCTATTTATAGCATGAAAAATTACACCAAGAAATCATTTACCGAACCTTATCTTGCTTTGGCTTTTGATTACCAATTTAAAGCGATTGAATTATATGAAGAAAAAAATTACGAATCATCCATATACCATGCCCTGAAATCCCGCATGTACGCTTTAATGGAAATTAAAAGAAATAAAGGTCGTATTCAAGAAAATCACAGAGTAATGCCAGCCAAACTGTTCAAGTATTTCGAAAAAGAAGAATCCTTTTTTGTTCAACTCAAAGATGACTTATATAATTACGATACAGACAAGATGCCTTCGATAGATAAATACCTAGATAGCACTATGAAACTATCAACTACCAACCCAGACATACAAGATCAAACACTTATAGACGAATTATTAGTAAAAAGTAATATCCCTTACTAAAATTTGCTTCTTGCATTTGGAAAAACACAACTTAATGTTATCTTTGCCCTCGATTTAACCACAACGTTAAATATCTATTGGCGAGGTAGCTCAGGTGGTTAGAGCGCAGGATTCATAACCCTGAGGTCACGGGTTCAAATCCCGTCCTCGCTACAAATATCAAGACCGATTTACATCTTATGTAAATCGGTCTTTTTATATCTTAAAATTAACTTAATAACTAAAATTAATAGTTGCTTTTCTCGTTTTGTAAAGTTAACTTTGCAATGTTATGTAGTGCAGAAACTACAGTTTTAGAAGTATGACTGAAAGTATTGCTATACTCGAAAAAAACATTCAAAAACTCATTCAAAAGTTAGCCCAACTTGAACATGAGAACAAAATGTTAAAAGAGCAAATAAATAGTACAGATCAGAAGGTATCCAATCAAAAATCAGAGATGGAAAATCTGAAAATTGAAATGGAATCACTAAGACTAGCCAATGCATTACTAGGCAGTGATGAAAATAAACGAGAAACGAAACTAAAGATAAATTTATTAATTAGAGAAATTGATTATTGCATAGCAGAACTTTCGGAATAATACATGAGTGAAAAACTTAAAATCAAAATATCTATTGCAGACAGGATCTACCCTTTGACCATAGACCCCAAGCAAGAACAAGCACTTAGAGCGGCATCAAAAAAGATTGATGAAACCATCAAACAATTTGAAGAGAATTATGCCGTTCGAGATAAACAAGATGTTTTGGCCATGTGCGCTTTACAGTTTGCCTCACAATCTGAACAGACTGGTTTAAATACGCTCCATGAAAGTAAAGCTAACAAAGACAAGTTAGATGAATTAAATCGACTAATAGATAATTTTATATAAAGTTTTATACACGTTCTTTTCATACAATTGTAAGACACTGCCTACAATAATTTAATATTGATAAACTCAACATAAATCGATTAAAATGGGTGAATCGTTACTACTAGAGCACGCTGTTTTTAAACAGATCCTCGAACAGTAAGCTAACCCAAAACCTGATTAACAAGAGTTTATTCAGATTATTATTGTAGGTTTTTTTTATTTATTAATTTAAAAATTACTACCAGAAAATGGGAGATAGTCTATTAAGTGTAATTGCAATAATTGTTGGAATAGTAATTGGTTTTGTTATTGCAAAAATTATTGAGAAGAGTAACGTTTCTAATTTGATTAAAAACGCAAAAAAAGAAGCCAGCTCGATTTTAAAAGATGCCGCTCACGAAGCGGAATCGATAAAAAAGGAAAAAATCCTACAGGCAAAAGAACGTTTTATTGAAATGAAAGCAGAACATGAAAATGTTATACTTGCCAAAGACAAAAAAATCACCGAAGCTGAAAAAAGAACCAAAGACAAAGAATCTCAGGTGTCAAACGAGCTTTCAAAAAACAAAAAATTAAACCAAGAGCTTGAGGAAAAAATTGAAAAATTCAATAGCAAAATTGAATTTATAGAAAAGAAACAAGAAGAAATTGACCGCATCCATAAATCGCAAATAGAACAGCTTGAAAATATTTCTGGTTTATCAGCAGAAGATGCCAAAGCAGAACTTATTGAAACATTAAAAGAAGAGGCTAAAAGCGATGCGATGTCATTTATCCAAAACACCTTGGAAGAAGCAAAACTAACCGCTCAGCAAGATGCTCGTAAAATAATCATTAACACCATACAACGTGTAGGAACGGAAGAAGCAGTAGAAAACTGTGTTTCTGTCTTCAATATTGAATCTGATGATGTAAAAGGAAGAATCATCGGACGAGAAGGACGAAACATTCGTGCATTCGAATCTGCTACTGGCGTAGAAGTAATTATTGATGACACACCAGAAGCCATCATTTTATCTTGTTTTGATCCCGTACGTAGAGAGGTCGCTCGTCTATCACTCCACAAATTAGTAACAGATGGCAGAATCCATCCTGCCAGAATTGAGGAAGTAGTTCAAAAAACTCGTACGCAAATTGATACTGAAATCATTGAGATTGGTAAGCGTACTGTAATTGACTTAGGAATTCATGGTCTACATCCCGAGCTAATTAAAGTAATTGGTCGAATGAAATATCGTTCTTCTTACGGTCAAAACTTATTACAACACTCTAGAGAAGTAGCTAATCTGTGTGGTATAATGGCCGCAGAATTAGGCCTGAATGCCAAACTTGCTAAACGAGCAGGTCTACTCCACGATATTGGAAAAGTGCCAGAAACTGAAAGTGAATTACCTCACGCACTATTAGGTATGGAATGGGCGAAAAAATTCGGAGAAAAAGATGATGTTTGTAACGCCATCGGAGCACATCATGATGAGATTGAAATGAAATCTCTTTTGGCTCCAATTGTACAAGTGTGTGATGCCATTTCAGGGGCAAGACCTGGTGCAAGACGTCAAGTATTAGACTCTTATATTCAAAGACTAAAAGACCTCGAAGACATTGCATTTGGATACAAAGGAGTTAAAAATGCCTATGCCATTCAGGCAGGTAGAGAACTACGTGTGATTGTGGAAAGCGATAAAGTATCGGATGAAAAAGCAAATAATCTTTCATTCGAAATTTCTCAAAAGATTCAAACCGACATGACTTATCCTGGACAGGTTAAAGTAACTGTAATTCGTGAAACACGAGCTGTTAATGTAGCGAAGTAATAGTTACTCTATATAAAACACAAAAGCCTAATTATGATGTCATAATTAGGCTTTTGTGTTTTAATACTATTTCGATTCTAATGTCCTCGATAAAACAGAATCGTACTAATTGTCTTTAATGTAATATTTAAGTCTAAAAATAAACTTCTGTGTTTAATATAAAATAAATCATATTGAAGCTTAATCAAACTTTCATCAATTGATTCTCCATAGGAATAATTTACTTGTGCCCATCCTGTTAGTCCAGGCTTAACCACATGACGTGTTTCATAAAACGGCATAATTTCAGATATCTCCTTAACGAAAAAAGGTCTTTCTGGACGTGGACCAATAACCGCCATATCTCCTTTAAGAATATTGTAAAATTGAGGAAACTCATCCAAACGTGTTTTTCTTAAAAATTTACCAAATTTAGTCACTCTTGAATCATTTTTAGCAGCAAACACTGCTCCATTCTTTTCTGCGTCAGTTACCATCGACCTAAATTTGACTATTTGAAAAGTTTTTCCATTCAAGCCTACTCGCTCTTGCATATAAAACAATGCCCCTCTATTACCTAAAAGATTCCCAATCCAAACAAATGGTATAATAACCATACAAAACAAAAGTCCGACAATAGATGTCAGTATCTCGAGAACCCTAATTGTCGTACGATATAATTTGTTTTGGTTGCTTCGACTAAAAGGAAAATAACGATAAAAATCTCGATCCGCATAATGTACAGGTATTCGATAGGTCATTTCCTCGTAAACCTGTGAAAATTCACGTATTTGCACTCCCTTTTCCAATAGACTTATTAATGTATTATATATTTCAACCGTAATTGAAACAGACTTTTGAGACGCTACTACAATCTCGGAAATACCGTCCATATAGACATGTTCCTCCAGTTTATCTAGATTTATTTTAGGTATTTTATACCGTGTTTTATCCGAAGAAAGATTTGTATTGATATAGCCAATTATTTTATAATTAGGATCTACCTTTTCTAATGAAAAAACCAACTCGTCCAACTGATCTGCATTACATATAAGTATTACCTTTTTTAGAAATCGATGACTTGCTAAAAAGTTAATATAAAACAATCTCCACCCCAGCAATGGCAATATTATGGAAGCTATAAAATAAAGTATTTGTATGCGATTTGAAGGCAGAGATAACGTTAAATACGGCGTTAACACATAAAAAACCACCGTACCTATGGTAACAAAAACAATATTCCGAATCGTTTCAAATTGATTACTAGCAATTTGTAGGTTATACAGTTCAAATATTGAAGTAAAAAATGATAAATAAACCAACAGGACTATCATCCAAGAATAATTAGTCTCTGTTACTTGAAAATATTCTAAACCAGTAAAATAACCCACTAAAAAAACGGTAAATAAAACCAATGAGTAGTCTACAAATCTCAGCAGTATCTTGCGTTCAGAAATTTCAAAATGAACTTTTTTCTTAGGACTCATTTAATCTGTAATTGGATAGTATGCAAAGATAGTAATTCTCACCCCAAAACTTCAATCCATTTCTTTTTAACCACATTCCAATCGAAACTTTCTATCAACTCGTTTCCATTTTTTGACAATTTTAACGAGAGATTATCTTCTTCAACTAAACGAACAATACAATTAACCATTCCTTGTACATCATTGTCACTTACCAATAAAGCATTTTCTTCGTTCGCAACCAAGTAGGGTATCCCGCCTACATTTGTACTAACAATTGGAAGCCCTAACGCCATTGCTTCAATTACGCTTATGGGTGTGTTGTCAAAATGTGTGGTGTTTATAAACACGTCAAATTGTTTCGATTTTGTAGTCCATTCTTCAATGCTCAATCTACCCGTAATTTCAATATCAAGTTCATATTTTGACACAAGCTCTTTGATATCATTCATGCTTCCATCTTTATCGGGACCTATCATACATAATTTTGATGCAGGATATTTCTCCTTGACCAATTTAAAAACTTCAATTGCCATGGCTGGGTTGTAAATTTTTGAGAAAGCCCTTACCCACAATAAGTTAGGCACAATGCTTATTCTCTCTAAAAATTCATATTTATTAATTTCAACTGTATTGGGTATAAAAACCAAATTAGTATATCCTAGCTCCTCAAATTTCGTTTTCAAATAATTAGATGGTGCAACACAAATTGTTGCATTATTAAACACCAAATTTGATAAATAGGGATTTTTTTTCAATCGACTGGGAAGATTCCCTCCGTGTAATATTGGAATATATTTTATTTTTAAAAGCCTTGCTAACTGGGAACTACAAAAAGCATAAATAAAACTCAGTGTGCTGTACGTATCAATTAGAATATAATCTGTTGAACGTGAATAACGAACTATTGTATAAAGCATTTCTAACAAACGAAAAACCTGACTCTTCTTTTCCGAGGCATATAACACTTTATAACCTTCCATCTCAAGAAGAGGCCCTAACGTCTCAATAGTTGTTTTATTGAACCCGTGTTTAGAAACTTTATTCCCTAGATAAAGAATTTGTCTTTTTTTCATCGTTATTTATTTGTAAAAGGGATAACGCATAAATTACCGCAGGCACAGCTAATCGCATTGCTGCATGATTAATCGTTAGTAACCAAAAAATAAAAAAAGGCAAAGACATCAAATAATTTTTATTTCTTGCAAAATGAAGTATTGGGATAAGCGTCAATATAACTAAAAAAATAACACCTAAAATACCGTGTTCAGCTGGCATTCGTGTTGTTTCACTATGAGATGCAATTTTTTCATTTGTGATTAATTCCCTTACTTCCGTACTTTTCCCCACACCAATTCCAAATATAGGATTTTCAACAAATAACTCTAACTCTCCCTTTGCAATTTCCTCTCTTCCTCCAAACCTATCTTTTTTTAACCTTCCTATTGCGTCTTTATTTTCATATCGATTTGCAATTAAACCGTTTGTTTGATAGATACTATATGTCCATAAAAACAGAGCTGCAATACTTATTCCCCCAACAATTATTAATACTTTAAGTTTAACACGGCTTTTGGCGTATAAAAAAACTAATATCAATAAAGCTAATATCATGGCCATTGCTGTAAAAACCCCCCCTCTGGAAAAAGTAATTATTCCCCGATATCCTGATAAGATAAGAAAAATGAAATTAAAAAATATTTCAATCTTTGTTTTTGAATACAATAAAAACAAAGCAAAAAATGTAAATATTCCAAGACCAAGAATCGTAGAAACTTGATTTGGTCCAAAACCTCCTGAGGTACTAAAATTTGATTGGGTAGAAGTAAACAAATCTGCATTATCAGGTGTATATAAAACTAGATACACCACTGTCGACACTATTGGCACAGATAGAGCTACAAGAATACGTAAAAGTGTTTCGGGAGAAATTATTCTTCTATAACAATAAACCGAGGTGGTTAATAATGTGACAGGGCCTAATAAATTAAAGGTAACAGCCTTTCTGATATTTGTAAAATAACTTAACGTAGACATTCCTACAATAACACCTGGAAGCAACAACAGAAAACAAATGGCAAAAACAAAACTTTTTTTAGAAAAGCCACTATAAATTACACCCATTATAGAAAAGAAAAGTACTTCATATTTAGCTATTTCATGAAGTATATTTCCTCCTGTCATCCTTAAAAAAACTTCTGAACCTACCACATAACTTATAACTAATAATACTTCATTATTTCTGTTTTTTGTTTTCACCACATATAGTAATCCGAGGACAAAAATCAACAATCCATAAATTAACGACAATGGCCTTATTAAATAGACACCCACCCCAATAGCAATATGCAAGATTATCAAAATCAAATATGCATTAAGTCTATTCTCCATGGTACAAATCTATTAATCTTTGGCAAATTTTATTTTCTGAATACTCTTCCTTCAATTGTTTTTGAGCATTCGACCTAATATATTTTACAAGTAAATCATCTTCGTTTATCATCCTAAACGATTGAACTAAAGATGACGAATTGGTCGGATCAAACAATAATCCATTCTTTTCATGTTCAATTATTTTCGAACAATAACCAACATTAGTTGTCACTATCGCTAATCCGGACATAGCATACTCCAATAAGGATACTGGGAAACCTTCAGACGTTGAGGAAAGAATACCAATTTCTGCTTGTCTCAATATGTGAGTTATGTCTTTTCTAGAATCATATAAAAAAACACTTTCCTTTAAACCTTTTTGAGTAATAAATATTTTAATGTTTTTAGAATAATCATCGTTAAAATCTTCACCTATCAGATGCAAAGACCACCCATGTTCAAAAACTTTACTTTCAAAAAAAGACTGTACTAAAAACAAATGGTTTTTTGGATTTTTCAAATTAGCCAAACACACCATTCTTTTTCCTTTCATTCCTTTCAATTCAGTATAACCTGCAACATTATTTTCAACAGCAAAATTGGGTAAAAAATCAATTCTTTTACAAGGAGTATGGATTTTATGCCATTCTAATAAATCAATGTTTACAACCAAAATTCGATAAAACAATAAAGCGCATAAACTCAAGATTTTATCTCCCCCTTTTTGATTGACCCTACCACCCAAATGGTCATGCCAAATCAACTTTACTTTTGGATAAATTAGTTTCAGTAAAGTTCCAAAAAAATAAGAACTAGCATGAGCGTGAATATGGGTGATATTATTATCCTTGACAATTTTTTTCAGCTTAAACAAAGCTTTTATATCTAATACTTTTCGTCTCTTTAGACACAAATAATCTACATTGGGATTTATACTCTGTAACAACGAACCATCTGTTCGAGTAGCCACCAAGGCAGAATAGTTCCCTAGTTTGCTCAATCCATTTGCGAGATTAATAGCCATTCTTTCCGCGCCTCCAGCATTCAAACTATCTATGAGTTGTAACGACCGCATGACTACAATAATTGTTTTATTTCATCCTCAAAATAATCTAGTGTATATTTTCTTGACCAATCTACTCCGTTATCCATCATACTCTTAAAAACAGTTTCTGAATCAATGATTTCCATTATTCTCTTGACGTCTTCCTTTTCGGAAAGGGTTAATAACATGCCTCGACTACCATTACCTACCATATAAGGTACACAAGACACTGAAGTAACTAATGGTACACAACCCCAAAACATAGCTTCTGCTACTACTTTGGGCCAACCCTCACTTTTTGATGGCAATACCAAAAAATGACTCTCTTTGTAAGCTTGTTCCACTTCTTCTTTTGTTCGATTCCCCATTAAGGTAACTGAATCTTGTAAATTTCGCTTTTCAATTTCTTCCTGAAGATTTTCTTTCATCGCTCCCTCACCATAAAAACGTAATCTCACTTGACAGCCAACTTCCTTAAGTTTCGAAACTAGATGCAAGACATACAAGGGTCGCTTCCCTTCTGAAAGAGTCCCTACAAACAAGAAATCAATCACCGATGATAGAGATTTATTGACAATCTCCTTCTTTTTATCTTCCTCTCGGTACGTTGCTGTAAAAAATGATTTAACATTCTTGGATGCTCCTTCCCACTTACCGTAAACCAAAACATTCATATTTTTTGTCCAGAACGTATTACTTAAGATCTTTTTTTGGAGACGATATGTAAAAGGCTGAGCACTAGTTGGATCCCAATTACCAGCATACTTTGCTGTTTTTCTTTTTTTTGGAAAAAAAATCTGAACAATCGCTCCAATTAACCCCATATTACCAGGGCACCGCAAGTGAACGTGGTCTGCTCTTTTCATAGCTCCAAAAACCTTCCAAATTAACAAAGGCAATAAAAAAAAAGTCCTTAAGCCATTACTCAACGAATTTATTGAAAAGGAGGGTACCTCAACAAATTCTACATTTGAATGTTCATACGGAATATCAATTGCCGTAATTTTTCTATTTGAAATTGGACCAACAACTATTACTTTGTCTACATACTTTAACCAAATATTCATTTCCCTAACATAAGGGGCATAACCATAATATTTTCCGTCATTATAGATGTGCTCAACATGTGTTATTATGGTAAAATTCATTTTGATTCTCTTTGATTAAGACTGAATTATTCAATTCTGATGTGTTCCAATATCAACTGATCAACAGTTGCAATAGTTTTCTTTTCTATAAAGAGTTTAGCCCAAATTTCTACAGAAGCCAATAAACTTATTAAATAGTTGTTTTTGTTCTCACACATATAAGTAATTTTTCTTCTATCCAATTGAAGTATTTCACTAACTGTGCCGTTCTCGAAAAATGAAGGCTTAACATATATATCCCTCAAGCCATGTAAAGGAAAACCATTTTTTCTTTTTTCTACAAGAGACTTTGGTAATTTATCTTCTGCTAATTTTCGGACAAGATACTTATCAATTAAAAACGGATGTTTATAATTATGAAACTTCCATGTTCTACCTATTTTATATTTTGACGGTAAATTCATTGAAAAAGCAATCAAATCTTCATCCAAAAAAGGGAATCGAGACTCTATAGAATGAATCATTCCCATTCTATCGTTTCTCCATAATAAAGTTACAATATCGTCTTGTAACATACACGATGACAACAAATGTTCATCTCTTTTGTTTTTGGGAACAAAATCATAAACTGCTGCTTTTTCCTGAAAAGTCAACTCATTAGAAAAATTGTTACTTGCATCATGAAACAAGCCCACCAAATCTTGAGAACCTCCTGTATTTGTAACATATGACCTTAACTTTGGAATAAAGCCATATAACTTATTTAATATTTCAAAGAGCAGTTTTATAAAACTGTCATATCTTTTAGTTAATAACTTAGGGTACCCTAAAAACAATTCGTCCGCTCCTTCTCCGGTCAATACAGCTTTGACTTTATGCTCCCGAGCCAGCTTTGACACTCCCGAAAAAGGGATAGCATTAAAAAGAACAACTATTGGTGATTCGTAATGCCAAGTAAGACTTGCCCAATTCTTCAATGCCATTTCTTTTTCATACTTGTAATCGAATAATTTTTTATCAAGTGACTTTGATAACAAAAGGGCGTCTTTATACTCAGAGTGTTTTCCCAAAACATTTGCCGTAAAAAGTTTAATATCCTCGGTTTGATCAACAGCATAACGAGCAATCAAGCTCGAATCAATTCCTCCACTTACAAATGCACCCATAGGTGCATCACTAACACACATTCTTCCTACTGATTCCCTAAACAAATCATCAAATTCCTGCAATACTTTGCTTGATGACATATTGTTCAATGATTGTATTCCTTTTCATCAACGGTATCAAATACAGTATAGTATTTTGTCTCTTTTATTCCTGAAGAATCTATTTTAAGATAGGTCCCTGGTTCCACTTGAAAGATTCTATCCCAAGCAGTTTCCTTCCTTGCTCTTTCTAGAACTCCAAAACTTGAATACAATACTTTAAAAGGATTTGGTTTTTCGTCAATAACCTGCATCAATGCTTTAATCTCTGAAGCAAAAAAGAAGGTGTGATTTGAGTCCATCGAATAAAATAAAGGTTTAATACCAATCCGATCCCTCATTAGATACAAATCGTTCGATCTTTTCTCATACCATGAAAAATCATACATTCCTTTGAGTTTTTGAGCGGTTTTATCAACCCACCAATATATTAGCGCATTGAATAAAACCTCTGTATCAGAAGATGACCTATAAGATATACTTTCAGGCAATTCTGATTTAAGTTCTTTAAAATTGTATACATCTCCGTTATACTTAAGCACAAACTGTTCATCTTCAAAGGGCTGATTTCCTGCCGACGATAAATCCAACAGACTTAACCTATTATGTGCAAAACCAACAGTTGTATTATAATAAATACCTTTAGAATCTGATCCTCTATGATGTTGTACCTCCAACATCTTATTTAATACGTTTTGATCAACTGCCTTTTGAGCTATGTTAATAAAACCTGATATTCCACACATAGTATCCTATTTTATTACTGGTTTTCTAAAAATTAATTGCACACATCCGGCTAACCTCCCTAAAGTTTCTTGCCAAGCCTCTCTCCTTTTGTTTGAGGTAAATACATTGGTAAATCGAATAAATATTAGTAGATGAGTAATCAAAGACCATTTTATCTTCGCCTTAAAAGATGGACGCGGATGTTTTACCCGCCATACATACCATCCATTTACTACTACCATTTTTCCGTACTTATACTTATTAGGTCTACCTCCCTCGTCATGATAATGTCCTACCAATGCTTTAGTATTGATATACAATTTGCCCATTTTTGATAATCTCAAAGTAAAATCAGCATCTTCATATAAACCGTATCCCTCAAAATAAGTTGAAAACTGAATCTTATCAAAGATTTCCTTGCGAAAAGAAGAAACTCCTCCCATTAATTGTTCAACTTCATATATTTTTCCTGAAGGAGGCAAAAAACTAACACTTCGCCCATGAGAGAATTCTGGAAGAAAGCCACATGGAACATCTGAATCTAAGCCTAGTCTCTTCCTTAACACAAAGCGACTCCCTTCAATTGTTTTATATCCATCATTATAGAATTCATGAAGCGTAGGTTTATACCCTTCCTCAACTTTGACCCATTCTGAATCATTAGATATATACCCACCTACACCTAAAGCTTCTGGATAAATGGAATATGTGTTAATAAGTTCTTTAAAATAAGACTTATCCGCTATGGTATCATCATCCAAAAAGCTTATGATGTCAATAGATTCATCGACCATATTGATTCCAAAATTTCTCTGTTTCGTTAATCCCCTATCCTTATCTTCAACTCGAAAATACTTCAAACCAACATATGCACTCTTTACTAATAGCATTTCCGTTTCGTTATTCGTAGAACCATCAACAATAATAATTTCTGTAGGGTAAACAGTTTGATTCCTAATTGATTCCAGCAATTCTATTATCGGAGCTGGCCTCATGTATGTACAAATAATTAGAGAAAATGTCATAAAAATAAATTCTATCAACTTTTAGTTGCAAAAAACAAGAGGTTGTTGTATCCATTCCATTTGTCATACCCAAATCCATTAGATTTATAAAATTCACTAATGGATTGCACCTCTATATTTTTAAACCCGTTATCTCGCAAATGCTTGATTAAATCACTTTTGCTAAAATAGTATCCTTCGACTTTGAATCCTTTAAAGCCAGTTTTCCTATGCCCAACTTCACCCTTTAAAAAAACACTGAAAATTCTTCTTATCAAAAAATACAGTGTTTTGAGTGGGGCTCCTTCTTGATTATGAACAACTCCTATAATACAGCCATCATCAGTTAATATTTGATGCGAAGATTTAAATATAGCATAGCGTTCATTTCTGTCCTTTACATACGTCAACATACTATTCATTATAGTGACCATCTGAAAACTATTATCGCTACCTTTATAGTCTGAAGCGTTACACACTATTGAGTCAACTCTATTATCAACCCCCCAATTCTTCAAATTCTTATTGCATATAGAAATCATATTTTCTGAAATATCAGAGGCCAAAACATAATCAAATTTTGTGTATTTCAGAATCTCTGGAATTTCTCTACCTGTACCGCAACCAAAAGTTTTTGACTTAAGCTTTTGATTGCTATTCTTAAAATGATTTAAAACTTTAGTATATAAATAAATTTCAAAATCCGACGAATTTGGCACGGGCGTATCTTGTGTTAATATCACCTCTTGTTTTTCCCAAAAATCTTTATTTTCTATTTTCATCATTTTCTGAATTTCATTAATAGTTTGGCAATATTTTTCTTATACCCTTTAAAATATTTCTCAACAAACTTAAACAAATAAAATCTTCTTTTTTTTAGAACCCAATAAAGTGTTGGATAATTCTCTACTTTTTCGGTTCCAAATGACTTTTTGAACCTTAAAACACCTTCTGTTCCTCCTATACAAAAATCGTAATATCTTATTTTTTTATCTATAGCATATTGAATCATTGAAAAATGCATAAAAACAGATACCTGCAACGATTGATACTCCTTTATAACACCACCATTGATATAAGACATCATGTTATCTGTTTTAACTAAATACAACGATCCTATTAATTTATCATCTAAAAATGCCCCAATAATTATTGTTTTTCCTTCCGATATAGTTTTTAAAAAATACTTTTTTAGGGAATTAAAGGGACGTAATGAATATCCTTTGTCATTTCCGTTTTTCTCAAAACATTTATACGCCTCACGTATATCAGTCTCTTTATTTAAAAACCTTATCTCTAAATTGGAATTCAAGGACTTTTTAAGATTTCTTTTTAGGTTTTTCGAAAACAGTTGGTGTATTTCCTCAATTCTCTTACCTTTTAAATCAATCAATCTATACCCCATAATCGGGCCAATAGGCTTAAATGCAATGCCCAAAGTTGGCTCAATACTTTTAAACTTTAACAAAGAAAAATTTTGATTTAACCTCAATTGATAAGGAATAGTTACTTGAAAAACACAAGATTTTTTTTGTTGTGCTCTTTCGATTAGCTTAAGTAGAATACCTTGCAAAAGATGCTCATTGCCTGAAGTAATTATTGGACCTACTGGAACGACCGCAAAATTAAAACCTAGTATCTCTGCATATACAATTATACACCCACACTTTATTGAGGAGTTTTCCTCCATAACGAACACCTCATTATCAAACCCAAATTCTTTATACGAATTGCACCAATCTGGATACTGCGCATACACTCCCCTTATGTTAGTTCTAATAAAAACATCCCATTTATCAAGCCAAATCTTCTCTGAAGTAAAAAAACTATTCATTAATATATCTAAACATGTTATTTTGCAAACTTATTCCCTCTTCGAATTCAATTTCACCTGACTTATTTATATTGAATTTGACATCATTATAAACCTTATATGAGGCAAACAATTCATTTAGGGTAGGATTCCACAGTTTACCTTTGGATATACAATCTGACAAATACTCAAAATTCCTATCCACAATTGGGTTAATCTTGTTTCCTTTGATCAATCTACCATGATGGTATTCCAGAGGCACTGAAAAGTAGGTATGAGCAATACAAACTCCTGACTCCTCAATAAGCAAATCAAGTGCCACAGGATCTAATGATTTTTCAAAATCGATCATCTCTAAGGTCTGAAAACAATGAAATGATTCTCCGTTTAAGACATGTTCAAAAAACAAGGGAATGTATTTAGCTCTTGGATAAACCTTTTTGGAAGATTTTTTCCAAAAAATTACAACCGATAATATAGGAAAAAACACTTCATATAGATTGCCTATAATTGCAAGTAAGCTTTTTACCTTTTTGTTTTTGATAAACGATTTAAAGTTCAAAGCTAACCTCTTATAATTTAATATTAACTTCTCTTCTGCAAAATAATGAAATAGAACATTTTTTAGCATTAGCATTGCTTTTATCTTAAAAGAGACGCCTTTATGAGATTTTAGGTAGGCTGATAAACAAAAATGAGAAGGATTTAACTGATTTATTACATGAGTACTAGAAGTACCTGAATCTATATAATTCCACAGTAATTCGATCCCTTTTTTCTTCAACTCGTTTGCAAATTCCGCCTCATCAATATTGGAGTTTTTATACAGCGATAAGTTATAAGGCTGATAACCATGATCAATCCATGTACTAATACCTTTGTATTTACTCGTTGAAAAATCACGCCAACTTTCATCAATTGGTTTAATCGATTGTGTAAGAGAATGATATGCTAATTCATGTCCATCCTTCTCCCATTTCCAGAGTAAACCAAAATCTCTCTCCATAGAAGCATTGTCTTTTCTTTTAGAGTAGTGATTTATAAAAAAACCTTTAGTTACTTTTATCTGGTGCTTTAAAAAAAAACTCCTTTGAACCTCCAAGTTCTCGGCAGTATCGTAATCGCAATGATCCGTAAAACATATTATTCCTACAAAAGGAACCTTAGATCGACTGACTTCTAAAATACCTTTATTGGTAAAAAACATTTTATACGTCTTAGGTACAGTCTGTATCGCACTAGAAACTACAGTTGTATTTTCAACACCAGTATAATCCACTACTGAGTTAATTCTCCCTTTGAAGTGGCAAGTCAAAACACTTTTGTCCTTTGAATTGAGTTCCCAAACGTATTTATTGTTTTCTGCTTGCAAATAAACTCCATTATTAAATTTAATCGCTTTAACACAAAAATTATTTACAACTGAACAACTCTCAACGTCATGCCATGAGTAATCATAGCCTCTTATTTTATGAATATCTTTATTAAATCTAATCCTAATAAAATCGACCTCTGAATCGACCCTAATCAATATTTCATTTGAAGTTTTACTTTCCAGTTTTCCTCCTTCTACAGAATGAAACAAATCAGACACCAAATCATCTTTATTAATCCTCTCCATAAATAAATTAAGATATTTGATTCAATAGTTTATTTGCCCAAAATTTGGATCTCTCCCATTGCTTACGAAAACGCAGTACCGAATTCAATGTTTTAGAATTAGTTACAATTTTTATGAATAAGAGAGTCTTGTACCCACGTAATTGATTTAATGTATAATACTTCAGGTGATTCAACATAATTGCGGGAGAAGGCTTTGGACCAATTTTCTCTGAGTCCCATGGTTGAATGAACTTTGACCGAAATCCTCCAATAGGTGCTTTCAAATGAAAAACTGACGGTTCAGGAGCGTATAACACATCGACACCACTATTAATCAATTGCATACCAAAATCTGTATCTTCACCGTACCGGAACTCATACCTCAAATCAAATGAAAGCCCTTGAAGTTTATCCTTTCTAACTAAGCCAGAACAGCTACCAAAATTACCCCACTGAATGATTTTATTAAAAACCTTTTTTTCTCCCTTTTGGTAACAATAAAAGGTGAAAGCTTCATTCCCTGTCTTTTCTGCTACTTTTAAGGCATCAGAAATGAAATCTGTTTCAATTCTTATATCGTCATCTGCAAAAAACACCCAATCACTTTTTACATAGGCTAAAGCCATATTTCTTGCGTTACAAGCTCCTGTTTGTCTTGTAAATTCATGGATTATTGAGAATGGCCAATTGTAAGATAAATATTCCAGTTCAGAAACAGATCCTTCTAATGGATTTTGTTCAATAATTATCACTCTTTTTGGCAAAACACTTTGTTTTGACAAATCTTTTAAAACATCGTGTAGTGGTTGTTTCCGTCCAATTGTCGGTATTAAAACATCAATGCTATTTGTTCCGTCAAACGATTTACAAGATTTCATTTGAACATCATCATAAAAGTCCTCGGGCAATTCTATGTGTGAATATTTTAATGAAGACAAGAATTCTATTATTTTAAATTTCTTGTTATAAACGGATAAAAACCATAATAATAAAAATGTCCATTTTGGTTTAAAATGATTCTTAACAAATTTAAACAGCTCAAAATAATTTACCTTTGAAGCCTTTAATTTGTACTCTTTCGAATCCATATTTATAAGTTTCGGCTCCGAATAACCAAGAATTCCAACCAACATTGATAACTTACAAATTGACACTAAAAAATAATCAAAGCTATCATTATTGTACTGCATTGAGCTCTTCTCAAAAAACGAATTAAATACAGACGCATGAAGTCCACCAACGTCAGAACTCATTTGCCAAGTTGGAAAACGAACAGACCTATTAATCTTCATAAAAGTTGTGGTATCTATATAGTCAAGATTGTCCCCAAAATATGAATCATGAAGGACACTATAAGAAAGCATTAATTTATCATGATCAAAAAGAGACGTAATAGAGGAAAAATCCACAAAGTCTTTCAATTTAATATTTACCCAAATTATAAGATGGTTTGGATTCTCAAACGCCAACCTTTTTACTACATTAACAATCTTTTCACTCCCTTTGATCTCAATTTTAGAGGCAATCTTTGAATTATAAACTTCTACAACCACTTTTGTATCATGGTAAATTGCAATTATATCTCTCATCACTATTTTTCAATAAGCTCTTTATAAAAACAAATATTTTCCAACACTTTTTTTTCTATGTCAAAGGTCCTTTCCACATATTCCCTAGCTTCTTTTCCAATTGAAGCACTAAGATTTTCATCTTTAATCAGTTGTACAATCTTATCTGCGTATTCATCATGATTAGCTGGATAAACCAGAAAACCACTTTCTCCATCAATCATTAATTCTTGTGCCCAGCCAATATTACTATTAACTACAGGTCTCTTTAATGCCATAGACTCAATTGTTACCATACCAAGTGTTTCAGCGAAAGTCGGAAAAACACATACATTAGCTTTCCTAATATAGTTTTGAACTGTTTGATAAGGAATCTTACCTAAATACTCGACATTTGAAATATCATCTTCTGAAAATTCTTTCTTAAGAATGTCCCATGTAGAAGAGTTTCCAGTTTGGACATCACCCGAATCACCTCCAATTAATACCAATTTTGAGTTGGTTACTTGTTCTCTCACTTTCCTAAAAATACTGGGCAATTCAAATACGCCTTTTTTACGGATTATGGTTCCAATGTACAACACCACACCCTTTGAGTAATCGGTTAATGATTCATTTTCAAATTGACCTAAATTTAAACCGTAATGTATTTTTTTTACTTTTTTTGGATCAATTCCAAAAAGTTTTGCTGATTCATTTCCAGCGTATTGAGTAGGTGCTATATAACCCTGAGCTCCTCTTACTGCCAGAGTTTCAAACAATCTATTTTTGCCCTTTTGCTTTCGATTTTCTAATTGACAGAAATAGGTGTCACTTCCATGAAAACGTATAACTAATGGGACATCAAACCTCATAAAAGCGGTTATACCAGTCCAATCTGCTGCTTCAATCAAATCAATTTTCTTTTCCTTAACGACAGCATTCACATAATTTTGAATTTGCTTTCTCACAAAATACCATTGTGCAAACTTATATGGCTTTGAACAAATCTTATGAAATGAAATACCACCTTGCTCGAAGACTTCTGATTTATCTTGCCCATAAACAACAATTGTCACCTCAACTCCCTTCTTTACTAGTTCTTGGGCTAAATTGCTTATACTAGTTCCTAGCCCTCCAGAATGACTGACTTTAGGATGTGGATATTCGGGTGTAAGGTAGGCTATGTGCATTTAGTTAATTCTTTTCTTTACTAATTGGATTCACAATCATTTTCATCCCACTAAAACAAAAGCACAAAATTACTAAAATTAGACCGTTATTTATGCTTAAATAACGACTTGTTTAGCCAATGTATTAACATTTATTTCACAAAAATAAAAAGCTAACGATTTTCTAAAACTGAAAATAGATAAACTCTTTATAATCCGAGTAAACCCCAAACATATACATTGCAATAATTGCCGCGCTAATCTTAAACCAACTAAACTTTCCTGAGAGCGGTTCTACCTTATGTCTATTAAACCACTCAACAAACACAAAAACAACAATCATCATTAATAGCTCTAGGCTATATCTTTCATTGTTCAAATACTGGATTTTGAACGTTAGATCGGTCACCAAACGTCTAATATAACTTACCGCTTCTTCCAATGATTGTGCCCTAAAGAAGATCCATGCCAAACAGGTCAAAATAAAGGTTTGAATAATCCCAAACGCAATCCTTACTCCTTCAAAACCATTCGGAATAATAATGTTTCCTGTATTACTTCTATTCTTTTCCCTGAGTAGAAGAGGTAAAAAATACAACGCATTTAATCCACCCCAGATTAAGAATGTCCAATTTGCTCCATGCCAAAAACCACTAACAAGAAATATAGCAAAAGTGTTTCTAATTTTCATTCTCATTCCCCCTCTACTTCCTCCTAGTGGAATATATAGGTAATCTCTAAACCATGAAGACAATGAAATATGCCACCTTCTCCAAAACTCTGCAATGTCTCTTGAAAAATAAGGATAGTCGAAATTCTTTAACAATTCTATCCCAAATAATTTTGACGTTCCCAATGCAATATCTGAATACCCCGAAAAATCACCATAAATCTGAAAGGCAAAATAAATTGACCCTAATACTAATGACAGGGTATTCATGCTCTCATAATTATCAAAGATAGCATTAGCATAAACGGCGCAACTATCCGCAATAACCACTTTCTTCACCAGCCCCCAAATTATTTGATACACACCCGCTTTAGCCTTTTCAAAATTAAACTCTCTTTTGATTTTCACTTGAGGTAACAAATGTGTCGCTCTCTCTATAGGCCCTGCAACCAACAAAGGAAAATAACTCACAAACAGCGAATAATCTATGAAGTTTTTCTCTGCTGATATACGCCTGTAATATATATCTATAACATATGACAAACCATGAAATGTGTAAAAAGATATACCCACAGGAAGTATTAGCTTTAACAAAACTGGAGTAACGGTCAAGCCAAAACTTGCCAACATATCAGTAAATGACTGAGCGAAAAAATCATAATATTTAAACACCCCTAAAAACCCAAGGTTGATTCCCGTAGTTAACCACAGCCACATTTTTCTCTTTTGATCTGAGGATGATTTCTCCATCATTAAGGCGGCAGTAAAATCTAATACAGTAGAAAAAATTAGCAAAAACAGAAAGCGCCAATCCCAACAGGAGTAGAAATAATAACTTGCTAAAATGAGCAGCAGATTTTGCTGTGTCTTATTCTTTTTAAAAACAAGCCAGTAAAGTATAAAGACAATAGGTAAAAAAACAGCGTATGTAAAAGAATTAAAAAACATATCTACCTATTTATTGTTCCAAAATTCTGTTTGCAATAACTGCTGAAAACTCATTGGCTCCTTCATAATTAAGATGGTAACCATTTTTGAACTTTTCGGATTCTGGTACCAATTGAGAAAAATCCCAGATTGCCTCATACCTCTTGGTTAATTTTTCAATGAAATGAATATTTTTAGTATCCGACCTAAAAGGCGCCACAAAATACAAATAATTTATTTCCATTTTCTCTAACAGAGATTGAATCTCTTGATTATATGGATTATCGTCTTTCACTCGCTCCGGTAATTCACGTTGCCAAGCATGTCCAGAACCAATCAATGGCACAAAGCCTTTGTTCTTTTCAAACTTATTTCCTCCATAAGCAGCCGCCAGCAAACTTCTTAATCCTAATTTTGCATCACTTTTAGCGTATCGATAAAACGGCAGATTTCTTAAATAAAAGTAGTCATCTTCATTGCTATAATACTCCGAAAAGGCTCCTCCTTCTTTAATGTAGGGTAACAAATCCACAAATAAAAAATTCGACTTATCAATAGAATTATAATAATAATCTGTTTGTATGTAAAGTTTTCCAACTTCTATTTTGTAATAATCTAAAAGCTTAATTATGATCAAAATATCTTGTGGCTTAGCGTCCATGATACCAAAATTAACACTCTGTCCTCCTGTAATGGAGTCGATTACATCTGGATTAATATGATTTACTACACGGGAGGAACCAATAAAAACATGATCAAATTTCTTACCCGACTGAGATTTAATAAAATCAATCCTAGTAGCGTCAATTTTATTTGTGTACAAATAGGTATATAAACCATCTAATGCAGCCCCTATAAACACTCCAACCAAAAACATTTTTAACACAAAGAGTCCAAACTTTTTCAAAACTGAGTTGATTATATAATTCACTTAAAAGGACAAACCTCCATTAATCCTTTCTTAAGTTTTTCTATTTTATTAGAATCAGGTAGTATTGATGGATTATCAAACAATCGCTCCATTTGTTCTTCTGTCATTTTGTCTGCATTGACTTCAGGCAAATAAAACGACAACCCAACTGATTCCATATAGTCCTCAAATTTCACATTGTCTCCGAACAATCGGTCTGAAAACTTTTGCCAAACAGCCGGAATTCGATACGCATGAGATACGATTATCCCATGCAAAGAAGAAGATATAATTCTTTCACATGAACAAATCACGTCTGTAGTATACTCAATATCATCAGTCATCAAATCAATGACTACGATCTTCTCATTGTCTTTATACAAATCCTTTATCAACTCATAATCGTTGTAATGAGGCACAATTCCATAAGTGTATTTTTTGGATACCGATGGTGCATAATAATCTGGCAAAAGCAATGCCGGATCACCGTAGACCTCAGGCACATTATACCCTTTATCTAAAAGAAACTTCCTGGTGTGAGGCCCTCTTACAGCTAAAAATTTAGCGTTCTTCACATGTATATTTCGATCAATTATTCCACTTCCCCATACTACACATTTATGGTTTACGTTAGCCAATATACTACCAATAGTCACATATATTGGTGAAAACCAACCCCAAACAGAGAACTTTTTTGGCCATGCAAATTGCACTTCTTTTTTTGATATTTTTTCTACTAAATAACGACCTAATACATCCCCATAATTTTCCTGACTTTTACCTTGAATGATTTTTTCGTTCCACCAAAAAAGCCTAATTGTTTTACTCATCTAATGTAATTTGGGTTAAAATAGTCTTAGCTATTGCTCAAGTTGGCAACAAATATATTATTATTTCATGGTTCTAGAGTAAGCCATTAGCACGTTGGATCGAACCAATTCATAATCATACGAATCTCGTATCTCAATCCGAGTTGGATAATCGGGAATAATTCCTAAAGCTCGTAACAATAGTGCTTTAATTTCATTTACATTTTCACAATCCTCTATTAACAACCCGTTTTGACCGTGATTAATAATTTCTGCTGTTGCTCCTCCAGGATTTGATTGTATTGGAAACACATCCATACAAATAGCTTCTAATAGGGTATTAGGCATACCATCTGAATTACTATTCCCTATGTAAATAATTGACTCTCCCATTAATTCAAGAACCTGATCCTGAGGGATTCTTTCAAATATTTGAATATTATTCCACGCTGAAAGACCTGATTCTTTAGCAAATTGAACAGTCTCTGGAGCAGAACCAAAAGAAACTATTTTATAACCTTGTAATTCCTCTTTGAGTTGTAAAACAGCCTTCAGTACATTAATGCTTCTCCCTGACCTCCCCTGAAACCCTTTTACCAAAATAGTCTTTTTATTTTTTCTTGGCTTAATAAAAGGTTTCATTTTGTCTAAGTGATAACCTCCCCCCCCTGGCAACACGCCTAAAAACACACCTTTAAAACCGTATTGACATGAAATGGTATGGTCTCTTTTACAATCTGTAATTAGATAATCCATCCTAGGCAGAACACTTTTTATATCCTTTAAATAAGACTCTTGGTCTTGAAAATAATACAAATCACTACCCCATGAAGAATAAGCCCATTTTTGTTGCGGATACCTTTGCATTACACTGAGAATTGGACTACAAGAAACATACAGAGCAAAGCTATGAACCAAATCAGGTTTTATTTCATTTAAATACTGTTCAAAAACTTCTTCCGTCTTTCTTGTATTATAGTGATTAATAAAATTGTAAATCCTTGGTAATTTATCTTTAATTAAATGCCTGCCTGGATAATCCCATTTCAATTTCCATTTTACTTTTTGGTTCACCCAAGAAATTCGATCAACAAAGTCATCCATACCTCTTACATCAAACCAAAACACCTCATGCCCTGAGTTTTCTAATTGATTCGCCCATCTAAAAAAATGAAGCGTCGGCATGGAAACCATTAAAATTTTCATTATGAAAAGTTGATTACCAGATTTATTTCTTGTTTTATACGATCAAATTTATAGTGATAGGGACAATTACGATAGTTAAGAATTATCTCCTCAAGCAAGAGATTGTTGATGCTTTCCATATCTAGGTAAGGTATATATTTTTTACCTAAAACACGCTTAATTTTGTTTTTCAGTTTTTCGCCAGAATCAGTCTCTACGATTTTTATGTAAACCACCTCGTTTGTAAAATTCCTTAAACTCATACAAAGTGATCTGAATTCAATTTGAGAAGAATCTATTTTAAAATTATGAGTAGGTGCTTTCAAGGCTTCGTATGCCAACTCATCCGTTACTTTACCCCAATCGAATTGTAAATTCACTACTGTACGATTGTGATTTTGAGTATTGATCATATAAGCATGATTCATTCTCTCTAAATTGGAATGAAATGGATGTGTACTGGTTTTACTTCGGTAAGACTTTGGGTGCCATTGGTGTTTCACCATAATAGATTTATCAAAAAAAAACACCTTTAATCCCTTATTACTCATCCTTATATGAATATCTGTATCCTCTGCTCCCCAACCATGATAATACTCATCATAACCATTAAGCTCTTTTAATACTTGAGCAGGAAACATCGTCGTCCCTGTTACATCTGGACTTCCTTCAAAGTCTACTTCTATATCCTTAAAGTTCTTTCCACTAAAGGATTCTTCTTCATTCAAAAAACCATATTTAAAATAAAGCACCTCATCAGGCTTAGCCAACTCATTTGCTGTTTGAATAAAGTCCGGATGAAAAATAAGATCTAAATCTCCTACAATAAAATAAGGTGTGGTACACCTGCGCAAAGCGATATTAATCGAACGACACTTGTTCCATAACTGTCCTTGTGTGTGACACTCAATTAGAGTAACATGATTATAAGACTTCAGTAATTCTTTTAGTTTTAACTTATAGTCTAAATCTGATCCATAATCCACCAAGAAAAAATCAAATGACATATTACTTTGTGCATGTAAGGAATCTAAGTTGTTTTTAACAATCCTCAGATCTCTATTGCGATTAGTCAATACTAATGTTATTTGTTTTTCTTGGCTCATAAATACCTTATTCCGATTTTTTTACTTCAATAATCCACTCACTCAAACACGTATTGTATTTTGTATGAAGTTCCATACGCTCAATAGACTGTATTTCTACATTTGATCGTCCATACAATTTTTCAATATCCTTTTTTGTCGTGTATCGTATTAGTCCCATACCTGACATTGGCCCTGTTGATGGTTATCATAGCATGATAATCCACCTCTTCCCCTACTTCTAAACCCCATGTTCCTTCATTAAAGGTTTGACTGTAAAAAACACCCCCTGGTTTTAGCTTTTTATACACCAAATCAATAATTTTTTTTGACTTATCAAAAACGTTGCAACAAAGACTCTCGACATCTATTACCGCATCAAAAAAGCCATCTTCGAAATTGTCAAGTTCATATAAATAATCTCCAGCATAAAAGTCTTTTATCTGCTCTGAAAGCCCTTCCTCTCGCAACCGTTTTTCACAATTATCAATTGCTGTCTTACTACCTTCTATAGCGTACACACTAAAACCTTCTCTGGCTACATACCATAAATTAGCCCCTGTTCCCGCTCCAATCTCCAACACTTTTATAGCCTTTCTATCAGAGGCTTTATAAAAATTTCGAGCTATAAATTTTACAACTCCTAAAGCGGGGTACTTTCCCCATTCATTATTTTGAAAAAGTCCTTCCCAAATTTCTAAATTACCATCAATCATTTTCTTATTGTATTAGTATAATCTTTCTTAATTACTCATCGGGTTATATACTTCCATCTTTTTAAGATGTTTATTTTCAAAATTATAACTATTCATAAAATTCATGAATTTTGAAACAAAATCTTCTTTTTCTACATCTAAAAAAAGTATTTCATCATCGTCTCCATAGTCATCATGGTATACGCTTACTGCAAAATCATCAATTAAAATAGTAGGAACCCCCATTAATTTAGCTTCTATTGTTGTTCCTGAATAATTCGTTACATGCAATACCGAATTAGTTAGGGATTCGAGCAACGAATTTTCGAAATATTCTTCCACTCTCACTTTGTTTGATATCCCAGCTTTTTCAATATATTCAGATAACTCGTTTTTCCTAAAAGTATTTCTAGGATGCAAACGGAAAACCCAAATAAAATTATTGCTTTTTATCAATTCAATAATTTTTGAATGAACCATTCTTTCTATGGTATAAATGGGTTGAAGAGTATATAAGATGTGATTTTTATTTCTCTCTTGAGAAGTATTGAGTTGATAATTTGACATTGCGTATGAAAGGTATGTGTTGCCTATTATCTTCGCTGTAACGGTAGATGTTTTTGCAGCCCATTTCATAATGCTTTCATTAGATCTCTCATCCCAAGTCCAAAATTCTTTTACCATTGTATTATAGCCCTTAACTGGCACCTTTTCCCAACTAGAAAAAACTAAATGAATATTAGATATCGGCCCATGCTGAATATCGTATGTTGGTATATTTAAATTATTGGCCGCCAATAGAGATGAAATAATATCATCCCAAGAGTAGAAATTGCTGTAAATAATTTTTTCTGGTTTAATTTTTTTATAAACAATTTCAAAAAAAGTACTATTTGTCAATAATTTATCAACCCAAATTTTCAAATTATCAATTTCGAAAAAAACCTTCACCTCCTCAAATAAATTATCATTATTAAGCTCTTCTAAGAATAAATCATATTTTTCTAATGATAATTTCTGGCAATGTTTCTTTGAAAATAAATTCTTAACGATTTTAAACTCCTTTATGTATTCATTAAGCAAGTACACATTTTTTTTATTGTAAATGTTTTTATGAATTTTTTCAAACTCAAAAAAAAACACTTTATCTTGAAGATTATGATAATCAATCATGGAATCAAATAGTTTATGAAAAGCCTTCCCTTGGTGATTTAGACGTATTGACCCCACACTAAAAAACAACAAAGACTTTCTAGGAAGTCTAACATAAAACCTTCCAAAGGCAATCAGTGCATAGACATATCTCAAAAACCGATATATATATGTATGACCAAATTTAGCAATAGAAGATTTTTTATTTTCATTTCCTTTTGCAGAAAGTCCAGCAAGAACTGTTAAATACACTTTAATTCGAATCAAAGGCCATAGATCAACCCCATAGATCTTCCATTCTTCTACTGGATAATTTTCTTCAAACCAATTAATTTTCGTTTTCAGTTCAATTTCAGGACTCATGAACTTACTTTTTTATACATGAACTCAGCAAAATCAAAATCCATCTGATTATCAATATCTATTGAATATTCTGAACTCATTTCAAATTTTAACACCTTATCAAAGTTAAGAGTTCCTTTTTCTAATAAAGAAGTTGTCTTGATAACATATACTGACCCATTAATCTCATAAACTTCTTTCACGTCCTGCCTCCTAGAGGCTACTGATTGTTTACATTTTTGTAAATACCCATCTTTATCCTCTTCGAATAAGTTGTAATAGGGATTTGCTTTTGATTTGACCACTGAAACAACCATATCAACATCAGGCTCCTTTTGTGCCAAATCTATCATTTTATCTATATCACCTTCTTTCCTAAATGGAGTCGTTGGTTGTAACAAAACCAAATAATCATACGTTTCATTACTTTGCAAAAAGTAATCTACAGCATGTCTGATAAAACTATAACTAGAAGCCTCATCAGATGCTAACTCAGTTGGCCTAAGAAAAGGAACCTCCGCTTTATATTCTTTAGCTATTGAAGCAATTTCTTTACAGTCCGTACTAACAATGAGCTTGTCTATTTTTTTTGAGGACAATCCTGATTTTATAGACCATCCTATCAATGGCACTCCTGCTAGTTTTTTGATATTCTTACCAGGCAAACCTTTGCTCCCTCCTCTAGCTCCTATTAAACCTAATATTTTCATTAAAACTTAATATTTAGGACATCCTTTTGTGCTTTTTCAAAGTCTTTTGGTTTGCCAATATCTAACCAATATTTATTTATAGGATAGTGTACAATTTTATGATTAGTATCAATTAATTTTGACAGTAAATCCGTCGCATTAAAAAACATATTTTTTGGAATCAAATCAACAATCTCCTTCTTAAAGATGTAAATTCCTGCATTGGAATAGTATGTATAAGTCGGTTTTTCTCTTAAAGCTGTTACTAATCTACTATCTGTCTCAACTACGCCATAAGGTATCTCAACATTATAATCTATCGTAGCAATAATTAGGTCTGCCTCTGTCTCCAATAATGAAACAAACATTTCTTCAAGATTAATGTTAGTTAACAAATCTGAATTCATAACTAACACATAAGACTCTTTAAAATTTTCCTTTTGACGAACCGCACCAATTGTTCCATAAGGCTCATCTTCTTTCAAATAAGTAATATCAACCCCAAAACGTTTACCATCCGTGAAGTACTCTTCAATTACTTCCGATTTATATTTTACGGATAACGAAATGTCTTTAATCCCATAAGAACGCAATAATTCAATATTATATTCAATAATCGGTTTACCTCCTATTTCTAGCATAGGCTTGGGAGTATCTTTTGTTAAGGGTAACAATCTTTTTCCAACTCCTCCTGCCATAATTATAGCTTCAACAGGTAAAATAGTTTTTATTTCCTTAAAATTAACCAATGTTTTTAACGAACCATCTTTGTTAAGAACGGGCACAAGCTCTAGTTTGTTATGCTTAATAAATTCTATTTTTTTTCTATCAAAAACTCCACTTTCGATATACGTAAAATCTTTGAAGTAAAAATCTTTCACTTTGCTTTCCATGCTACAACCTCTTAAAAGAGCTCGTCTGATATCGCCATCAGTTACAGTTCCTATTATTTTTCCAATATCATTCTTGACGAGTAATGTTTGGGGTTCTGAAATATTTGATAGCATTGATAATGCTATCGTTAGAACATCATTCTCATGGATTATGAAATATGATTCAGGTTGCATAGGGTTAAATAATTTTTTTAATTTCTTCCTTTAATCTATCAAACTTATCCTGCTCATAATATGAATAGAGAGGTACCGCAATTAGATTAGAATACAATTCGTTTTCTCTTTTGCCTGAGGGCCAAAAATTAGGCAAATAAATAGATTTTGAACGTAAATAGGCATAGATCTTATTTTTAGAACAATGGTTAAAAACAAAATAACTAATGTGTTCTGGCTTATTCTCAAAAACACTACCTAGGGCAAAACTCGATAACACATCAAATCTTGACCGTGCTATTTCTTGATCATTACTATCTTTAATGGTCAGTAACTGCTCCATGGAATTACTACTCATTCTAAAAATCTCTTTTTGCTGATCAATCTCTTGTTCTCCTTTATTAAAAAGTGTTAAATATTCTTCCTCGCTTCCAATAGAATAGCGCAAATATTCATTTTTTTTGTTTTTGGCTTCTGTCTTAGTTTGAACAAAAGGTGCTGTTTCATTTCTTATCAATAACCAATCGACTTGCAGATTGGTCTTAATCATACTACCGTCAACAAGATTCGAAACCTTTCGAAAACTATTAAATCCGAACCATTTTATTGCCTTCAATCTGTTTTCAAAGTTAATACTAAATACAGAATCTTCGAGTACTATTTTGTCTTGATAGTATAAACTATCAACATGAGTATTTTTTCCAAAATAATTGATTAGATAAAGGACATCATAATGATCAACATCTAAGGTGCTATAATCAATTGTTAAATCAGATTTCACACGATAAAAAGAGTATTGTACCTCTTCGCTTTTCAAAACATCTTCTATCACTTCACATAGAAAATCAGGAATCAAAAATCTTTTATCTCTGCAATCTGTTCCTCTCAAAAACAATCGCAAAGAGGACCTTCCGCTATCAGTAAATCCAACTTGATAGTCTCTACGTATTAATGGCAACTCTCCTCCAATAGCAATCATCCAATATCATAAAATGTTTTTTGCTGTAAGTCAGCAAGTTCGATATTTTTCAATATCTCTTTTGTCTTAAAAGACGCATTCTCTCCTTCATAAGGATTCTTTACAGTTTTTAACTTTTGCTGAAATGAGTCTCTATACAATTGATCAAAACTCTCTATTATTTGTTCTTGATTAATACCTGTATTGATTGTACTAGAGGCTTGCGCCCTTCCTTTTTGTCTGTCTCCTATATTAATTGTACCTATTTTAAAACTTGGAGCCTCCACAATACCACTAGATGAATTTCCTACGACAGCATCGACATATTGTAAAGCAGACAAATACCTCAACCTACCCAAAGAATCAAAACAAACAGCCTTTTCAGCATGCTGCGACACATAGCTCTCAATAGCCTTATTTATTATCCTTCCCCCTTCATCTGCATTTGCTTTGGTAAAAATTAAAGTAGTCTCATCCAAGGTGTCTATTGCAGACAAAATAACGTTTATATCTCTTTCATTTTCTTCCTTAGTAGCAAATGTGTTTGGATGAAATGTGAATAAAATACTTTTCTTTTTTAACTGCACTCCTATACTTTTTTCCAGTTCCTCTTTAGACAATAAATCTAATGTCTTTATGTTATCTAAGCCTGCTTCACCAAAATTAAAAACACGATCAGGGTGTTCTCCTAATTGAATCACACGGTTTCGATACTCTTCAGTCGCAACGAAATGCAGTTGACTCATTTTGGTAATAGCGTGCCTAATCTGATCATCAACCACACCAAAAGTAAGTTCTCCTCCACTTAAATGAGCTACTGGAATCTTTAACATCATAGCTGATGCTACCGCCGAAAAAATCTCAAATCGATCCCCTAACACCACTATAATATCTGGCTGTAATTCATGAAATGCTTCGGCAATAGAAATTTGAGCTAAGCCCATAGACTTACTGACACCAACTCCACTATCGGAAGATAGTATAATTTCAATCTCTTTATTAATAGTAAACTGTTCACCTATTTCTGTTTTGGTATAACCAAATTCAGGAGACAAATGAGAACCTGTTACAATTAATTGCAACTCTAACCCATCGTCTTTTTGTATTTCTTCAAACAAAGGTTCGAGCAAACCGTATTCTGCTCTTGTTCCTGTTATCCCACATATTTTTCTTTTCTGCTGCTTCATAACATTTCTCCTTCAGAATAATCTTTCGTCGCAACTTGACCAATAACTTTCTCCCAATCCATTGGATTTAAACCTGTCCCAGGTCTCTTAGTCGTAAGATTTATATCACTAAAAACGTCTCCCTTTTTAATATTATTTTTAGCAAAAATAGATTTCCTTACAATTTCAATGTTAGGCTTTTCACTCGGAGATGCTTCTTTTTTACCATTACCAATTGCCTTTTCAATATTTCGGATGGATTCCACCATACGCTTAAGTTCAATTGGTTCTAACGAAGCCTTGTGATCAGGCCCAGGTAATGAATTATCTAAGGTGAAATGTTTCTCAATCACAGAGGCTCCCATTGCCACAGCGGCTATTGGCACTTCTATTCCCAAGGTATGATCAGAATACCCTACTTTGACACCTAGCTCCTGTTTAATACTAAGCATGGCTTTTAAATTCACATCTTCCATTGGCGTAGGATATTGGGTATTAGCATGAAGAATTGTAATATCCTCTTTTTTTGTTCCTGATTTAACCAACAAATTAATCGCAGCAGAGATTTCTCCCATTGTCCCCATTCCTGTGGACAAAATAACTTTCTTCCCCAAACCTCCAATATGTTTCAGAAAAGGATAATTTGTCAACTCTCCTGAACCTATTTTAAATATATCTTGTAAATCACATAAAAAATCGGCACTCACTTCTTCATCAGGAGTAGACATAAAAATGATTCCTTTAGTGTCACAATAGGCCTTTAATTCTGAAAAATCATTATAACTAAGCTCTAGTTTTTTAAGCATATCATACTGTGATTCTTCTATTCCTGTGTTCTCAATTTGATAATCCGCCATTTTAGAGTCCTTAGATACTAATAATTCCGTCTTCCAAGTTTGAAATTTCACTACATCAACCCTTGCTTCACTGGCAGCATCTATAAGCTTTTTGGCTAATTGGATATCCCCATTATGATTAACTCCTGCTTCAGCAATAATCATTACTTCCATAAACCTATTTAATTTCTTTTATGAATCTAATCTGTATTTCAAGAAATACGGAATTGTTGTTTCAAATTGCTTTTCCCAAGTTTTTATATATTGCTCATATTTTTCAGGCATAAAAACTTTACCCCCAATATAAAAGTTTTTGACCAAGGGAGAAAATTTATTTTTAAACCAAAATAGCTTATCATCTTTGGCTGTTGTTCGACCACCTCCAAGATGAAATAAGACAACCCCCTTAGCTCTTGCTATATCAAACACGGAGTCTAACAAAAAGTAATTCGCATTTAAATTGCGATAAGCGTAATCATTCGCTGATAAGTGATAATGGCCAAAAATTCCTGAAAACATAAAGAAACCTGATGAAATAGTTTTTCCTCCATATTTTACTTCAAAAAGCTCCACTTCCTTCAATTGTAGCAATGCTTCGAAATAGTCCTTTTTGAAGTAGTAATATTCTCCCGCATTATTCTTATCCATGGTCTTATAATAAAGCTCTAGAAAACCTTCAATGTTATTCGATTTTTCAAAAGTCAATTCCTTCTGACACTTCCTCAGAATAGTTCTCAATTTACTGGCGTATTGTACCCATCTTTCTTCCTTATCTATGGTAGTATCAACTGCAATAGTATTACGATCCAGCCAGTACTTCGTATACTGTTCTTGTAATGCAAAAGGTTGTTCATTTAAAGGATGAATTCTTGAAAACTCAGCAATCACTTTATTCTTTTTACAATACACCTGATAAGCGTCTATAGCCTCTGATATAAAACTTTCATCTGACGTATTGACAAAGGCACCTCCATACCCATAAGCAGTCTCTACATCATAATACCCTTCCGTAATTTTTATTTTCCCTATTTGGGTAATAGGTCTTTTGATGGCTATATTATAAAATTGTTTCTCTCCCTTCTGATAGTCAAACTCAAAAACTTCCTCTCCATCATTCAGGTACAGCTCAACATATTCTTTTTTATAATATACATCTTGTAGCATTCTATTTCTTTATGACCTCAACAATCCACTCCTTGATGCAATTGCCTCCGTTTGTATGCAATTCGTTTCTTTCAATCGAAGTAATCTTACTATTAGCTCTTGTATATAGATCTTCAATATCCTCGTGTGTACTGTATCTGCTATAGCCCAAACCTTTCATTGGGCCTGATTTAGGTAATACCGCGTGGTACCCCACTTCCTCTCCTTCTAACCCCCATGTACCTTCTGCAAAAGTTTGACTATACAAGACACCTTTATCTTTGAGCTTAGCAATTGCTATTTCAAGAATCTCTTTCGACCTTTCGTAGGAATTACAATATAGACTCTCTACATCAATAATAGCATCAAATGTATTATCAGGAAAATGCTGCAACTCATCATAATAATCTCCTATTCTTATTTCTCCCACTTGTTCACTTAACCCTTCTACATCAAGTCTTTTTAGACAATTCTTTACTGCGGTAACACTACCATCCACTCCATAAACACTGAACCCTTCTCTAGCAATGTACCACAAATTAGCTCCTGTACCCGAGCCCAATTCTAATACTTTTACAGTTTTACGATTCTCCACCTTATAGAAATTTCGGGCTATAAATTTCACCACTCCCAATGCCGGATATTTACCCCATTCATTTTGTTGAAATACTTCTTCCCAAACCTCTAAATTATCATTCTTCATATTTACCTTTTTAAACGTACAGTACTCGTAATATTTACCACTCTTTCTTCTAGCCAAATAGCGTTAGTAAGATCTGCTGACGGACATTCTTTAAACATGTCTAATTTATTCATCAATGTCCAAATTGGCCTTGACATGACTCCCAATTCATTTGACTCTTCAAGAAATTGATTTCTATTTTGAAAATCCTTACATAAAATAGCATGTAACCAATAATTAGATTTCGCTCCTTCTATCTCTTTGATATATTGATAATCCTCTTGACTCTTAAAGAATTCCTGATAGATAGATGCTAAATCTCTTTTGTTTTTAATAAAATTATTCAAGTTTTCAAATTGAGCATAGAGCAAGGCTGCGTTTAAATTGGGCATACGATAATTAAAACCTATTGCGTCGTGATTGAACTCCCAAATATGTGCTTTTTTCGCTTGTGTAGAAAGGTGCTTTGCTTCTTTCGCTAAAACTTCGTCTTCAGTTATAATTAATCCACCTCCACCTGCTGTTACTATTTTGTTTCCATTAAAACTAAATGCTGCAATTTTTCCAAAAGTGCCCGTATGCTTCCCTTTATATACACTTCCAAGAGATTCTGCAGTATCTTCTACCACTATAATACTATACTTATTGCATACTTCTACAACTTCATCAATTCGTAAAGGCAAGCCCATTGTATGCATAGGCACACACGCAGAGATAACTTTACCGGTATGAATATTCACACATCTCCCTTTTTCTTGTTTTGTGTTTTTAGATAGATATTGATCTAGTAAAGTTGGAGACATCCCCATAGTATCTTTATCTACATCTACAAAATGAGGCGTTGCTCCTAAATATGAAATGGCATTAGCTGTCGCCACAAATGTCAATGGCTGAGTAAGCACTTCATCTCCTGAACGAACACCTACTACCTTCAAACTCAAATGTAATGCGCTCGTCCCATTGACTACGGCAACCGCATATTTCGCTCCCGTAAAATCACAGATAAACTCTTCAACCAAGTTGACGTACTTACCCATCGCCGAAACATAAGTAGAATCAATTGCTTCAGAAACGTATTTTTTTTCGTTTCCTATAAAAACCGGTTCCTGTAACCCCAAAAAACCACTCTTTTGACCATAAATTTTTCTAATAAAATCAACTACATCCTTTGTTTTCATAGGTTTTATTTTTCTTTCAGGTCAGAAAACCATTTTAATAGGTTAACTAGATGTTATAAATATCAGATTTATACTGACTCAAGTTTTTTTCATCCGAAAACCATTTTATGGTTTCTTGCAGTCCTTCTTCTAATGTATAAGAAACATTCCAATTAGTGTGTTCAATAATTTTGGAATTATCACCAAACAATCGGAACACTTCCGATTTCTCTGGTCTTAAACGCTTCTGATCCTGAATAATTCTGGCTTTAGGATTAATCAACTCTATTAGAGTATCCGCCATTTTTTGCATACTAATTTCAGAATTAGTTGCAATATTACATTCGTGTCCTATTAATGATTCAGAATTAGCAATTGCAACAAAACCTTTAGCCGTATCTTTTACAAACAACAAATCTCTTGTTGGTGTTAAATCCCCTAACTTTATTTCTTCTACACCATTCAACAATTGTGTAATAATAGTAGGTATAATAGCTCGTGCCGATTGTCTAGGCCCATAAGTATTGAAAGGCCTAACAATTGTAATTGGCATATCAAACGATCTATAAAATGAATCAGCCATGCAATCCGCTCCTATTTTAGATGCTGAATAGGGTGATTGAGGTTGTTTAGGATGAATTTCATCTATAGGCACATATTGCGCGGTTCCATAAATTTCTGACGTTGATGTCACAAGCACTCGCTCTACATTTAAATCCCTTGCAGCTTGAATAATATTCAACGTGCCCTTTACATTTGTATCTACATAACTATCAGGTGAATGATATGAATAAGGTATAGCAATCAAAGCGGCCAAATGGTATACCACATCACATCCCTTCATCGCAGTTCTCACGCCATTTGGATCACGTACATCACCCATAAATACTTCTATCTTATTTAGTTTCTCTTTTGAAAAACTATCTAACCAACCCCATGTATTGAAAGAGTTATACATGCAAAAAGCTTTTACTCTATACCCTTGACCTAATAATTCTTCAACAAGGTGACTTCCTATAAAACCATCGGCTCCAGTAACTAAAACTTTTTTTGACATAATTTAGATTCGCTCATTTTTTTTTATTACCTCCCATTCAAGCTTAGGCTTGACGGCTCCTTCTTTCTTGCCCCCATCTAGGAACAACGCTGAAGCAAATTCAGGCATTATTTCAAACTGTATCACTCTAGCCATTTTATACAAAATACTTCTTCCATTTTCAACCAAATATAATGCGCGTACAGAATAAATACCTTGATGCATCAAATCTTTTGGTATAATTACACGCTCCCTGTAATATCCTTCAGATACTTCATTTTGTTGAAAATCAGAATTTCCAGTAAATACAAGCGTACCTAATTCATCGGCTAAATGAAAAGTTAGTCCAACTTTACTATCTCCACTTTTCAAAACATAGAACTCAAACTCCATTTCAATAGCATCTCCTCCTCTTATTACCTCATTTATATCTTTACCTAAGCCTTTAACTGATGCATACGTAAACTTTGCCAAATCATTACCTGGTGCGTCTTTTAACTCAAAACGAACTTCTCTATTATCCTGAGAGTATTGCTTTAAATATTCCCCGACAGCTTCAGCTATACCTCCCATAAATTGTACTTCGCCATTGTTTAATACCATCCCTTTGTTGCACAAATCCTGTACTGCCGCCATATTATGACTTACAAATAAAACAGTTCGTCCATCTTCTCCAGAAATATCTTTCATTTTCCCAATCGCCTTTTTCTGAAACTCTACATCACCCACTGCTAATACCTCATCCACAACAAAAATATCAGGCTCAAGAAATGCGGCCACAGCAAAAGCCAAACGAACCGTCATACCAGAAGAATATCTTTTCGTTGGCGTATCAATATACCTTTCACACCCAGAAAACTCAATTATCTCGTCAATTTTGGAACTTATTTCTTTTTTAGTCATTCCCAAAATTGTTCCATTCAGGTATATATTCTCCCTCCCTGTCATCTCAGGATGAAATCCCGTTCCAACTTCCAATAAAGATGCTATTCTACCATTATACTTAACGCTCCCAGTCGTTGGTCCTGTGACCTTGGACAAGATTTTTAATAAAGTAGATTTTCCTGCACCATTTTTACCAATTATTCCTAAAATATCACCTCTCTCCAGTTCAAGATTAATATTTCTAAGTGCCCATACATATTCAGACTCCCCTTTAGCTGTTCGATCATTGGCTTCACCAACTATCAAATAAGGATCTTCTTTACCTCTTATTTTATGCCACCAACGATTTAAATCATGACTGATACTCCCCGTGCCTCTTACACCTAAACGATATTGCTTAGAAACATTATCAATTTTTAAGATTACTTCTTTTCCCATTTCATAAACCTTTAAATAGTATCAATAAAACTCTTTTCAGTTTTATTAAAAATCATGGTACCAAGTAAGAGCACAACTGTTGAAAAAAGAATAGTATATATTATGCTTAACAATGAAACATTCCCTTCCCCTAAAATCATGAATCTACTTAACTCAATAATATGCGCCATTGGATTATAATCAATAATATAGGCATAGCCTCGTGACGCAAAAACATCATAAGGCAAATTTACCAGAGAAATAAACATCAACAATTGCACACCAAAGGACACCAAAAATGACAAATCTCTATACTTAGTTACCATTGATGAAATTATCATTCCTAAACCCAGCCCTAGCATCCCCATAAAAAGTACTACAAGAGGAAAAAGCACTACATATTTACTAGGATATAATTCCCATCCTGAAACGACGTAATAAACATAAAACGAGATAAGAATAAGTAATTGTATACCAAACTTTACTAAGTTGGAAATAATCACAGATATCGGCATTATAATTCTTGGAAAATATACCTTTCCAAAAATCCCTTGATTCTTTTTAAAAGTATCCGATGTATTAGTTAAGCATTCACTAAAGTAATTCCAAGCAGTAACACCAGCAAGATTGAATAAAAAAGGAGGAATACCTCCTGTCTTAATATCCGCTATAGAATTAAAAACCAAAGTAAAAATAATCGATGTAAACAAGGGCTGGATTAAATACCAAAGAGGCCCTAAAATGGTCTGCTTATAAACAGTTATCACATCCCTCTTAACAAACAACATCAACAAATCTTTATACCTCCAAACTTCTTCTAGATTGAGGTTAAACAAACTGCTTTTTGGAGTTATTTCATAAAGCCATTTTTCCTGATTCTTCAATTAGCTATCCTATTTACATCATTAAACTTCTACGAGCAATTCATTCCAATAACACCAATTTTTATTGTCTTTTTTGAATGAATTTGAAATACAAATATATAAATATATTTAATCCTTATGCTCTGCAAAAACCTTAAATCATAGCATAAAAAAAAGGCTGACTAAAAACTTTTTAGACAGCCTTTTTTTAAGTTGGCTAATGAGAAACTTACATCTTCACCACAATAAACTCACTTCGTCTGTTCTCTTGATGTTCTTCACTACTACATTTTACTCCATTCTTACATCTATTAAGTAGCTTATATTCTCCATAACCTTTAGCGGTCAATCGATGTGGTTCTATACCTTGTGTGATGATATATTGTCGTGTGGATTGAGCTCTCTTTTCTGATAGTTTCTCATTATAACTATCAGATCCTCTACTGTCCGTATGGGAGCCTATGGCTACTTCCATATCTGGTAGTTCTTTCATCGCTTTGACTATTTTGTCTAACTCAACGGCGGCGTCTGGACGGATATCCCATTTAGCTAAATCAAATAGTATTTCGTTTAACTTTAAGAATTTAAATAGGTCTGTCCCAATTGGTATTGGGGCAATGTACGGCTCTAACACGATGTTTTCGGCGGTTACACCTCGCTCATACGGTATGGATACGTATTGGTCTTGGGTATAGAAGTCTGGTTCTTCTGCACGCAAATAGTATCTACTGTCGCATTCTACCATGTCTAACGTGTACTCTCCTTTAGCATTGGTGGTAACACTGCCTAGTGGTTTTAGGTTGAGGTCATACAGGGTTACTTTGGCATTGGCTACTGGATCGCCTGTTTCTTTACTGGTGACTACTCCGGCTAGGAGTTGTGTGCATTCAAATAGTGGACGGGTTTCTAATAGGTTATAGATGTCGTCGTAGCCTTTGCCGCCTTCTCGGTTGCTGCTAAAGTAGCCTCGCTTGGTTCTGTAGTCTATAATGTAGGCAAAGTCATCGGATGGCCCGTTTACGGGTTTTCCTACGTTGAGTATTCGTTGGTAGGTGCTGTCTTTTTCTTTGCGTGTGCCGTAGATATCAAATCCTCCTAATCCTGGGTGACCGTCTGAGGTAAAGTATAACTCTCCGTTGATGGTTTCGTATGGGAAAGTTTCTTTGCCTTCGGTGTTGATGACTTCGCCTAGGTTTTCTGGTTTGCCATAGCTATCGCCGTTGATGCTTACTTTGTAGATGTCGGATTGTCCGATGCTTCCTGGCATGTCTGAGGCAAAGTATAGGGTTTTCTCGTCTTTGCTTAGTGCAGGATGGGCGCAATTGTAGTTGTTACTGTTAAATGGTAGGGGTTTGGCGTCTTGCCATTTCCCGTCTTTCATGGTGGCTTTGTAGATTTTTAATAGGCGTGTATCATCGCTGCTTTTGCCTTGTTTACCTGGCTCTACGTTGTTTCTGGTAAAGTAGATGGTTTTGCCGTCTTTACTGATTACTGGGGTTGATTCGTGGTATCTTCCTTTTACTTTCTTGATAAAGGGAATGGGATCGCTTAGTTTTCCGTTTTCGTCTTGTTTGGCGGTGTAGAGATTCGTAAAGGATTGATTGGTCCAACTGTGACGTCTTCTAAATAGCCCTGAAGTGTCTCTCGAACTGGTAAAGACTACATAGCCGTTGTAGCTTGTCGCTCCATAGTCTGAGTATTCTGAGTTGATGACACTAGCGGCTTCGATATCGTATCGCCCTGAATGGCTTTCTATTTCTTCTAGATAGTTTTTCTTTTCTGTGTATTTCTGTCCTCGGGTGTCGCTTTCTTTCTTTGCTAAGAATTCTTCCATGTACTTGTCTGCGCTTTTGAAATCGCCTGTGGACTTTAGGGTTTGGGCGTAGCGATAGTATACTTCTGGGGTAATACTGTCTTTCTCTATGGTACTAAAGAGTTCTTTGTACCATTTATTGGAGTTCTTGTAGTCTGAATTGTAATAGTACGCGTTACCTAATCGTTCTAATACGCTTCTTGTTTTGTAGCCTTCATTAGCCATCTTTTCATAGGCGGCTATGGCGTTGATGTAGGCGTAGTGCGTGTATTTGTCGTCGGCTTTGGCCTGAGCTTTGGCTTGCTTGGCGGTGCGTCGTGTGGCTGCCTTTACTTCTTTGCTTTCCACTGTGTCTGTGGCTATTGTGGATGTTGTTTCTACGGCACGGATGGTTTGGGCGTTGGTGGCTCCAAATTCGTCCATTTCTTTGGTCTTGCTTGAGGGTGACTCTTGTGAATAACTGCTTAGGCTTATCAGTAGTCCTAGTAGCATGTATGGTGTATGGTGTTTCATCTTGTTATTCTTTTCTGGGTTTGGCGTTCTTTCTTCTTCTTTATTTTGTTTGGCTCTTTCTTTTGTCCTTCTTTTTTAGAAGAATCTTGGGGAGACTACGCGTCCGTAATCTTTAAAGAGTTCGTAGCGTATAAATATCTCGTGACTGCCTCCGTTATAGCTTCTTATGGCGGTCATCTCTGAGTCGTATGAATAGCCTATAAAGAGTTGTTGGTTGACTTGAAAGCCGGCTAAAATGCTTACGGCTCCGCTTAATCTATACGCTAAACCGGCTGTGAATTTTTCATTGATTAAAAAGTTCCCTGAAACGTCTAATTGCATTGGGGCGCCTAAAACGATTTTGTTGAGTACCGCTGGCTTGAATTTTAGGTTATCGCTCAACGTAAAAACATAGCCTCCTATGATGTAGTAGTGTAGTCGCTCACTGGAGATATAACTCCCTGCACTGGCGGAACTGTCAAAATGGGCGGTCTCTATCAACTGGGGTACGGAAAGGCCTAGGTAGGCTTTCTTGCCATGCAAATAGACTCCTGCACCTATATTGGGACTGAAGCGGTTATCAATGTTGGTTTGATAGCGCACATCTGTTGGGTCTTTGGCGTTGAGCTTGCTAAAGTCTACGTCTAGTTGATTTAAACTTCCTTTTAGTCCAAAGGATAACTTGGTCGTCTCGCTTAAATATACGGTGTAACTAAAGTCTAAATTAACTATGGTCTCGCCTTGCGCCCCTATCATGTCGCGCTGTACGCTTACCCCTGCTCCTACATTCTTGGGTAGCGGTGTGTGAATCGTAAAGGCGCTTGTTGTCGGGGCGCCTGTAAAACCTACCCATTGTTGACGATGGGAGGCAAATAAACTGGTTACTCCTCTTGAGCCTGCATAGCCCGGGTTGACATTGAGGGTGTTATACATGTATTGCGTAAACTGGGCGTCTTGCTGACCGTACATACTTACGCTACTGATGATGAATATCGCGTAGATTACTATTCTTCTCATGGGATGCTTTTATTATCGGGTTAATTGGATATAGCCGGTTTGTTCTCTGTCTTGGATACCGTCGTTGTATTTCAATATGTAAAAATAAGTGCCTGATGGCAGGTCTTCTGAACCTACAGTACCACTGCCTTCACTTATTCCTTTAAATACTTTGCCGTTACCACTATCTGACGACTCATAATTATCGGCTTCGTACACTAAACTACCCCAGCGGTTAAAGATTTCTATACTGTTAGTATAACAATCTATATTATCAATCTGAAAGTAATCATTTTTACCGTCTCCATTGGCGGATACGAAATTATAGACACGTACTTCACAATCAGGAACATAAGTTATTTCAACCTGAGCAGTATTGTTTATAAGATTTTTATCAAACTCAGTACCTGCTACCGAAACCGTATTGACTATTTTCTCTTCCTTATATTCATTCGCAACCCCACTAATAACACCCAAAATTTTGATTGTACTAGTAGCATTCACTACCAAATTACCAATAGAAAAAGCTCCCGTTGCAAGATCATAAGCTCCTCCCGAATCATCGGATAAATAGGAGAACTCTGCAGGTAAAACATCTGTCATTACCACTCCTGTTGCATCACTCAAACCGTTATTCGTAACAGTAATTGTATAGGTAATTTGATCATACAACTTAACTACCGATGAAGACACAGAAACTTGAACAGACAAATCTGAATTAGGTTCAACGGTTGGTGTTACACTTGAGGCATTATCCGTAGACTCTTTTTCATCCTCAACACTAGTTACGGTAGCAGTATTGGTATAATTACCTGTGACATTAACTGAAGCTACAATATCGATTGACACACTTCCTGTATTAGATACCAAATTACCAATAGTCCATATACCTGTTAATGGATCGTAAGCTCCTCCCGAAGTATCACTTACATAAGTGTAACCTGAAGGAATCGGATCTACAACTACAACACCTGTAGCATCACTCAAATCCACCGGATTAGTTACTGTTAATATAAAAGTCACTTGCTCACCAACACTAACGGTATTATTATCAATTTGTTTATCCATTTTCAAATCCACACGTTTAAATGGACTTGTCGTCACTTGATCTCTATTGTTGGTAATATCAGATGCGGGATTATGGTTAGGATGACCAAAAGGCTGCTCTTCATTACACCAAGTTTCGGCTACAGCAGTATAGCTTGTTTTCTTTGGATTTGTTGTTGTAGTCACTTGCAGTATTGGTGATGCCTGAAAAACACTTGGATCCATTGTGCCTACCAACCATTTTCCAGTAGTTGAATCATATAAACCAGAGTCTAAAACATTATCTTTAAAGGTGTGACTTACATAAGTATGCCCTTCTGGTAGTGTAAGCGTCAACTCCACATCAGTTGCTATACTTGGCCCCAAATTTTCTACAAACATTTCAAACACCACCTGGTCTCCCACATATGGTGTTGTATCATTTACACCAATAGACACTACTAAATTAGCCGAAGGCTTAGGGGTTATGTCGACATCGATACAATCGTTGTTAGAATTAGAATCACATTCCACACCATTCACGCAACCTCTTACTTTATAAATCTGATCCGTATCGCTAGCTAATCTTGCTAACACACCTGCTGTTATTGTAAGTGTTTCGCTTCCCCCATTTGCTAAATTACCAATAGACCAGAAACCTGTTGTTGTATCATATACTCCTGACGAAGGATTTGTTGAATAAACAAAATAACCTTTTGGCAATAAACTTTCAGCAACAACACTTGTTGCGTTACTTGGACCATCGTTAGTAACTCTTAGAGTAAATGTTACAATATCCCCCACAAAAGGAGAGGAATTGTTAACTTTATAATCTACTTTTAAATCCGTCACAGGAATAATAGTGTTTCTAATATCTACTAAACTGGTATTATTAGAAGTATCTGAGTCTAACTCCGTTGCAGATACGATCACGGAATTACTGTAATTTCCTGATGCCTGAATTATTGCATCTACTTCTAAAGTGGCAGTAGCACCAGCATTCAAACTTCCAATTGTCCAAATTACACCATCATAAGTACCTGTTGCTGTTCTATAAGAATCATATTTATAACCCGTTGGTAAGGATTCAATTACCTTAACATTCGTAGCTGTATCTAAACCACTGTTCGTCACATTAATCGTAAAAGTAACCTCATCTCCAACTTGGTGGCCATCAACTCCGCATACGCCAACCTGAGTACTTGATGCTGTTTTAGAAATCGTTATATCTGGCCTTGGATTTACCCTAACTGTTATGACAGCCGAATCCGTATTTGAAGGTGTCCCTATTTGAGTAATTGTATAACCCAAGGTATATTCTCCTGCTGGCGTATTAGGAGCTAAATCAACTGTTCCATCAGCAACATCTAATGTAAGTGGATTTGTTGGATCTAGAGGATTTGTCAATGTCAATACAAATACATTCAAATTGATAGGATCGCCTTCAGAGTTATCGTTATCTATTACGTTTAATATATCAACTACTCCAACAACCCCATTGGCATTTTCAACAAGGTCATCTTGCGCAACCACACGACACTCTAAAGACACTACTACCTCCACTCTAGGAATACTCTCACAACCGTTGACAATTTGACTTCCAAAATAACTACCGTTCACTAACTCATCAGTAGGGTTAAATTGATTCCCTCCAATTAATGCATCATACCAAACTATAGGTGATCCAGGTACCGTAGCCTCTGCGTCCAAATTAGCCACTGTTGGTATTTTTCCTACACCAACATTTCTACAAAAGACCTGAGTATTATCCTGAACTCTTAGTGACTCAGGAGACTGAACTGTTACCGTTACTTTGAAACGTGTTGAACTTTCACACTGATTTCCCGAAGAAGGTGTTTGACTAGCAAAATAATCCGCGCCATTAATCAATTGTGTAGATAAAGGCAACTCAGCACCGCCATTTTGAAAAGCAAACCATTTAATATTTTCACCTGCAAGTACAACTTGAGCCAAGGTTGGAGTATCTATGGCACAAAATGATTGTGTAGATTGCCCTGTAGGAGGATTGGAATCTGTTATTGTCACAGTAACTTGAGTTCGTGTAGAACTCTCACAAGTGCCATCATTTTGACTGGCATAATACACCCCATTAGTTAATGACGTATTTACAGCCAAAGGGATACCACCTGTAGCTTGAGAATACCATAATATATTGATTCCATTAGCTGATAGATCTGCAACTGTTGAATTATTAATCACACAAAACTCTTGAGTAGGATCATTTACAGTTGGAGGTACCGTATTATTAACTGTCACCTTTACTTCAGTTCTGTAATAACTTTCACAAGTTCCATTATTCTGACTTGCATAATAACTACCTGTAGCAATTGGATCTGTTAGAACTAATGGCGTCCCTCCTGTAGCTACTGTATACCATTTTATATTAACTCCTGTGGCTCGTAAATCATCGACAGTTGGATTGTCAATTCTGACTAACGTTAAAATAAGTTGTTGTTAATCAATTGATTATTAAAACCTATGTCGTCAGGTTTTAGGTCAAATTTAGCTATTTGTTTTTTAATTTTTTTAGCAATTCCAAGCTTTCTTTTTTGGTCTAAGAATAAATATTGTGTTGGAGGGTTATATTGTAATTTTTTTACAATCATAGTCCATATAATTGTAGCGAGTTTTCTAGCCGTAGCACTTACAGCAGCCTGTCTACCTTTGCGATAAGCAATTCTTTTAAAGAAGTCAGACAAATGCGTTTCTTTTAAATTTCCTATTGCATTAGCAGCTTGTCTAAGATTAATTTTTAAACGATTACTACCTTTGGGTATTTTATTACTTAATATTTTACCACCAGATATTTTATTATTAGGAGCAAGTCTTAACCAGGAGCAAAATTGTTTAGCAGAATTAAACTTTTTAAACCCATCTATACCGACCTCACTCATAATTGCCATTACAGTTGCATGGCTAACCCCTTCAATAGCCATCAAATCGACACCTTCAAAATATTTAAAAGCGACTTGGTTGAAGTTTTTAATATTGACAGCATTTTTGTTGATTCTTTTATATGGTTTTTCAGAAGTTTTAAGTTTCTTTTTTTCAGGATTTTTGCTGATTTCCCTTTTGATTAGTTTTTCAATTTGTTTGTCACAATCTTTAATCTTTCGTTGAAAATAGTTGTAGCTATCAAACTCTTGTTTTAACCCAAAGAGGTAATCCTCTCTGTTATTTCCATGTAGAGCTTTAGCAATTTCGTTTTTAGGTTTTTTACAGTTGAAGTGTCGATGTTCAGCTAAAGAGTAGGGGTCAAGATTTCCATTGCAAATATCTTGGATGATTTTCATTCCTGTAAGTCCGCAAATATCCTTTACTACTACATCTAATCTAAAGTTTAGGAATTTTAGGTATTTAGCCATTTTATGAGTGGCACTTGATGCTAAATCAATCCAATTAGCTCTTTGTCTACAGTAAGTGCGAAGTATCTCAGTTGTTTGGTCAGGCAAAAAACTTCCAGAGAGTAGCCCCAAAGAATGCAATTGCTGTATCCATCTACAGTCTTTCACATCTGTCTTTTTTCCTTTAGCATGTTTTGTGAATTTTCCATTACATAAAACTACATCCATTCCATTTTTTTGGAGTTCGACATAAAGGTTTTGCCAATAGTCACCTGTAGATTCCATAGCCACAGTAGTAATTCCATAGGAAAGTAACCATTGTGCTAATTTGGTTAAGTCTTCAGCATATACGCCAAATTCTTTTACTTGATCTAAATCTTGACCAACAGCGACATAATGAGATCTACTTCCTACATCAATACCAGCGGCATTTAGATTAACAATTTCCATTTCCAGTTTGTTTTTTCTAGCCATAATTTTCTGTTTTAATTAAAAAAAGACTCTAAGGAAATGTATCTTTGAATCGAGAAATATTCTGAACGGGGTCTTGCTTATGCGAGCCACCACTGGATTTATCAACAGGCCTCTAAGTCATATTTAGGGGCTTTTTTACATTCCAACCAGAATTACGCACGGGCTTAAAAAGCACCAATTTAAAAAACGGTTACACAAAGAGTCTGTGTAAAATTAATACTAGATTTTTAAAGGAGTTTTTCCTCGTTAGCAATAGGATTTAATCAGAAATGAAGGAATAGATATCTTATTTAACATCTATTTCGGAGGTTCTTATGTGGGGAATTACACAAAACGACTGATTAGAATCTGCAACTACTGGTGGCTGAGTATCCGTAACAGCAAGAGTATACTGAGCAGTGCCCTCTGTACAGGGACTTCCAAATGGATTGTTTGTAACGACATTAATTATTATGTCTTTACCTATATCAGAAGGATCAGGTGTATACGTGAATGAAAAAGGAGAAGTTGACGCACTTGTTGCATCAAATACCCCCGCGCCATTACTCGTAGTAATTGACGTTACTTGCACATTATTACCCATAAAGGTTCCGTTAATTGTGACAGGCGTAATACTACAAGTAGACCCTGAATTAGTTGTTAAACTCACATCTGGCGTATCCCCAGGAGGACAACCACAATTAACATTTAAATTTGGAGCCTCTGCAGTTGTCGTTGTACTAATACAGCCGTCACTATTTTTAACGCGAATTACCCTCGAACCATTCCCAACACTGCTAAATATAGGTGAATCCTGAAATACACCTCCATCCAAAGAATACTGAAAACCCGCTCCTGTTGGATTTGTAATCGTTAATACTGCGTTTCCAAAACCTCCAGAGCAATCTGTTTGTACAGTCGCCGTAGAAGGTACACTTAATACAGCACCAATAATTGCGTTTGCAGATTCAGGTGATGTACAATTCTTATCACTAGTCACCGTAAATCTATACGTAGTTGATGCTGTTAATCCAGTAAAAGCAGCTGATGAACCACTACCAGGAATAGAAGTCATGGTAACTGTTTCAGTAATTATCCAATTACCGGAAGGCAAACCACTTAACTGAACGCTCCCCGTTGTAACTAGACACGTTGGATTAGTTATAGTCCCGATAACTGGAGCGGTTGGTATTAAATCATCCGTAGTTAACACAAAAGTCCCTCCGCCAACAGTACCGCAACCATTTACGGAAGAAGTATACAAAATGTTACTATATGTTCCAGCTGACAAGCCTGATATAGTAACAACATCATTGACTACAGTTACACTCCCATCAGGAAACGCACCTCCATCATGAGAAAACTTACCATTATAAAAATCTGTCCCATCAACTAAACCTGAGTAGTTCAAGGTAATTACACCATCCAATCCTCCACATGTTGTCGGATCCGTTTTTGAACCATTACTGTACGTAGGACAAATGGTATATGAAGCACGATAATTGTTAGGATTCCCATTATTATTATCGTATTCTGTTTCATCACAGTTATTACCATCATAATCACCAGGAATTCTAAAATATATTTCTAACGTATAACTACCCTCCTTACGATTAGTTAAGTTAAATTCGTCAACTTTGTTACTCTGGTCACCATGAAAAGTCAACCCTTGCCATTTTTGATATCCATCTGTGTTACAAGGACCATGTCCAGGGCTATCAGGAAACCGAGAATTACCTAAATCACAACCTTTAAAATAATTTATATCTCTGGTATCCCAACCATTGGGTGGACCATCAGCAGTTAGATACGTTTTTATTCTCAACTGCGGAACACAGGTATTTCCATTATTTTGTTTAAAGGTCTTTACCTCTGCCCCTTTTAATATTAACCCTCCCGAATTTGTATTGTGAATTCAAAAATTCCGACCATTAAAGTTTGTGCCTGTATTTTGATTGATAGCGTGATTACTATCATCCAAAAAACCATTTGGACTACTATATGAAACATTATAGAATGTTCCATCGGCGCTAGATGAATCTGAACCAATCCAAACCGCGGTAGCATACGGCTTAAAATTTTGAGAGTGTACATTCAACAATCCCAACATTAAAAATAGCACACTAATAAAGAGTATTTTTATTCTCATAAATTTGTTTTTAGTATTAATGATTAAACAAGTACATTACAAAATCATCTAAAAAAAATAATTTAATCTTAAGCATTGCATAAACTGTTAATAGTATTTATTTATTCATCCAAAATCAACTGTTAAAATTTTCATAATCTTAAAAGAATATCCATTTTATTATCAAAAAATAATGTTAATTTTACATCTAATATCTGATTCATATAAACAAAATCTATGACTATCACCCAACTTCAATACGTACTCGCTGTAGCAGAACACAAAAATTTTACTATAGCTGCCGATAAATGCTTTGTTACTCAACCTACTTTGAGTATGCAAGTTCAAAAACTGGAAGACGAACTCGATATCCTTATTTTTGATCGTTCTAAAAAACCAATTCAACTCACTGAAATAGGTCATAAAATTGTAAATCAAGCCAAAAATATTGTTGATGAATCAGGCAGAATAAAGGACATTGTAGAACAACAAAAAGGATTTATTGGTGGAGAATTTCGTTTAGGCATTATCCCTACCATTATGCCTACCCTTTTGCCAATGTTTTTAAAAACTTTTAACAAAAAACACCCAAAAGTAAAACTCATCATTGAAGAACTTAATACAGAAGATATCATATATAAGTTGAAAAAAGGACATCTTGATGCTGCTATAGCTGCAACTCCTCTAGAGGAAGAAAACATCAAAGAAATCGCTTTATATTACGAACCCTTTGTTGGGTACATCCCAAAGAATCATGAACTATCAAAAGTCACTGAAATCAAGGCTGACGATTTAAATCTCAATGATATTTTATTACTTCAAGATGGACATTGTTTTAAAGATAGTATCCTAAATATCTGTAAAAATAATAACACACAAGCAAATAGTCACTTTCAAATCGAAAGTGGAAGCTTCGAAACTTTGGTTAAACTTTCAGATGAAGGATTAGGGATGACATTATTGCCTCATCTACACACTTTGGATTTATCCGAAAATCAAAAACGAAACTTAAAACAATTCAAAGATCCAAAACCCGCAAGAGAAGTTAGTTTGATTTACCCCAAAAATGAACTCAAAATACATATTACCAACGCCCTAAGAGATACTATTGCTGGAATTATTAAGGGAGCTATTACGTTTTACAATGTCAACATTATAAGTCCCATCCAAAAAAAATAGATTATAATTTACGGGCTATAGTCATTTCTCTTTTCCCAGGAGGGCCTGCTACTTTGTGTGCAGAAAACCCTGAAGATTGCATCGCTCTGGTTATGGTACCTCGAGCCGCATAGGTAGTCAACAAACCTCCCTTTTTTAACGATTGATACATTCTTTTGAAAATATCTTCACCCCATAATTCAGGTTGTACCCGAAAACCAAATGCGTCAAAATAGATTAAATCAAATCTATCGTAATATCCAATATTTTCAAACAGTAAATTAACTTTGGTCAACCTAAAATTCGAAACTATTTCAGTTTCTTCTTCCCATGCACATGCATGAATACGTTTAAATAAACCTTGTTTATCTTTCAATACTTCCTCATAATTCAAAGCTGACAATTCCTTTTCTGTTACAGGAAAAGCTTCCACTCCAACATAATCAATTAGATAACCATTCTCAATTGATTCCTGAGCTGTTATTAAACAATTCAACCCAGTACCAAAACCGATTTCAAGTATTGATACATTATTTTTTTTCAATAAACACAATCCATTTTTTATAAAAACATGCTTTGCCTCTTGAATTGCACCATGTTTAGAATGATAACTTTCTTGCCACTCAGGAATGTATATAGATGATGAGCCATCACTGGTAATTACAATTTCTTTTTTCAAAACTTTAATAGCTCTTTTATGAATAATAATTCAGATTAATTACTACTTTAGCATTTGGTTTAATTATACTAATATAAAATACGTTTCAATTTAAAAACAAAATGGATTCAATTAAGAACAAAATTACTACAATATTGAGCAATAGTTCTAAAATTGCTAGTGTAGATTTTGAAAATTTATCGTTTGGAAGCATTTTTACTGACCATATGTTGGTATGCGATTACAAAAATGGTAAATGGCAGGATCCAGTCATTAAAGCGTATGAAAATTTTGTATTGGATCCTTCTGCTAAAGTTTTTCATTACGGACAAGCTGTTTTTGAAGGAATGAAAGCTTACAAAGATGAATCAGACAACATTTGGTTATTTAGACCTGATCAAAACATCAAGAGACTTAACCTGTCTGCCAAACGTCTTTCTATGCCAGAAATTCCAGAAGAAATTTTTGCTGAAGGTTTGAATCAATTATTGTTAATCGAGCAACAATGGATAAAAAAAGGACTAGAAAACTCTTTATACATCCGTCCCTTTATGATTGCAACAGGTAGCGGGGTTAGCGCTTCTCCTTCCAATGAGTATCGTTTTTCTATTATATTATCTCCAGCTAAGTCGTATTATTCAGGAGAGGTGAAAGTATTAGTAGCTGAACACTACAGTAGAGCAGCAAATGGAGGTATCGGATCAGCAAAAGCAGCAGGTAATTACGCCGGACAATTCTATCCTACAGCGCTCGCCAACAAAGAAGGATATCAGCAAATTATTTGGACGGATGACTCAACGCACACTTTACTTGAAGAAGCAGGAACCATGAATGTATTTTTCAGAATAAACGATACGCTCTATACAGCTCCTACAAGCGAAAGAATACTTGATGGAATTACGAGAAAAAGTCTTATACAAATTGCTAAAGACAACAACATAGAGGTAAAAATACAAGATATACATATCGACATGATTGTTGAAGCTTCAAAAAATGGTTCTCTAAAAGAAATGTTTGGAACGGGAACTGCGGCTGTAGTTAATCCAATTAAAGGCTTTTGTTATAAAGAAGTATACTATGAAGTGCCCCAATTTGAAGACACGATTGCTAATAACCTAAAGGAACAATTGACAAAAATACAACGAAAACAAGTTGCAGATCCGTATAATTGGACCGTTAAGGTATCTTAATCTAAGTAACAAAGTAGTAAGGCTTAAGTAGTAAGCCCTTTATTAACTAATATAAGCCTCACTCTTAGTGGGGCTTTCCTTTTTTAAAGTTGTAAAGGCACATTCAGAAGTACGCTCACTTTTTTAAAAATACAGATATAAAAACCGATTTTGATTTTTTCAAAGTCGGTTTTTGTTTTTTTGTTACTATTTTTTGTTAGAAAATATCGTTTTGAGTAACAACAACACACACCTATCCCAACGAAGTTAGTTTTCGGTTTTTAAGCAGCTAAATTTTCAGATTGCGCAATGTAAATTCTTCGTCCGATTTCTAGGGCATTTGCCGTATGGACGCCGAAGAATATCCATAAAACTTCGCTCTTCTTGGTTCTGGCTTTGATTTTTCTCAAGTTGTAATGTTCTTTTTCATTGCCAAAGCTACCTTCAAGCCTTGTGGCTCTTTCTTTTTTTATGGCAGAAGCCAATATTTTACGTTGCTCCTCATGTTTCCCAGCTTTTCCTTTACGTACGAAGTCGGTATGAATCTGATTTGAAGAAGTAAATGTTCTGTTTTTGTTGGTGGCATAGATAGCATCGGCTCCTACTATTTTAATTTTTGTTTTAGTAAGCCATTGCGCAAAATGAACGCTATTTATCAGCCTAGTTCCTTCGTTAAAAGCCCTGTATTCAAGGTGTTCAATAAAATTAATTCCGTCTATTTGAATCTTGTTTACTTTGGCTCCAAACTCTACCTGTTTAACTTCTTTACCACGAACAATAGGACGGACATAGCTTTTATGGATGCTTACAATTCTGTCCTGAACCGACTTACCTGTTTCAAAGATGGTTCGCTGTTGTTTGTATACTTTTGCTATAACCGCTCTTTGGGTTTTGTATTTTTGGGTAGCTTCAAAGGGATGAAGATTTTCTATTTTGGAGAGTTCACCATTGAGTTTGTATAAAAGTTTCAATAATCCACGGGTTACTTTGTTACGGTGTTTGGATAGCTTTTTTCGTTTTCTAGAATAACTATTGTATCGCTCAGACCAGTCCAAGAATTTGGTTCTAGGTAATTTGATTTTAAAGATTCTGCATAAATCAACCATTTGACTATAGCACCACTTCACGCACTCCCAAAGTAGTTTTTGATTGGTCGGATAACGCAAGTCGCTTTCATAGCAAGTCGCATCGGCAAGTACTTTGTCAAGATTTCCCATGTAAGGTAGCCAATTTGCTGCTAATACTTTTTGCGCTTGACTAAGCGGTAATTTTTCAGATAATTCCATGCGGATTTGACTGACTATTTTGGAGTTAATCAGCGGTTTTTCAATAGGAATTACAATATCACAAAAGAATTGCATATAAACATTACCGTTGAGCATCTCAATGAGCATCTGATCGGAACATCCATAATAATTCTTGAGCATCATCAGGGCTATTTTACCCCGCGGACTAAAAATACTTTTTGGTCCCTTGGTATACTCTTTTATCTTAAAAGACTTTGACAGCTCGGAAAAAGGTGTAGAAAGGTAAATTTTCCCTAAATCAGTCTTTAAAAATTGCGCGTAAAAAGCATCAAAATTTTCGTTAAATGTAAAAAAAGGAATTTCGTGTTGACCCGAGGCTTTAGCCGAACAGACGAAGTAAATTCGCTTAAACGTACTATTTTTGGCATTGGTATTTAAAAGTAAACCCCGTTTTTAACTCATTTTGAGCAATTTCGGGGTTTGTTACTTTTAAAAATAGCACTTATTCTGCTGATATACAAGTGTTTATTGATTTGCGAATGTGCCTGTAAAGTTGAAAGTCCAAAGTTGAAAAGCCTTATATATTAAACCATATAAAACAAAAAACCCTTACTAGTTTACTAGTAAGGGTTCTAAAAAAAGGCAGCGACATACTCTCCCACAAAATGCAGTACCATCTGCGCTGGCGGACTTAACTTCTCTGTTCGGAATGGGAAGAGGTGAGCCCCGCCGCTATAACCACCTTAAATTGTAAGTTGTAAAGTTGTTAGTAATAAAGTTATAAAGTAAATAAACTTTCAACTTTCTAACTTTCAACTTTTCAACTCTCAGCATAGCTGAGTAATAAGTTAACATACTAAGAAAAAACAAAAACATTTTAATTAAACACAGTCAAGTGTATTATCGCTAGGCATCGCCTAGCAGAAAGTGTCTCTCCCTACTTTTGCAAGCAGGGAGAACTATAATAAGCTTACGGATTATTAGTACTACTCGGCTTTGACATTACTGCCTTTACACCTATAGCCTATCAACGTGGTCATCTCCCACGATCCTTTAAAGAAATCTCATCTTGTGATGGGTTTCGCGCTTATATGCTTTCAGCGCTTATCCCTTCCAAACGTAGCTACTCTGCAATGCCCCTGGCGAAACAACAGATACACTAGAGGTTTGTCCAACTCGGTCCTCTCGTACTAGAGTCAGATCCACTCAAATTTCTAACGCCCACAGTAGATAGAGACCGAACTGTCTCACGACGTTCTGAACCCAGCTCGCGTGCCACTTTAATGGGCGAACAGCCCAACCCTTGGGACCTTCTCCAGCCCCAGGATGTGACGAGCCGACATCGAGGTGCCAAACCCCCCCGTCGATATGAGCTCTTGGGGGAGATCAGCCTGTTATCCCCGGCGTACCTTTTATCCTTTGAGCGATGGCCCTTCCATACGGAACCACCGGATCACTATGCTCTACTTTCGTACCTGATCGACTTGTAGGTCTCTCAGTCAAGCTCCCTTTTGCCATTGCACTCTACGCACGGTTACCAAGCGTGCTGAGGGAACCTTTAGAAGCCTCCGTTACTCTTTTGGAGGCGACCACCCCAGTCAAACTACCCACCAAGAATTGTCCCCCTCACGGGGTTAGGCTTCAGATAAGTAAAGGGTGGTATTTCAACAATGACTCCAAAACGCCTGGCGACGCCTTCTCATAGTCTCCCACCTATCCTACACATCACTTATCCAAAGTCAATACTAAGCTATAGTAAAGGTGCACGGGGTCTTTTCGTCCCACTGCGGGTAAACGGCATCTTCACCGTTACTACAATTTCACCGAGCTCATGGCTGAGACAGTATCCAGATCGTTACACCATTCGTGCAGGTCGGAACTTACCCGACAAGGAATTTCGCTACCTTAGGACCGTTATAGTTACGGCCGCCGTTTACTGGGGCTTCAATTCAATGCTTCTCCGAAGATAACATCTCCTCTTAACCTTCCAGCACCGGGCAGGTGTCAGGCCCTATACTTCATCTTTCGATTTGGCAGAGCCCTGTGTTTTTGATAAACAGTCGCCTGGATCTTTTCGCTGCGGCCTACATTGCTGTAGGCGACCTTTGTCCCGAAGTTACAGGTCTATTTTGCCTAATTCCTTAGCCATGAATCTCTCGAGCACCTTAGAATTCTCATCCCAACTACCTGTGTCGGTTTACGGTACGGGCTGCTGCACTCGCTTTTCTTGGAAGTCGCTTCTCTGGATTATCACTTTGACCGAAGTCTCAATGTACTATCGGGACGTTACCGTTCCCTTCAACGTGCTATTCCGTCAGCACGCACCAAATATACGCCTCCGTCACTTTTATCGTGAGCAGGTACAGGAATATTAACCTGTTGTCCATCGACTACCCCTTTCGGGTCCGCCTTAGGCCCCGACTAACCCTCAGCTGATTAGCATAGCTGAGGAAACCTTAGTCTTTCGGTGTGCGGGTTTCTCGCCCGCATTATCGTTACTTATGCCTACATTTTCTTTTCTAGCCGCTCCAGGAATACTCGCATATTCCATTCTGCGCAACTAGAATGCTCCCCTACCACTAATTAATTAGTCCATAGCTTCGGTAGTATACTTATGCCCGATTATTATCCATGCTCGCCCGCTCGACTAGTGAGCTGTTACGCACTCTTTAAATGAATGGCTGCTTCCAAGCCAACATCCTAGCTGTCTAAGCAGGCAAACCTCGTTTTTTCAACTTAGCATACATTTGGGGACCTTAGCTGATGGTCTGGGTTCTTTCCCTCTCGGACATGGACCTTAGCACCCATGCCCTCACTGTTGTAAAGCATTATATAGCATTCGGAGTTTGTCAGGAATTGGTAGGCGGTGAAGCCCCCGCATCCAATCAGTAGCTCTACCTCTATATAACTAAAACAACGCTGCACCTAAATGCATTTCGGGGAGTACGAGCTATTTCCGAGTTTGATTGGCCTTTCACCCCTACCCACAGGTCATCCGAAGACTTTTCAACGTCAACCGGTTCGGTCCTCCACAGTGTGTTACCACTGCTTCAACCTGCCCATGGGTAGATCACACGGTTTCGCGTCTAACAGTACTGACTAAAGCGCCCTATTAAGACTCGCTTTCGCTACGGATCCACACCAAAAGTGCTTATCCTTGCCAGCAACGTTAACTCGTAGGCTCATTATGCAAAAGGCACGCCGTCACCCTACGAAGGGGCTCCGACCGCTTGTAAGCGTATGGTTTCAGGTTCTTTTTCACTCCCTTATTCAGGGTTCTTTTCACCTTTCCCTCACGGTACTGGTTCACTATCGGTCTCTCAGGAGTATTTAGCCTTAGCGGATGGTCCCGCTTGATTCAGACAGGGTTTCACGTGCCCCGCCCTACTCAGGATACTACTATCATTAACGCTCTTTACTTATACGGGACTATCACCCTCTATGGTGCCTCTTTCCAAAGGCTTCTAATTTATTACGCAACAAATATCGTAGTCCTACAACCCCAAAATTGCCGTAACAACTCTGGTTTGGGCTATTCCAAGTTCGCTCGCCACTACTATCGGAATCACTTTTGTTTTCTTCTCCTCCGCCTACTTAGATGTTTCAGTTCAGCGGGTTCGCTTGCTTTCGCATGTCATGCCTTCAACATGACGGGTTACCCCATTCGGATATCTACGGATCATAAATTGTGTGCATCTCCCCGTAGCTTTTCGCAGCTTATCACGTCCTTCTTCGCCTCTGAGAGCCTAGGCATCCCCCATACGCCCTTAATTTGCTTATTATTCTATTTTTTTAGTCATAAAGTCTAAAGTGGTAAAGTCTAAAGTAGACTAGGTAATCCTAAAATCTATTTCTGTCTTTTATACTTTCAACTTTAAAAACTAAACTTTCTGTGTTTTCTACTTTGTGTTTGTTTTTTCTCAATATGTCAATGAACGTTTTAATTAGTCTAAAGTGGAAAGTCTTAAAGTCTAAAGTCATTGGACTTTAAACATTCGACTTTTAAACTTTTGACTAATGTCGTGGAGAATATCGGAGTCGAACCGATGACCTCCTGCGTGCAAGGCAGGCGCTCTAGCCAGCTGAGCTAATCCCCCAAAATTTTATTCGGCTAAGATTATCGTGAGTCTTCTCGTTTGATTCCAACTCAAACCCAACTTCTAAAATTTCCTATTCTTTTTATACTTACTATTATTCTTGTATTATACCCCTAATAAACCTAAAAAAGTAGTCCCGGGCAGACTCGAACTGCCGACCCCTACATTATCAGTGTAGTACTCTAACCAGCTGAGCTACGAGACTCTGTTTCTTTTTCTTGGTTTACTATTGTTTTATATCCAATAGCAGTATATTTTAAATTAACAGCAGAACAAGGGTTCTTTCTAATTCGCTATTTCTCTAGAAAGGAGGTGTTCCAGCCGCACCTTCCGGTACGGCTACCTTGTTACGACTTAGCCCCAGTTACTAGTTTTACCCTAGGCAGCTCCTTACGGTCACCGACTTCAGGCACCCCCAGCTTCCATGGCTTGACGGGCGGTGTGTACAAGGCCCGGGAACGTATTCACCGCATCATGGCTGATATGCGATTACTAGCGATTCCAGCTTCACGGAGTCGAGTTACAGACTCCGATCCGAACTGTGACCGGCTTTATAGATTCGCGCCTACTCGCGTAGTGGCTGCTCTCTGTACCGGCCATTGTAGCACGTGTGTAGCCCAGGACGTAAGGGCCGTGATGATTTGACGTCATCCCCACCTTCCTCACGGTTTGCACCGGCAGTCTTGTTAGAGTTCCCGGCATGACCCGATGGCAACTAACAATAGGGGTTGCGCTCGTTATAGGACTTAACCTGACACCTCACGGCACGAGCTGACGACAACCATGCAGCACCTTGTAAGTAGTCCGAAGAAATATCTATCTCTAGATAATGCAACCTACATTTAAGCCCTGGTAAGGTTCCTCGCGTATCATCGAATTAAACCACATGCTCCACCGCTTGTGCGGGCCCCCGTCAATTCCTTTGAGTTTCATTCTTGCGAACGTACTCCCCAGGTGGGATACTTATCACTTTCGCTTAGCCACTCAGATCGAAATCCAAACAGCTAGTATCCATCGTTTACGGCGTGGACTACCAGGGTATCTAATCCTGTTCGCTACCCACGCTTTCGTCCATCAGCGTCAATAAATTAATAGTAACCTGCCTTCGCAATTGGTATTCCATGTAATATCTAAGCATTTCACCGCTACACTACATATTCTAGTTACTTCTTAATTATTCAAGTCTAACAGTATCAATGGCAGTTTCCTAGTTAAGCTAGGAGATTTCACCACTGACTTATCAAACCGCCTACGGACCCTTTAAACCCAATGATTCCGGATAACGCTTGGATCCTCCGTATTACCGCGGCTGCTGGCACGGAGTTAGCCGATCCTTATTCTTACAATACCGTCAATCTGCCTCGCAAGACAGGGTTTCTTCTTGTATAAAAGCAGTTTACAATCCATAGGACCGTCATCCTGCACGCGGCATGGCTGGATCAGGCTTGCGCCCATTGTCCAATATTCCTCACTGCTGCCTCCCGTAGGAGTCTGGTCCGTGTCTCAGTACCAGTGTGGGGGATCTCCCTCTCAGGACCCCTACCTATCATCGTCTTGGTGAGCCGTTACCTCTCCAACTAACTAATAGGACGCATGCTCATCTTATACCGATAAATCTTTAATCTTAAAGTGATGCCACTCTAAAATACTATGGGACATTAATCCAAATTTCTCTGGGCTATTCCCCTGTATAAGGTAGATTGCATACGCGTTACGCACCCGTGCGCCGGTCTCTAAGTTGCAAGCAACTTATACCCCTCGACTTGCATGTGTTAGGCCTGCCGCTAGCGTTCATCCTGAGCCAGGATCAAACTCTTCATCGTATGTTTTTAATTTTTATATAGCTTCCTCTTCCAGAACTCTTGTTCTGTTTTGCTGTCAATTCAATATGTCTATGAACGTATTCTTTTTAATCCCTCTCAAGAACTTATTCCCGAAAGCGGATGCAAAGATAATCACTCTTTTTATTCCTACAAGTTTTTTTTCAGAAAAAAATTTATTCTTTTTTTATCCTAATTAAAACTTGTCTTATGAACGTCTACAACAACGCATTCCGTCATTGCGGGGGCAAATATAAAACCCTTTTTACCCACTAAACAAACTTTTTACAATGTTTTTTTATGATTATTTTTGAGCGGAGGGTCAAGATACTGATTTAGAAAAAACTAGCCAAATTTTTTAATTGAAAAAACTCCAAATAATTCCAAATCGAACTACAAAATCCCTATAAGGATTAGCGGGATCACTGTAAAAATTATTCTGCGCAAAGCTAGAATTGAAATGCTCTGCTTTAAGATACAACCGTGCTGTCCTAACTTTTGCGTTAACAAAGAAGTCTATCATTGGAAAATTGCCGATCATCTTCTCTTGCTGAACATAGAAAGAACCAATCAATGGATTGTACACATCCGAATAATATTTCGAAAAATAATTCCCTGTAAAACCAACTTGCATAAATAAGGCTTTCTTAAAAAAATAGTCCGAATAATAAACAGAACTTCTTACTACATAATCAGGAAGATTAACAATGGACTGACTTTGTTCTACTCGTTGATACAAAACGGTATTATTCCAAGCAAATTTCCCTACAGTAATTTCCTTTGACGCTTTAATTCCCACAACTCCAATCCCTTCTGCATATTGTTTTGGCGTTACAACCACAGCAGTAGTAGAATCATTAGAGAAATACAACTTATTCATTAGTAGACGCGCATCCAATGACAAGTCAAGTATTGGCGATTTCAATTCCACACCAATTTTATTACTTCTTTCGTTATTCCAATTGTTAACCCAATTGTAACCTGTGTAATTACTTTGGTTTAAACGGTATTGGTAATCTGGCACTCTATTAATCATCTGATAATGTAGCAACAATTCGCTTTTCCAAAACTTAAGCCCAAAATTGACATTCAAATCATTTAGTGTTGCATCCGTCACACCTCCTTGATAATCAAAATTAACGTTCCATTGTTTTTTTTCTAACTGATAATACGCCCTATAAAACCACCACTTATCAGAAAGCAAACTTGGTATCACAGTTCCGTTATTATATACAACAGAAGTATAGTAGTAATTGTTTTGTCTGTTCTCTATATCTAAACCTATTTCCCCTGCAGTAGACTGATCATATACTAAGCCTAAACTATTTTGAATTTGACGAAAATCTACCCTATCATCCAATTGATTTTGCACATATGAAGTCCCAAAATAACTATCGGAACTTGTCTGAACATATTGAAAATAACGTTTATCCGCCATTACTTGATGACTTAACACAATCTTATTTTCGGCGCTTTTGTTCAACTGGAAGTGATGATTCAAAAAGAAACGATTACCTTTTAGCATTGTTGAGGCATTCCTTAGATTAACATCAAGAGTACCCCTTTCTTTATAAACCTCTTCTCCTCCCTCAAATTCAGAGGCATTTTTTATCCCTCCATTTTCAGCGTTAAATATATCCTGATACACCACATGAGCATTTGCTACATACCTTTTATTTTTACTTCTATAACTTGTAGTAAACCTAAAATTACCAGTACTTGACAACACGTTTATATATTTTCCGATAGACCGAAGCCCTTTATAAGCAATCGAAAAATTCAAAGATTTAGATGGGTTTACGGTAAAAAGTGCATCAATATTTTGCCCTTGTTCCATTACCGACCTATAATATAATTCTGTATAGGGAGTTGGCACATGATAATAAGCCACATCATCATACTCCAAGTAATTAAAATGCTTGCCTCGAAAACCAAAGTCTGGAGACAATTTTTCCTTTTTAAGGCCATATTGCAATCTATTATAGGTTTGCCCCACATTCGCAAATGGCATTAATCCAAAATTATCTTTGCGCAGATAATTGAAACGATAATCACTTTTTATGGTCAATGACGTATCAACGTAAGTAGTATCTCTAACAAGTGAATATATCTTATACATATCAACCGTAGCTACCTCTTTAAGAGAATCATTTGCTACCTGCCTCAAAACTTCCTCTTGCTGAGCAACTGAAAAAGTCCCCAACAAAAGAAATACACTTCCAAAAATTTGTTTTAACATGTCGCAAATTTAGGCAAATGTATGTTATACAAAATAATAATATGATTTTTCCTTTTCAGACATTAATCAATGGTTACTCAAAAGAAATTGAAGGATTTATTTTTTTCAAATCTTCTATTCTTCTGTTTAAATTCTCAAGAAACATCGTGTAGGTTTGCGATGTGGGATTAAATGGTTTATGACTCTTCATTTTCTGAATCGCTTCGACTTCTTTCATAAGGCAGATCGAATCTTTGGTCAACATAACTTTTACTAGTTGCTCCCAGATATAATCAATAGCTAGTTTATTGGGATGCACCATATCTTCTTCGTAAAACCGGTAATCCCTCAATTCATCCATCACTATCTCATAACTTGGAAAATAACTCAATAGCTCTTGATTATTTACCAATTCATGAACAGCCGTTATAAGGTTGGATTTACTTCGTTGATTTTCAACAAAACCGTCTTTCAAATGTCTTACTGGCGAAATCGTAAATATAACTTGCAGATCAGGATTAATAGATTGCAGCAATCTTACCGTATTATCAATACTCTTACTAATTGCCTCTGCTGTCAAAAGTTCTTTATCAAATTCCTTTTGAGGCACCTTGTGGCAATTAGCCACCAATTGATTTGTTTCTTTCAATCGGTAAACCCAAGCACTACCGTAGGTTATAAAAAAGTGAGAAGCGTTTTTTATCGTATTTCTCAACTTAACCAATCGATGATTCAAATCTAAGAGATAGTTATCCTTTTCTAGCTGATTTAAACACGAGTGAACATCATACGATTGCCATTGGTCGTTTAAATAAAAAATGTCTTCTTCGGCAAATTGCTCCTCATAAACGGCTTTCGTAATTATTTTTTCAATCGCGGTTGGTGAAAAAAGTATCCCAAATGGATTACTTACCACATCAAACTTGAAAAAACTAAACCTGTTAGCAATATGCTCCGAAAAACAAGAACCCAGACATCCAATTTTAGAGTTGTAATCAATTTTATTTGAATACTCCGAAATGGATATCTGGGTTCTAAAATGCATACAAATATTTATTACCCCTAATAAGTAAGTACGCTTATTGTTAGTTTTACAGCCAACCCTTCTACATTTATAAAAGCTAATGATTCAAATTGAGCTGCTTTTCCTTTCATTTTTTTAAACGTTAAAATCGTGTTAACAATGTAAGAACTTTTATTTGAATCGAAAAATATTTTTTACAAATATTTTCTAGAAGCATTTAAGGCCTCCGATATACCCGCTGGATTTTTACCCCCTGCCGTAGCAAAAAACGGTTGTCCACCACCCCCACCTTGTATATATTTACCCAATTCACGCACAATAGTAGAGGCATTTATATTTCTTTCTGACACTAATTCCTTAGACACATAACAAGTCAAAAGAGGCTTACCTTCGACAGATGATCCAAAAACTATAAATAAATTATCCCCCATTTTCCCTAATTCAAAAGCCAAATCTTTAGCTCCTCCAGCATCCAACTCAATTTCTTTGGCTAAATACCTCACTCCATTTATCTCTTCTAACTCGTTAGCCAAACTCACCTTTAACCCTTTTGCCTTTTCTTTATTCAGCTCTTCTACTTGCTTTTTCAACTTGGCATTTTCTTCAATCAAAGTCGCAACAGATTTCTTCAAATCTGGTGTGCTTTTAAACAAAGCCTTCACTTCATTAATTTCTTCAACTTTAGACTCTAAAAACGCTTTGGCTTTAGCCGAAGTTATCGCCTCAATACGTCTTACCCCTGCGGCCACCGCTCCTTCGCTTATTATCTTAAAATGCCAGATTGCCGCCGTGTTAGAAACATGGATACCTCCACACAACTCCATACTGTTGCCAAACTTAATAGCCCTTACCTTATCTCCATATTTTTCTCCAAATAAAGCCATTGCTCCTTCTGCGACAGCGTCATCAAAAGCAATTGCTCTGCGCTCAACAAGTGGTAAACTTTCGGCAATTCTTTCATTTACGAAATCCTCGACTTGTTTTAATTCTTCATCGGTAACTTTTGAAAAATGCGAAAAATCAAATCGCAAATTATTAGGCGAAACCAAAGATCCCTTTTGCTCTACATGTGTACCTAATATACTTCTTAATGCCTGATGTAAAAGATGTGTTGCTGAGTGGTTACAGGCGGAATCGAATTGTTTCTTTTGATCCACCTTAGCCAGTACCTCTTGAGTACAATCGGAAGGAATTTTTTTAGTAATATGCTGAATGAGGTTATTTTCCTTTTTTGTATCGATTACACTTATCTTTTCATCTCCAAATTGTAGATACCCTGTATCTCCAACCTGCCCCCCTCCTTCTGGATAAAAAGGTGTTGTATTCAATACAATTTGATATAAAATTCCATCTTTCTTAGAATCTACTTTACGATAACGAACTACTTTGGATTTGCTTTCCTGTGTATCATATCCCACAAAAGGATTTTCTTCAATAGTTACTCCTTCTATTTCTATCCAATCATCAGTAGATGTTTCTGAGGCCGCTCTTGATCTGTCCTTTTGCTTTTCCATTTCAGAATCAAACTCCTCTTCGTTCAATTCTAAACCTTTTTCTCTAAGAATTAGCGCCGTTAAATCTAATGGAAAACCAAATGTATCATACAGTTCAAATGCTTTTGCTCCTGAAAAAACGCCTGTAGTATTTTTTATTTCATTGTCTAACAATACTAATCCTTGATCTAGTGTTCTCAAAAATGATTTTTCTTCCTCTTTAATCACGTTTGTTACCAATTGTTTTTGAGATTTAATCTCAGGGAAGAAATCTTGCATTTGTTCACAAAGCACGTCTACCAATTGGTATATAAACGCTTCTTTGGTATTTAAAAACGTAAATCCATAACGGATAGCTCTGCGCAAAATTCGACGAATCACATATCCTGCTCCAGTATTCGAAGGTAATTGCCCGTCCGCTATGGCAAAAGCTACAGCTCTAATATGGTCTACAACTACTCGAATGGCAATATTAATTTTCTCTTCCTCTGCGGAAGCCTTCCCTCTTACATATTTGAACCCTGTAATTTCCTCTACTTTTTGAATAAGAGGAGTAAATACATCTGTGTCATAGTTTGACTGAACACCCTGTAAAACCATACATAGACGCTCAAAACCCATTCCTGTGTCAATATGTTGCGCTTTAAGTTTTTCTAGAGAACCATCGGCTTTGCGATTAAACTCCATAAACACATTATTCCATATTTCAACTACATGAGGATGATCGGCATTCACTAATTCTTTGCCTGAGATTTTTGCCTTTTCTTCTTGTGATCGAATATCCACATGAATTTCCGAACATGGACCACACGGCCCTTGCTCCCCCATTTCCCAAAAATTGTCCTTTTTGTTTCCTTTGATGATTCGATTTTCATCAATTAATGTTTTCCATATATCGTAAGCCTCTTGATCAAAAGGCACTCCTTCTTCTTCATTACCTTCAAAAACAGATACATATAAAATATCTTTGTCTATTTTGTAAACTTCCGTCAAAAGTTCCCACGCCCAGGCTATGGCTTCCTTTTTAAAATAATCGCCAAAACTCCAATTACCTAACATCTCAAACATGGTATGATGATAGGTATCAAACCCAACATCTTCCAAATCATTGTGTTTTCCTGAAACACGCAAGCACTTTTGAGTATCCGTAATTCGATTATTCTTTGGGGTAGCGTTACCCAAAAAATACTCCTTGAATTGCGCCATTCCTGAATTGTTAAACATCAATGTTGGATCATCCTTTAATACAATCGGCGCAGACGGCACAACTAAATGTCCTTTTTGTTCAAAAAATTTAAGAAATTGGGAACGAATTTCGTATGATTTCATTAGAGTATAACGTTTCAATTAAAACATTTATTAAATTTGTTGGTTGACCCTATTAAATTCTGGTTTTAACAACACGTGCAAAAATAGATTTTTTTTTAAGATATGCCGAAAGTAAAATACTACTACGACACGGAAAAGTTATCCTACCAAATCTTAAAGCAAAAGAAGTCCGTTACTTTTAGTTATATCCTACTATTTATTGTAGCAGCAGCGTTATTTGGCTTTCTTTCTTTTATAGCTCTTTTGAATACACCTTATTTCGAAACCCCTAAAGACAAAATTCAAGCTAGAGAGATTGAGAATTTCAAAATCAATTATGCCATTTTAAATAAAAAAATGGATCAAATTGAACATGTATTGGAGGCTATTGAAGAACGAGATAACAACATCTATAGAATCTACTTTAATACAGCTCCTATTTCGGACGAACAGCGCAAATCAGGACTAGGAGGAGTTAACCGTTTTAAAAAATTAGAGGGATATAATAATTCTGATTTGGTAATCAACACCCACAAAAGACTAGATACCCTTGCAAAACAACTGGTAATTCAATCCAAATCCTTAGATGAAATCGTACGGCTAGCTAGAGACAAAGAAGATTTATTGGCAGCAATTCCTGCCATTCAACCTGTTAAAAACGAAGATTTAAAAAGAATGGCTTCTGGTTACGGCTATAGAAGTGATCCGTTTACAAAAATCAGAAAATTTCATAAAGGAATGGACTTTACCGCCAAAACTGGAACACCCATTTTTGCTACAGGGGACGGAATTATCAAAAGAGCAGATAGTAAAGCTACTGGATATGGGAAACACATAGTGATTAAACACGGCTTTGGATATGAAACCTTATACGCACATTTAAGCAAATACAACAAAAGGCCTGGCGAAAAGGTAAAAAGAGGAGATATTATCGGATACGTGGGCAGTACAGGGCGATCACAAGCCTCTCATTTGCATTACGAAGTGACAAAAGATGGAGAAAATATAAACCCTATTAACTTTTATTATGGTGATATTTCCGCTAAAGAATTTGTAATTTTGTCTCAGCTTGCGGATAGCGAAAATCAATCTTTGGACTAATGATACTCGAATTACCCTACAAAAGATATTACAGCATAGGCGAAATTGCCAAGGCATTTGGTGTAAACGCGTCATTAATTCGTTTTTGGGATAGTGAATTTGACATCATCAAACCTAAAAAAAACGCCAAAGGAAACCGCATGTTTACTCCCGAGGATGTTAAAAATCTTGAATTGATCTACCATTTAGTAAAGGAACGCGGATTTACATTAGAGGGAGCAAAAATTCATTTGAAAGAAAGCAAAAAAGAAACGCTCGATAAATTTGACATCATCCGAAAATTGGAGCGAATAAAACAAACATTAATTGATATCAAAAAACAACTTTAAAAAACATTAGAAATGAAAAAATATTTGACTCCTCTGGTAATTATTGGTGTATTAGTTTTACTAGGACTGTATTATATCAGTGTGAAAAATGGCGCTGTAACTGTATCTCAAGCGGTGTCCAAAGAATGGGGAAATGTCGAGACCAGCTATCAAAGAAGAAACGACCTTATTGGCAATTTAGTGCAAACTGTTAAAGGAGCTGCTGACTTTGAAAAATCTACCTTAACAGCTGTAATCGAGGCCAGAGCAGCCGCAACCAAAGTAACAATTGACCCAACTAACATTACATCTGATCAAATAGCGGAGTTCAGCAAAGTACAGTCGGGATTGACAGGAGCACTTTCAAAGCTATTAGTTTCTGTAGAACGTTATCCTGAACTTAAGGCCAATCAAAATTTCTTAGAGCTACAAGCGCAATTGGAAGGAACTGAAAATAGAATTAGTGTTGCCAGAACTCGATTCAATGAAAGCGTTGAGGCATACAACAACTATATTCTTAAAATGCCTCGTAACTTATTTTTAGGTAGTTACACAGAGAAAGCTTATTTCAAAGCAGATGAAGGCGCAGAAAAAGCACCCGAAGTAAATTTTGACTTTAAATAAAATCTCCATGAGTTTTATATCAAAAGAAGACGAAAAAAAAATAATTGAAGCCATTACTTTGGCTGAAAAACAAACTTCTGGCGAAATAAAAGTCCATATCGAATCCAAGACAACTAAACCTCCTCTCGAAAGAGCTCAGGAGGTTTTTTATGAATTAGGCATGATGGAGACAGCAGCAAGTAATGGTGTACTTTTTTACGTCGGTATTCACGACCACTCCTTTGCCATAATTGGAGATACAGGTATTGACGAAAAAGTAGGACAAAACTTTTGGGAATCAACCAAAGACATTGTCATAACTCATTTTAAAAAGAAGGAATATACCCAAGGTTTGATTCATGGTATAGCTGAGGCAGGAAATGCTTTAAAAACTTATTTTCCATATCAATCAGATGACATCAATGAGTTATCTGACGAAATATCTAAAAGCTAAATGAATAAAATAACCCACTTCATAAGCGTAGTTGTTGTTCTTTTTATAGGCACTACCTTGAGTTTTGCTCAAAGCACAACTATCCCAAAAAAACCAAGTGTCATTTATCCCGTAATTGATCAAACTAACACTCTATCCCAGGGAGAATTACACTCACTTACAGAAAAGCTAATTCGTTATCAAGACTCCACATCTACAGAAATTCTTGTGTTAATAATTCCTTCCACCAATGGAGAATATATTAATCGTTACGCGACTGACATTGGACATTCTTGGGGCATAGGACAAAAAAACAAGGACAATGGAATTGTTTTTTTGATTGCCAAAAACGATCGAAAAATGACCATTCAAACAGGTTATGGTGTCGAACATTTATTGACCGACGCCTTATGTAAACGAATTATCGAAAACATTGTTACTCCTGAATTTAAAAACGGCAACTTCTTTGGGGGCATTGACAAAGCTACCAATGTGATGATTGACATCTTAAATGGAGAATTCAATAATGACTCGAAAAATCAAGAACGAAACCCCAGTAAAGTTATATTCTTCATTATTATCGTTATTGTCATTCTTTTGTTGATTAACCGACGTAAAGGTGGCAACAATGGTAATAGCGGTCGTGGCCCTGACTTAATGGATGTAATTATCCTAAGCGGTCTCGGACGAAACGCTGGAGGGTTCGGCAGATCATCAGGAGGCTTTGGAGGCTCAGGTGGATTCGGAGGTTTTGGCGGTGGAGGCGGCTTTGGAGGCGGCGGTGCTTCAGGAAGTTGGTAAACCTATTTCTTCCTGAAATAAATATCTATCGGCACTCCACTTAAATCGAAATTTTCTCGCAATTTGTTTTCCACAAAGCGTTTATACGGATCAGCAATATACTGCGGTAAATTAGCAAAGAACACAAACTGAGGCGTTGGTGTAGGCAATTGCATACAATATTTAATCTTAATGTATTTTCCTTTAGTTGCTGGTGGCGGATTATTTTCGACAATTGGCAACATCAACTCATTCAACTTCGAGGTTGAAATACGTTGCTTTCTGCTTTCATAGATTTTCACACTTAATTCAAGTGCTTTTAATAATCGTTGTTTGGTCAAGGCCGAGACAAACACAATTGGCACATCATCAAAAGGTTTTAATTCTCTTCGGATAGCTGCTTCATAGTCTCTGGTTGAGTTGGTTTCCTTTTCAACCAAATCCCATTTATTGACTAATATGATTACTCCCTTTTTATTTTTTTGGGCCAACCAAAAAATACTTTGATCCTGTCCCTCAAAACCTCTAGTAGCGTCAATTACTAAAATACACACATCACTGTGCTCAATAGCTCTTACCGAACGCATTACAGAATAGAACTCTAAGTCTTCCTTTACCTTTGCTTTTCTACGAATACCCGCAGTATCTACTAAATTAAATTCGAAACCAAAACGATTAAACTTTGTATCTATAGAGTCTCGTGTAGTTCCAGCGATATCGGTTACTATATATCTATCTTCTCCTATTAAGGCATTGATAAAGCTTGATTTTCCTGCATTAGGTCTTCCTACAACGGCAAATCGAGGTAATTCTGTTTCTTCTTCCTCTTCTTCCTTTTCAGGAAAAGACTCTACCAACTTATCCAACAACTCACCTGTTCCACTTCCATTTATACTCGAAAAAGGAATGTACTCTCCTAATCCTAATCCATAAAACTCAATCGCATCATCATAACGCTGTGTATTATCGACTTTATTTACAGCCAATATGACTGGTTTAGTCACCTTTCGAAGTAAACGTGCCACTTCGGTATCCATTGGTGTAATACCTTCCTCCACATCAACTACAAAGATGATTACATCTGCCTCATCAATAGCCAATACTACCTGATTACGAATCTCTTCTTCAAAAATATCATCTGAACCTTTGACATAACCGCCTGTATCTATCACAGAAAAAGGACGTCCATTCCAATCACTTCGTCCATAGTTCCTATCACGTGTAACTCCACTCACTGCATCTACAATGGCTTCTCTACGTTGTACTAAACGATTAAATAAAGTTGATTTCCCTACATTAGGTCTTCCTACAATTGCTACTATATTACTCATGCTTTAACTTTATATTCTAATCGTTATTGTATCCAAAACGTTTCAATTGATTTTGATTGGTGCGCCAGTCTTTATTGACTTTGACAAAAAATTCTATATGTATTTGTTTACCAAAAAATCGCTCCAAATCTTTTCTCGCCTCTATCCCCACTCTCTTTAGTGCAGCACCTTTATGTCCTATAATAATCCCTTTTTGGGTATCTCTTTCCACCATAATAACACAACGAATTCGGATGATTTCTTCATCTTCTTTAAATTCTTCTGTTAGTACCTCTACGGCGTATGGCACTTCTTTTTTATAAAACAACAAAATCTTTTCTCGCACAATTTCATTAACGAAAAAACGTTCTGGTTTATCGGTTAATGTATCTTTTGGGTAATAGGGTGGACACTCTGGAATCAACTCTACAATGCGATCAAACACCTCTCTTACATTAAATTTTTCAATTGCTGAAATAGCATATATTTCGGCATTTGGGACTTTCTCTTTCCAAAAACCAACCTGAACCTCCAGGTTCTCTTGATCTGTTGTATCAATCTTGTTTATCAGCAACAACACAGGTATTTTGGAGTGAATGATTTTATTAAAAAAGGCTTCATCCTTTAAATCTTTCTCTCCTATCTCTACCATATAGATGAGAACATCTGCGTCTTCGAATGCTGATTTTACAAAATTCATCATGGAGGATTGCAACTCATAGGCAGGTTTAATAATACCTGGAGTATCGGATAACACTACTTGAAAGTCTTCTCCATTAACAACCCCTAAAATACGATGACGTGTAGTCTGCGCCTTTGATGTAATGATTGAAAGTCGCTCTCCTACAAAGGCATTCATAAGAGTAGACTTACCCACATTGGGATTACCAATTATATTTACAAAGCCTGCCTTGTGTGCCATCCATCTAATTTTTTGCAAATGTACGTAAAAATAGTTCAGGTAAATATTTTAAGATATTCCTTGGTTAATGAAATAAACATCGTATATTTGCACACGAAACATCGCGGGATAGAGCAGTAGGTAGCTCGTCGGGCTCATAACCCGAAGGTCACTGGTTCGAGTCCAGTTCCCGCTACTAAAGAGAAAGAGTTTATAGCAATATAAGCTCTTTTTTTGTGCCTTAAATCTAGTTTTCAGAGGTTTATACCTTTTCCTTACTTTTCACAATTCCACCTAAAAACCTCCCTAAAAGGTGTACAATTAGGCATACACGTCACTTCGCTAAGACACTTTTTAAGCTAAACCTCTATTTTGCCCCCCTTAATAAGAAATTGGCAAATTATTCAATTCTCTCTTGTAAATTTTCCAATTAGGAATAAACTTATTCAGATGGGTCTTAAAATTATCATTATGATTGCGCTCAATAAAATGAATTAACTCATGTACAATCACATATTCTAAACAATGCCTTGGCTTTTTAGCAAGTTCAAGATTTAATAATATTTTTCTTTTTTCAATACTACAAGAACCCCATTTAGTCCGCATCTTTTTTACATCCCAAGAATTGCAATCTTGTCCAGTTTTATCTTCCCAAAATTCTAAAATTTCTGGAACAATATTTTTGAGGTGGTTTCTGTACCACTCATTAAAAACCTTTTCCTTCGCTTCTTTGGTAGCATTAGGATTTACATATAATTCTAAATAGGTTTTATTCTTAATTATTATTTCGTGCTTACCGTGTCTCTCAATCACTTTTAATAGATAACGTTTTCCATCAAAATAATGACTTTCACCAGTAATATATTCTCTTGGTGTTTCTCTTAATTGTTCATAAAAACTTTTTTGATGTTTCTTTATCCATCTTATTTTTCCAACGGCATATAATCGTATGGCTTCGTCGTTTAAATCTTTAGGCGCAGCAATACGAACCCTGCCTGTTGGTGGATAAACGGACAGGTGCATATTTTTGATGTCCTTTTTAATAACATCAATAGTTAGGTCTAAAATATTTATTTGCTCCTCTTTAATATTCATTTTGATTTTTTACAATTTCAAAAATCTCATCTACGTTAAACCCACCAGGCAAAATATGTTTAATAGCTATTTTGATTTTCTTTTCTTTGAGTTTATTTCCTCTAAAGTCTGCTTGTTTATGGTATCTAATGGCTTCATCCATAGCAATAGCCAATGTTTCATCTTGTCCTAAATTATCATACAAAGCTCTTTTGGCATTGGTGTCTAAAACACTTGGATAACTTGCAGTTTTATTAGGCCTAACCACTCGTTTCGTTAATTCAATTATTTTAGCTAAATATTCTTTATAATCTAAAGCCCCTCTTTTCCGTTCTAGAATTAATTCGTAAAGGATCGCCGACATCTTTTCAAAGTAGTGCGGATTTGTTGGGCGTTCTGTATTAATAACTTTTGCAATATTATTTTCAATGGTTTCAGCAACTGCTTCTTTATCTTTTTGGATACCATCAGGCAGTAATTTTACTGCATCCTCTCCACGCTCTACGATTAACTGAATTAAAGATAAATCATCAAACGCAGAAACAACCTCGCTTTCATCTGCTCTTATATAACCATCTATTAAATGACGCATTGCAGGTTCAAAGCGTTTTAAATCAATATAATCGCCACTTGATTTTTCTATTTCATCTCTAAGGTTGGTATAAAACTTAACCTCTTGCTTAATTTCCTCAATCTCGGCAGGTGTATATCCTGCTTCTTCCATTTCATTGGCTATATTAGCATAAGACCGAATTAATGAAACCGTATATTTATAAAGATGCGTTCTTAATTGCTCCGTATTTTTTAAATCATTTGGATTATCTGAAGTACCACAAAAAAAGCGTTGAAATTGTATAGTATTTTGTGGGTGCACAGGTTCACAAAGTGCCTTTATAGTTTCTCTAGCGTTTTCTAAACGTTCCTTTGCTTTCTCCAGTCGATTGTCTAAAAGTCCTTTTACATCATCGCTATCGTATTCTCCAAAGGCTTCTTTGGTGTAGTCGTTAATTGAATTTTCCAAACTTTTAAATAAATCTTTGTAATCAATCACATAACCGTATTCTTTACTCTCTCCATCCAAACGGTTTACTCTACATATCGCTTGAAATAATCCATGATCTCTCATTTGCTTGTCTATGTATAAATATGTAGCTGATGGGGCATCAAAACCAGTAAGCAACTTATCTACCACAATAAGTAGTTTCATTTGAGCAGGCTCATCAATAAATTTCTTTTTAACCTCTTTTTCAAAATCCTCTGGCGATTTACCATCTAACATTTTGATATAGGTTTCGTACTGCATTAATTTTTCAGTATAGCCCTCTTCTCCAGTAATTTCATCTTTTACACTTTGCAGATTTGGCTCATAAGAAGTAATAATGGCACAACGTTTAAAGCCTTTTTGTTGGAAAATCTCATAGTATCGGCAGGCTTGGTAAATACTTCCTGAAACTAACATTGCGTTTCCCGTTCCATTATTTAAACGGTCTTTTAATTCAAAATCCATTAATATATCATCCACAATACGATTGAGACGGTCTTGCGAACTCAATACCTTTTGCATGGTTCCCCAACGCTGTTTTAATTTTCGCTTGGCGACATCTGTTAGTCCTCTAGTTTTAGCATCAAACCATTGGTCTATTTTTCCTTGTGAAGTAATATTTTGGTCAACATTTCGGGCTTCGTATCTTAAATCTAAAACCACTTTATCATCAACTGCTTCATCAAATTTATAGGTGTGAATGTATGTACCAAAAACTTCAATACTTTTTTGTTTGTCCTTTTTCAACAAAGGTGTTCCTGTAAAACCTATAAAAAGTGCATTCGGCAAAATTTGTTTCATAGCTTTATGCAAGGTGCCAGACTGCGTCCTATGACACTCATCTACAAAAACAAATAAATTCCCTTTCGCTTTAAAATCTTTCGGTAGATTTTTAGTTAATTCATCAGCAAAGGCGTCAAAATTCGCATCACCTTTGTTACCAAACTTGTGCACCAAAGAACAAATCAGCCATTCTTTCTTTTCGTTGAGTGTATTTACTAAATCTTGACCGCTTTTGGTTCTATAAATCTGTTCATTAACCCCTTTAAATACTTTTTCGATTTGGTCGTCTAATTCCTCTCTGTCTGTTATTAGTAACACTCTGGCATCATCTACATTCTCTCTTAACCATTTTGTGAACCAAACCATGGTTAAACTCTTTCCACTTCCTTGTGTATGCCAAATAATACCACCCTCTCTTTTTTGCACACGCTCTTGGGCTGCTTTTATGCCGAAATATTGATTATGGCGACACAACTTTTTAGTGCCTTTATCAAATACAACAAAATCATGAATTAGCTCTAAAAAACGCTCTTTTGAACAAATTTGAGAAAGATGTCTTAACAGTTTATTTTCTTCGGCACTATTTTCTTTCCATTGTAGGTAGTATTTCTCCTTTGTATCATAAGTGCCGTAACGTAAACCCTCTGTATCGCTTCCTGCCATCACAAACTGCATCGTGGTAAAAAAATGACCTATGACATCTTTTTCTTGGTTGAGTAGATTTTGTCTAATGCCCTCTGTAACTCCTACAGTACTTCGTTTTAACTCAATGACACCTAATGCAATTCCATTCACATATATAACGATATCAGGTCTTTTGCTTCGCCCCTCATTATCGTAATAAATAGTTACTTCTTCGGCTATGGCAAAATGATTGTTTAGTGGATTTTTCCAATCGATTAGCCAAACCGTCTCTTTATTCTCCCCAACATCTGGACGAACTTTTACACCATACCTCAACAACGAATAAACCTCTTTGTTAGCATCATACAAGCTCTTACCTGCACCATCTGAAGCTTTGGTTAATTTGTCTAAAGTTTTTTGAATAAGCGTATCTGAATATTCTTGTTTTTTGAGAAATGAAACGAGAAACTGTTTTTCAATATTACTATTGTTTTTTCGATCTTTCCAATCTCCAAAATAATCGTACTTTAAGCCTAATTCAAAATATTGAATGACTTTGTTTTGGGTTATTCTTTCTATTTGACCTACATCACTCATAAGTATATTTTATTTGACGCTATCGACTTTTGTATTCCGAACAAAAATTAAATAAAAAAGCCTTTAAAATCAACACTTTAGCTCTATTTTCCGAATTGGAATTAAATAAACCCCGAATTACAAATCAAATAGCAAAACACTGATTATTAGACTATTAAAATCTGTTTCCGAATCGGAATTAAATAAAAAACTAAGCCCAATACGGAACATAAACACTAAACTTTTTAGAAACATTATCTGAATCTTTTGCTTTTATTTTGCCTACACTCATGGCTTCTTTAATTAATAACGAAATTTGAGCTGCTTGCTTATCATGCATTCCAAAACGCTTTCTCAAAGAAGCATTATTAAAACCTCCATTACCATAGTATTCAATAATACTATGCTGGTAACAAGCTTCAATTCTTTCTTCATTGGTCATTTCTGCATATTTTTTAGGTGCGTACATCGTCACTTTAAAAGAATTTTCCAACTCTTCAAACTTTAGCGGCGGAAGACCAAAAAGTTCAATTGCTATAACTGCTTTTTCAAAACCAGAGCCTCTTTCTTCACAAATATTATATCTTCTAAAAGCAGATGCCAGAATCTCATTTCGCGACTCTGGGGTAGTACGAATTAATCTGTCTATTTTTTTGGATGGTAATAATCTCCCTGGATTAGAAAACACTATCCTATCTTCAAAAATTTCAATCATTGGACCTGAGCCTCTAATCGTAAAATCTTGATGGATTAAAGTATTTGCTATTAACTCTCTAAGAGCTATTTCTGGATACACTGCTGTATTAACACGAAGTGCGTTTTTGATAATCTCACTATCTTGTAACAATCCTTGAACAAACTGAATCAGCAATTCAAAACTGACAGCATAACCTTTTTTCCCTGGGTACTCTTTACTTGCTCCTACTTTGTTTTTCCCCTCATATTTTATAAGTCGTACCGATCTTCTTGAAAGCCCGTCAAACTTATTCAGGTCTTTTGCCGCTGCTATGGCTCCAAAGTTGGTAATATAAAACCCCTTACCATCAACATCAACTATCATTTTTTCGTCTTCGAGCCATCGTAAAATTTCTTTGATGTCTGTCGGGATAGGTTTTCCGAGTAGTTCTAATATTTTATCATATTCTAAAAGCGTAATAACTTCTACTTCGCTTAATAGTTTAGATGCGTGTAGTTCTTCCCAAGTTGGTGTCTTACTGTTCAGCATCAATGCTCCTATTTCTTGTCTCGAAGCTTTCCTTGTCGTACCTCCACTTCTAATAAAACTATCCTCAATGGTTTTACCTGCCTTATGAACAGGTTTTATAGCACTCTCTAAAATATGTACAAATAATAATTCTTCTCCCCTAAAGGTTTCTATTGCATGGTCTATCCTTACCAAAGGATTCACTCCATCACGACACAACGAAGCTAAACGTTCAACAATAGCATCTGCTGTTGCTTTTTGAATCCCTATAACCGAAGCTGATTTGTCATTGACACCAAACACCAAAAACCCTCCTCCTGGCATATTGGCAAATGCAGCTATGTGCTGACATAACTTGTCGTTTTTGGGAGACAAGTTTTCTTTCCAATCAATTTCATTAAGTTCTGTAGGTACTTTCCCTAAAGATTTATCTAGATAATTTATGGCTTTGGGTATCCAATTTTTCATTTTATTTTCTTTTATAAATAGCCTCTGGCTCTGCCACCATTATTAAAGGTTCTGTTGTTTCCTTAGTAACTGAGCTTGTCGTAGCCACTAACCTCGTTTTCCCTGTTAACAACTCCTGCATCATCCCTTGTTTTAGGGTTTGTGTTTTTTGTAATTGTTGCGCTAATGCTTCTATCTCGGCATCCATATCGCTTAGGATTTGAGCGATGGCTTGTTGTTCTTGGATATTTTTTGGCAATTTAATTTCAAAACTTTTTAATTGAATTGAATTTATACTGTCAAAAGTAGAACCAGTTGAGAGTTGAGACCAAGAATTTTCTTTGAACATTAAATAATAAAACAAGTAACCATTTGAATATTTGATTGCACAAACACCTCTACCAATAGAACAATTAAAACTTGCTTTTGCAATTTCTCCAACCGGTGCTCTAACTGTCATAATCATATCTCCTTTTTCTGCTTGTTTAGAGTAAAAAGAAGTGTAAGTTCGAATAATAGTTTTTCTATTTTTTATATCTGCATTGCCTTGAATTAAAGGCAGCCCAACACCTTCATAATTATAAAATTCAGATAATGGCGACTGCCCCATTATTATTTTTGCTACTTCCCCCAACTTCTTCGTTTCCCATTCCTCTGTAAATCCTTGTAAGCGTTTTTTACCTGTAAGCAATTCTTGCATTGCTCCTTGCTTAATGGCTTTCTTTTTGGCAATAAGGGTTTTTAGGTTTTGGATAAGTTGGTCGGTGTCGCTTAATGTATTGGCTATTTGTTTTTGTTCTTCGAGGGTTGGTGGTGCAGGAAATGTATAATAAATAAAGTCTTTTTGATACAAATGGTTTATTGTAGAACCTGCGGTAAGTTTTGATAGGAAATCAGAAAAATGTCCAGACCTAAGTATGTAAAATAAATATTTAGGATAAAAACTGTTTTTTATGGGTCTTACAACGAACACACCACTATTAAGGGTTGTTGGTTTTATTATTCTATCAATAATAGCAACTTTTCCAATAGTACCGTCTTTTGTAACAAGTATATCATCGACTTGCAATTGTATGTATTTATCTTGATCGTATCTCTCTTTCTCAACATAAACACAGTTTTTCCAATCGATATAACCATTTAAAAAATCTGTACCAGTAACAAGAAAATAATCTCCTGAGTTAAGGTATTCAGCAGTAGTTAGACCTTGCCAACCAATTCTTGCTTTAAGTAATGCCGACTTACCAAGATTAATATTTACCCAATCATTGTTTAATTCCATATCATCCCCATTTTTTGCAGATGCTGCGCAACTCTACTCTGTAATTCTTGTACATGTTGCTCTATTTCTGGTAATGGTGTGTCGTAACGCTGTGCCAATTCGCCAATACGATTAGTTAAACGTTGGCTTATTTGGTCTATTTCTCCATCTATTCGAGATTTTAAGGTGCTTAACCATTTATCGGCAACAATTAAGGTTTTTATTTCGACTACGCTTAATTGTGGGTATTTTGCATAGACCTTTTGTTGTAGTTCTGCTTGGGCTTCTTTTAAGGTCTTTTTATTGGCAGTTTCTAAAGTTAATAGCTTTTCGTAAGAATGTAATACCTCATATTCATCCGCATAATCGGCATCGCCTTTTATTTCTTTTAAGCGTTTGGTTAAATCGCCTTTGGTAATGTTGCCTTTATCGTTTATCACTTCGTTTAACAAACCCTCATCGCCTGAATGTTCTTCGATAAGTTCGGTCATTTCGGTAGCCAAAGACTCTAAATAGGTTTCTATGGCTTGTACTTGGTTTTGTTCTTCTTTAAAATAACGATTGATAACCAACTCAAAAGGAATTAACTCGCTTTCGTATTCTCCTTTTTTGATTTTTCCTTTTTTGTCCTTTACTGGTGTTAAAGTAGCTACCCAACCATCTTCCCAAATTAAATAACTATCGTCTTTTAAAACCTCGTTCCAATAATCCATTAAATGCTGATAGATGTCGTATGGATTAATGAGTGGTTTGTTATAATAGTGTTTTAATAAACTTTCTGAAATAGCAACAATTAACTGCTTGGGTCTGGTATCTTCGTTAATCTCCCAAAGTTTGGGTTTGTTTTCGCTTTCCCATTTTGTAAATACGGTATCTAAAGTTTCACGGTATGCCACAAATTCAGCGTGGTTAAATATGGTTTCCTTGATATTCTCCTGTGGTACAATCAAGGTTTGGTAGCCCTCACGTTTTGCAGGATGAAATAAATGTTCTTTTAAATTTGGGTAAACCTCCCAAAATGCTTGTAAAGCATCTACATCAAGATTAGGAATATCGCCTAACAAATGAGCTTCTATATCTTGTATATCTTCTTCATTTTGCCCATCGATATAACGAGGAATATTTAAGTTGTATTCGTTTTGTTCAATCTCCTTATAATCAACCATCCGAGCATATTTATCAATCTTCTGCTGATGGTTGAACACATCCACAATTTTATGAATGTCTTGCTCTCTTAATCGGTTTTTGTTACCGTCTTTAATATAGCCTTTACTGGCATCTACCATAAAGATACCTTTGCGAGTGGCAGCATTTTCTTTATCAATTACAATGATACAAGCAGGAATACCCGTGCCATAAAACAAGTTGGCAGGTAAGCCAATAATCCCCTTAATTAATCCGCGTTTAATAATATTGGTTCTAATAGTGGCTTCTGCATTTCCTCTAAACAAAACACCGTGAGGCAAAATAACTGCTCCTTTACCGTTACTTTTTAATGACCGAATTATATGTAGTAAAAAGGCATAATCGCCATTTTTATTTGGCGGAATACCAAAACCATCAAAACGCTTGTAAATATCATTATTGGGATCAAAACCATTTGTCCAAGACTTGACCGAAAACGGCGGATTTGCCACGCAGTAGTCAAAGCGTTTTAGGTCGTCTCCGTCTCGATGGATTGGGTTTGATAGGGTGTTGCCTTGTTCAATATCTTGTACTGCTTCTGGATTGTTGTGCAGTACCATATTCATTTTTGCCAATGCCACGGTAGCATTATCTTTTTCTTGTCCGTAAATGGTTAATCCATTAGGGGCTTCATCGTTTACTTTTAAAAGTAGCGAAGCCGATCCGCATGCAGGATCATATACGGTTTGAGATTGAGAGGTTCTGTTATCTACACCGATAATTTTGGCCATTATACGAGAGACTTCAGCAGGCGTATAAAATTGTCCTTTACTTTTACCAGAGTCTTTAGCGAAGTTTTGCATTAAATACTCGTAGGCATCTCCAAGTAAGTCGTCATCTTCTGCACGATTATTACTAAAATCAAGCGCAGGATCTTCAAAAATGGCAACTAATCTGCTTAATTTCTCAACCAGTTCTTTGCCTTTTCCCAATTTATCCTCATCATTGAAATCTGCCATTTTTTGCAGCATATCAAAACCGTTCTCTCTATCAATTGGAGCAAGGACTTTTTTATTGATATAGTCACCTATATCGTCTTTACCTTTCATTTTAACCAAGTCGTCAAAACTTGCTCCTTCCGGAATGGTTATTAACGCATCTTCATCTCCTGCATACTTATCAGAAACGTATTTTATAAATAAAAGAGGAAGAATGTAATCTTTGTATTGTGAGGCATCCATACCCCCTCGTAATTCATCACAACTCTTCCAAAGTGAACTATATAATTCTGATTTTTTTACTGCCATTTCTAAATTTTAAGAATCAATTTAGACCAAACTATTATCTGATTTGATAAGCTCGGAAAGTACGTAAAATTCATAACAAATAATATTACTACTGTAATTTTATTTCAAATTCTTATCAAAATTAAAATTGTATTTTACTACGATAAAAAACCTCTTCGGTCATATTAATTAAAGAGGCTGTTTTGTTTACTAGGCTTAAATAACAATTCCTTTTTCGCTTTATTCAAAAATTTACGAAATTCTCGTTGCCACTTTTTGATGCTTTCAACTTCTTTGGTCGTCGCTTCCTCTTTATAAAAGTAACAACCGTCTTTTCTAAACCACAAGGTTAATCTGATGCCAGTCATTGCACTATTGGGAGACAATGTTGAGTATACCACAAGGTTATCTCCCATTTCTGGAATCGTTACTCCATAAGAAACATATTTATTTGCTCCTTTATAATGTTCAATTTGTTTGATTGTGCCGCCATAAAATGCGACATAGTCTTTCCAAAATTCTTCGACAAATTCTGCGCTATAACCCGTTAAATCAATTGAATAAGTAGCAGCGTTATCGTAAAGCGTATTTGTTCCCTCTTGGATAAGGTAAGAAGGTATTTGGCTGTAAAGCGTTTTAGTAAAACATAAAACCAACAACCAAACAACAATTTGAATCTTTTTCATAATTATTCGGTTTTAATGTTATTATCTAACACTAAGACCGCAAATTATATGCCATCCAACTGCTTTTGAAACACCCTAATTCTTAAATAAACTCATATAATCTTCAAACACATAAGGCGTCCATGTTCTAACAATTAGTCCTGAGCCTCTGTAATCCTCTACGAAAATCAGTTGATTTTTATCCATAAAAAAAGGACTAACATAACATGTTAATCCTTTTGAATTAAAGAGCCGATAGAGGGACTCGAACCCACGACCTGCTGATTACAAATCAGCTGCTCTAGCCAGCTGAGCTACATCGGCCTAAAAAGCTGTGCAAATATAAACGTGTTTTTTATAATTACAAATAATTACTTATTTATTTCATCTAATAAATTCGAAACTGATTGATCAAATTCGTTTCTGATCGCTTTAAAATGAACATTAGCGTTTTCAACTCCTCGTTCATTCACCTTTGCCATTATTGAATCAAAAGATCCTATGATGCTGTCTATCAAACTCTCTGCTCTTTTTTCATCTATAGTTTTAACCGCTAACTGTTTGATATATACTGCCTCAATCAACCCCTCAAACACGAAATTGATATCTTTTTTTATTTCTTTTTTACTCGCCATGATTTTATGATTTTTTAATTATTTCTTCTTTTATTCTCCTTTGAAAGTAACGAAATTTCTAGGAGTTTCAAACAAAGTAACTTCCAATTCTAGTTTTTTATTTAAATGCTTTCTTAGTTTATCCCAGATAACCACCACTATATTCTCAGCTGTAGGATTTAAATCATTGAATTCAGGCACATCGAGATTTAAATTTTTATGATCGAAAGCATCTTCTACTTCAGCCCTAATTAATTCCTTAAGTTCTTTAGTATCGATTACATAACCTGTTTCCTGATCTATTTCACCCGTTACTGTAACAATCAATTCATAATTATGTCCGTGATAATTAGGATTATTACATTTACCAAAAACAGCGTCGTTTTTCTCATGCGACCAATCCTTACGATATAATCGATGTGCCGCATTAAAATGCGCTTTTCTACTTACTGATACTCTCATATCTCATGTTCACCTATATAATGATAAAATTGACTGAATATTATCTTAAACCATTCTGTGTATAACTCAGGTGTTTTCTCCATATCCTTTTTTATTGCTTCTATCCCCATCCATTTCCACGATTCAACCTCTTCTCTATTAATAGCTGGCTCTCCATTAAAATACCCCACCATCACAAAGTCAAATTCGTGTTCGGTTAATCCATTATCAAAAGGAGCCTTATAAATAAAAGAAAACTTCTCCTCTAGTTCTGCTACAAACCCCATCTCCTCAACCAATCTTCTTTTCCCTGCCTCTACATTTGATTCTCCTTTACGTTGGTGACTACAACAAGTATTTGTCCAAAGCAAAGGCGAATGGTATTTATGAGCAGCTCTTTGTTGCAGCATCAACTCCTTGTTTTCGTTGAAAATGAAAACAGAAAACGCACGATGTAAAACAGCCTTTTCATGTGCTTCCATTTTGGGCATTAGACCCAACTCCATATTATTCTCATCTACTAATACAACCTGTTCTTCTATCATAAATACATTATAAGCTTCAAATGTACAAAAAGAGAAACTATATCTAATTGGAGATATAATTATAATTTCTAATACTCCAATCCAACCAAACTATTACTTTTGTAAAAAAATTATTCGAATAAAATGACATTTCTTGAAGAAATACAAAGGAGGAGAACCTTTGGCATCATCTCTCACCCTGATGCAGGGAAAACAACCTTAACAGAAAAACTTCTGTTGTTTGGAGGTGCAATACAAGAGGCTGGAGCCGTAAAGAGTAACAAAATCAAAAAAGGAGCTACGAGTGACTTTATGGAAATCGAAAGACAAAGGGGAATCTCCGTTGCGACTTCTGTTTTGGCTTTCAATTACAAAGAAAACAAAATCAACATATTAGATACGCCTGGGCATAAAGACTTTGCGGAAGACACGTTTAGAACTTTAACGGCAGTCGATAGTGTAATAGTCGTAATAGATGTCGCTAAAGGAGTTGAGGAACAAACAGAAAAATTAGTATCGGTTTGTCGAATGAGAAATATTCCTATTATCGTATTTATCAACAAATTAGACAGAGAAGGAAAAGACGCATTTGACTTATTGGATGAAGTTGAACAAAAACTCGGTTTAACGGTTACACCTTTGAGTTTTCCTATTGGAATGGGACAGGACTTTCAGGGAATTTATAATATTTGGGAGAAAAATATCAACTTATTCACTGGGGATAGCAGAAAAGACATCAACGACCTAGTATCGATATCAAATATAAATGACAAACAATTAGATGAGTTGATTGGAACAAAGGCTTCTGATAAACTTCGAGAAGAATTGGAATTAGTAGAAGAAATCTATCCTAATTTCAACAGACAAGAATATTTGGATTGTCATATCCAACCCGTATTCTTTGGCTCTGCCTTAAACAATTTTGGTGTAAGAGAATTATTAGATTGTTTTATACATATTGCTCCATCCCCAAAAGCCAAAGAGTCTGACATTCGTGTAGTTTTACCCAACGAAGAAAAACTGACGGGATTTGTGTTTAAAATTCATGCTAATATGGATCCTAAACACCGAGACAGATTAGCCTTTGTCAAAATTGTTTCAGGAACATTCGAAAGAAACAAACCCTATCTACACGTTAGAAACAACAAAAATTACAAGTTTTCGAGTCCCAATGCCTTCTTTGCAGAAAAAAAAGAAATAGTTGAAAAATCTTATCCTGGTGATATTGTCGGACTACACGATACAGGCAACTTTAAAATTGGAGATACATTAACCGAAGGCGAACAATTACAATTTAAAGGAATCCCAAGTTTTTCTCCAGAACACTTTAGATATATAAACAACGCAGACCCATTAAAAGCTAAACAATTAGCCAAAGGAATTGATCAATTAATGGATGAGGGAGTCGCTCAATTGTTTACTCTAGAAATGAACGGAAGAAAAGTCATTGGTACAGTAGGAGCATTACAGTACGAGGTAATTCAATACCGTTTAGAACACGAATACGGCGCTAAATGTTCCTATGAAAACTTTCCTGCATTTAAGGCTTGTTGGGTTAAACCAGTAGATGATAAAAACGAAGAGTTCAAAGAATTTAAACGCATTAAACAAAAGTTTATGGCGCAAGATAAATATGGACAATTGGTATTCTTAGCGGATTCAGACTTTAGTATTCAAATGGCGCAACAGAAATTTCCTAGCGTAAAATTGCTTTTTACTTCGGAGATAGAGTAAAATCCGAAAATTACCTTAACAACAAGGGAGGCTATCTTTCATTTTAAGATAGCCTCCCTTGTTTCATAAACTTGTAGATACAAAAAAAGCCGGTCAATGACCGGCTTAAATATAATCGTATGTAGCAAAAATTATTTTACAATTACAATTTCTGAAGCTCCGTTTATAATAACAATGTAAGTTCCAGGATTAACAGCAACAAAATCAGAGTTAGCACTTGCAACTAATTGACCTGCTAAAGAGTACACTTTTACAGAAGCAGCACCTGTTAATTGGATTCCTCCATTTGAAGGGTTTGATGCAACTTGAACACCTAATACTCCATCAAATCCAGCCACGCTTAATTGATTTTTATCAGTAATAGAAACTGCACCAGTAATGATATTGATAGAAATATCATAAGTACTATTATGTACAAGAATATCATCTCCACCTAAAGTAGCAGTACCACTTAACACGTTAGGCTCACCCCAGTTTAACGGTCCACCCCAGTTAGTTGCCCAATCAGCATCTTTACGAAACTTAATCGCACCAGATCCAGTTTCAACATTTACAACTAAATCTGAATATGTATATGTAACTCCATCTGCCGTTTCCATTACTGTATCAGTATCCCATCCTCCTGGAGTAGCTGATCCAATTAAACCAATATTAGCGTTAGGAATATCAGCACCAGCAGTAAATACATATGCTCCAGTTGATTTAGTGAAAGAAACAGTGTATTTACCAGCAGTAGCATTGATCTCAGCAGAACCATCCATTGAAATACCTTCTGGGAAACCGTTACCTCCTTGAACCATTCCATCAATATCAAAGTTTAAAACTCCATCAATTAACCAAACTGTTCCAGTGTAAGTCTCACCATCTGTAGTAGATAAAAACTTAGCTGCCAACCCAACAGCCGATCCTTTAACACTTACAGCAGCAGCACCAGACGCATCAGTTATTGAATACGCTAATGTTTCAACGTTAAAAGAAACATTATAAGTACCAGCGTTAGCAATAACAATATTACTACCAGCTACAACACCTGTACCTACTAAACCTGTACCTCCCCAGTTTACTGCCCAATCATCATTAGTTCTAAATTTAACCTCACCAGCTGTCAACTGAAGACCTTCAATTGTATAGGTAATATTGTCGGTAGTTGTTAAATCTGTGTCCTCAGCCCATGCTCCAGGAGTTGCTGAACCTATAATACCAAGGGTATTAATAACTTGTTGTGCATTAGACGTAGCAATACTACCTAGTAATACAGCTACAAAAAGTAATAATTTTTTCATTTGATTTTAAATAAGTTTTTTAAGTAATTATTAATCGTAGCAAATATACACCTTTTTAACAAAAAATTACACTTAACAAAAAAAAAAATAAGGGATTAGCAAAACTAACCCCTTATCTTAAAATAGTATAGTGTTGACTATTACTTAATTAACACTTTAGAAGTTTGTGAACCATTAATAACAATAATATACAATCCACTATTTAATCCTGACACATCAATTGATGAACCTGAACCTGTGCTCACTAATCTACCTGACAAGTCATACAATTCTACATCTGCTGAAGATGATAACTCCAATTGACCACTTACTACTGGATTAGAGAAAGATACTTCCACTTCTGAATTAAATTCAGAAACACCAACCGTAACCACCTCAATTGAATACTCAAGAGTCGTTTGGTTAAATGTGATATTATACAATCCTGCTTCTGCAATTGCAATATTATCTCCATCAGGAACACCCGAACCTACTAAACCTGAACCTCCCCAGTTTGTTGTCCAAGCATTATCTTGACGGAATTTTAAATCTCCTACTAATAAATTTTGACTTGCTAATGTATAAGTTACACCATCAGTAGTTGTCATATCTACGTCTGTCGTCCATTGCGTCGCAAGATCATCACTAACTGCGGAACCAATGATACCAATTGAAGCAAAAGTTCCTTGTGCTGTAAACTTATAGGCTCCTGTTGATTTCGTATAACTTACATCGTATGTTCCTGCTGTAGCTGCAATATCGCCTCCATCTTTTGTAGCTGTTGCTTCTGGGAATGTTCCTCCACCCCACATAGCTGCTACTCCATCTGTAGTTACTGTAAATTGAACTGCTCCGTCTGTTAATACTACTCCTGTAGCGGTATAAATATCGCCATCTGTTGATGCTAAAGATTTAGCTGTTCCTACTCCTGCTCCTGTCAATTCAACTGTTACTGTAGGTGTACCGCCTTGCTTCTCGAATGAATAAGCTAACGTTGTTAAATTGAAGGTTACATTATATGTTCCTGCTTCTGTAATAGATATATTTCCTTGTGCATTTAACTCCGCAACACCTGCTGTAGCTGATGCGCCCCAGTTTGTTACCCATGCATCATCCTGACGGAATTTAACTTCTCCTACTACTAATGCTTGACCCATTAAAGTGTATGTTACTCCATCTGTAGTCATCATGTCAACATCACTTGCCCACTCTGTTCCTGCAATTGAACTACCAATTAAACCTATTGAGGCATGTACTGTTCCTTGTGCTGTAAACTTATAAGCTCCTGTTGATTTTGTATAGCTTACATCGTATGTTCCTGCTGTAGCTGTAATATCGCCTCCATCTTTTGTAGCTGTTGCTTCTGGGAATGTTCCTCCACCCCACATAGCTGCTGCTCCATCTGTAGTTACTGTAAATTGAACTGCTCCGTCTGTTAATACTACTCCTGTAGCGGTATAAATATCGCCATCTGTTGATGCTAAAGATTTAGCTGTTCCTACTCCTGCTCCTGTCAATTCAACTGTTACTGTAGGTGTACCGCCTTGCTTCTCAAAACTATAGGCTAACGTTGTTAAATTGAAGGTTACATTATATGTTCCTGCTTCTGTAATAGATATATTTCCTTGTGCATTTAATTCTGCAACGCCTGCTGTAGCTGATGCGCCCCAGTTTGTTACCCATGCATCATCCTGACGGAATTTAACTTCTCCTACTACTAACGCTTGACCCATTAAAGTATATGTTACTCCATCTGTAGTCATCATGTCAACATCACTTGCCCACTCTGTTCCTGCTATAGCATTTCCAATTAAACCAATGGCTGCGTGTACTGTTCCTTGTGCTGTAAACTTATAGGCTCCTGTTGATTTCGTATAACTTACATCGTATGTTCCTGCTGTTGCAGTAATATCGCCTCCGTCTAATGTAGCTGTCGCCTCTGGGAAGGTTCCTCCACCCCATAAAGTTTCAACCGCATTTTCATTGATAACAAATTTAAACCCTCCATCTCCTAAAACCACTCCAGTCGCTGTATAAACATTTCCGTCTGTTGAAGTTAAGGTTTTGTCTATAAACAATCCCGCTCCTCTTATAACTACCGTTGTTGCAGGTGCCGCTTCTTTAGTAAAAGAATACGCTAGAGTATTTCTGTTAAATGAAATATCATACTTACCCGCTTCTGTTATACTAAAATTAGTATCTGATCCCTCTTGGGCTGTTCCTTCAGTCCCTGAAGCTCCCCAACTTTTAGTCCATGCATCACCCTCTCTAAACTTTAGTTCACCTACCGACAATTGATAACCTGAAATCGAATACACTACATCGTCAACCGTATTCAAATCTACATCTTCAGTCCAAGCTCCGTTAACAGCCGTACCAATAATCCCAATACTTGGAACTGGCTCAACCACAGAACCTTCTTTGACTATACTGTACGCTCCAGAATTTAAATTAAAGGTAAGGTCATACTTCCCTGCCTCCGTAATTAAAATACTTGTATCGCTTCCTTTAACAGCTGTACCACTTGGAAAACTAGACCCTCCCCAAATTATGGCATCATTTTCACGAAACTTTAAGGTTCCCACCTGCAAGGTATAACCCGGCGAAATGTAATTTCCTCCCGCTTGAGGAAACATTTGGACATCAGCATTCCCAACCAAGTTCGGAACAGCTGAGCCTAAAAAACCGACCTGCTGTGCTGACAAGTTTGCCATGCCTATTATAACCATGACTAGTACTAATAATTTTCTCATATTTTTTGAATTTAGTTTGGACAAATATAGTAATTCTGACCTAATAAACACAAAAAAGTGTTAAAGCTTGCGTTAAAAACACGAACTTTAACACTTTAAAAACGGTAATAATAACCTGATTTACCTAACTTACTTTAGCCTGTTCCCAATATTTATTCATCTCATCAATAGTTAATTCTTCTATTGATTTATCAATGCTTTTAGCTGCCTGTTCGATATATTGAAATCGTTTAATGAATTTTTTATTGGTTCGACTCAACGCTTCGTCTGGGTCAACATCAATAAATCTAGCATAATTTATTAAAGAAAACATAACGTCACCCAATTCATCAACTATTCCTTCTTTATTTCCTACACCTATTTCCACCTCCAACTCTGACAACTCCTCTTTAACCTTTTGCAAAACCTCCGCACTATTTTCCCAATCAAAACCCACAGCTTTAACTTTAGCCTGAATCCGCATGGCTTTGACCAAAGAAGGCAACCCCTTTGGCACACCAGCCAAAACAGAAGTATTCCCTTCTTTAATTTTTAATTTTTCCCAATTGGCTTTAACCTCGTCCTCGGTGAGTTCTTTATCTATGTCGCCATAGATGTGCGGATGTCGAAAAATCAATTTATCACAAACAGTATTCAAAACATCAGCTACATCAAATTGATTGGATTCACTCGCAATCTTAGCATAAAACACCAAATGCAACATCAAATCTCCTAACTCCTTCTTTATTTCCTCGTAGTTATTATCCTCAATCGCATCGACCAACTCATAAACCTCTTCAATAGACAAAGAACTTAAACTCTGGATAGTTTGTTTTTTATCCCATGGACATTTTTGACGCAAATCATCCATGATATCCAACAACCGCCCAAAGGCTTTTAGTTTTTCATCTCTCGTAGACATTTTACTCTTCCTTTACCTGCTCAAGTTTAAACTCCACGCCTTTATCTAACAACAAATTATACCACTGAACCACCTTTTTAATATCAGACGCATACACCCTGTCCTCATCATATTCTGGCAAAACTTCTCTAAAATAAGTCTCCAACACTTCTTTGCTTTCTTTATGAGATATCGTCTTCTCATTATTTTCTTTTTCAGCAATAGCTGCAAAAACAGAAGCCAATGAAACCTCTTCCGAATAGGTGTAAATTGAAATCTCTGACAATAAACTCACGTTGCTCTTGATATTTAATGATAGCTTTTTTCCGTCTAGCAACGACTCCACCACAAACCCACTTCTGGTTTGTGTTACTATGTTAAACAAACCTGGTTTACCTGAAACCGAAATAATTTTGTCAATTTCCATGTATTCTATTTTTTAAGTTTAGGGAATTTCATTTTATAATCAACTTTAATTTTTCCAATCATAATATTACTTAAACGTTTGGCTATTAATTTACGTTTAAGCATGGATATTTTGTCTGTAAACAACACGCCTTCTATGTGATCATACTCATGCTGTATCACTCTAGCTATTAAACCATCGTACACCTCTGTGTGTTTTTCAAAGTTTTCATCATAATATTCTATGGTGATTACTCTTCTTCTGGTCACATTTTCTCTTACATCCGGTATACTTAAACAGCCTTCATTAAACGACCACTCATCTCCTTCTTCTTTAAGAATTTTGGCATTGATAAATACTTTTTTAAAACCCTTTAATAACTCTCGAACTTTCTCTGGCGCATCTTCATCTTCTGCAAAAGGAGCCGTATCCACCACAAAAACACGAATATCTAAACCTACCTGAGGAGCAGCCAGACCAACACCATGTGCATTGTACATCGTCTCAAACATATCCCCCAACAACGTGTTTTTTTCCTCTAGATACTCTTTTGAAATATCATTGGCAACCTTTCTCAAAACTGGGTCACCATATGCTATAATGGGTAATACCATATTGTTATTTTCTTTAAAAACCCAAAAGTAACCTTTATTTTTAATTCAACAATTTAGGCAAACAAATAAATCTGCTCTATTTTGTCTTAATCTAAAAGCTTAATATCTATATTTGTATTCTTATAGAAACTTATGGATCAATTTGTTGTTTCAGCACGAAAATACAGACCCCAATCATTTGATGATGTTGTTGGGCAACAAGTTATTACAGATACGCTGCTGAACGCCATAAAAAACAATCACCTTGCCCAAGCCCTACTGTTTACTGGACCAAGAGGAGTAGGAAAAACGACTTGCGCCAGGATATTGGCAAGAAAAATAAACCAACCTAACTACGATGACCCTAACGAAGATTTCTCTTTCAATGTTTTTGAACTGGATGCAGCCTCTAACAATAGTGTCGACGACATCCGCAGTTTAATTGATCAAGTCAGAATCCCTCCTCAACAGGGCAAATTCAAGGTTTATATTATTGACGAGGTGCATATGCTATCTCAAGCTGCATTTAACGCCTTTCTGAAAACCTTAGAGGAACCGCCAAAGCATATTATCTTTATTTTGGCAACGACCGAGAAACATAAAATTATACCTACTATTCTATCACGGTGTCAAATCTTTGATTTTAAAAGAATAGTACCCAATGACGCAAAAAACTACCTAGAGAAAATTGCTAAATACCAAGACATCTCCTACGAAGAAGATGCTCTAGCAATTATTGCTCAAAAGGCGGATGGCGCAATGAGGGACGCGCTATCTATATTTGACAGAGTGGTTAGTTTTTGCGGAAATAACCTTACAAGGGAGGCCGTTTCAGAGAATTTAAATGTTTTAGATTACGATACCTATTTAAAAGTCACTGATTTAATCTTAAACAATAACATCCCTAATCTTTTATTAGAATTTGATTCTATTTTATCCAAAGGTTTTGACGGACATCACTTTATTGCTGGGTTAGCCTCTCATTTTAGAAATCTGTTAGTATGCAAAAATGAAAAAACAGGAATTCTACTTGAAGTAAGTGATAAAGCTAAAGAGCAATTTATTACCCAATCGCAAAAAGCAGATGAGACGTTCCTTATTAAAGCAATAGCAACTGCCAATGATTGTGATCTCAAATACAAATCATCACAAAATCAACGTTTACTTGTCGAATTGACATTAATGCAATTGGCCTCCATCACTTTTGATGGAGAAAAAAAAAAGTAGTTAATTACATCATTCCTGCTTCACATTTCTATATAAAAAATCAAGAAACAACAATTCTTTCTGTTCCTGAACCCAAAGTAGCTAAAGAGGAAGTAAACTCTAATTCAACGATTGATAGAACATCTATCACTACTCCTAAACCCGAAACTGTAACTCGCAAAGCCTCTGCTTTGTCTCTAAAAAGTATTTCGACAAAAAAAGAAATACTAGAAATATCCTCCAACAAACCTTCCAAAGAAGCACTTACATCATCCGATTCATTTACGGAAGCTGAAATGAAAGTGATTTGGTACAAATTTGCTACAAAACTTGAAGAAAATGGCGAAAAAATTGAAGCTGCAATTTTACACCTTGCAGACCCTAAATTAGAAGGCGACCACACCATCTTGATTGAGCTTCCTAACGAAACTTCTTTGCGTCAATTTGATTCCAAAAAAGGGGTTCTTTTAAATCTCCTTAAAACCAAACTAAACAATAGCTCAATCACAATTGAAGTCATCATTAATGAGGAGGTCGCCAAAAAAAACGCCTACACCGACGCCGACAAATACGAACGCTTAAAAGAAATCAATCCTAACCTCGAATTATTACAACAATTATTCGATTTATATTACTAGAATCTCTTATTTTTGTTGCGTCAAACAACACCTTTACCAAGCTATGTTTTTCTTTAAAAAAGCTAAACCCAAATTAATCGATTTATTTGATGGTAATTATGTAGATATACATAACCATATACTACCAGGAATTGATGATGGAAGCAAAGATTTTGAGCACACCAAAGAGCTCATAAAAGGAATTGAAAACATAGGTTTTGGTCAATTTATTACTACTCCTCATGTAATTGATGGTCTTTGGAACAACACCGAAAATGACATTACAACCAATTTTGAAGAAACATCCAAAAAACTAAACCAAGAAAACATACTCAAACCTACACGAACAGCAGCTGAGTACATGATGGACTACAAGTTCCATGAAAGAGTTAGAAAAGACAAACTACTAACCCTCAAAGACAATTACTTGTTAGTTGAAATGTCTTATCAAAACGCCCCTATAAACCTATACGATATTATTTTTGATATTCAAGTGGCAGGTTACATACCTGTTTTAGCTCATCCAGAGCGTTACCTCTTTTTGGCAGGCAATTATGACGAATACAAAAAAATCAAAAGTAAAGGATGTAAATTTCAAATCAATCTATTATCTGCCGTTGGTTATTACGGTCCTCATATCGTTGAGATAGCCGATAAATTGTTAAAAGATGGACTAATTGATTTTTCTGGATCGGACATCCACAACAGACACAACATCATGAAATTCGAAAACAAACTTGAAATCAAGAACGTTGACGCTTTTAGGGAAAGTATTAAAAACAACGCCGTCTTTAAAGAAACTTAAATTTTAATTCTGGGGTTGGTATTCTACACTGATCTCTTTTGCCATACCACTTGTACCTGTTTTTAGCTACATAATCATAAGCCCAGTTTCTTATAGATTCAGGAAAAATTTTTACCAGACCAAACAACGAATAAACCCCTCCTAAACTATCCATAATATCAATAATCGCTTCTGACTTATAGTAGTAATATTGGGAGGGAGCATAAAGTAATATTGAATCAATAGTGGGATCAATCTTTAAATGAGCAATGATTTGTTGTCCTACATCTGATTGCAAAGACACAAATCTAAAAACATCCTTTTTATCTCTATCAATGACATAGTTGACCCAACCATTACACAAATTACAAACCCCATCAAATACAATAATTTTTTTGTCGTTAGGTAATTCCATTACTACTTTTTCTTTTTGGCTTGAACCAATTCTAACTCATCTATATTCACTTTGGAAATAAACAGTCCATAATTCACCGTAGCTATTTCTTTCTCTATCAACTCTATTTCACCAGTAGCTTTCCCATTTACCATTCGTACCCTATCTCCTAACTTAGGTTTAAGTTTAGGTTTTTCTTCCTTGACTTCGACCTCTTTTTTCTTCTTTTTCTCTATTCTAATCTCTTCAACTTTTGCCATTACTTCTTTAACTACTTCCTCCTTCTGTTTTTCCTCCTTAATGCGCTCTTTTTTAGTTACATGTTTGCGTTTGGCATTTTCTATCTCCACTAATTTCAAAGTGGCAGCAATAAACTCCTTTTTGTTTTTCGAATCAAAATATCTTTTGGCTAAATCATCTAACTTCTGCCCCAAATAAAGCACCTTTTGATTAGCATCAAACAACTCTTGATAACGTTCTAGTTTATGTTGAACTTTATTGTTTATTTCTTCTAACCTAACTCCTTCTACCCTTGCTTTTTCTTCTTCTTTTTTGAGTTCCTTTGATACTTTATCCAATTTATGTCTTTCCTTTTGCATACTGGCAATGGTTTTATCAAACCTCACCTTACCCCCTTCCACTTTTTTCTTAGCTCTATTTATCAAACTAAAAGGAATTCCGTTTTTTTGGGCCACCTCAAAAGTAAAAGAACTACCTGCCTGACCTAATTGCAATTGAAATGTAGGCTCTAATGATTGAGAATCAAACATCATGTTGGCATTGGTTGCATATTCTAATTCATCAACCAACAACTTGAGATTTGCATAGTGTGTGGTAATGATGCCAAAGGCTTCTTTTTGATAAAACTCTTCCAGAAATATTTCAGCCAAAGCTCCTCCGAGTTCAGGATCACTTCCTGTACCAAACTCGTCTATTAAAAACAAGGTATTTCTATTACACTTTTTAAGAAAGTAATTCATGTTTTTGAGTCGGTAACTATAAGTACTCAAGTGGTTTTCTATAGATTGATTATCTCCTATATCAGTCAAAATACGATCAAACCAACAGGTTTCACTCGCTGAGTGAACAGGAATAAAAATTCCTGACTGAATCATGAGTTGTAATAAACCTACAGTTTTTAATGTAATACTCTTTCCTCCTGCATTAGGACCAGAAATAGCAATAATTCTATTTTCATTGCCTAGTTCTATTGTTTGAGCAAAGGTTTTTTCCTTTTTTGCTTGATTGGATAGCCACAATATAGGGTGTAGTGCTTCTTTAAAATAAAGCTTTCTTTCTTCCACAAAAGTTGGACATACTCCATTAATTTGTTTGGCGTATTTTGATTTGGCATACAATACATCAATAGCTGTGAGATACTTTTGATAATCGACTAACTGTTCGGTATAGGGTCGAATTAATTCAGTCAACTCTTTTAGAATTTTTTCTATTTCCTCCTTTTCCTCAAATTTTAAATTTGACAACTCCCTCGAATAATTGAGAGTTTGTTCTGGCTCAATAAATAGTATACTTCCTGTTTTTGAAGACCCTAAATATTGTCCCTTTATCTTTTTGCGATGCATCGCCAAAACAGCCAAAACTCTCCTGTCATCTATAACACTTTCCCTAATATCATCTAAATAACCCAAGCTACTATAATGAGATAATGCCCTAGCAAAACTTTGATTAATCTTACCTGAAATTCCCTGAAGTCTATGTCTTATCTCCGATAATCGCTGAGAGGCATCGTTTTTCACCTCTCCGTATTTATCAATAATCCTATCAACTAACAGTACAATTTCTTTAGAATGATAAACACAATCAGAATATTCTAACAGCGAAGGATAAAACTCCTGATTCTTCTTCAAAAAATCAACAATAGCCATTGAACTTGAAACAACATCTTTGATTTTTCGAAAAGATAAAACCTCTAGAGTACTATTGGCTATCCTCAACATTTTTATTTCTCTATCAATGGTCTCAAATCCATGATTTGGCAAAGGATTATTATTATCAAAAGAAGACAAATACTCTTTACTCAATTCCAGATTTTCCATCAACAAATCATTTGTTTTGAATGGAACTAACAACAAAACCTGCTCTCGTCCCATATCCGTAATACAATGTGAGGCAACAGCTTCCAAAATAACATGAAACTGTAAGTCTTGTAATGTTTTAACGTGAATAAGAGCCATATTGATTTGTACTAATGATAGTTACAGCTATATTTGTAGCAGCACAAAATTATAAAAACAATTTCAGATGCTTCTAAAGAAATTCGCGCTAATTCTACTTGTAATATTTACCATTTTGGCATGTGAAGAGGATAAAATCATTGTCCCTCATCAAAATGAATCCATCAATAAAATCGTCCTGAATTGTACCTCGTTGGACAGCACTGAATCTATCAATATTGAATACCCCCTTTCTAAAGAAATCACGCCTCCCAAATTAAGAGCAAACACAACCTATACAACTCGTCTGTACACCTACAATGTATTAGCCGACACCATACATGACGTAACACCTCAAATTGAATTAAAAAAAGAAGCCAACCAGTTCTTTTACACACCAAGGTCAACTAGTATTAGCGTTGAATACAAGGATGTTGACGCGAACGAACAACCTGTTGGATTAGAAACTACTCTAATAACAACTTCGGTCACTCAAACACAAATTGAAATCCAATTGATTCACCATCCTGTTAAATCCGTTGACAATAATACTATCAGTAATCCTTCTGCTGTGGGCGGAACCACAGATTTTAAATTTGAATTAGATCTGACTATCGAATAAAATCAATGTGTTGTAATTGAAAATTTTTCTAATTATCTTGTGAACCCTATTTACAAGAAATGAAGAAGATATTTGATTTAGCCTTATTAATAGGGCTTTTTTTAGGCCTAGAAGCAAAAAGTCAAAATTTTGACTTAGAGATGTACTGTGCTAAAATCCAAGAACATACAGACAAAATAAACGGATCTAAAAGCTACAAAAGCCCTACTTCTAATCCCATTGTTTTTAATCGCTACCCTAAAAAAGACGGTCATATCTATATGATTGAATTAAAAAAAGTAACCAAATATAAAAGTGCAGGCAATGGCATTACTATAACTTTTGACAACGGACAAAAAATAGAACGAAAAAATAGAGTCGCTATACGGATTAATGACAATACAGAATTTGAACATTTTACAATGTTCAAACTTACTCCAGAAGAAATCGAACTATTCAAAAATCATTTGGTCACTGAATACCAGTTACACCGCTTAACCTTTAGTATCGATAACCCTAAAAAATATCAAGCATACATGAAATGCATTGATAAAATTTAACTCCCTAACAAGACTTATTCATTCAAATTAGGGGCTAACCAGCGTTCTGCCTCTTCGTTAGAAATACCTCTTCTTATAGCAAAATCGTGTACTTGCTCTTTTGTAATAGTACCTACTCCAAAATACGTAGCCTCTGGATGCGCAAAATACAATCCAGATACCGAAGCTGTTGGGAACATCGCTAAACTTTCTGTTAGTTTAACCCCAATAGTTTCTTCTACTTCGAGTAATCTCCACAGTGTTTTCTTTTCTGTATGGTCGGGACATGCAGGATAACCTGGCGCAGGACGAATCCCTTGGTACTCTTCTTTGATTAACTGTTCGTTGGTCAATTTTTCAGAGGCAGCATAACCCCACATCTCTTTTCTTACTTTATCATGCAAGTATTCCGCAAAGGCTTCCGCCAAACGATCCCCCAAAGCTTTGACCATTATACTATTATAATCGTCTAAATTAGACTTATACTTGTCTGCTATTTCCTCTACACCGAAGCCTGTCGTTACACAAAAAGCTCCGATATAATCTTGTAAACCTGTTGATTTAGGTGCTACAAAGTCCGCTAAAGCTCTATTGGGTTTACCTGGAGCCTTTTTACCTTGTTGACGTAAAGTTAATACCGTCTCCAACACCTTTGTTCTTGACTCATCAGCATACACTTCAATATCATCTGAATTCTCGATAGTATTGGCAGGAAAAACACCATAAACAGCTTTTGCGGTGAACCATTTTTCATTTAAAATTTGCTTTAACATCTTTTGTGCTTCGGCAAAAAGCTCAGTAGCCTGTTTTCCTACCACTTCATCTTTTAAAATGGCAGGATACCTTCCGTGTAATTCCCATGATTGAAAAAATGGAGTCCAATCTATATAGGGCACCAATTCATTTAGATCTAAATCCTCAATAACTTGCTTACCCAATACCTTTGGCTCATAAATATCTTCTGCTTTCCAATCAATTGATGTTTTGTTTGCCCGTGCATCTGCTAAACTTAAATACTCCTTTTTTCGGGCTCTATTCAGATAACCTTCTCTCAATTTATCGTATTCCGCATAAGTGTTTTTTAGAAACTCAGGTGCGGCATCTTCGTTTAATAACGTACTTACCACAGGAACGGAACGTGAAGCATCTAACACATGGATTACCCCATGGTCGTATTGCTGTGCTATTTTAACAGCTGTGTGTGCTCGGGAAGTGGTTGCTCCCCCTATCAACAATGGTATTTTGAAATCTAATCGCTTCATCTCTTTGGCTATGTGCACCATTTCATCTAATGAAGGTGTAATCAAACCACTCAATCCAATGACATCAACGTTATTTTTTTGTGCTTCTTCGAGAATTACTTCTGGCGCAACCATAACGCCTAAATCTACTATCTCATAATTGTTACAAGCTAAGACCACACTCACGATATTCTTTCCAATATCGTGAACGTCTCCTTTTACCGTAGCCAACAATACTTTACCTTGAGATTTAGTTTCTTCGTCTTTTTCCTCTTCAATAAACGGCATCAAATAAGCTACCGCCTTTTTCATTACACGTGCCGACTTTACGACTTGAGGCAGGAACATTTTTCCTTCCCCAAACAAATCCCCAACTACTCCCATTCCAATCATCAAGTGCCCTTCTATTACTTCTAATGGTTTGGCCACTTGTTGCCTAGCCTCTTCTACATCCTCTACAATATATGTGTCTATTCCTTTTACTAACGAGTGGGTAATCCTGTCTTGTAAACTTCGCTCACGCCATTCTAGGTTTTGTGTTTGTACTTTGGCCGCTCCCTTTACTGACTCCGCAAAATCCAATAATCGTTCTGTTGCATCATCCCTCCTGTCTAAGATTACATCCTCAACATACTCTAATAAATCCTTGGGAATATCATCATACACCTCTAACATAGCAGGATTAACGATACCCATATTCATTCCCTTTTGGATGGCATGATACAAAAACACAGAGTGCATTGCCTCTCGTACTACATTATTTCCTCTAAAAGAGAAAGACACATTACTCACTCCTCCACTCACACTAGCATTCAATAAATTGGTTCTTACCCAATGTGTAGCTTCTATAAAATCAATAGCATTACGTCGGTGTTCTTCCATTCCCGTTGCCACAGGGAATATATTTAAATCAAAAATGATATCCTCAGCAGGGAAACCTAATTCATTTACCATTATCTTGTAAGAACGCTCGGCTATCTCTATCCTTCTTTGGTAGTTATCGGCTTGTCCTGCTTCGTCAAAAGCCATTACAATTACAGCCGCCCCGTAGCGTTTCAATTTCTTTACGTGTTCTCTAAAAACATCTTCTCCTTCTTTTAAAGAAATTGAGTTAACCACACATTTACCTTGCACTACTTGTAATCCTGCTTCGATAATTTCCCACTTCGAGCTATCAATCATTACGGGCACTCTTGCAATATCTGGTTCAGCCATGATTAAATTCAGGAAACGAACCATCGCCTCTTTTCCATCAATCATACCATCATCCATGTTGACATCAATAATCTGAGCTCCTCCTTCTACCTGATCTCTGGCAATAGATAATGCTTCTTCGTATTGTTCTTCTTTAATTAAACGCAAAAACTTTAGTGATCCTGCCACATTTGTACGTTCTCCAACATTAATAAAGTTCATGTCTGGCCCTAGAATCAATGGTTCTAACCCAGATAACCTCATGTATTTGGTTTGTTTAATACTCATCTTATCAACTTTTTGCTTTTGTCTATTATAATGGTCTTGGTTTATATTGGGCAGCAACTTTGGCAATAGCCTCAATATGCGCTGGAGATGTTCCACAACAACCTCCAATGATATTTACCAAACTTTTTTGCAAATATTCTTCTATTTGAGCTGCCATTTGATCTGGAGTTTCGTCATATTCTCCAAAGGCATTAGGCAATCCTGCATTAGGATGAGCAGAAATCGCATATTCTGTTGAAGCAATAGCTTCTAAATGAGGTGCTAACTGTTTCGCCCCTAAAGCACAATTAAATCCTACCGACAATAGTGGTATGTGTGATACGGATATCAAAAAAGCTTCGGCTGTTTGTCCTGATAATGTCCTTCCGCTTGCATCGGTAATTGTTCCACTTACCATGACTGGCACATCAATATTTCTTTCTTCTTTTATATCCTCAATAGCAAATAATGCCGCTTTGGCGTTAAGCGTATCAAAAACCGTTTCTACCAGTAGCAAATCAACTCCTCCATCCAACAAGGCCTCCGCTTGCTGTTTATAAGCTATTCTTAATTCTTCAAAAGAAATCGCACGGTACCCTGGATCATTTACATCAGGAGACATACTTGCTGTTTTGTTAGTAGGCCCCATAGAACCCGCTACGAAACGAGGTTTATTGGGATTGGCTTTGGTAAACTCATCTGCCACTTCCCTAGCAATTTTAGCCGACTCATAATTGAGCTGATAAACATAGTCTTGCATCTCGTAATCCGCCATTGCTATAGTTGTCCCGGAAAAAGTATTGGTCTCTACAATATCTGCTCCCGCCTGGAAATATTTACGATGTATCTCTTTTATAGCATCAGGTTGTGTAATAGACAACATGTCATTGTTTCCTTTTACAGAAAGTTTCCAATCCTTAAATTGCTCTCCTCTAAAGTCTTCTTCCGTAAATTTATACGCCTGTAACATAGTACCCATAGCACCATCTAAGACTAAAATCCGTTCTTTTAAAGCTTCGTATATATTTGGTTTCATATCCTATTTTGCTGCTACACGCAATGCTTGATCAATATCGTTAATTATATCTTCTACGGTTTCTAAGCCTACTGAAATACGCACTAACCCATCAGTAATTCCTACGGCTGCACGATCTTCTTCGGACAACTTGCTATGTGTTGTAGAAGCTGGATGTGTTACTATTGTCCTCGTATCACCAAGATTTGCTGCCAAAGTACACATTTGGATAGCATCCAAAAATCGTCGACCTGTCTCTAAATCTTTTACTTCGATGGCCACTATATTACCTCCCTTTTTCATCTGTTTTTTAGCAATCTCGTACTGCGGATGTGATTTCAAGAAAGGATACTTTACCTTTTCTACGTTTGGATGTTTTTCCAAAAAAGAGGCTACTTTCTCTGCATTTTCACAATGTTTATCCACTCGTACTGCCAAAGTCTCCAAACTTCTGGATAACATCCATGCGTTAAATGGAGACAATGACGGCCCTGTATTGCGAGAAAACAAATAAATCTCCCGTATCAATTCCGCTTTACCTACAGCCACACCTCCTAATACACGTCCTTGCCCATCAATTAGTTTAGTCGCCGAGTGCACCACTATATCAGCCCCAAACTTGATAGGTTGTTGTAAATATGGTGTTGCAAAACAGTTGTCTATTACCAGTATTAAATTGTGCTTTTTAGCTACCTCACCCAAATACTCTAAATCCAACACATCAACACCTGGATTAGTAGGAGATTCTGCATATATGATTTTTGTATTCGACTGAATACAAGACTCTATGTTTGCAACATCATTGACATTAAAATAGGTCGTTTCAATATTCCATTTAGGGAAATATTTGGTAAACAACGTATGGGTAGACCCAAAAACGGAACCACACGAAACAATGTGATCTCCACTACTCAAAAGTGCCGCAAACGTATTATAAATAGCAGCCATACCGGTACTGAAAGACAAACCATCCTCCGCACCTTCCATCTGGCGTACCTTCTCTACAAACTCAGAGGTATTGGGATTTGAAAAACGACTGTAAATGTTACGTTGTTTTTCTTCCGTAAAAGAAGCTCTCATATCCTCTGCGTCCTCAAAAATAAAACTTGAAGTAAGGTATAAAGGAGCTGTGTGTTCCAAAAACTCAGAACGGGCTATTTGACCTCTTATAGCATCGGTTTCAAAATTATCGTATGGCATATCTTTTTTATTTAAAAACTTTCTTTAAAATGATGGACAATTGCTGATATTCTATTAAAAAAGCATCATGTCCATGTATGGATTCAATTTCTTCGTAATATACATTATCTTTTACCTGACTCAACTCCATGTGAGATTGTCTGTTCTCAGCTGGCGAAAAAAACAGGTCTGTATCAATCGTAATGATATAAATTGAACCTTCTATCTTTGAAGCAACTTCTACAAAACTACCTCGACCACGAGTAATATCCACGGTACTCAAGAGATTATTCATCATTTTATAGGCAGCCAATTGAAAACGTGCTTTTAGTTTTTCACCATGATGCAATAACCACGTCTCCACATTAAACATCCCCTTCTCCTCATTGATACTTCGATTAAATTTAGATTTGTAGGATTGAGGTGTACGATACATATTCATCGCATGTAATCGCGCATCATGTACGGGATTTGACGAATTATTTAAAATAGCATCTTGTACTAAAATATTAGCAATCAACCAATCCGTAGCCTTCCAATCCGTGGCGATTGGTATAATGTTTTCTATCAGTTTGGGATAAGCCGCAGCCAACTCCCACACTATACCTCCTCCAATCGAGCCCCCTAAAGCCGCAAATAATTTTTTAACCCCAAGATTTCTTAACCCTAAATAAAAGATTCTTGCTATATCTCTGGCCAAAAAGTCTTTATATTCGGTAATGTTAAATTCATTATACCCATTACCAGGAACATTAAAGGCTACAACTGAGTATTTAGTGGTATTAATTACCTTATCATCGGCAATTAATTCCTTCCACCAACCCGTTTCTCCAGCTACGGATGAATTACCTGTTAACGCATGAGCCACCAAAACCACAGGAGCATCTCCTAGCGGTTGACCAAATACTTGATACGACAAAGAAATAGTATGGTAATGTGTACCATTCTCTGTTTGATAATCAATAATATTTATTTCTTTTACTTTATTCTTCAAGTTATAACATTTTAAATCGCGCCGTATGTTATTAAGAAAGTCTGAAGAACTTATTTTCCGTTATCATTCCAAGCGAGCAATAGCTTGGTAGAGCGTAGCACCTTCTTTAATACAAAGGGTTGCTAAGACGTCGTAGGGTCTATTCCCTCGGTCTTTCTTAATAACAAACAAAACGTAAATGATCGTATAGCGAGTACAAAGAAAATGAAACATTCGTTATTAAACAAGAAGTATCTCTTTTCTTTATTTTTATGATTTATAGTTTTATCTATTTTTGTAGCCGAATTCTAACAATTCCAATCATGAACGATTTCTTTTCTTATCAATTTTATCACAATACTATTCAGGACTGGGCAATCAGTTTATTAATCATTTTGGCCGCAGTAGTAATTGGGAAAATAGCCTATTGGTTCTTTGGTAATATTGCCAAAAAACTAACGGAAAAAACCGAATCTAGGATTGATGACATCATCATCGACATGATTGAAGAGCCTATTGTATTGGCGATAACCATTTTTGGATTATGGTATGGTTTACAACGATTGGATTTTACAGAGTTTTGGTATATCTGGATGGGCAAAATATATCACATCTTAATCACCATCAATATTACTTGGTTAATCGCTCGCTTATTAGATGCTATTATTGTTGAATACATTGTTCCTCTTGCCGAAAAAACAGAAAGTACTCTTGACGACCAAATTATGCCTATTGTCCGTAAAGGGATACGTTCTATAATCTGGATATTAGGAGTCATCGTTGCTCTTAATAACGCAGGATATGATGTTGGAGCTTTGATTGCAGGATTAGGTATTGGAGGTTTGGCTTTAGCGATGGCTGCCAAAGATTCTGTATCTAATATCTTTGGTGGAATCATGATTTTTACGGACAAACCCTTTAAAGTCGGCGACCGTATAAAAATTGGAGGTTTTGACGGAACCATCACGGAAGTTGGCATCCGAACCAGCCGAATGAAAACCTTAGAAGGAAGACTTGTTACCATTCCTAATTCACAATTTACAGGAAACATGGTGGAAAACGTAAGTGCGGAACCTTCCAGAAAAGTTGTTTTAAAACTTGGTCTAACCTACTCCATGACACACGAACAATTAGAATTAGGAATAGAGTTGCTTAAGCAAATAGCCAGCACCAATAGTAATCTTGAACCCAATCCTATCATTGGATTTGATTCCTTTGGCGACTTTTCATTAGGTTTATTGTTTGTCTATTATATTAAAAAAGAAGCAGATATCATTGGCACGCAAACCCAAGTAAATCTAGAAATACTAAAACAGTTTAACGCTAACGATTTAGAAATGGCATTCCCAACACAGACTGTTTATCATCAAAATATTAAAGCATAACTGCTAACGGGAGGGTTATTTGCGGATTGATTGCATAATGATATTTGTAGCACCTGCGTGTTTCTTTACAAAGTTTTGAGACAAAGTACTTTTTTCATTTCGCAAAACAGCATCGTCTATCAGTTTATCCAACCATTGATGTAATTCGTTTTCAGAAGAAACAGAAACACAACCTCCCACTTCCACTAAATCCACAGCTTCTTTAAACTTTTGAAATTTTGGACCAATAAGTACTGGCATACCAAAAGTGGCGGGCTCCAAAACATTATGAATTCCATTTTCAAATCCTCCACCAACGTAAGCAATAGTACCGTATGAATAAATCTTGGTCAAAAGACCAATAGTATCAACTATAAAAACATCATATCCTGACATTTTTTTTCCTTCCTTTTGTGAAAAAAGAATCACATCTTTAGAACAACTGGAATGCAATTGCTCTATTTGATCAGGTTTTATATTATGAGGAGCTATAATCCACTTTATAGGCTTTTCGCATGCATTGATATAGGACATTAGGTATTCTTCGTCTTTTGGCCATGAAGATCCTATTACCACAGTTAACTTATCTTCAACAAATTCCTCTACAAAACCCAACCTATTATCGGCTTCTAAAATCTCCAAGACCCTATCAAATCGGGTATCACCACTTACATCAACATTGTGTTTTCCTAATTGATTTAGTAATGCTTTGGACGTCAGATCCTGAACAAAAAAATGTGTAATATCATCCAAACATTTACGATACACCCCTCCATACCATTTAAAAAACACCTGTCTCTGGGAAAAAATTCCCGAAATAATGTAAGTCGGCACAGACTTTTGCTTCAACTCTTTCAGGTAATTTGGCCAATATTCATACTTAATAAAAAATGCCTTTACAGGTTTTACCTTTTGTAAAAATCGTTTGACATTGGCAGGGGTATCCAAAGGCAAATAACACACTACGTCCGCCAATGGTGTTTCTTTCCTTACTTCATACCCTGATGGTGAAAAAAAGGTGAGTAGTATTTTATGACCTGGATAGTGTGCTCTGTATTTTTTCATAACAGGCACTCCTTGTTCGAACTCTCCCAAGGAAGCGGCATGAAACCACACATATTCAAAAGATTCATCAATTCCATTCTCAAGGGTTTCCCATACAACATCCCTCCCTTTGACAAATAATCTAATCTTGTCATTAAACAAGGCTATAACTCTTAATAATACGGAAACCTTAAAAACAATAATATGGTATAAAAAAGACATAATCGCGTGGTCAATTTTAATTTATGACAAAACTAAGTTTATTAACAATTGTGAAGCACAAATAATTCGTTAATTTTGTTAGTCATTATTTGTGAGTATGAAAAAAATACAAATGGTTGATCTCAATGGTCAATACCAAGGCATCAAAGATAAAGTTAATGCTTCAATTCAGGAAGTCCTTGACAGCAACACGTATATCAATGGTCCCTTAGTGCATGAATTTCAAAAAAATCTAGAAACCTATTTGAATGTTAAGCATGTTATCCCATGTGCCAATGGAACAGACGCTTTACAAATTATTATGATGGGACTAGGTCTAAAATCTGGTGATGAAGTTATTACTGCCGATTTTACTTTTGCAGCAACAGTAGAGGTAATTGCATTACTGAACTTAACACCAGTCTTAGTAGATGTGGAAATCGACACATTCAACATTTCTATCGATGCCATCGAAAAAGCAATTACTCCTAAAACAAAAGCTATCGTTCCTGTACATCTTTTTGGACGCGCAGCTAACATGGACGCTATTATGGCTATAGCCAAAAAATATAATATTCATGTCATTGAAGATACGGCTCAAGCCGTAGGAGCCAATTATAAATCAGCTGACGGAACCAATAAAAAAGTAGGAACTATTGGTATTGCAGGAGCTACCTCTTTTTTTCCATCCAAAAACCTAGGTTGCTACGGTGATGGAGGGGCTATCTTTACCAATGACGATGACTTAGCTCACACTTTACGCGGAATCGTTAACCACGGCATGTATGAACGTTACCATCATGATGTAGTAGGTGTAAACTCAAGATTAGACAGTATACAAGCAGGCGTACTTAATATCAAATTGCCATTATTAGACTCCTACAATAAAGCGAGACAATTGGCTGCCGAAAAATACAATAAAGCTTTAGGCAATCATAAAAACATTATACTTCCTGAATTTGAAGTAGGCTGCGATTGGCATGTATTCCATCAATACACGTTGAGAATTATAGATGCAGATAGAGACGGATTATTAACACATCTACAAAAATTAGGTATTCCGTGTGCAATTTATTACCCAATTCCATTACATAAACAAAAAGCGTATCTTGATGACCGTTATTTGGAAGAAAATTTTGGTGTAACCAATCAACTGTCAAAAGAAGTTATTTCTTTACCAATGCACACTGAGTTGGACGATGAACAAATCAAATATATCACTGACTCGATTTTAGATTATTTAAACAAATAACTCAACATAATTTTAAGAAATGAAAATACTAGTAACAGGAGGACTTGGATTTATTGGTTCACACACCGTAGTTGAATTACAAAACAAAGGGTATGAAGTGGTTATAATTGATAATCTTTCCAACTCGTCTATTGAAGTCCTTGATGGAATTGAAAGTATCACAGGGAAAAAACCATTATTCGAACACATCGATCTTAGAGACAAACAAGCTGTAGCCTACTTTTTTGAAAAACATAGTGATGTTAATGGAGTGATTCACTTTGCAGCTTCTAAAGCGGTTGGAGAAAGTGTAGAAAATCCATTGTTATACTACGAAAACAATATAGGAACCTTAGTCTATATCTTACAACAATTACAAAAGAAAGACAAAGCAAACTTCATTTTTAGTTCTTCCTGTACGGTTTATGGCCAAGCAGAACAAATGCCTATAACAGAAGAGGCCCCTGTACAAAAAGCAATGTCTCCTTATGGAAACACTAAACAGATTGGAGAAGAAATCATCAATGATGTAGCTCAGGTAAGTAACATCAACGCCATATTACTCCGGTACTTTAACCCTATTGGAGCACATCCATCTGCAGCTATCGGAGAACTTCCAATTGGAGTACCCCTTAACTTAGTTCCGTTTATCACACAAACTGCTGCAGGAGTACGTCAACAGCTTTCTGTATTTGGTGACGATTACAACACCGTTGATGGGACTTGTATCAGAGACTACATCCATGTGGTTGATTTAGCTAAAGCTCACGTTGTCGCCTTAGAACGATTGATAGAGGGAAATAACTTGCAAAAAGTAGAAACGTTTAATCTAGGTACAGGAAAAGGTAGCACCGTCCTTGAAGTTATTAATGCGTTTGAAAAAGTAAGTAATGAAAAACTAAACTACAAAATAGTAGAGCGACGCGCAGGAGACATTACAGAAGCTTATGCCGATACGAACAAAGCGAACGACGTCTTGGGATGGAAAACCGAATCAAGTCTAGAAGAAGCTTTAGATTCTGCTTGGAAATGGGAAAAGAAAATTCGGAAAATAAACTAGTTTTATTTACCACAGGTTTTTATCGGAGTTCACGAGCCTAAAGGTTTGAGGCAATACCCAAAATCTTCTAACAAGAACGAATCAAATAAAAAACCGTCCTTCATGCATGAAGCGTCAAGAAAATTCTTTTTCGAAACGTTAACTTTTTAGCTCTTTTTTTTCTTAACTTTATACCTCAATTCATTTCATACATTTGAAATAACATGGACAAAAAAGGAAAAAAAACATCGTTTAAAAACACAACTCTGTCAAACAGACCAGTTGTGAGATATCGCAAGATTGAAGACGACAACGATTTAACTTCCCTGAATCAAATTGCCGCTACAGGAACTAGAAATGGTTTTATTAGAGCACAAAAAGTCTCTAAAGAAATGGTTATAGTTCAACAAGGTAAATTAGTCCGTAAAGTAGGTGACGTAGTCAATGAAGTAATCTCTAACTTAGAAGGAAGACGAGTAAAAATTGGCGAAAAAACCACCATTTAACCCTCAAAACCAGTGAAAAATAAAAGACTACGAATGTTTGCCGGACCGAATGGTTCTGGAAAAACAACTGTGTTCAATCAAATTAGAAAAGAATACAATCTAGATTTAGGCCATTACCTCAATGCCGATGATATAGAAAAAACACTCAGAGAAAGCAATCAAATTGATATCTCACAATTTAACATCTCAGAATCTGCTTTCAATAAATTTGAAGATTTTATAATTACACATTCTCTTTTTGAAAAAGTTCAAAAAGAAGGTATTGAAATAGGCCTTTCATACAAGAATGGATTAATCATAAATTCAAATAATAAAACGCATTCTTACGAGGCTTCAATAATTACTGATTTTTTAAGGCAAGAATTTATTAAATCGGGTCAAAAGCTATCTTTTGAAACGGTTATGTCTCATCCGTCTAAACTCGAAACTTTAGCCTATGCAAAAGATAATGGATATCGTAATTATCTCTACTTTATCTCAACAGAGAGTGCAGAAATCAATAAATCAAGAGTAAAAGAAAGAGTACTAAACGGTGGACACCCCGTTCCTGACAACAAAATAGAAGAACGTTACTATCGCAGTTTGAGTATGTTAAAAGAGGCCATAAAGTCAACCTACCGCACGTTTATTTTCGACAATAGCGAATCTGAATCTAAATTGATTCTTGATATTTATAAAGGCTCTGAAGTTACTTATCGAAGTGAAAGCATTCCTAAATGGGTCGATAAATACTGTTTGAATACAGAAGAATAAAAAAAGCTGCATTCAACCCCACAAGATCAAACACAGCTCTTCCCTTTTTGAAAATATATAAAACTAAGCTGACGCTAATTTAAATTTTTGTTCCTTTTGTGCTTTACTAACTTGTAATTTCATCAAAATTGAAACAACAAGGGCAATCACAAACAAACCAGAAAAGATCATTAAAGTAGTATCCAGAGAACCTGTTTTCTCTTTTACCACATCATAAATAGTAGGCCCTACTACACCGGCCAAAGCCCATGCAGCCAACACCATACCGTGTATCGCTCCTAATTGTTTTGTACCGAATAAATCCCCTAAGAAAGCAGGCAAAGTTGCAAAACCACCTCCATACATAGTGATAACGGTAAATAATACAATTAAGAACACGAGTTCCATTCCTACCCCTAATTTTGGTAAGAAATAGAAGGCTAAAATTTGGAAAACGAAAAAGATAATAAAAGTATTAGCTCTTCCTAAATAATCCGATAGCGTAGACCACATCAATCGACCTAAACCGTTAAATACCCCAATCAAACCTACGATTCCTGCAGCTTCAAGTGGTGTATAGTTTAATTTTTCCTGCATCATTGGACTGGCTGCGGCAATAACGGCAATACCACAAGAGATATTGATAAACATCATAATCCAGATGTAGTAGAATCGAGACGTTTTTAATGCTTCATTGGCATCAATATTCGCCATATCAGCTTTAGCCTCAGCACCTACTCCTGGATTATAACCTTCAGGCAAATACCCTTGTGGAGGTCTTTCGATATATCGTGCTGATGACAAAATTAAAGCCATGTAAATCGCTCCCAAAATGTAGAACGTTGTCGCCACACCAACAGTTTCGAAGAGTTTTGCCATTACGGGTCCAAAAATCAACGCCGCAAAACCAAAGCCCATAATTGCCATACCTGTGGCCAACCCTCTACGATCTGGGAACCATTTCACTAAAGTACTTACAGGGGTAATATATCCTAACCCTAATCCTATTCCTCCTATCACTCCATAGAACAAATAGAACAGGTTAATCATTCCTAATTGTACGGCTAATCCAGATCCTAAAATCCCAAATCCATAAAACAACCCTGCGGTAGTTCCACTGACTCTAGGCCCAACCTTTTCTACCCATTTCCCTAAAAATGCAGCAGACAACCCCAACAACAAAATAGCTATTTTGAAAGCCCATTTGATATCTCCTCCTTCTACACCAAAAACTTCTTTCACGGGATTTGTCATTACAGAATAGGCATATACTGAACCTATCGATATATGTATTCCAATAGCTGATAAAGCTATAAGCCATCGGTTTTTTAGTTTTTTCTCTTCCATATCTAAAATTTTAATTTGTTTTTACTTCTGCAAAGTATTGTCTTAAAATACTTTCTGCTTCCTCTAATTCTTCTTGAGTATTCTCTCTTGCATCTTTCAGTTCATAATCCCAGCCCAAAGCTTCCCACTTGTGCACACCCAACGTATGATAAGGTAAAATCTCAATACGTTCAATGGTTTTGTAATCTTTGAAATAGTCTCCTAAGGCATGTAACTGTTCTGTAGTTCCTGTTACTTCTGGAATCAGCACATAGCGCAGCCACATCTTTTTACCTGATGCTTCGCGATGCTGGGCAAAATTGAAAGTCGTTTCCTTGTTTTTTTGTCCTGTGATTCTTTGGTAACCTTCTTCTGTCATACTCTTGATATCCAACATTACGAGATCTGCATAATTATCGAGCAATTCAATCGCAGGATGATTAAGAATGCGTCCGTTAGTATCAATGTTCGTATGAATACCTTCATCCTTTAACTTTTTGAAAAAAGTGATAAGTTCTGTTGCTTGTAACATCGGTTCTCCTCCTGATACAGTAACGCCTCCGTCTTTGCCAAAATAAGGTTTCATATTAACAGCACGTTTGACCAAATCGTCAATCGCATAATCCTTCCCACCTTGGGTATCCAAGGTGTCGGGATTATGACAATATTGACATTTGAGTTTACAGCCTTGTAAAAAGACCACCATACGAATTCCTGGCCCATCATGTGTACCAAAAGATTCTATAGAGTGTACTCGGAGTGTTTGTTTTGTTTGTGAGTTTTCCACTTTGTGAAATCTTTGTATTTACATTGAAGTATGGAATGTACGGTTAATCACCTCCAACTGATGTGCTTTAGATAATCTCACAAAGTTGACCGCATAACCCGATACTCTAATAGTTAATTGTGGATAATCTTCTGGTTTTTCGAAAGCTTTTAATAAAGTCTCTCTATCCAGAACATTCACATTTAGATGATGTGCATTTTTAACAAAATACCCATCCAATAAAGTCGTTAAGTTATTCACTTGATCCTCTTTGCTTGATCCTAAAGACTTCGGTATCATGGTAAAGGTATTGGATATACCATCCAATGCATCGTTATAATCCAATTTACTAACAGAGTTCAATGACGCTATGGCTCCATTTTCGTCTCTACCGTGCATAGGATTTGCCCCTGGTGCAAATGACTCTCCTGCTTTTCGTCCGTCAGGGGTAGCACCTGTGTTTTTACCGTACATTACATTAGACGTGATAGTCAATAAGGACAATGTAGGATTAGCATCTTTATAGGCTCTGTGTTTTCTTAATTCTGCGATAAATAACCCTGTTACCTCTTTGGCAATTTGATCCACTCTATCATCATCATTCCCGAACTTAGGAAAATCCCCTTCTACTTTAAAATCAACGGTCAAACCTTTCTCATTACGTACTGGATAAACTTTAGCGTATTTAATTGCCGATAATGAATCTGCAATGATAGAAATACCTGCCGCACCATAAGCAATATCAATTGCTGGATCTGTATCAATCAAAGCCATTTGAGCACGCTCATAGTAATATTTGTCGTGCATATAGTGGATGGTATACATTGCTTTGGCGTATACTCTCGCTACTTCTGCCATTGACTTTTTGAACAACCCCATCACTTTTTGATAATCTAATACGCGATCCTCTATCTTAGGTATATTTGGAATGATTACTTCTCCATTTTCTTCTTCTCGACCACCGTTCAATGCCATCAATAAAGCCTTAGGTAAGTTGGCTCTAGCACCAAAGTGTTGAATGCTTTTTCCTAGTTTTTGATAGGATACACAACAAGCTATTCCGTAATCATCAGACCCTCTTGTCTCACGCATTAAATCATCATTCTCGTATTGTACAGATGACGTATCTATGGATACTTGTGCACAAAAATCTTTGAACCCTTTTGGTAAATACGAAGACCAAAGCACTGTTAAGTTAGGCTCTGGAGACGGTCCCAAATTGTAAAGCGTTTGCAAGAATCTGAAAGCTGTTTTAGTCACTTTGGTTCTTCCGTCATTGAATTGCCCTCCGATAGCCTCTGTTACCCAAGTAGGATCCCCTCCAAAAATCTCATCATATGCACCTGGTCTTAAATGACGTACCAATCGCAATTTCATAACGAATTGGTCAATCATTTCTTGTGCTTCTTCTTCCGTAATTAATCCTGCTTCTAAATCTCTTTCTATGTAAATATCTAAGAACGTAGATACGTTACCCAAAGACATGGCTGCCCCGTCTTGTTCTTTCACAGCACTTAGATAAGCCAAATACGTCCATTGAACTGCCTCTTGCGCTGTTTGTGCCGGTTTAGAAATATCTATTCCGTATGACTCAGCCATTTTACGCATGTCTAATAAGGCTTTGATTTGCTCAGAAACCTCCTCCTTTAAACGCAATTTATGGTCGGTTAAAGCACCGTCAATATTTTTTAAATCTTCTTTTTTGGCAGCCATTAAGCGATCAATCCCATAAAGCGCTACTCTACGGTAATCTCCGATGATTCTACCACGAGCATAGTTATCAGGCAAACCTGTTAACACGTGTTTAGAACGGTATTTTCTGATTTCTTGATCGTATGCGCTAAAGACGGCATTGTTATGGTCTTTAGCATAATTAAAAATCTCCAATACTTTTTCTGAAACCTCTAATCCTTTTTCGGCTACAGCCATCTGAACCAATTTCATCCCCCCATAAGGCTTCATGGCTCTCTTTAGTAATTGATCCGTCTGTAAACCTACAATTACTTCATTTTCTTTTTGGATATATCCTGCACCGAACGCAGTGATTGTAGAAATCACCTCTGTATCAATGGCTAAACAACCGTTATTTTGACTTTCTTTTAATAATTCTTACCCGTTGTGCATTATGATTTAGGATAAAAAAAGTTGTACAAACTACTAAATAGCAGTAAATTGTAGTTACTATACAATAATTTAAGATGCACAACTTTCTTTCAAATTACGACAAAATTCATCAAGTTCTCAAACAAATAGCCTCAGAAAACTTATTGCCTTATCAAAGGCGCAAACCTAAACTTTTAGATTTAGAGTTAATCAGTCTTAATTTGACTGCTGAATATTTAGGTTTTGATAGTGAAACGGATTTATTTAGAAAATTACCCATTTCACTTTCTTCAAAAATAGAACGTAGCGTTTATAATAGACGAAAGAGAAAGCTGTTTCCTTATATTGAATTAATTCGTTCAAAATTATCCCATGTTTTTAATGAATTTGAAGACTATTATATTGTAGACAGCATGCCTTTAGAGATTTGTAAACTATCAAGAAGTTCTCGTTCAAAGATTTGTAAAGAAGAACTTATGAGTCAACCTAATAAAGGATATTGCGCCAGTCAAAAGTCGAGATATTATGGTTATAAATTACATGGAATATGTTCTGTAAAAGGAGTATTCAAAAGCATTGACATTAGTCCAGCCTCTGTACATGACATAAACTATTTAAAAGATATCCAACATCAAATAAGTGATTGTACTCTTATTGGAGACAGAGGATATTTATCTACAGAATACCAACTTAATTTATTTGAAACAGCAAATATCAAATTGGATGTTCCTATGAGAATTAACCAAGATAATTATAAGAAACAGCCGTATGTTTTTAGAAAATCAAGGAAGAGAATAGAAACCTTATTCTCTCAATTATGTGACCAATTTATGATACGTAGAAATTACGCTAAATCTTTTGAAGGGTTCAAAACAAGAATACTATCTAAAATTACCTCGCTAACAATTATTCAATATATCAACAAATTTGTCTTTGATAGGAATATCAATAATATTAAAACTAGCATCATTTAAAATGCACAACGGGTTAATTCTTGTTTGCTTTTTTCCCAAAGCGCTTTGGTCTTAGCTGATATTCTAGATAAAAAAGAAGCGTCTCCCAAATAAGGAGTTACGTTTGTTTTGACAAAATCGCTTGTGTTTATTGAAGATTCCCAGACCCCAGGCTCGAATTTCTTCTTTTCGATTAGTGTTTCCATCGTGCTTAGTTTATTCTTTTGTGTACAATATATTTTCAAGTACAAATATCCCGATAATCTTACACACGAAGACTGACAAAAATCATGTTCAGAACAATTAAATTATAGTTCCCTTAGGCTATTCATTAAAAGGATTCATGTTTTTATAATTGCGTGTCACAAACTGAAAAGCGGCATGCACAATGTGCCCCATAGACTGGGCATTTTTAAAATTTAAATCTTTAGTGTAGGCAAACAACTCCATCTTCAGCTGGTTGATATGTTCTGCTGGAGCTATGGTATCATCCTTCATAATTAAAATCAACTTTTGAATCCGAGTTCCTGCTGAAATCATTCGTTTAGCCAAGACAGCACGTTCTTCCTTTTTATATTGTTCGATGGATTTATCTTGTAATCTTTCTTTTATCATCTCCATCATCGGAATATTCTCTTTAAAAAACTGAGGACGATAAATCTTAAAATTACCCTCGTATGACTGTTGATCAAAATCTATAGCTCTTATTTTATATACGACCTTATCAAAATCGTGAGTTGGGATTATCACATAATTATACGAACGCATGTCCCCTAACAATCGAATCATACAACGTTCATTGAACTTTACAAATTCTTTGGCAATTTGAGATTTTTCGCTAGACGAACATTTGTCTAACGATTCTTTGATAAAAACATCTCCTGGAATTCCTGCTATATGCTCCTCAATTAAGGTCTCTTCAAAAACTAAAAAATTGATTTTATCAGGAGATAAAATATGTTCCAATTCCAATCCATAAATCCGAGAAGCATCAGCTTTTTTTACATAGAAATACGTATAGTTATCATTTAGAATATTGCTGATTTTAACCCGAAAAGGACGTGAATTGCCAAAAGTACAGTAATCAATGCCATCAACGGTCAAAAATGGGATAATGTCCAAATTCCCGTCTGAGTGTAACAAGGAATAGATTTGCTTGAGGTTATAATCGATTTCCTCTTGCTCGTATTGATTATAATAGACTCTAATCCACAAGGTATCATTCCCCTGCTTATCGTATATACTAACCGAGCCGGCAAAGTGAGTTAAATCATCATAATGAATCGGCACATTAGAAATCCGATTGTACCGATCCAAATAACGCATTAAGGCACTGTTTATTGGATACGTCGGTTTTTTAAATAATACTTTAGGATCTGTCATAACTTGTTTGTTTGCTTTCGCCAAATTCAAAGATACTTAAATTAAGTCCATGCTAAAATTGACATTTATCATAACTTATCAATGTATCCACGGATATTTAGGCATTCATAAAAATCTATTTTGTACTTTTAGGCTTCAAAATTTCATTCACATGAAGATATCATTAGAATATGTTTTTTTAATTATTGGAACTATTGTTGTTGCTTGGATTTTGTCCACCTTTTTGAGAAAATCTATAGATTTTTATATCAATCGCAACAGCCAACAACTGGATGCTGACCCTACTAATTTTATTTTCTTAAAAAACTCCATCTCATTCATCATTTATTGTATTGGATTGTTTTGGATCTTTTCAAAAATTCCCTATTTCAAAACATTAGGAGATGCCTTATTTGCCAGTGCTGGAATTTTTGCTGCTATTATAGGATTTGCTTCACAAAAGGCCTTCTCCAATATTATTGGGGGAATTTTCTTACTTATTTTTAAACCTTTTAGGGTGGGAGACAATATCGAAACTGCGGGGGGGCAAAAAGGAGTTGTCGAAGAAATCACATTACGACATACTGTAATTAAGGATTATGAATTTAGACGGATCGTTATTCCTAATAGCATTATGAGTGAGGACACCATTATAAACAGTAGCATTACGGACAAAAAAATCCGGAAGAACATCAACATTGGAATTGCCTATGATGCCGATATTGAATTGGCTGAACAAATAATCCGTGACGTCATTTCCCAACACCCTCATTTTATTGATGGCAGAACACCCGAAGAAATAGAACAAAACAAACCTATCGTATCTATTAAAGTAACCGGTCTTGGAGACTTCAGCGTTAACTTAAGAGCTTTTGTCTGGACTAAGGATTTTGACACTTCTGTTGAGCTCGAAAGAGACGTGCTTAGAGAAATAAAATTAACCTTTGACAAAAAAGGAGTTGAAATTCCTTTTCCTTACCGAACTATCGTTTTTAAAAATTCAGACAAAACAAAAGTATTTCAACCCTAAAATACACTGACAAACCCAATATACATAGGACTTTATCAGATTTTAAAATTATCATTCGTTTTTTTTATCAAAAAAGTTTTTGGTATTGTTTTTTTATTACTTTAGTCCCGATAAATAGTTCAATTTATTGGGAATTATATCGCCTATAACAATGAAGCTTTTTTTTCAAGTGGGGCTCAGGAGCAATAAGAAGTCTACTCCAAAGGCTACCCTAGGGATAGGGAACCAAATCGTCAGGTTGACTTCTATGATTCTTCATCTATTACGTATGCAATCTCAAATTGCATACACTCCTAACGGTGTTTACTTAATTCGCGTTTGATAAAGTTATTGATATACATTTTACTTCAGGTTAATGGACTATTAACCTCCTGTTATTTTCTTACAATAATTTTATAAAACATGAAAACAAAATATATCGACTTAATCGAACAAACATTCTATTTTCCTAAAGATGAATTTGACCTAAAGGATAATGAATTACAGTTCCATGGAATAGATTTAATGGAGTTAATAGAACAATATGGAGCTCCCCTTAAGTTCACTTATCTTCCAAAAATTTCTGAAAACATCAATCGTGCTAAAACATGGTTTGACACTGCCATGAAAGAACAGGGCTATGCAGGCAAATACAACTATTGTTATTGCACCAAGAGTTCTCATTTTAAACATGTATTGGATGAAGCCTTAAAAAACGATATCCATATCGAAACTTCTTCGGCTTTTGATATCAATATCGTAGAAAACTTAATGGCGTCAGGGAAAATCAACAAAAACACCTACGTCATCTGTAATGGTTTTAAACGGGATCAATACATTAAAAATATTGCTCGATTGATTAATAATGGTCACAAAAAATGTTACCCTATAATCGATAATTACGAAGAATTGGACTTGCTCACTCAGTACACCAACAAAAAGTTCAATATAGGTATCCGAATCGCTTCTGAAGAAGAGCCTAAATTCGAGTTTTACACTTCCAGATTAGGTATTGGTTACAAAAACATTGTTAGATTTTACAATCAACAAATTCACCACAATCCGCAAGTGAACCTTAAAATGCTCCATTTCTTTATCAATACAGGCATACGAGATACGGCCTATTATTGGAACGAATTATTAAAATGTATGAAGGTTTACATTAGCCTTAAAAAAGTGTGCCCTACACTAAACAGCTTAAATATTGGCGGAGGATTTCCGATTAAAAACTCATTAGCTTTTGAATATGATTATCAATATATGGTTAACGAAATCATACGCCAGATCAAACTCGCTTGTGATGAGGCTGATGTACCTGTACCTAACATCTTTACAGAATTTGGCAGTTTTACCGTAGGAGAAAGTGGTGGAGCTATTTACGAAGTATTGTATCAAAAACAACAAAACGACAGAGAGAAATGGAACATGATAAACTCATCATTTATCACTACTCTCCCTGATAGCTGGGCCATCAACAAGCGATTTATATTACTTGCCATCAATAAGTGGAACAAAGAGTATGAACGAGTTTTATTGGGTGGACTAACTTGTGATAGCGACGACTATTACAATTCAGAACAACATATGAATGGTATTTATTTACCCAAATACACCAAAGAAGAGCCATTGTATATTGGGTTCTTTAATACAGGAGCATACCAGGAAACTATTGGCGGTTTTGGAGGTCTACAGCATTGTTTGATCCCTACACCAAAACATATATTAATTCAGAAAAACGAAAAAGGAGAACTCGAAACAGAAGTTTTTGCCGAACAACAAACATCAGAACAATTACTTTCAATTTTAGGATACAATAATTAATTACAATGAATACGTCTAAAAATTATGCTGGGATTCCTGATCAATATGCAGAAGCTAGCACAGCAAAAATCACATTAATCCCTGTTCCTTTTGACGGAACAAGCACTTGGGGAAAAGGAGCTGATAAAGGGCCTCAAGCATTTTTGGAAGCATCCAAAAATATCGAATTATACGATATAGAAACGGATAGTGAAGTGTATAAAAAAGGCATCCACTTATGTGACCCTATTTCTGAAAGTGGTTCCTCAGAAGCCCTGATTAATGCAGTACACGACATTTGTAAAAGCCACATCAAACGGAATAAATTTGTGACTGTAATAGGAGGTAATCATTCTGTATCTATAGGGGCTATCCGAGCCTTTAATGAGTGCTTTGAAGACTTAACAGTTCTTCATATTGATGCTCATGCAGATTTAAAAAAAGAATTTGACGGAACTCCATATAGTCATGCTTCTGCCCTATATGAAGCCAATCAAACCACAAACCTTGTTCAGGTAGGCATACGAAGCATGGATAAGTCAGAAAGTACAGTTATGGATAAAGACAATGTGTTTTTTGCACATGAAATGATCAATGACGAACTTTGGATGGACAAGGCCGTGAGTAATATGACTGATGACGTTTATATTACTTTTGATTTAACTGCTTTTGATCCTTCTATACTACCAAGTGTTGGCAGACCAGAGCCAGGAGGATTGTTGTGGTATGAAACACTAGATTTTTTAAATCAAGTGTTTGACGAAAAAAATGTAGTCGGATTTGATATTGTAGGATTATGTCCTAATCCAAATGATAAATCATCGGATGTATTAGCAGCGAAACTGTTTTATAAAATGTTAAGTTATAAATTCGAAAATAACAGATAAAATTAAACCATGAATAATAGAGGACCTATCTCAAATTTTATAGAAAAATACTATTTACACTTTAATGCAGCTACCGTCGTAGATGCAGCCAAAGGCTATGAAGACCAACTGAATAACGGAGCTAAAATGTTGGTTTCGTTAGCTGGTGCAATGAGTACTGCCGAATTAGGCAAAATATTCGCTGAAATGATTAGACAAGATAAAGTGCAAATCATTTCCTGTACAGGAGCCAATTTGGAAGAAGATATTATGAACCTAGTCGCTCATTCACACTATAAACGTGTGCCTAACTATAGAGACCTTACGCCACAAGACGAATGGGATTTATTGGAAAAAGGACTCAATCGTGTAACAGATACTTGTATTCCTGAAGAAGAAGCTTTCCGAAGAATTCAAAAACACATCGTAAAAATTTGGAAAGAAGCGGAAGCCAAAGGAGAACGCTATTTACCACATGAATTCATGTACAAATTGTTGTTGTCAGGAGCGTTAGAAGAATACTACGAAATTGATCTAAAGGACTCTTGGATGTACGCTGCGGCCGAAAAAAATCTACCTATCGTTTGTCCAGGTTGGGAAGACAGCACCATGGGGAACATTTTTGCGAGCTATGTATTGAAAGGAGAATTAAAAGCCGGTACTATGAAGTCAGGTATTGAGTACATGACATTCCTAGCGGATTGGTACACTGAAAATTCTGAAAAAGGCATCGGTTTCTTCCAAATTGGGGGAGGTATTGCAGGAGATTTCCCGATTTGTGTTGTGCCTATGTTGTATCAGGACATGGAACGTACAGACACTCCTTTCTGGAGCTACTTCTGTCAAATTTCAGACTCCACCACTAGTTTTGGTTCGTATTCAGGTGCTGTACCTAATGAAAAAATCACATGGGGTAAATTAGACATAGATACTCCTAAATTTATCATTGAATCAGATGCGACTATTGTTGCTCCTTTAATTTTTGCTTACCTCTTAAAAATGTAGAACAATGAAAAGAGTAATTGTTGATTATAAAAAATTAAATCAAACCATTTTGGAATTGCTTGTGCAAAAATATCCTGATGGCTATGAAGATCGCGATATCATTAGCTTTAAAAATGCCAAAAACGAAGTCATTGAATGCGTTGAAGTCAAGACTGAAGATACTACCTATTTGGTAAAAATCAGCAAACGACTAATCGAAGCGATGGAAGATTTTGACCCTGATTCTCCAGAAATTATTGACGTATAATAATTGATATAGAAGTGATTTAGTCAATAAACATTTACTATACTATAATGAAAACAAGCGATATAGAAAACATAGAATTAGATTTCCTAAAACTATCTGATTACCAAGAATTGAAATCGGCAATGATTGATTCTTATCAAGAAATGCCCGAAGCCTATTGGAGAGAGAGCCATATCAAGAAGCTGATAGGAATATTCGAGGAAGGTCAAGTGGTTATAAAGGTCAATAATCAATTAGCAGGTTGCGCCCTATCGCTTATTATCAACTACAGTGATTTTGACAATAATCATACTTATGAGCAGATAACTGGAGACTATACATTCAATACCCACACGAATGACGGTGATGTATTGTACGGTATAGACGTTTTTATTAAACCAGAATTTCGTGGGTTACGGTTAGGGCGTAGATTATACGACTATCGTAAAGAATTATGTGAAAAACGAAATTTGAGAGGCATTGCTTTTGGAGGACGAATTCCTAATTACCATAAATACAGCGATACGCTTTCGGCAAAAGAATACATAGAGAAAGTAAAACGAAAGGAAATAAATGATCCTGTTCTAAATTTTCAAATCTCTAACGATTTTCATCCTTCAAAGATTCTTACCAATTATTTGAAAGGAGATCAAAACTCAAAAGATTTTGCCGTGCTTTTAGAGTGGGATAACATTTACTATGAAAAACCTTCAAAAAAGGCAACCTCAACTAAGAAAAATATCAGACTGGGACTTATTCAATGGCAAATGAGACCGTATAAGAACTTGGAAGATTTATTAGAGCAAGCTGAATACTTTATCGATGCAGTAGCAGGTTATCGTTCTGATTTTGCCTTATTTCCTGAGTTCTTTAATGCGCCCTTGATGGCCAAAAACAACCATTTGAAAGAATCGGATGCGATTAGAGAATTAGCCCAACATACTGAGGCCATAGTTCAGAAATTTTCTGAGTTCTCTATTTCCTACAACATCAACATCATTACAGGTAGTATGCCCGAAATGAAAAATGGTAATTTGTACAACGTAGGGTATTTATGCAAGAGAAACGGAACCGTCGAACGCTATGAGAAAATTCATGTAACTCCTGATGAGGCTAAAGTATGGGGTATGCAAGGAGGTTCTGAATTAAAAAGTTTTGATACCGATTGTGGCAAAATAGGAGTTTTAATTTGTTATGATTCTGAATTCCCTGAGCTAAGTCGACTACTCGCTGATGAAGGCATGGACATCTTATTTGTACCGTTTTTGACAGACACACAAAATGGTTATTCACGAGTGAGACATTGTGCGCAAGCCAGAGCCATAGAAAATGAATGTTACGTGGCCATAGCAGGTAGCGTGGGTAACTTGCCTAACGTTAACAATATGGATATTCAATTTGCCCAATCCATGGTGTTTACTCCTTGTGATTTTGCTTTCCCTACCACCGGTATTAAAGCAGAGGCAACGCCTAACACTGAAATGATATTAATTGCAGATGTTGACACTTCACTTTTAAGAGAGCTCAATCAATTTGGAGCTGTAAGAAATCTAAAAGACAGAAGAAAAGATGTCTTTAAACTTGAAAAACTATAAAAATGCCCAACACAAAGATGCAAATTATCGGCTGTGAAGAATGGTGTACATTCGAAGAATTAGGTATTCCAGCTATCAAAGCCAGAGTAGATTCGGGAGCCAAAACATCCTCGTTACAAGCCAATAACATCAAAGTTTTTCATAAAAACTTGGAGCCTTGGGTTCAGTTTGAGGTCAATCCATTGCAAGACAACAGAAGCATTTCCATCCAGTGCAAATCCCCCATTTATGATACTCGAATCATTAAAAGTTCTAGCGGAATTGCCGAAGAACGCATTGTCATAAAAAAGGCTGTTACTGTAGGTAATGAGACGTTTGAAATCGAATTGAATTTAGCCAGTAGAGAAACGATGGAATATCGCATGCTATTGGGACGTGAGGCTATTAACGGTCGCTTTTTAGTCAATCCAGCCGAAAGTTTTACACAAGGTCAATTGACACATGCTGAAATTAGCCATAAATACAAGACTTTTGAAAAAGAGCAAACGGGTCTAAAAATCGCCTTATTAGCGAGTAACCCTAATCTCTATAGCAACCAAAGAATTATGGAAGCTGGAACTGCAAAAGGACACAAAATGGTGTTTTTGAATGTGGAACAGGCGTATATGAAATTAGATGCTTTACAACCAGAAATACGCTATAGAGGAGGAAATATTATCAGTGAGTTTGATGCGGTAATTCCGCGGATTAAACCTTCGGTAACATTCTATGGTTGTGCGATGATTAGGCAGTTCGACTCTATGGGAACCTATTGTCTAAACTCTGCAGAAGCCATTACTAACTCCAGAGACAAATTATTAGCGACACAGTTATTTGCAAGAAATGATATCCATATACCGATTACAGGTTTTGCCAAATCACCACTTGAAACCAAGGATTTGATTAAAATGGTTAATGGCGCTCCTCTTATTATTAAACTTTTGGAAAGTACTCAAGGACGTGGTGTAGTTTTGGCGGAGACCAATAAAGCTGCAGAAAGTGTAATTAATGCTTTTAAAAGTGTTCAGACCAATATCTTAGTACAAGAGTTTATTAAAGAGGCTAATGGGCAAGATATTCGCTGTTTTGTAGTAAATGGTAAAGTGGTTGCCTCCATACAACGACAAGCCACCAAAGGCGAATTTAGAGCCAATATCCATCAAGGAGGTACTGCATCAAAAATTAAAATTACCAGCGAAGAACGTAAACTAGCCTTAAAAGCTGCCAAAATATTAAATCTACCTGTTGCTGGAGTTGACATTATTAGATCCAATAAAGGGCCGTTATTATTAGAGGTTAATTCCTCTCCTGGCTTAGAAGGCATCGAAAATGCGACAGGTCAAAACATAGCCAACTATATCATTGAAGCGGTCGAAAAAAAGCTAAATTACAAGCCTTAATCGAACAACCTATTAATGACAGCTACTGCCTTTATTAAACAACACATTGCTGCTACAGAAAAGCAAATTGCCAACACCATAAGTTTATTACAAGACGATCATACGATTCCGTTTATTGCGCGATACAGAAAAGACGCTACAGGGAACCTAGATGAGGAAACGATTGAGCAAATTGCACTCCAATTAAAAGCCTATTATGCTCTTATTAAAAGGAAAGAGGCCATTATAAAAGCGATAGAAAAACAAGAACTACTAACCGACGAAATCAAAGAAAAAATAAATGCTACTTTTGATTTAGTTGCTTTAGAAGATCTCTATTTACCTTTTAAGAAATCCAGCAAAACTAAAGCCTCTGTAGCCCGTGAAGCAGGTTTGGAGCCTTTAGCCAAAATCATCATGGCACAAAACCATGATAACATCCAACAAGCCTGTCAACGCTACATATGTACTGGTTTTGAGAATACAGATAAGGTTATTGAAGGAGCACAACATATTATCGCTGAATGGATCAATGAAAATATTTATATCCGCACTCATTTACGTCGGCTATTTTTGCGTGAAGCAACGCTAGATACTAAAGTCATCAAAGGTCAAAAAGATGAGGAAAAAGCGCAAAAGTTTGCTCATTATTTTGAGTGGTCAGAAAACTTAAACCGTATGCCTTCCCATCGTTTATTAGCCATATTACGAGCCACCAACGAAGGCGTGATTCAATCAAAAGTAAGGGTTGACAACGATCAAATTTTTGAATTCATCGAAAAAACGATCATCAAAAAATACAATACTACCGCTCCAATTATTAAATGCGCCATCAAGGACAGTTATAAAAGATTGCTCTACCCTGCCTTATCCAATGAAATTTTGCAGCAATGCAAAATGAAAGCAGACGAAAAATCGATAGGTGTTTTTGCCAATAACTTAGGTCAATTATTATTAGAACCTCCGTTGGGAGAAAAACGCATTTTAGCCATTGATCCTGGGTTTAAGAGTGGATGTAAAGTGGTTTGTTTAGATGAAAAAGGCGATTTATTACATAACGAAACCATTTATCCTCATGCTCCACAAAACAAAACTACTGAAGCCTTGAAGAAAATCCGTTCGATGTGTAATGCTTATAAAATTGATGCCATTTCAATCGGAAATGGAACGGCTTCCAGAGAAACAGAACATTTCATCAAAAAAATCCCGTTTGACAAATCCATGCAAGTATTTGTAGTCAATGAAAGTGGTGCTTCTGTTTACTCTGCCTCCAAAATTGCAAGAGACGAATTTCCTAATTATGACGTAACCGTTAGAGGGGCTGTATCCATTGGTAGGCGTTTAGCTGACCCATTAGCCGAATTGGTTAAAATAGAACCAAAAGCCATTGGTGTAGGACAATACCAACATGATGTCAATCAAAACTTATTAAAAGAATCTCTTGACAATGTTGTAATCAGATGTGTAAATAAGGCAGGTGTAAACTTAAATACCGCCAGTCATCACCTCTTGACTTATGTTGCTGGAATTGGCCCTAAATTAGCAGAAAACATTGTACAATATCGTGCCGAGCATGGTGCATTTTCTTCTCGAACAGCATTACTTAACGTTCCCGGATTAGGCAAAAAAGCGTTTCAACAATGTGCGGCATTTATCCGAATCACTAACGCAGATAATCCTTTGGATAACTCTGCTGTACACCCTGAGTCCTATGCTTTGGTAAATAAAATGGCTAAGGATCTAAAAATTTCTGTTAATGAACTCATCGGCAACAGGGATAAAATCAATCAAATTCAGTTAGACAATTATGTCACTGACCAAATAGGCTTGCACGGTTTACAAGATATCGTCAAAGAATTAGAGAAACCAGGTTTAGATCCTCGTAAAAAACTATCCATTTTTGAATTTGACAAAAATCTAAAAACCATTAATGATTTAGTGGTAGGAGCTGTAGTTCCTGGTATCGTGAACAACATTACCAACTTTGGGTGTTTTGTCAATATTGGGATTAAAGAAAGTGGATTGGTGCATATCTCTCAACTTAAACAAGGTTTTGTGAGTGATGTCAATGAAGTAGTTACTTTAAACCAACAAGTGCAAGTCAAAGTCCTTGAAGTGGATAAAGAACGTAAACGTATTCAGCTGAGCATGGCTATATAAAACACTAAAGGCTTTCCAATTGGAAAGCCTTTAGTGTTTTATATGATGTATTTCTTATTATTTTATTAACGAATCAATTGATTCAGCTGCTGGTGCTTCTTCTGTTGCAGCTTCAACTGCTTCTTCCGTTGCTGTTGGTAATTCTGTAGTCGCTGCAGGAACTTCAATCGTTTCATCAATCAATTTAGACCCGTTCTCTACACCTCCTGTTACACTTAAGTTTGATAATAAAATCAAAGCAATAAGCACAGCTGCCAAAGTCCAAGTACTTTTATCTAAAAAGTCTGTCGTATTTTGAACTCCTCCAATAGTTTGAGATGATCCAAAAGTTGATGATAATCCTCCTCCTTTAGGATTTTGTACCATTATCACTACTACCAATAGGAAACATACTACTGAAATAAGAGCTACGAAAATTGAAAAAGTTGTCATTATAATCTAGGTGTTATTTTTCTTTAATTGTTTAATATCCCATATTCGGTCTGCAAATAACGACTTTTTTTCTGGATTTTTCAAAATTAAAATTTCATAGGCTTGTATCGCTCTGTCGTATTTCTTTTGTTCCAAATATACCTTGGCTAAGGTCTCTGTCATTAAGGTTGTATTGTTATTAGGTCTTTCAACACTTGGGGCTTGAGTAGTTATTTCGTTTTCTCCTTTTGCGTTAGCTCGAGGCATTCTTGGATTCGCTTCGATAAAACGATCTATGAGCTCTTGCTTTGATATTTTTTGTTCCTTTTCGACTGATTCTTCTTGCATCACAACAACCTCTTCAGGTATTGGTGGTGGAGTACTGCGATCAATCGGCTTCATTGCGGTTAGCTGCAACCATTCTTGGAAAGAGTGTTTTTCATCTCGTGAAAATTCCAATGGTTTACCTAACTCCAATCGTTCTTCAATAACTTCTGAAAGTAATGGTTCTTCTATCTCTTCTGTTATTATTTCCTGTGATTGTAGCGTTTTAACTGATTTTTCCTTTATGGTAATTACAGCACTGGTTACTTGATGTACTATTGGGAATTCTTCCTTCACATCAACCACATAAATAGGCAACTCTTCTATAAGCTCAGGCACTGATTCCGGTTTAACCGAAATGGTAATTACCTCTGGCGTGATTTGACTCACTATTGGTAATTCTTCCAACACATTGACTACATAAACAGGTAACGTTGCTATAACCTCTGACACTACTGCTTCTGGTTGAACCGAAATGGTAATTACCTCTGGCGTGATTTGACTCACTATTGGTAATTCTTCCAACACATTGACTACATAAACAGGTAACGCTGCTATAACCTCTGACACTACTGCTTCTGGTTGAACCGAAATGGTGATTACCTCTGGCGTGATTTGACTCACTATTGGTAATTCTTCCAACACATTGACTACATAAACAGGTAACGCTGCTATAACCTCTGACACTACTGCTTCTGGTTGAACCGAAATGGTGATTACCTCTGGCGTGATTTGACTCACTATTGGTAATTCTTCCAATACATTAACGACAAGTTTATCAATTTTAGGTTGCTCCACCCAAATTGGCTTAATATCGTCAATTCCTTTAAATCTATCAGAAGTTATATAATCGAACAATACTGTTCGATCCAGGGTAAATGCCGCTGTTTTTTTAAGTTGTCCATTATATTTGAAACTTCCCTGATCGTGGAGGTATTTAAGATAGACTGCTCGAGCACTCTGAAAATAAGGATACTCTTCGATAATTTCCTCTAGTGTAGTGGCAATTTCTTTGTCTACTCTAATGTTGGATTGTAAAACTCCTATGTATTCAGATGATTTCAAATTAACTTTTTATTTCTTTTTTACCACTTGGCAAGTGATTCATTAAATATATCTTGCGTAATTCTCTCATATATTTCTTCAACTGCGGCCTTCAACTTAGCGCCAACTAATTGATCCGTGGCTGGATAATCATAAAAAAAAGAAAAACGCTTTTCAAAATCATCTTCGCTTTTCTTCTTATTGACAAATCGAACATTTACTGAAATGGTCAACCTGTTTTGGGCAGCTCTCTGGTCTGCTGTCGCTGTCATTGGTGCAATTCTGTACTCTACAATCTCCCCTTCATACAACAAATCGCCATCAGAATTAGTCAAACTTAGACTCGTCTGATTTTGAATCAAATCCTGCAAAGCTAATGTAAAATCGCGTTCTATACCCGGCTCAACAATTTCTGCTGTATTTCTAAAATAATTAACTTGGAAAGTATCTGCATCTATCTTTCCTGTCCCCGTAAAGTTATATACTCCGCACCCTGTCAACAACAAGCCTACCAAAAATACTATTACTAATTGTAGTTTGCAAGTTCTTTTTATCATCATAAATCGTATTGTTTAATCTTACGGTATAAGGTACGCTCTGAGATACCTAACTCATCAGCGGTAGCCTTTCTTTTCCCTTTGTTCCGCTCCAAAGATTTTTTGATTAGCTCCAATTCTTTTTCATGCAAACTCATACTTTCCTTATCCTCTACCTCATCTGCTTCAGTATAATGAAACTCCTCTTCCTCTTTTTCATCATACATTACTGGTGTTACTGAGGACGAACTTGCGGGCAATAGAGATACATTGTCTCGCAAAAATTCTTCTTTTTGTCCGTATATTTTTTTGAGCAAACCTTCGCTTTCTTCTTTGACATTAGCCGACCCGTTTTTAATCAAATCTAAGGTCAATTTTTTTAAATCATTAAGATCTGCTTTCATGTCGAAAAGGATTTTATATAAAATCTCTCGCTCCGTACTAAAATCACTTTCGTCTTTTTTACCTCCAACAACAGTAGGTAAACCACTTCCTGTTTGTTGCGGCAAATAGGAGATTAATGTTTCAGCGGATATATCTCGATTAGTTTCCAGAACAGACAATTGCTCCGTCACATTTTTAAGTTGCCTGATGTTTCCGCTCCAATTGTATTTCAACAAAAGAGCCACTGCTGACTCGTCCAATCGAACGGGAGGCATGTTGTATTTATGCGCAAAATCGGACGCAAATTTTCTGAACAACAAATGAATATCCATCCCTCTTTCGCGAAGTGGAGGTAAACTTATTTCGACGGTACTTAAACGATAATATAAATCCTCTCTAAATTTCCCTTTTTGAATTGCTTCAGCCATTTTTACGTTAGTCGCGGCGACAATTCTAACATTCGTTTTTTGGACTTGAGACGACCCTACCTTAATGAATTCTCCATTCTCTAACACACGTAATAGCCGTACTTGGGTGGTTAAAGGCAATTCACCCACTTCATCCAAAAATATAGTTCCACCATCCGCTACACCAAAATATCCTTCACGAGTAGAAGTAGCCCCTGTAAACGCCCCTTTTTCATGACCAAATAATTCACTATCAATGGTTCCTTCCGGGATTGCTCCACAGTTTACAGCAATATATTTTCCGTGTTTACGATGGGATAAGGAATGAATAATTTTCGGAATATTCTCTTTACCCACACCACTTTCTCCTGTCACCAAAACAGAAATATCCGTAGGTGCTACTCTGATCGCTTTTTCAAGCGCCCGATTCAGTTGAGGATCATTTCCTATGATCTCGAGTCGTTGTTTGATGTTTTGAATGGATTCCATAATCAAGCCTTTTGGTTATTGATGCATCTCACTGTATCCCACTACTTTCCCAATCAATGAAGTAGCCGTACATCTTTCTACTTTAACGTTCACAAAATCACCCGGTTTATAATTTTCTTTAGGGAAAATAACCGTTGTATTCTGGGAATTTCTTCCAGACCATTCCTGATCTGATTTTTTGGATTCTTTTTCGATTAATACCTCAACAGTTTTACCTACCCATCGAGATACTCTTTTGTGACTCAATTGAATTTGTAAATCAATTATTTCTTGCAGTCTTCTCTTCTTGACTTCAACAGGAATATCATCTTTCATTTTACGAGCGGCTAATGTTCCTGGTCGTTCCGAATACATGAACATAAATCCAAAATCATAGCCTACATATTCCAATAACGTCAAGGTATCTTTATGATCTTCTTCCGTTTCTGTAGGGAATCCCGCTATGATATCTTGTGACAATGAAATCTCAGGAACAATCTCATAAATTTTATCTACCAGTGCCATATATTCCTCTCGTGTGTGCTGACGGTTCATCTCTTTTAGAATCCTCGTACTACCCGACTGTACTGGCAAGTGAATATACTTACAAACATTATCATATTTGGCAATAACATGAAGCACCTCTTCGTGCATATCTTGTGGATTAGAGGTCGAAAACCTAAACCTCATTTTTGGGAAAGCCTTGGCACACATTTCTAACAATTGTGCAAAATCTACAGCTGTTGCTTTTTGAATTTCTGAAGCAGACTCAAAGTCTTTCTTCAAACCTCCGCCATACCACAAATAACTATCTACATTTTGCCCTAATAATGTTACTTCCTTATAGCCTTTTTCCCATAAATCCTTAATCTCCCCCAATATACTTTGTGGTTCTCGACTGCGCTCTCTACCTCTGGTAAAAGGCACAACACAAAATGTACACATGTTATCACAACCTCTGGTAATCGAAACAAAAGCCGTTACTCCATTAGTCATCAATCGTACAGGAGATACGTCTGCATAGGTTTCTTCTCTGGATAAGATTACATTAATCGCTTCTTTTCCACTGTCTACGTCTTTTAATAGATTAGGAATGTCTTTATAAGCATCAGGCCCTACGACCATATCCACTATCTTTTCCTCTTCCAAAAATTTGCTTTTGAGACGCTCCGCCATGCAACCCAAAACACCTACTTTCATATTGGGGTTTATAGTCCGCTTAATGGCATTGTATTGTTGTAGTCGTTTGCGCACGGTTTGTTCTGCCTTATCTCGAATCGAACACGTGTTTACCAAAACTAAATCGGCTTCTTCCAACACTTGAGTGGTATTGTATCCTTCGTTTGCCAAAATCGAAGCCACTACTTCGCTATCCGCAAAATTCATTTGACAGCCATAACTCTCCACAAATAGTTTTTTTTGATTATCTGCTTTGGCCTGAGTTACTAATGCTTCTCCTTGTTTATTTTCGTCAATTATCTTTTCCATATGAGATACTGTACTTCTATCAAATTCTGGGTCAAAGATATGAAATAATGCCCCATATGACATAATGACACCCTTATTAAAAACTACTTTTATGAATTTGTTAGTATTTTGGTTTTTTAAATGGAAAAAGAATGAACTTAAAAGAATACATTGACGCTATTCCTGATTTTCCTGAAAAAGGAATATTGTATCGAGACATCCAGCCTTTATTGGCTGATCCAAAGGCTTTCCAACTAGCAGTGGAAAAGCTAGCAGGGCTCATCACATGCACGCCTGACTACATTATTGGTATAGATTCGAGAGGTTTTATTTTTGCGACAGCAATTGCCATGCACCTAGGCTGTGGTATAAAACTCATCCGAAAAAAAGGGAAACTCCCTAATAAAGAGTTAGTTTCTGCTACTTACAATCTAGAATACGGCACTGACACCTTAGAAATGAACCGAATGGGCAACCAAGAAAAAGTAGTTTTAGTAGATGATGTTCTAGCTACAGGAGGCACTATTAAAGCCGCAGAAGAGTTAGTAATCAAAGCTGGTTATTATTTAAAGGACACCATTTGTCTCATTGACATCGGAATTGTATCGGACACTCACATCAAAAGTGTAATTAAATATGACTAAAATAGTTTTAGTAAGTGCTCTAGAATTAGAGCATGGGGATAGTAAAGACTTGTTTGGTGTACCTGTACACATCACTGGATTAGGAAAAATCGCTGCGGCTTCAAAAATGACAGAAATCATTTGCCTTGAAAAACCAGATTTGGTCATCAACTTTGGTTCATGTGGTAATCTTAAAACGCATAAAGTGGGAGATGTTCTCAAAGTAGGTAAGGTGCATAATAATATTGATTGTAGGCCTATGGCTGATTATGGTGTAACACCTTTTACCAATATTGGGGCTATTGTAATTGATGACTCCTCAGATATTCATTGTTTTACCACAGATCAGTTTTTTCATCAAGATAAAGCTCACGAATACACACCTAAGTACAACGAGATGACACAGACTTGTAACATCGTTGATATGGAATGTTATGCTTTAGCTCATACGTGTCTCAAATACAACATCCCTTTTCATTCCTATAAATGGGTAAGTGATGATGGGGAATCTTCGGATTGGCGAGCTAATGCTGCCATTGGTTTTGAAAACTTCAAATCACTGTTCAAAGAAAAATACCTTTAAACAAAATAAAAGCACATTATAAATGTGCTTTTATTTTATCTGCTGTTTTTTGAAACTCTTCTGGACTGAGCTCCACCTTGTTTTTGAAATTCATATCTCCCATACTATTTAACGGAATTAAATGCACATGGGTATGTGGCACTTCTAAACCGATTACAGTCATCCCAACTCTTTTACAAGGAATGGCTCGTTCTACAGCAATCCCTACTTTCCGTGCAAACTGCATTAGTCCCATGTAGTGATCCTCATCCATATCAAGGATTTTATCTATTTCCTTTTTGGGAATACATAAAGTATGACCTACTGCATTTGGACTTATATCTAAAAAAGCAAAATAGTTTTCGTCCTCTGCTATTTTATAACATGGAATCTCTCCATTTATTATTTTGATAAAAATAGAAGCCATATCACTCTCTTGTAATTTCTAATATCTCCATTTTAAGCACTCCATTTGGCACTTTAATCTCAGCAATATCACCTACTGACTTTCCTAATAAACCTTTTCCTATTGGAGAAGTAACCGATATCTTCCCTGTCTTAAGATTTGCCTCGCTCTCTGCTACCAATGTATATTTCATCTGCATACCATTGGCTTGATTTTTCAGTTTAACAGAAGACAACACCAACACTTTTGAAGTATCAATTTGCGACTCATCAATAATACGTGCAGAGGACACCAATGCCTCCATCTTAGCGATTTTCATCTCCAACATGCCTTGGGCTTCTTTCGCTGCGTCATATTCAGCATTCTCGGACAAATCTCCTTTATCTCGTGCATCTGCAATAGCTTGAGAAGCTTTTGGCCGCTCCACACTTTTCAATTGCTCTAACTCTTCTTTCAGTTTTTTAAAACCTTCTTCCGTATAGTACGATTTCTCACTCATATCGTCATTGTTTTTTAAATAAAAAGTCCCATGAATATGGGACTCGTTGTACAAATGTATGAATTTTTTGGCTTAATTATTTGCTTATTAGACGTTTTAATTCTGCGTATCTCCTAAATAATTTACTCCTCTATAATTTATTTGTATTTCTAAATAGCATGGTCTTACTTTGCCTTGCAATCAACAACTGGGTATTTTGAAAAAGAACTTTTTACTTTTAATCGTTAGTCTATTTTTCTTGGGATGTTCAAAAGACAAAATCAATTATCAAAATCCTTACATCCCCAACTATCCTGTTAATTACGTTATCGACCTCAATCTCCCTCAATTCAGTCAACTACAATTTGCCAGCAATGCAAAGCTAATTACGGACTTAAATGTTGGTGCCAATGGCATCATCGTTTTTAATACTGGGAGCGGTTATACTGCTTTTGACGCCAATTGTCCCAATCAATATATATCGGATTGTTCGCAAATGTATCTCAAAGGCATTAAAGCAGTTTGCCCTTGTGATGAATTAGAGTACGATCTTTTTACAGGCTCAAATGCTGGACAACCATTATCTATGAAACCTTATAGAGTAGAAATTCAAGGCAATTTAATACTAATTAGAAATTAACATTAAATCACCTTGAAGAACTACCTAGTTATTCAATGATAAGTTTTTTAGTATTTCTAGTTCCTTTTTGATTAACAAAGTAAACTCCTTTTGATAAGCTCTGCTGAACAAAAAACGAATTTTTAACATCGTAGGCTTTAAGTAACGATCCTTGAGCATTAAACAATAAGACTTCTACAGGTTCTTCCGATGTAATAGTAAAACTTCCTGTACTTGGATTAGGTACAACATCAAATGAAATATGATTAATTTCATAATCGCCTACACCCAAATTATCCGTCAATGGCATTCTAAATACACCTCCTTGTTCTGTACAAACAAACAAGTAATCCTTAACATAAGTAGCGCCAATTATTGCTCCTCCAGTCACATTATCCAAACTAACATCTTCGATAATACCTGTCATCATATTTATTTTTTTGGCTACACCATCCCCAAAGGCATAAGCAACAAATTTAGACAAATCAACTACCGAAGTATAATAATCTCCAGATGGAATAAACGGGTTAAATAAGTCATTCTCCTCGTTAAATGTATAAACCCCATTTTCGGTAGTGACAAAAAAGCTATGATTATTAACTCTTTGACCAGAGGCAATTCCATTTAAAGATTTTGAAAAGGTTTTTCCGCTATCAACCGATTTATACATCCCATCGTTTGTCCCAGCATAAAGCGTCTCCGTGTCATCGTCATGTTCCACTAAATGTAGGGTATTAACCACTAGTGCGTCACCTGTTAAACCTCCTGACTTTGTCCAATTCATTTTATCTGGACTATAATAAACTCCATTATTGGTCGCTAAATAAAAAATTTCAGGATTTTCTTCATCAATCCAGTCATTAATTTGTTCAGCTGGCACAGGTATAAAGGACAACCTACTTGCTGTTAAACCACCTTCGCCTGAAATCGATTGGTAAATCCCTAACATTTGTTGACCACTTACTGAAAAATGATTACCTCCACCTGTTCCAGAAAAAGCCGTTAAACCTTCAAAATCATTTATTTTTTTTGTAGTTAACTTGGAATTATTCTTCCATTCTGCCCAACTTTCTCCATTATCTATTGAAAAATAAACGCCATGACCATTAACAGCAGTAAATAGCGAATCTCTCACATTTGCAACTCCATTAGTTGTCAACCCTGGCAAGCCATTGTTTACGGCTGTCCATTGTGCCATCATAGTACTAGAAACCAATACTAACAGGCAAGTAATTAAGTTTGTTTTTTTCATAATTTCTATTTTTAAAGTTTACCAAATACTATTCTATAAAGCCAAAAAAAGATAACTCATCATCACCAATTAACCTATTCTCCTTCTTGGTGTCCTGCTTTTAATAAGTCATTTACCGTCTTCACTGGGTTAAATGTCCCTAAAGGCACTTGCACAAAAACAGTTAGCCAATTCGCCATTGCTCCATTCCAAAGCCCTGGTAGTTCATAGAACTTAAGATCTCTTCCTTTGTGATTTTTCTGCACGATAAATCCACTGTTAGGATCAATGAATTGGGTCAAATCAAACTTTTGTCCTTTGCTGTTTTTAGTCCCACAAACTAAGTCAACAGGATTAAAATGAGTGGACGAAGCAAATATTTCCTTTTGCTCAAAATCCTTTAAATCAATCTGAGAAGACTCCACAATCTGCAAGGATCTACATCCCTTTTTGTTCAACACCCAAAACGGCCCCCCTCCTGGTTCTCCTTCATTCTTTACCATACCACAAACTCGAATAGGGCGATCAAGTATATCGCGGATGTATTCTTTTTGAAAATCCTCTTTAAATTGATCAAAATATTCATGCACACAGATATTCAAATCTTCTCGCAAAAACACAACTACTTCTCTAATCTTTTCAGCATCCATTTGACTTGAATCGATTAACTCAATGTATTTAAATATTCGATCTTGTAAGGCGATTAACACACCCGCCAAAGCCCTCTTGTATTTAACCACTGTTTCTAGCTGTGCATTGGTAACATTATCTATATTTTTAATAAAAATAATATCCGCATCAATGCTGTTTAAATTCTCTATCAGCGCTCCATGTCCTCCTGGCCTAAACAACAAACTCCCATCTTCTAAACGGAAAGGTTTATTGTTCATATCAACAGCCAATGTGTCTGTCGATTGTTTTTGATTGGAATAAGTAATTTCAATCTTGATGTCAAACTCTTTTTCAATTTTCGGTTTTACCTCATCTACAATAGCATCAAAATAACCTTGATGAGCTTCTGAAATAGTAAAATGTACCTCTGATTGTTTATTGGTACTTGCGTAGAGTGCCGCTTCTTTTAAATGTTCTTCAATAGGCGTAGCACTATGATCTCCATACTGGTGAAAAGGTAAAACAGCTTTAGGTTTATTGATAAAATTGAACTCCTTGGACTCCATCATTTTTTTTACAAAATGATATACCCTTTTATTTCTTTTCCACTCTCCAAAATCCGGATATTTTTGATAAAGACTATCCTTTATCGGTTGGTAAAACGGAAATTTCTCTAAACCCGCGATAAATACTTTAAACTCCTCGTCTTTATTCTTGTTGATATATAAGTTTATGGTTTCCTTCTCGACATCAAAAGACCTTAAAAACTCACTCAAAAACTTAAACATCCGACTAGCTGCACCTGAAGCAGGCACGAACTTCACCAATTTTTTATTGCCTTTTTGTTGCTCAAAAAAGAGTTCATAATCATCCACTTCTTTTGCTTTTAAGACTTTTATTCCATTGGATTTAACCGCAGCTTCAGCCAATTCGCTCTTTTTGATTCCTCTTTTAAAAAAAATCAATTGGGTCTCAATAGCTTTGGCACTAATACCTTGAGATGTTATTTGCTCAATATTAGCTGCTGTATAACTCACATCGTGGGCCTCAAAAACTTTCTCGATTTCGCTTTTTAGCAGTATCTCGTCCATAGTCTATTTATATTATTGGGTATGTGAAGTCTAATAACCTTAAAAATAGTAATAATTACTAATACTCGTTAAACCTTCGGCTAATTCTGGTCAAAAAAACCTGCATTTTCTTCAAATGCCGTTCCTACTACCACCATTGTTGCTCCTGCAGCATACATTTTTTGTATCGTTTCGTTGTCTCTAATTCCTCCTCCCACTAGTATTGGAATGCCTACTGCGCTCGAAACCGCCGAGACCAAATCTAGAGGAACGGAGAATTTGGCACCACTACCTCCTTCGAGATATATAGCTTGCATACCTAACATTTCAGAAGCCAACGCGGTGGCCACAGCTATATCTGTTTTATTTCTTGGAATAGGTTGAGTATTGCTGATGTAAGAAACGGATGTAGGCGCTCCGCTTTCAATTAGCATATACCCCGTAGCAATGGTTTCTATACCCATACCCTTTATAATTGGAGCCGCCTGAACATGTTGTCCAATAAGGTATTCTGGATTTCTTCCAGACACTAAAGTCAAAAAAAGCATCGCGTCTACTTCTTTTGTTACTTGAGAAACATTTCCTGGAAACAACACTACAGGAAGGTTTGATATTGATTTAATCTTTCTAACTGTTTCTTCCAACTGATACGTGGACAATAAACTGCCTCCAATCATTATATGAGTAACAGGACTCTCCGCAGTTTTGTTAAGTAATTGTGCTAGGTCTTGTAACTGAACTTTATCGGGATCAATTAACAAAGCAAGCAATTGTTTACCTTCTTGCTTAGCGCGAAAGATTTCTGAGTAAACGCTATGTATCATGCCACAATATAAGCCATTACAAATGATTCTACAATTTCGAAATGACTCTCAAACGTACGTGACTCATCTTGTAAAGAAATTACCACGTCCACCTTATCTTGGTTAATGCGAAAAGATGTAACCTCAATGTTTTGTTTAAAACTGACATTAGGAAGACCTAATAATTTATAGGCAGCCTCTTTGATACACCACACGATAGTTAGTTTCAGAATTTCTTCTTCCTCTGTTTGTGGATTTAAATCTTCTTTTTTATGTAAAAACTTATCTGCAATTCTAATAATTTTTGTCCGTTGTTTTTCAACATCAATACCACAAGGCTTATCAGCAATTAACAGCGCCACAAATTCAAATGAATGGGTTATCGACAAATGATGATCGTCTAACAAATAGGGCTTACCATCACTTTCATAATACATATCATAATCTGTATATCCTGCTTCCTGCAACAGCATACGAACGGCCAAAAAAGCTTTTTGATGTGCATGAGACTTCATGCCCTGAAGACGAAATTCACTTTCTTCGGTCAACGAAACATGATCATACAAATACTCAAATGTTTCCTCGACTTTCCAAACCCAAAGTTGAGTAGTGTCATTGACTTTTTTTGATTTATACAGTCCCATTTTTAGCAGAAAAACATTCTTTTTTGTGATAATACTACGTGGATTTGCTTCATAAATTTAATAATTTTACCACGTAATTTTTCTAACACAGCAAATATACATTGCTCCCGTCAAAAACAACGATTATGATTCCTAAAAAATCCAACTTTCAGGCCGATAAAATAAATGAATACATCGTCAACTGGCTTACAGCATACGCAAAAAAAGCTGGAGTTAAGGGTTTTGTAGTTGGTATTTCTGGAGGAATCGACTCTGCCGTAACCTCTACACTATGTGCACAAACAGGATTAACTACACTCTGCGTAGAAATGCCCATCCATCAGGCACCTAGTCATGTGAGTCGAGCATGGGAGCACATCAATCAATTAAAAGAGCGTTTTCCTAATGTATCTGGTGTAACAGTTGACCTTACAGAAACATTCGAAACATTCAAAAAAGCAGTACCCACTTCGGAAAACGAAACTAAACTCAACCTTTCTTTGGCCAACACAAGAGCCCGATTACGCATGACTACATTATACTACTTAGGAGGCATCAATGGATTATTAGTAGCAGGAACAGGAAACAAAGTGGAAGATTTTGGGGTAGGATTTTATACTAAATACGGTGATGGTGGTGTTGACTTAAGCCCTATTGCAGATTTAGTAAAGTCTGAGGTATATGCTTTAGCTGCCTTTTTAAACGTTCCTGAATCCATACAAAAAGCTGCTCCAACCGACGGACTATTTGGCGACAGCCGTACAGACGAAGATCAAATTGGAGCTTCATACAATGAATTAGAATGGGCTATGAATGCAGCCGAAAACCATAAAACAAGCGCTGATTTTGTAGGCAGAGAAAAAGAAGTTTTTGACATTTACAAAAGACTCAATAACGCCAATAAACACAAAATGAATCCGATTCCTGTTTGTGAAATTCCTGTTGAATGGAAAGGCTAAAAACGACTCAACACGCGTCCTAATTGTTCAGAGAATCGCCTAATCAGCGTACTGTAATCTTTGACGTCTTGTAAAATCTGAGCATTATCTGCATCGGGCTCGTTGGATACTTTGGTAATTAACGACTTGACTAATTTATCTACCAGATACCATCTTAACGTCAGTATGGTTTCTGTCACGTTTTGCGCCACAGATTCGGTTTTCTGTTTTACAACTATTTTTTGTTCTTCCCACTTATGGAGGCTATCTCTATCGTCTAACATCAATATATCCACCACCTCTTGATGTAGCTCTTGCGGCAATTGACTTAAAAAGGCATCGGTTTTAAACTCATCATTTTGCTGATAATAGGTCATTAAACTTTGATACACTTTCCTAAAATTTGGATTTGAAAACTCAATCTCATCATCTTGCAAATCCATAAAAATTCGATCATATACTTTGAAGGTATTCCACTCAGAGAACATCACGAGTTCGCCCTCTTCATTGGCCTTCATCATTACATCCTCAAATTCTTCTTCTCGATTTCCATACAACAACAAAAGCTCAATAATCTTTCGCTCTATTATCAATAAGGAATCTACTCTTGCCACTGGAGCCTGCTCTTCTTTAACCACCTGCATTACAGGTAATTCTACAGCGTTTTCCCTTGCCTCCTTAGCACGCCCTTTGTTGAGTTGCTGAGCTAAAGTATTGAACAACACTTCTTCTGAAATGGCCATTATTTTGGCACATTCCTGAATATATACTTCGCGTTGAATACGATCCGGTATCTTTGCGATACTTACCACCATGTCACGTATCGTATCCGCTTTCTTTATAGGATCATTAGCTGCGTCGTCAACTAATAGTGATGCCTTAAATTGGATAAAATCCTTTGCATTATCATGGAGATAGGTTTCTAGCTCATCTTGGGAACGGGAACGAGCAAAACTATCAGGATCTTCACCATCTGGGAAGGCACATACTTTAACATTCATACCTTCTTCCAAAATCAAATCAATCCCCCTTAATGATGCTCTTAATCCTGCCGCATCTCCATCAAATAATACCGTTACATTTTTTGTCAAACGACTAATCAACCGTATCTGATCGGGTGTCAAAGCAGTACCCGAAGAGGACACTACATTTTCTACTCCTGACTGATTAAACTGAATGACGTCGGTATAACCTTCAACCAAATAACAATTATCATTTTTGGCTATAGCCTGCTTGGCTTGATACAAACCATACAGAATTTTACTTTTATGATATACGGGGCTTTCCGGTGAATTAAGATACTTAGCTGCTTTTTTATCCGCGTTTAATATCCTCCCTCCAAAACCTAATACCCTTCCAGAAACACTTACGATAGGAAACATTACACGCCCCTTAAATCGATCAAACTGTTTCTGTTCTTTGACAATGGTAAGTCCTGTTTTCTCTAAAAAATCTAATTGATAACCTTTCCCTAAAGCCTCTTTGGTAAAAGCCTCCCACTGGTCTGGAGAATAGCCTAGTCCAAATTTTTTAATGGTTTCTTGAGTAAATCCTCTTTCTTTAAAATAGGTCAATCCAATAGCCTTTCCTTCTTCGGTGTTAAATAACACATCCTGAAAATATTTGTTGGCAAACTCGGACACTAAATACAAACTCTCCCGCTCATCAGTAGCCGCCTTGTCTTGATCAGATGGCGTGGTCTCTTCAATTTCAATATGATATTTTTTGGCCAAATGCCGTATCGCTTCTGGATAGGTAAAATGCTCATATTCCATCAAAAAAGCAATAGCATTACCTCCTTTACCAGAACTAAAATCCTTCCAAATTTGTTTTACGGGAGACACCATAAAAGACGGTGTGCGCTCATCAGAAAAAGGGCTTAAACCTTTTAAGTTACTACCTGATTTTTTTAACTGAACATAGTCTGATATGACCTCCTCTACACGGGCAGCATCGTATACCTTATCAATAGTATCCTTTGAAATCATAACTCAGACAAAATGTATTATTTTTTACGTTCAATCACGTAATTGACCATCAACTCTAATGAGTTTTTGTATGGCGAGTCGGGATATTTACCCAGTAAAGATAGTGCTTCTTGCTGATAATGAATCATTTGCTCTTCGGCGTAAGCTAATCCTCCATTTTCTTTTACAAAAGATATTACCTCTTTTACTCTCTTCTTGTCTTTGTTATGGTTTTTAATAGAATTAATCAACCATTTTTTATCTTGAGGATTGGCATTATTAAGCACATGAATGAGAGGCAAGGTCATTTTTTGTTCCTTGATATCTATTCCTGTTGGTTTACCAATAGCATCATCTGTGTAATCAAACAAATCATCTTTGATTTGAAAGGCAATCCCTATCAATTCCCCAAAACGGTGCATAATCTCCACCTCTTCGTCGTTATCCGAAACTGACTTAGCCCCTAAAGCGCAACAAGCCGCAATCAGGGTCGCTGTCTTTTGTCGAATGATTTCAAAATAAACGTCTTCTGTAATATCTAAACGTCTGGCTTTTTCGATTTGCAACAACTCTCCTTCGCTCATCTCTCTAACCGCTACTGAAATAATCTTTAGCAAATCAAAATCATTATTATCTATAGACAGCAACAAGCCTTTGGACAACAAATAATCTCCTACTAGTACGGCAATTTTATTTTTCCAAAGTGCATTAATCGAGAAAAAACCACGCCGACGATTACTATCATCTACCACATCGTCATGTACCAAAGTAGCGGTATGAATCAACTCAATTACAGATGCCCCTCTGTAGGTTCGTTCATTAATTTTTCCGTCGGAAAGCATTTTTGCGGTCAAAAAAACAAACATCGGACGCATTTGCTTCCCTTTACTATTCACTATGTAATACGTAATGCGGTTGAGCAACGCCACCTTTGAAGACATGGATTCATGGAACTTTTTTTCAAAAAGTTGCATTTCCTCCCGAATCGGTTGTTTTATTTGTTCGACTATTTTCATGGTTGTCAAATATAGAGATTAGTCCGTGATTTATCAATGTAAATCAAAGCGTAATTAATTTAAAAACAGTATATTTGGAGTTAGCATAAAATCAACCTTTTAATTTATTTCAAAAAATGAAAAAACAATTAGTAAAATTAAGCGCATTAGCTGTAGCAGTAACATTATTCAGTTGTAGCAAAGACGATCCAGCTCCAATTATCACTCCTGTTGTAATACCTACTATAACAGATGCTGAAATGGCAGCTGACATACAAGCCGATTTAGAACTGGATCAGGCTGCGGAAGCAGGATTGGTAATTCAACAAAACTTAGAATACAAAGCACATCAACTCGCTAATGGAAGTCCAACCACAAATGGTAGACTAGTTAGTGAAGCATGTCAGGTTAGCGGAGAACTGGAAAAAGACCAAGTGGAATTTAACGGAAAACTTTATTTCTCGAGAATTTACGACTTTGGAACAACAGGATGCACACAGCCAAGCGGTGTTACTGTAAAAGGTGTAATCAAAATTTTGGCACTTACAGCTAAGTTTAACGATGTGGTGGTTCTTTTCCAAGATTATGACATGAATGGTCGAATTGTAAATGGATCTATTCATTTAGTAAAAAATGAAGGAATTAATAATCCAAACATTACTAACACACAAAATCTAACCGTTAAACTTCCTATATTAGGAACATTCAAAAGAGAAGGTACGATCACCAGAATTTACACCAAGGGTTATGACACTCCAGACAATTACACGGACGACTTCTTTAAGACAACTGGTACGTGGACTACCACTTTCCCTAATATGACAACCAACAAAGCTACAATTACAAAAGCTATCTTGACTAGTACAGAATGTACAAGAAAACATATAGAAGGAACGATTAGCTTTGTTCGAAATTTAAACACGGGTACTATTGATTTTGGCGACGGACAAGGTTGTTCACAAACTTGGAAAATCACAAGAAACGGAAAATCGTTTGAGGTTAATGTAAATAATTAATTCACAAAATTTTTCCCTACAAAAAAGGGGTAGGCTTCCTATCGGAAGCCTACCCCTTTTTTGTTACACATTCTTATTCGCTAATTGACCACAAGCAGCATCAATGTCTTTGCCTCGGCTGCGTCTGACTACAGCGACAATTTTATTTCGCTCTAAAGCGGTAATATAGGCCTCGATGGCATTGGAATCCGCTTGTTGAAATTCGCCGTCATCAATAGGATTGTATTCGATTAAATTGACCTTACAAGGCACGTATTTACAAAATTTGACTAGCGCATCAATGTCTTCTGCCGCATCATTTATTCCCTTCCACACCACATACTCGTAGGTCACTTTGCTCTTGGTTTTGGCATACCAATATTCCAATGATTTGCGAAGGTCATTCAATGGAAAATTCTTACTAAAGGGCATGATTTTATTACGCACTTCTTCTCTAGCAGAATGCAAAGAAACTGCCAACTTAAACTTAACGGCATCGTCAGCCAATTTGACAATCATTTTGGGCAAACCGGACGTCGAAACAGTAATTCGTTTGGGAGACATACCTAAACCTTCGTCATGGGTTATCTTTTCAATGGCTTTCATGACATTATTGTAATTCATCAAGGGCTCTCCCATTCCCATAAATACAATATTGGACAACTTACGATTGTGATAGGTTTCACTTTCTTTGTTGATTGCCACCACCTGATCATAGATTTCGTCAGGATTCAAATTACGCATGCGTTTGAGTCTTGCTGTGGCGCAAAATTCGCAATCTAAACTACATCCCACTTGACTGGACACACAGGCAGTTGTTCGCGTGTCCGTAGGGATTAAAACAGATTCTACCACTAGACCATCGTGTAGTTTTACGGCATTTTTAATCGTCCCATCCAGACTACGTTGCATCTGATCTACCTTGACGTGATTGATGACAAAATGTTGATCTAAAAGTGTTCTTGTCTCCTTTGATAAATTAGACATGGCATTAAAATCATGAGCACCTTTGACCCACAGCCATTCATAGACTTGATTTCCTCTAAATGCCTTATCGCCTTGAACCACAAAGAAGTCACGCAAGGCTTCTTTTGACAACGATCGAATATCTTTTTTATCTGCTTGCATACTGCAAAAGTAATTCAATTCAAGGAAAAAGAGGTTGTTTTAATCTTCAAGGATAATTTATAGTCTATCCAACCACTCAAAAACCTTTTGTGTAGGCAATCCCACCACATTGGCATAGGAACCTTCAATTTTTTCGATGCCGACTAAACCAATCCATTCTTGAATACCGTACGAACCTGCTTTATCAAACGGTTGATAATGCTCTATATAATACTCAATAACAGCATCAGACAAAGTTGCAAAAGTAACATGAGTGATGTCGTGAAAAACGGCTGTTTTGTATTTGGTCTTTACACAAACCGAAGTAATAACTTGGTGGGTTTTGCCTGATAAGGATTGTAACATCTCTACTGCTCCTTTATGCCCTTTGGGTTTACCCAAAGCCTTTCCTTCTAGCCAAACAATAGTGTCACTGGTAAATAAAATTTCATTTTCTTTCAGTTCCCCGTCAAAAGCACTGGCTTTTAATTCGGCTAGATAATCTGTGATCTCTTCAGCTTGTAGATGGTCTGGAAACACTTCATCAATTTCTTTGAGACGGACTTCAAAATCCAACCCCATTTCCTCAAAAAACTGTTGTCTTCTTGGCGAACCCGAAGCCAGAATAATATGTTTATCTTTCAACTTTTCCTTTAACATTAGCTCAACATATCATAGGTTATAACCGCAATAGATAAGACTCCAAATAACATTACCAACTTTAAGACCACACTTAGTTTTGCAAATTCACGAGTCTCTCTGGCAGTCCATACTTTAAGCATAAAATAAATCAGGGGCCCAACAACGGTAAGTAATACGTATGTATTAGCTATAAAAAGATTAGGTAAATACGTCAGCAAATAATAGGTAATCCCTGACACAGGAATCAAGGTCAAAAGTGCGGCTGTTTTGGCAGCTACCGAGCGCCCAAATTTAATCGGAAAAGTAATTCTTTTAGACTGGATATCTCCCCTTTTATCTTCAATGTCTTTTACAATCTCACGGATAAGATTCACAAAAAACAAAACAAAAGCATAGTCTAATAAAATCTCAAAAAAGACTTTCATAACGTACTGATTACCAGGGAAAATCATAGGTAATAAATCAAATAGACCTACTACCAACAAACTCATCGCTACTAGTAAGGAAATCACAACATTTCCAATCAGCACGGTTTTCTTTAAATTAACCGCATAATAATATAACGTTCCTGCAATCCCCACAAACAAAGCCGTAAATAGGGATTTATCAATCACATTGGCTAAATAAAAACCAACAACCACACCTACAGTAGTAAAACCCATATAATAGTTATAAGCATTATGCTGCGAGATAGATTTACCAATAATTAATTTATGAGGCCGATTGATTCGGTCTGTCTCTACATCCATAATATCATTAATGATATAACCTCCCGCAGCCAAACAAACGGTAGCCAAAATCAGCAAAACATATTGCCAATCCTTTAGTGCAACGGGAATACCTTGAGGTATTAAAAAAGCATACCTAAAAACCAACTGCATCACTACAATCATTAATAGGTTCTTGTATCTGATTAATTGTAAAATGTGTTTCATCAAAGTACTTATTTACTTACTACTTACGCCTTAATAATTACTACTTAAAAATCACTCGTCGTGTCTCCTCCAAAACTCGCCACCCATTTTCCTTGTACTTTCATCACTTGCTCTATGACTTCTCTCACACAACCTTCTCCTCCATTTTTGTGCGAAACATAATGACTGATTGCTTTAATCTCAGCTACCGAATCTTGTGGACAAGTCGCTAATCCCACCTTTTTCATCACATGGTAATCAGGAATATCATCTCCCATGTACAACACCGTGTTTGGGTCAATGGAATAGACGTCGATAAATTCTTCGTAGGTCTCTACTTTATCACTAATTCCGAGATAAATATCGGTCAAGCCCAAACCTCTTAGACGATTGCGTACTCCCTCATTTTTCCCTCCCGAAATCACACAAACCGTATAGCCGTTATCAATGGCTACTTTCATAGCATAACCATCACGGGTATTCATCGTACGCAACAATTCACCCGAAGTGGTAATAGTTACTTTACTATCTGTCAAAACACCATCTACATCAAAAATAAATGTAGTGATGTCATTCATAATCTCTTTGTAACTCCTTGACATGTGTCTCTTGTATTGAACGTGTTAATAGATTATATATTTTTTGTGTTTGAGGTACATCTTTCAAAAAATCCTGCTGATTATTGATGGTATTTTGATCATTCCGGACTGCAGGCCCTGTTTGCACCTCAAAAGGTTTTGAGTGTTTTACTTTTTTGGCTGTAGCCAAAATCAACGGTTGTAATATCTCAAATGGCAAATTATGTTGTTCACAAATTGAATCCGCCAAATGATACATTTGATTCACAAAATTATTACAAAATACGGCTGCCACATGTAGGGCTTTACGTTGCTCAGAATCCAATTCATAGACTTTGGCGTTAAGCAAAACCGTCAACTGCTTTAAAACTTCTAAATCTTCTTTGTTTTCAGTTTCCAAACAAAAAGGAACTTCTTTTAAGTCTATCTTTTTTTCTTTGGAAAAGCTTTGCAAAGGATACCATACACCCCGTCTGTTTTTATCAGACAGAAGAGTTAAAGGTTGTGTTCCCGAAACATGAACAACCAATCGATCTGTAAAAGGCAATTGTGCAGAAACACTTGCAATTGCGTCATCACTAACAGCTAAGACATAAATATCAGCTTCTTCAAGCAATGAAAAATCACTAGTCACATTCAACTCCGGAAATCTCATGGATAGTTCATAGGTATTGCGTGCCCATGCTTGTACCAACTCAAGACCCTCAGCCAACTGAACCTGTTCTATCAAATGATGGGCTACATTACCCCCTCCGATAATTGTGATTTTTACCATTTGGCTAAATTATAAAAAAAGAGAGTTGTACCACCATTAGATGCGAGTTTATGAGTACTTTTGCAGCAGCAAAACAAATTAAGGTTTTCGTTTATGGAAAAGAAACTATTCTCTCTGCTTTTTTCGACACGTTTAATGGCTTTTTTGTTTGTCCTTTTTGCGGCAGCAATGGGTATTGGAACTTTTATCGAAAGTGAGTACAACACAGATACGGCTCGTGTATTTATTTATAATGCTTGGTGGTTCGAAACCATTATGGTCTTTTTTATCATCAACTTCATCGGAAATATCAAACGATACCAATTGTACAAGCTCAAAAACTGGGCGACACTTACCTTACACCTTTCGTTTATTCTAATCATCGTAGGGGCATACATTACAAGATATATTAGTTATGAAGGTATGATGCCGATACGTGAAGGAGCAACCGAAAATAGTGTTTATTCTGACAAAGTACACTTAACCGCTATGGTTGACGGTTTATACAACGGAGAAATGATGAGAAAAACATTGGAAGAACCGATGATTCTCTCTCCTCTAGCCTCTAACCATTACAGCATCGACGATAAATTTGACCAAATCCCATTTGAGATAACCACTAACGAGTACATCATGGGAGCTACTCAGACGATTACTCCTGCGGACAAAGGAGACCTATACCTCAAAATGGTGGAAGCAGGCGGTGGTGGACGTCACGATCACTACCTTAAGGAAGGTGTAGTCGAGAACATTCATAACATCCTTTTTGCTTTTAATAAAGAAACACCTGGAGCAGTAAACATTATAAAAAACGAAGACGGTTATTTTATTCGTTCGCCTTTCGGCGGAAGCTTTATGCGTATGGCCGATCAAATGCAAGGGCAAGTTTTTGCGGATAGCACACAACAATTAATGTTACGTTCCCTATATAATGTAGCAGGAAGTCAATTTGTATTTCCAGAACCCGCAATGACAGGGAAAGTGATTTATGTGGGTTCAAATGATTATAAAACCCAAGGTGATGATGCTCTAAAAGTCACTATCAAATCAGGTGGTCAAACCGAACAATTGACTTTGATTGGTTCTAAAGGTAAAATGGGACAACCTCAAGCTGTAAAAGTGGGTGATTTAGAATTCACATTATTCTTTGGAAGCAAGGTGTACACCTTGCCTTTTGGCGTTAAGCTTAATGATTTCATTGCCAAAAAATATCCGGGTACACAAAAACGCTATTCAGCCTTTGAAAGCAAAGTAACAATTCTAGATAGTACAGAGACTTTTGATGCGCATATTTACATGAACAATATTTTGGATTATAAAGGTTATCGGTTCTTTCAGGCTTCATTTGATCCAGACGAAAAAGGAACGATTTTATCCGTTAATCATGACTATTGGGGAACAACTATTACTTACATCGGATACTTCCTTTTGTATTTGGGTTTAATGGCTATTTTGTTTGACCCAAATAGTCGTTTTGGCGCATTGAAAAAGAAAATTGAAGAAGTAAAAAAGAAAAAAGCCGCACTACTTATTTTCCTGTTACTTGGTTTAATGGGTTGGTCTCAAAACCATGACCACAACAAACCTCTTACGGATGCTCAAATTGACTCTTTAGTTACAGCTTTAGCCATTGATGCCGATCATGCGGCTAATTTTGGGCGTTTGGTGATTCAGGATGCGGGTGGTCGTATGAAACCCATCAACACTTTTGCTTCAGAATTAGTGCGAAAGGTTAGCAAGAGCGATCATTACAAAGATTTAAATGCGGATCAGGTCTTTTTGTCGATTACCAAAAATCCAAGACTGTGGTATTCCGTTCCTATGATTTATTTAAAACGTGGTAATGACAGTATTAGAGATTTGATTGGTGTGGATCGCAAAGCGAAATACGCTCCCCTTTTAGCCTTTTTTGACGAAAGAGGACAATACAAATTGGAAAAACTTTTGGAACAAGCGCATCAAGCACCTGTGCCAAATCAGTTCCAAAAAGACTTTATTGAAACCGACAAAAAAGTCAACCTTCTCTACTCGGCTTTGACTGGAAGTATCTTGAAGATTTTCCCAATACCTTTTGACGAAAACAACAAATGGATTTCTTATGCCGAACTGAGTTCGAGCAATATTAAAGGTATTGATTCTATGTACGTCAAAAACATTTTACCGATGTACCTTGGACAAATCGATACCGCACAAAAAGAGCAGAATTTCAGCACCGTTGATACATTAGTCAAAAGCATTGTTACCTTCCAAAAAAAATACGGAAGTGCCGTACGCCCTAGTGACGATAAAATTAATGCGGAAATTGCCTATAACAAATATGACATTTTTAAACGTCTGTACTATTTGTATATGTTGGTGGGATCTATCATGTTTATCTTGATTATTTTCAAAATATTCTTTGATAATAAAAGCTTCAACTTATTAGTAACTACAAGTCATATCTTAATAGGTGTTTTATTTTTATTACATACTGCGGGACTCATCGCACGTTGGTACATTTCAGGTCATGCTCCTTGGAGTGATGCTTATGAATCCATGATTTATGTGGCCTGGGCAACTATGTTATTTGGTTTGATTTACGGTAAAGATTCTCAATTGACTGTTGCCTCAACGGCATTTGTTACCTCAATGATTTTAATGATTGCCCACTGGAACTGGATGGATCCTTCCATTGCCAACTTACAACCCGTTCTGAACTCGTATTGGCTGATGATTCATGTGGCTGTAATTGTAGCCAGTTATGGTCCTTTTACCTTGGGAATGATTTTGGGTATTGTAGCCTTGATATTGATGCTGTTAACTAATGAGAAAAACAAAAAGAAAATCAGTTTAAGCATACAAGAGATTACTTATATCAACGAATCAGCACTGACTGTGGGATTGGTTATGCTAACCATTGGAAACTTCTTAGGAGGTCAATGGGCTAATGAAAGCTGGGGTCGTTATTGGGGTTGGGACCCAAAAGAAACCTGGGCTTTGATAAGTATCATGGTGTATGCTTTTGTGATTCATATGAGACTTGTTCCTGGACTAAGAGGACGATGGACGTTCAACTTTATTAGTATTGTTGCTTTTGCGTCTATCATGATGACTTACTTTGGGGTAAACTTCTACTTAACAGGGTTGCACTCTTATGCTAGTGGAGATAAAGTAGTCACTCCAAATTTTATTTATTACTCTGTCGTGATTGTATCTGCTTTGGGGATTGCTTCTTATTTTAAATATTTGAAGTATTACAAGAAGTAAACATTGGACTCACTAACCCAAATCGTATTAGGTGCCGCTGTTGGTGAAACCGTTTTAGGTCGTAAAGTCGGCAATAAGGCTATGCTTTACGGTGCTATTGGAGGAACGATTCCTGATTTAGATGTATTGTCGTCACACTTCACTGACACTGTAACGGCTTTAGAAATGCACCGCGGGTTTACCCATTCGATTGTCTTTTCTGTGGTCTTTGCTCCCTTATTTGGGTATCTGGTTTCTAAGTATGAAAAGTATAAAGATTCCAAAGGCTGGTCTTGGTTATTCTTTTGGGCATTTATTACGCATCCTCTATTAGATGCGCATACTACTTGGGGTACGCAATTGTTTTGGCCGCTGGATTTACGTTTGGCTTACAAAAACATCTTTGTCATTGACCCGCTTTATACCCTCCCTTTTCTGACCTTTTTGATTTTGGCTATGCGCCAAAAAAGAACATCCAGTAAAAGACGTCGATTGAATAATCTAGGTTTGATTGTAAGTAGTGGATATATGATTCTGACTATTTTATTCAAAGGGATTGTTTACCATCAATTCAAAGACGCACTTACAGAGCAGAATATTTCGCACAAAGACATTCAAACCAAGCCTACTCCTTTGAACTCCATATTATGGGCAGCAAATGTAGAAACAGAAGACTCTTTTTTGATTGGCTACAGTTCTATCTTAAATAATATTCCGATTGAATTCTTGGAATATCCTAAAAATCATCATCTACTTGGGGGTTTATCTGACCATCCGAAAGTCCAACGTATGATTGCCATTTCTCAGGGTTGGTATACGATTACCAAAAATGAAGAGGGATTATTCTTTAATGATTTGCGTTTTGGTACCATGGGAATAAAAGAAGGAGCGAATACCTTTGTTTTCAGATATAAAATTGAAACTGATGGAAAAGGAATTCTAACATTCACAGAACAACCCAAAGCCCCTGAAGACGGCAAGAAATTACTCGCCGAATTGTGGGATGGGATAATTGGGAATTGATTTTTACCGTACCTTTGCACACATGCAAAACAACAAACTTTCAGACTGGTTACCAACGACTAACAAAGAAGTAAAAATCCGAGGTTGGGAAGAGCTAGACGTAATCCTATTCAGTGGTGACGCCTATGTGGATCATCCTTCTTTTGGACCTGCGGTGATTGGACGTATTCTGGAAAGTTATGGATTACGTGTGGCAATCGTGCCACAACCCAATGTAAATGATGATTTACAAGACTTTACCAAATTAGGAACACCACGATTATTTTTTGGAGTTACTGGTGGCTGTATGGATCCTATGGTCAGCAATTATACAGCAAGTAAAAAACGTCGGGATAAAGATGCCTATACACCTAATGGAGATATCGGTTTTCGTCCTGATTATGCTACAACGGTATATGCCAATATTCTTAAGGATAAATTCCCAGATGTACCCGTATTAATTGGTGGTATTGAGGCTTCTTTGCGTCGTGTAACACATTACGATTATTGGAGCGACAAACTCATGCCTAGTATTTTGGAAACATCCAAAGCCGACATGTTAGTCTATGGTATGGGAGAGCAACCTTTACGTGAAGTGGTTAAGCTATTGCAAAAGGGAGTACCTTTTTCTAGTTTGAAAACCATACAACAAACTGCTTTTTTGGTAAACCAAAACGAGGCTATTCCTAAAAACAAAAATTGGGAAGATGTAGAAATTAATTCCCACGAAGTATGTCTTAATGACAAGAAAAAATACGCTTCTAACTTTAAAGTTATCGAACAAGAATCCAATAAGCTATACGCACGTCGGATTTTTCAAAAAATAAAAGACAAAACACTAGTCATCAACCCACCTTATCCTACTATGACGGAAGAGGAAATTGATGCGTCTTTTGATTTGCCTTATACTCGATTACCTCATCCTAAATATGATAAACGAGGGCCAATTCCAGCCTTTGAGATGATTAAGAACTCAATTAATATTCATCGGGGTTGTTTTGGAGGGTGTAGCTTTTGTACCATCTCAGCGCATCAAGGTAAATTCATTGCCAGTCGTAGCGAAGCATCTATTTTACGAGAAGTAGATAAAGTCGCAAATATGCCAGACTTTAAAGGGTATTTATCAGATATTGGTGGACCTTCGGCAAACATGTATAAGATGAAGGGTAAAATTCAATCCATTTGTGATAAATGCGTAGCTCCATCTTGTATATCTCCTGTGATTTGTAGTAATCTGGACACCTCTCACAAACCGTTGACTGAACTGTACAAAGCCGTTGACAGGCACCCTAAAATCAAAAAATCATTCATCGGAAGTGGAATCAGACATGATATGTTAGTGCCTGAGTTCAATAAGAACGCTGACGCCAAAGAATTGGACGATTACACAGAAGAGGTAATGACCAATCATATTTCTGGACGATTAAAAGTCGCTCCAGAACACACCTCTGATCCTGTCTTGAAATTAATGCGTAAGCCATCGTTCAAGTATTTTCATTTATTCAAAAAACGTTTTGACCGAATCAATCTCAAAAAGAAGTTAAAACTCCAGTTGATCCCTTATTTTATCTCTAATCATCCCGCGTGCGAAATGGAAGACATGGCGAATCTGGCGGCAGAGACTAAAGACATGGGATTCCAACTGGAACAAGTACAAGGTTTTACCCCAACTCCAATGACGGTTGCCACTGTAATCTATTATAGCGGTTATCACCCCTATACCTTAGAAAAGGTCAAAACTCCAAAAACTAAAAAGGAAAAAGACGACCAACACCGTTTCTTCTTTTGGTACAAAAAAGAAAATGTAGAATGGATTAGAAACATCCTTAACAAAGTAGGGCGCAAAGATCTAGTCGAAGCCTTAGTGCCTATGAAAGAAGATAAAAAGTGGACAAGCATCAAACCGAATAAAGTCAAAAACACTTTTGACGATGCTATTCCTGCCAAACATTCGAAGAAAAGGAATAAACCCAAATCGAAGAAAAAGAGACGGTAATTTTTAAGGAAAAACTTTATAAATATCCTCTCTCTTCAAAAACCGAGCTAACTCCACCTGTCCATTCTCTTTGAACATTCCCAATCGATAATTACCTATTTTTATTCGATAAGCAATTGAGTAACCACTCATCTTTTTAATGTCTTTTATCTCATCAAGACTATCAACTTGCTGCAAATCAATTAGTAATTGTTCAATTTTACGGGCTATTTTGGGATCTTTTATTTTTTTAATATCCTTAAGAAAGCTTCTTAAAAAAACTACTTTCATTGAATAGATTTTAAAACATTCATCACCTCCTGTTCATCAACAATATCTGTTCTGTCTGTCTGTTGCATCAACAAAAGAAGTCCTAAATCTTCTTTTTCCTCTTTGGACAAAGCATTGAATCGCTCCTTTTCTTTTTGTTCTACAAAAAATGAAATTGCTTTTTCCATAAGTGATTTAACACTCATATTTTCAAACGCTGAAATTATTTTGAGTTTAGTCAAAAGAACCTCATCAATATCAATATTCTTTCTCATAAAAAATATATTTATCACAAATATACATAATATACATTTAGAACATAATACACATTATACCCAAAAATGAAAATGGCTGCTTATACTATGGATGATTTTTTCAATTTAAAAAACCCGTCTTGAGAATAAAACGATTAGAATAACAAAAGAAAAAAACGTCCATTGAGCAAGAAGCGTAAATAAAATTTGAATTTTGAAGCGTCCAAAAGAAATGTTGTCCGAGCTTTAGCGAGTTCATTTCTTTTAGCGCAAAAAGAGAATTTTTAGCGGAGTGCTCAAAGGACTAGCGCTTTTTGTTACTTTTTGCCGCAATGGGAAAAAGTAAATACAATCCCTATTTCACTATAAAAAATACTTACTACTCCCTCAAAAAATCATAAAATGAAAGTCTTATTTTTGAGTAAATCATTTGACAAATGAAACGCAGTCATTTCATAAAAACCATTTCATTTTCAACAATCGGAATGCTAGTTTCCTCAAAACTAGGTTTCACAAAAACAACTACTATGAAAGATTCAATACAAAAAATACGCCCGTTAGGCTTCCCATGGCAAACACAAGATCCATTTTTATTCTGTGCTTATCACAGAGATGAATACCCAACAGGAAACGGAACTATGGGACCTCATCCTGAACATTTAAACGGAAGAAACATCGGTAACGATTTCACGATTAAAGACGGTTGGAGAATGTATCACGGAAGTACTATTCCTGGTTTTCCGTATCATCCGCACCGAGGTTTTGAAACGATTACCATCAATAAAGAAGGAGTAGTAGACCACTCCGATTCATTGGGTGCAGCTGGACGATTTATGGCTGGCGATGTACAATGGATGACGGCAGGAAAAGGCGTACAGCACTCAGAAATGTTTCCATTGATTCATGAAGACAAAGACAATACCTTGGAGATATTTCAAATTTGGTTGAATTTACCCAAAACTTCTAAAATGGTTGAGCCACATTTTAAGATGTTATGGAAAGAAGACATCCCTATCATCCATCATAAAGACGACAATAACAAAACCACAACTATTCAATTAGTAGCTGGTAAAATCAATGAGACAAAAGCTTTGGGTTCTACTCCGGATTCCTGGGCTGCAGACCCTAATCATGCTGTGGGAGTATACACTGTAAAAATGGAAGCTGGAGCCAAATGGGTTTTACCAAAAACCAAATCTGAAGCTACTCGTTCTGTGTATTTTTACAAAGGAGACACCGTTGAACTGGACGGCACAACAGTCAAAGTAGATCATATGATTGAACTGGAAGCAGGTGCTCCGATCAACTTTAACAATGGAGATACAGCTTCTTATTTTCTAATCCTTGAAGGTGTACCCATCGGAGAACCTGTTGCTAAATACGGTCCATTTGTGATGAACACCTACGAAGAAATCCAAGAAGCCATGGACGATTACCAAGAAACCCAATTTGGAGGCTGGCCTTGGAAGAAACGCGAAGTCGCTCATCCCAAAGAGAAAGGAAGATTTGCGCTGCACGCTGATGGAAGAGAGGAGGTTAAATAGTATGCTTTTTTAGCATATATTTGAATTAATGAAAAACTTATATATTATATCAGGTTGTAACGGTGCAGGAAAAAAATTAGATGAAAGAAAATAGTTTGGAAGAAAAAAGAGACAAAATAGTTAGAGGGCTAGAAGCTACTTACGCTAAACTCGTTGAGTTTAAAAAAAGTAAAAAATCTCCTCTAATTGTATCTAAAGATGGTAAAGTAATTCAAATCAACCCAGAAGCCGCTGAACCAACAACCACATATAATAGAGGATAAAACCTACCCCGATTATTGTTATTAGTTATAAAACTATCAGGTTGTAAACTCATATGTTTACACATTAATAAATTTGTAATCCTATAGGTTTACATAAAAGAGAAAAAACGTCCATTAAGAATGACGCGTGAAAAAAAAGAGAAAAAAATGTCCTTTGTGCATGGAACGTTAAGAAAATTCTTTTCTGTAACGTCCAAAAGAAAAGTTGTTTGAACGCAGTGAGTTCTTTTCTTTTAGTGGAGGAAAATAATTTTTAGTGAAAGGCACTCTGGACTAGACTTTTTGGTTCTTTTTTGGCAATGAAAAAAGAACTACAAAACTTCTTATTAACCACTAACCCCATCAACCAAATTAACAAAAACCCCATCACTAAACTCCTCTTCCAAAATTTCAATAGCCCTAGCACTCCTAACCCCAGTCTGACAATACACCACAAGCGGTTTATCTAAACTGACCTCATCAATACGAGCCAATAACTCATTAAGAGGAATATTAATTCCTCCAATATTATGAGCTTCATGCTCTTCATAAGAACGCACATCTAGGAGGTTATATTTGTTACCAGAAGCCAACAACTCTTCATAGGTAATTTCTTGGCTAGGTAATGTAATCCCACAAAAGAATTCGTAGTCTATGAGTTCTTTGATTTCTATGTCCTCGTTTTTAGAGAAATTAAGGATAAACTGTTGCATGCTCAAGGCATTATAGGATAATAATTTGCCTTTTAATACAGTACCAATACCACAAATCAGCTTAATAACCTCATTGGCTTGTAAAGAACCAATAATCCCTGGCAAAACACCAATAACACCAATCTCCGAACAATTAGGCACTTGACCCGGTTGTGGTGGGTTGGGATAGAGACAACGATAAGTAGGGGATCCCTCGTAATTAAACACCGACACCTGTCCTTCAAATTTGAAAATCGAACCAAAAACTAAGGGTTTATTGGTCAAAACCGAAGCATCATTCACTAAATAACGTGTCGCAAAATTATCACTCCCATCCACGATAATATCGTACTGAGCAAACAAATCTAGCGCATTCTCCTTAGTTAGTTTGGCAACATAAGGAGTAACAGTAATGTATGGATTAATCGCTTGCAAACGTTTCGCAGCTTGTTCGGCTTTGGGCAAACCGATATCCTCATGAGTATATAAAATCTGACGTTGTAAGTTGGTTTGATCAACAGTATCATCGTCAATCACGCCGATTGTTCCTACACCAGCAGCCGCAATATATTGTAGAATCGGACAACCCAAACCTCCTGCACCAATCACTAAAACTTTGGCTTCTTTGAGTTTTTGTTGACCTTCTACTCCTACTTCATCTAAGATGAGATGACGGCTGTATTGTTTTTGTTCTTCTTTGCTAAACATAATTAATAACTAAAGGCTTCCCAATCTTTCCAAACCACTTCAAGACCTTCTCCTTTGACCATAGCCACTACTTGTTCCGTAGGTCTATCATCGGAGATACTAAACTGCTCTAAAGTCTCAGGTTCTACCACATAACCACCAGGATTCGTCTTAGATTCTGCACTAATAGTGGTTGCTCCTAAATTCACGATATGCTTACGGAATATTTCACTCTCACGAGTAGAAACAGAAAGCTCTAAATCTTCATCCAACAATCGAAAAGCACAAATCAATTGTACCAAATCCGCATCAGTCATTTCCACCTTTGGGTCTAACCCACCTGTATGAGGTCTCAACCTAGGGAATGAAATCGAATACTTAGTCTTCCAATACGTTTTTTGTAAATACTTAAGATGCAAAGCTGTAAAAAAACTATCCGCTCGCCAATCTTCTAATCCAAACAGCGCTCCTAAACCAATCTTATGAATTCCTGCTCTACCCAATCGATCGGGAGTTTCTAAACGGTAATCAAAATTGGACTTTTTCCCCTTAGGATGATGCTTTTTGTATTCGTCTCTATGATAAGTTTCTTGGTAAACCAAAACAGCATACAAACCTTCGGTAATTAATTCTTCATATTCCTCTTGATCCAAAGGTTGTACTTCTATAGAAATATTGGCAAACTGATCTTTAATCAGCTTAATCGCATTCTTGATATAATCCACACCAACCGTTTTGTTGGCCTCTCCTGTTACTAATAAGATATGATTGAATCCCTTAGATTTGATGTATTCGACCTCTTTCAAAATCTCGGCATCGGTCAACGTACGACGTGGAATTTTGTTGGTCATACTGAACCCACAATAGGTGCAAATGTTCTGACATTCGTTACTCAAATACATCGGAGAATAGAGTTGTATAGTATTCCCAAAACGTTTTTTGGTCAAAGCTCTACTCTCCTGTGCCATTTGCTCCAAATACGGTTTAGCGGCAGGCGAAATCAAAGCTTTAAAATCCTCTAAAGTACGTTTAGACGATCTCAAAGCAGACAACACATCTTGCTCCGTTTTGGATAGGATACTCTTCAGCGTAACATCCCAATTGTGTAAATCAAATTCGTCTTTAAAGGTCTTCATACGAAACTCTTTTATGATAAGAAACTCGTCAATGGACTACTCGCTTCGGCATGTTGTTTAATCGGCGCTAATTTGGCATTATAGGCCATACGTCCTGCTTCTACCGCTTGCTTAAAAGCAACGCCCATTTGCACTGGATTTTGGGAAACCGCAATGGCTGTATTTACCAAAACTGCATCGGCTCCTAATTCCATGGCATAGGCTGCATGTGATGGCGCGCCAATTCCCGCATCTACAATCACAGGTACATTGGATTGGTCAATAATAATTTCCAAAAACTCTAATGTCTTTAATCCTTTGTTACTTCCTATGGGTGCACCCAAAGGCATTACACATTGCACGCCCACGTCTTCTAGACGTTTACACAAGACTGGGTCAGCATGAATGTACGGCATCACCACAAAACCTAATTTCACCAATTCTTCAGCGGCTTTTAGGGTTTCGATTGGATCAGGCAACAAATATTTAGGGTCTGGATGGATTTCTAATTTCACCCAATTCGTTTGTAAAGCTTCGCGTGATAATTGCGCGGCAAAAACGGCTTCTTTCGCATCACGTACACCAGAAGTATTCGGCAATAAATTGATACGTGAATGTGTTAAATGTGTCAAGATATCGTCATCATTATTCTTTACATCCACACGCTTAAGCGCCACAGTAACCAATTCACTTTCGGAAGCTTCCAAAGCCTCTTGCATCAATTGCGAAGAACTGAATTTACCAGTTCCTGTAAACAATCTTGAGCTGAACTCTTTGTCTGCAATTTTTAATATATCGTTTTTCATAATTCTAAATTTTAAGACAATACGCTTTCTTCCGTATGGGTCAATAGGGTAGAGACCGCAATCCCTGAAATTCCTGTAGCTTCAATAGCAGCAATGTCTTCTGCTTTGATTCCTCCAATCGCTACAATGGGTGTATTATAGCCTTGTTCCTTAAGTTGGTTCATTATCTTTTGATACCCTTCTAATCCTAGAATTGGACTCAAATTACTTTTAGTCGTTGTGAAGCGGAAAGGCCCTAATCCCACATAATCTACCCCATCTTTGATGTGTTGTACACAATCCTCAAAGGTATTGGCTGTTCCACCAATAATCGCCTTAGACCCTAATTGTGCTCTAGCTTCTGCTATTGGGGTGTCGCCCAAACCTAAATGCACACCAAAGGCTTTCGACTCCTTCGCCACATTCACATGATCATTGACCAAAAACTTGGCATCGTATTGCTCACAAATGGCTTTGGCCTTTAAGGCAGCATCCAAGTAATCCAACTCTTCCACTTCCTTCAAGCGCAATTGCACCCAAGTTGCTCCCTTCTGGCAAGCCACTTCGATATTCGTCAAGTGCTCTTCAATCGTTTTACCTTGTGATATATAATATAATTTCATAATTCTTCTACTTATGATATCCTAACAAACCAGAATTAGAACTCAATAGTTGCTCCGTATATTTCTTTCCTCTATAACACGCTTTCAACAAAGGATAACCCAAAGCCAAATATGCCGTAATAGCTGAACTCAATACACATCCACTTCCGTGTTTCGGTGAGATGTTTTTCAGCTTTGGCTGTAGCCCAAAAACTTTTCCCTCTTGGGTTAGTAATTGGTCATAACCTTTTTTATCCTGACGATGTCCACCTTTCAATAACAAATTGGTTTGCTTGGTTACTCTGGCTGTTGTTTCTTCTATGCTCAAGTCTTCATACAATTGCTGAACCTCATCGTAATTCGGTGTTATCAAAAACAGCTTCGATAACAAGTCATCAGACAAATCTTCCGAACCATGAAATTCAAAAGCTGAACTGGATTTCAAAACTGGGTCTAAAACAATTTTGATGTTTGGATTTCGCTTCAACAATAAATCAACTATGGCTTGTAACGTCAACCAATTTTGCACAATTCCAATCTTAACAAAATCAATTGTAAAACGGTCAAACAACACATTGATCTGCGCTTGGATTTGGGCCAAAGGCATCCAATGACATTGTACGAAATCCGTATCGTTCTGCACCGTATTCGCTGTACAAACCGACAAGCCATAACAACGCAATTGCTCAAAGGTCTTGACATCCGCCATCAATCCTGCACCCCCACTCGGGTCAAAACCTGCAATCGTTAATATGTATGGTCTTTTATTTTTCATTATTGCTTTACCAACTATCGAATATTGAGTGTTTTGAATGTATTGACTGGATCATTACTGTTCCAAATCGTTCCTAAAACCGCTGCACCAGCATAACCCAGCTCTCCTAATTGATTGATATTTTCTGATGAAACACCTCCTAACCCAATTACTTTTTGGGACAAATCCTTAACATCAAATCCTCGTCCTTCATATCCTTTTTTCGAAATTGAATCAAAAACAGGACTTAAAAAAACATAATCAAACTCAAAATTGCATTGTTCTAGTTCTTCCATTTCATGAAAGGAACTCGAGACAATTGCAGTTGAAAGTTGAAAGTCGAAAGTTGGAAAGTTATTTAAATACTCCTCTATTTGGACTTTATGACTTTCAACTTTTAAACTTTTTAACTTCCTTCTTTCTTGCTCTCTAAAATGGATTCCTTTCAGGTTGTACTCATTTACTAACTCATGATATTGATGTACCACGACTCTGTTGTGGTATTGCTCATCAATTTGATTGAGATAGGCACAATAACCTTCGTAATCCTTATGTGGTTTACGCAAGTGATAATACGCTAAACCCGATTGAAACAACTCGTGGAGAATTTCAATCTCGTTAGGGATATCTTGTTCTGGTGCTATTACTACAATCATTATCTCGAGTTAGGGATGGAAACAGCATCCTTTTGTTAGTAAACAAAAGATATAGTGGACAGCCCGACCACGCTTTTTTGCAAAAGCGTGGGAACTCCCAAATTATTATATTCAGTCAAAGAATCTAACATCTAATATCTCTTGTCTAAAGTCTATTTTACAAATAAACCTCTGAACCTTTTTCTTTGAACTCTTTTGATTTCTCCTCGAATCCTTTTTGAATCACTTCGTTGTCTGCATCTACTTCATTCTCGGCAGCAAAATCACGCACCTCTTGTGATATCTTCATCGAACAGAACTTAGGTCCACACATACTACAGAAATGTGCAATCTTAGCACCTTGTGCCGGTAAAGTTTCATCGTGATACTCACGCGCTCTTTCTGGGTCTAAGCCCAAATTGAACTGGTCTTCCCAACGGAACTCAAAACGCGCCATACTCAAGGCATTGTCTCTGTGTTGTGCCCCTGGGTGCCCTTTGGCTAAATCCGCAGCATGCGCGGCCAACTTATAGGTTACTACACCTACACGTACATCTTCTTTATTTGGTAAACCTAAGTGCTCTTTTGGTGTTACATAACATAACATCGCACAACCATACCATCCAATCATAGCTGCTCCAATTCCTGAAGTGATGTGGTCATATCCTGGTGCAATATCCGTTGTTAAAGGCCCTAAAGTATAGAATGGTGCCTCGTCACACACTTCAATTTGCTTCTCCATATTTTCTTTAATCATGTGCATTGGCACGTGACCTGGCCCTTCGATGAAACACTGTACCTCGTGCTTACGCGCGATTTGTGTCAATTCTCCTAAGGTTTCTAACTCTGCAAATTGTGCCTCGTCATTCGCATCCGCTACAGATCCTGGACGTAATCCATCTCCTAAAGAGAAAGCGACATCGTATTGTTTCAAGATTTCACAAATCTCCTCGAAGTGCGTATACAAGAAACTTTCTTTGTGGTGCGCTAGACACCATTTTGCCATAATTGAACCTCCACGCGATACAATTCCTGTTACACGTTTTGCGGTCATTGGTACATAACGCAACAATACTCCAGCGTGAATCGTAAAGTAGTCAACTCCTTGCTCGGCTTGCTCAATCAAAGTATCGCGGAAAATCTCCCATGTTAAATCCTCTGCTACACCGTTTACTTTTTCTAAAGCTTGATAAATTGGCACAGTCCCAACTGGTACTGGTGAGTTACGGATAATCCACTCACGCGTTTCGTGAATGTTTTGACCCGTTGATAAATCCATGATATTATCGGCTCCCCAACGACAAGCCCATACTGCTTTTTCTACTTCTTCCTCGATTGAAGAGGTCGTTGCTGAGTTACCAATATTAGCGTTAATCTTCACTAAGAAGTTACGTCCCAAAATCATTGGCTCAGCCTCTGGGTGATTTATATTTGATGGAATCACAGCACGTCCACGAGCTACTTCTTCTCGTACAAACTCAGGTGTAATTTTTTGAGGAATCGCTGCTCCAAAATCTTGTCCTGGGTGTTGTTTTCTGATCTCAGTCATTTCGTCGATACGTTGGTTTTCACGAATCGCGATATACTCCATCTCAGGTGTGATAATTCCTCTTTTAGCGTAGTGTAATTGGGTTACGTTTTCTCCTTTTTTGGCACGTAATGGCTTTCTAAGGTGTGCAAAACGCATGTGGTCTAAGCTCTCATCATTTAAACGCTCATTACAATATTTGGATGTAAATTCATCTAATTGTTCTACATTGCCACGATCCAAAATCCATTGTTCACGGATTCTTTCAATTCCGTTGTGTACGTTGATTTCTTTTTCTGGATCAGTATAAGGTCCAGACGTGTCGTATACTGTTACAGGCTCATTGGGCGTTAACTTTCCTGTCATCGAATCTCTCGTGTCACTCAAAGAAATCTCACGCATCGCCACTTTTATATGTGGGTGGATTTTTCCAGGTACGTAAATCTTCTTTGAATTTGGGAAAGGCTTTCTGGTAATCTGCCCTTGCTTTGGTGCTGTATCTTTACTTTTCATAGAATATAGATTATGTGAATCAACCGCCTTGTGTGGCTTTAATTAATAATATGTTTTGTTGGTCTTGTAGTTTATAATTTCCCCACTCGGATTGTGGGATGATTTGCTGATCTATCGCAATAGCGATCCCATTAGCACTAATCTCCAATTGAGACAACAAGTCTACAATAGAGCTATCAACTGCTATGGAATGTACGGTATCGTTAACGTGTACGGTAATCATCGTTTACATTTAAGATATAACTGTAAACTCTAGGAAGTACTTGGATACAATCGGGGCTATCTGCCCTACAAAGTATGTCAAACTTTTTCTTGCGCCGGTATTAACCGTATCAAGTTCCAAGGGTATATCTCAGCTCTTTTACAAAAAAAGGCACCCCTAAAGTTTATTTTCTGACACAAATATAAGCATTGATTCAATACGATGGTGTTTTCAGTTATGAACGGATTAATAACAGTCAACAGGAAAACACCCTTATGATATATCATTTTTTCACTCAAATACTTATTAACAACAAGTAGTTGAAAATTAATAACTTAACCAATAATAGTTTTTTATTATATTTAGTATATTTGCTATCAATTAAATTTATTTAAAATGACGAAAATCCAAAAACAATCTACAGCAGACCTTAAGGCAATGTTTGATTTCAGTGAAATGTTAATCGCTGAATTTGAACTTACAAAAGCAGACCATAATGGAAATGAAAATTATTCTTATAAATCGCTATTGGAACTAAATCGCGAAATAAGAGAAACCTTATTTACAAGATTAATTAAATTAAAACAGAATTAAATTATGGCTATAGATGATTACAAACAAGCAATGAGATATGAAAACCTAATTAGGAATGCTTATAATTGTCAAACAGGCAATAGAAATGGTGCTCATTTAAGTTTTATGCAAAATGCAATGACAATGGAACGAGGCGAATCTAATACTAAACATTTAGGTTCATTCAAAAAACAATTTGAAAAAGTAAAAACTTATATTTCAAAGGCATTAATTAAATTATCTAAAACTAAACCTTACTCAAAAGAATCTATTTTTTTTAATGGATTAAATCATGAATTAGAATATTCAAATTCAACAAAAGATTTAATGGAAATTGTTAATACAGGTTTGGATAAAATAATTGAATTAAAAAAATAAAATTTGTATTTCTTCGCCATTCGAGAATTGTGTTAAAAAATGTAAACTCAAAATCTAGCATAATCAAAAAACGTCCTTCATGCATGAAGCGTCAAGAAAATTCTTTTTAGAAACGTTAAAAAAGAAATGTTGCGACAGCAAGTCCATTTCTTTTAGTGAAGAAAAATAATTTTTAGCGGAAGGCATGCTGGACTAGACTTTTGGGTTCTTTTTTGGCGATGAAAAAAGAACTGTAAACACTTCTTTTTTATCATTAATGCAATTTCCTTTTGTCTTGAAACAAAAGAAAGAAAAATTCAAGACTCGTTTTATTTTTCTGGAATGTAAAATTATCCCTTTTCCACAAAAACGATTTCAGCCACTACGTTCGGAAATCGCCCCTCTCCCAACGCTAAAAAGCGATAATACATTCCAACGAAAAATAAAATAGGTCGAAAATCTTCTAAAAAAACAATCCTACAACCATATCTAAATTATCAAAACTTGCAAAACTTACACTTTTTGATAATTTGTTTAGTACGTTTAGAATATAACGACACAAAAACAAGAAAGGTTTATATCTCAAAAAACAAAATAAACGTTTTTGTTTACTTTTATTATCTTTGTAAAAAAGAAAAACCTCATGCTCCCACCATTGTACAAAATAAAAGGCCTTCACCCTGGCATTATTTTAAAACGCGAATTACAACTCCGTGGTTTAAAAGCTAATGAATTGGCTGATATGGTGGATGAACACAAACAAACCATAAGCGCTATAATAAATGGTAGAAGAGCCATCACACCAAAGCTTTCCATTAAAATAGCGAGACATCTAGAAGTTGATGAAGATTACTTTATGATACTTCAAGCCTGTTATGATGTTAAAACAAAATCGCAAGAAGAATTAAAACGAACACCTAACCTATCCCTGATCCGAAAGATTTTGTTTTGGGATACCAGTATTGATTCTATTGATTGGGAAAAGAACAGCAAATCCGTTTTGAAAAGAATCTTAGAAAGGGGAAACCCTAAAGAAATAAAGGAGATAATCTCATTCTATGGAAAGAAACGAGTAATACGTGAGGTGAAACAAATCTCTAAAAGCATCTTGCCATCATTTGAAGAAAACATCAAAAAATTCAACTTAGCCTAACCAATGAAATTACACACCAATACCGTTTCTGATTTACTATTCGAAGCGTTAACTATACTAATGAATACACCCGAGTTCGATAGCTTTCGATTAGTGGGCGGTACTTCACTAAGTCTACAAATCGGTCATAGAGAATCTGTTGATATAGACTTATTCACTGATAGTGAATATGGAACTATAGACTTCGTTGAGCTAGAAAACACATTAACCAAAATGTTTAACCATGTCGAATCTTTATACAAAGGAGAAGCTGGTATGGGAAAATCATTCTTTATCGGTCATGATGAATCTGAACTTGTAAAACTTGATGTTTTCTTCACAGACAATTATGTCTTTCCTATTCAAAAAACTGAGAACATCAGACTAGCAAGTATTGAAGAAATTACCGCCATGAAACTAGAAGTGATTGCTCAAGGTGGACGCAAAAAAGACTTTTGGGATTTACATGAACTACTGAATCATTTTTCGCTAGAACAGATGTTAGAGTTCTACATCAAACGCTATCCATACGGTTTGAACAAAGAACAATTATTTGAAAAGCTAATTGACTTTTCTGAAGCAGAAAACGACTTCACTCCCAACTGTTACAAAGGAAAAGTCTGGGAAATCATTAAACTCGACTTTGAAGACATAGTCATGAAAACGAAAACTCAAAAATAGCTGAATCAAAAAACCGTCCTTCATGCATGAAGCGTTAAGAAAATTATTTTTCGAAACGTTAAAAAAGAAATGTTGCGATAGCAAGTCCATTTCTTTTAGTGGAGAAAAATAATTTTTAGTGAAAGGCATGCTGGACTAGAGTTTTGGTTTCTTTTGGGGCGATGCCAAAAGAAAATACTTTATTCCAAACCATTTAAAGCTCAAAACAGGCAAAAATAAAGCTCAAAAACAGCTATATATGAGCTTAAAAAATCATCAACCGATGGGTAATATCGAAAAAGCAATAATAGACTTCATCCAAAAACAGGTAATTGTTCCTCAAAAGAAATATTTGAAAACACCAACCTACCCATCAGCCAAGCAACACTTAAGCGCGCAATTTTATTAGCGCAATTGGTGACGAACAACTTTCGATTTGTTTAAATAAAAAAGCCTGCAAACGCAGGCCTTTTTTATGCTTCCAAAAGGGATAATTAAAACCCTAAAGCCGTTTTGACTTCATTATAAATGTTTGTTCCTTCAGCAACAATAACAGATCCACCAGATGTAGAATCTAATACATATTTATACCCTTTATCCTTAGCTACTTTATCAATTGCAGCTTTTGCTTTTTCCATAATAGGTTTAACCAACTCTACTTCCTTTTCTTGAAGTTTTTGACCTGCAGAATCTCTAAATTGTACAATTCTGTTTTGCATATCTTGCAGTTCTTTACCTCTTTCTTCATTTAATGCAGCAGATACAGTTGCCACTTCCCCTTCATATTTTCTAGCTTTTGCTTGAAATTCCTCAACCATAATCTTATAATCATTATCATAGGACAAGCTTAATTTTTCCAATTCAGCTTTAGCAGCTTGCATTTCAGGCATTTTTGACATAAGATCACTTACATTAATGTGAGCAATTTTATCCTGAGCCTGCAACTGAGATACTCCTAACACCAATAAGGCTACTAATACTAACGTTTTTATTTGTTTCATAATGTTAATTTAAAATTGTATTTATTATCTACTTTGTTTCTGTTGAATCAACGGCTGTTTTCTTTGCTTCTCTTTCTGCAATGGCTTTCAGCCTTTTTTCTTCTTTTTCTTGTTTGCGCTTTTCTACCAATGCTTTTCTTTCCGCTAAAAGAGCTTCTCTTTTCTTTTTACGTTCTTCAAGCAATGACTCTCTTTCATTTCTCACTTCTTCCGCTTTTTCTCTCCTGGCTTCTAACTCAGGGTTATTCTCCGCCTCCATATCTGCTTTCTCGTCAGCGGCATTCATTTCTTTTATTTCCTTTTTAGACAGTTTTTGCTTTTTCTTAGCACGTTCAATTACTCGTAACACATTATCACTAATATCAAAACGTTCAGAAGCAAACAACATAACTACATCTGCCGTTTTATCAAAAATAAAATCGTAACGCTTAGCCTCTGCAATATCTTGAATAGCATTAAAAACCTCATCCTGAAACGGTTTAATCAAATTTCTTTTTTGATTAGCCATTACACCATTAGCTCCAAAAATATTCTGCTGGTAATCGAACAACTCTCCCTCTAAATACTTTATTTCTTCTTCAGAATCCTCAATTAACTCCTTGGTCAACAAAGGCTTTTCCGCTTCCAATTCCTCCTTAAATTTCTTTATTTCGTTCTTTTTCTTATCAATCTCTTTCTTCCACGCTCTCACATTATCTTCCAATTGCCTTTGAGCATCTTGATACTCTGGCAATTTAGACAAAATATACTCCATATTGATATAACCTATTTTAGCCCCCTTCTGTCCAAAAGAACTAAACGCAACACTAAAGAAAAGAACTAAAAGTATAAATCTGTTTTTCATAGTTACAAAAATAAACTAAAAATCGTGCCAAGGATTAAAATTGTTGACCAATAATAAAATGTGTTTCCCATCCATTTGGTTTTGATTGACCCGGCAAAGGATCAAATCCATACCCAAAATCAAATCCTAACATACCAAATGCTGGCATAAAAACACGCAGTCCAGCTCCTGAAGAACGATACAAAGCAAATGGGTTGTATTTTCTAAATCCCTCGTAAGACGCACCTGCTTCCATAAAACCAAGCACAAAAATTGACGCTGAAGGCTTAAGGGTGATCGGATAACGCAATTCCATGCTGAATTTATTATATACAGTTCCTCCTACTTCAGATTCAACCAATGTTCCTGTAGTTGGATTTAGTACAAGACCTGTAGGTGTCAACCTTTGATTAGGATACCCTCTTAATTGAATAATTTCTCGTCCATCCATAGTAAAGTTCGCCATACCATCTCCTCCTAAATAAAACCTTTCAAAAGGCACTAAACCTCTTGCTTGGTTATACGCTCCTAAGAAACCAAACTCTCCTAACGTTCTCAATGTCAATTTACCATATACCTTTGTGTACCAATCTGCTTTGAATTTTATCTTGTAATACTCTAGCCAATTGAATCGCTTTTTCTGAATTTCAGTGTCATCTGGTAAACCATTTGCATCTTGATAAGCAGGATCATTACCTAAGTTAGCATAATCCACACCGTTAACTAATGAGTAAGGAAAAGTGAATTTACCAGTTAGACTAAACTCCGACCCATAGGTAGGAAAAACTGGGTTTAACCCTTTATTATTTCGTGTTAGCCCAACAGTATAGGCCAAGTTTCTGGTGACTCCTTCTCTAAAGGAGACTGGTACACCTGCCTGATAATAATTGTCTAAATCAAAATACTGATAACTCAAGGATTGAGATAAAACAAAATAATCGTCCGGAACAGACAACCTTTTGGCTACCCCAATAGAAACCGTACTAATATTTAAACTACTTGATCTATCAACTGCTCTTGTTAAGTAGTTATACCCAAATTGTTTGGTTTGAGACAAAGAGGTTGAAAAACGCACTGGTTTTTTTCCTCCCAACCAAGGTTCAGAGAAAGAAACACTATATGTTTGAAAGTATGTACTACCCTGTAAACGTAAAGAAAATTGCTGACCGTCTCCTAACGGCAAGGGTTTGTATGATTTTTTGTCAAAAATATTTTGGATAGAAAAGTTATTAAAACTTAATCCTAAAGTTCCTATAAATCCTCCTCCACCATATCCTCCTTGCAACTCTACTTGGCTAGATCCTTTTTCTGTCAAATTATATTCAATATCAACAGTACCTGCTGTAGCATCCACATTTTTAAACTCGGGATTAATAGTTTCTGGGTCAAAATAACCCAACTGTCCCAACTCTCGAATGGTACGCACGAGTTTCTCTTGGCTGTATTTTTGACCTGGCAACGTTCTTAACTCGCGATATATAACATGGTCATTTGTCCTATCGTTACCCACTACAGTAATTTTATTAAAATAAGCCAATGGACCTTCTGTAATGCGAATCTCAAAATCTATGGAATCATTAACTGTCGCCGTTTCAACAATATTTACGGAAGAGAATAAATACCCATTGTTTTGATACATATTGGTAATGTCAATACCATCTGGTTTAGTCTCGTCTTTAATACGTTTTTGCAATAATACCCCATTATAAACATCTCCGGCTTTGATACCCAATTGATTATTCAATTCTTGATCTGTATAAACGGAATTTCCTAAGAACTTAATACTCCTGATGTGGTACTTATTTCCTTCTTCCAGTTTTATCTTAACCGACACCGTTTTATCTTCATTTCTTGACACGCTTTGACTCACTATACGAGCATCTCTGTATCCCTTTTCTTTGTACTTGTCTGTTATCTTAACCAAATCTTCCTTATACCCCTTATCGATGTATTTTGAAGCCTTCCAAAAACGCAACACATTTTTACGTTTAGTAGACTTCATCGCTTTACGGAGCTGACTACTTTTTACTTTTTCGTTCCCTTCAAATACAATCTCTTTTACTTTTGCTTTTTTACCACGATCCACCTTAATCATCATATTCACAGCACGATCCACTGCAGTATCTTGTTGTGTTGTTACAATTACCTTGGTGTTATAATATCCGTCCTTTTGATATTTGTTTATGATGTAGTTCTTAGTGGTACGAACTACATTTTCATTTACAACCTTACCTTTCTTTAGATCTAATTCTTTAAGTAAGGTTTCTTTTTTTGATTTTTTAAGTCCTGTAAGTGTTGTCTCAGACAACTTAGGTAATTCATTAAGGTGTAAATCCAAAAATATTTTATCCCCCTCTGTCGAATTAATATAGATGTTTACATCTTCAAAAAGACCTAGCTTCCACAATTTCTTTATTGCAGAGCTGATTTCTTCTCCCGGAACCCATATCTTCTGACCTGTTTTCAGTCCTGAGAAAGTAATTACTGTTTGAGGATTATAACTGATATCTCCAATTACATTAATTCCTCCTAACTCATATAATTTTTCTGAAGACTGAGAATCAAAAGACTCTTCTTGAGCCGTGACCAAAGTCAAAAAACCTAAAATGAATAGTATGTATAGATTTTTAGTAAATACCCCCAACACCTTACTTAACTTGTTCGCTCGTTTTTCCAAATCTTCTTTCTCTTTTTTGATAGCTTTCTATGGCCTCAATCAATTCATCTTCTTTAAAGTCCGGCCATAATTTTTCTGTAAAATACAGCTCCGCATAAGCAATTTGCCACAACAAATAATTGCTCACCCTACACTCACCACTTGTACGAATGAGCAAATCCACATCTGGCATCTCGTTGGTGTAAAGATGCTCATTAATAACTGAATCATCTATAGCATCAACCGAAATTAGGTTATTTTTAACTTTATCACTGATTTGTTGTACTGCGCGACAAATTTCATGTCTAGAACCGTAGTTTAAGGCCAAGGTAAACATCATTCGTTTGTTGTTTTTTGTAGCCTCCATTACGCGATACAACTCATTTCTAAAATTATCTGGCAATTTGGATAAATCCCCGATGGCATTTAATCGCACATCATTATCCATAAATGTCTTGAACTCTTTCTTTAGTGTTCTTAACATAATTTTCATCAAAAAGTCAACTTCTAGCTTCGGTCTATTCCAATTTTCTGTAGAAAACGAATAAGCCGTTAAGTATTTGATTCCTATTCTGGAACTGCATTCTACAACTTTCTTTAAGCTCTTTGCTCCATTTTCATGACCTACCGCTCTCATTTTACCTTTGGCTTTAGCCCAACGACCATTACCATCCATAATAATGGCAATATGTTGCGGTAAATTCTCTTTATCTATCGTGTAATTCATATTAAAACTTACATAAACATGGTCTTTTCCCAAACGTATAGGTTAACATTACACCCGTAAAAACAAACCAATCATTATTTGTTACGCTACGCACTGACCCAAAATCATTAAACACCCCAATTTTTGGCTTGCTACCATCCAAATTATCTGTAAAGGTATACTTTGCACTTATTTCCGCAGAGACGATAAGTCTTCTTAATAACCGCGCTTTGTACCCCAACGAAATGGGAACTGATGCGCTTATCACTCTTCCCGAATCCATTAGGCGTCCATTACTATAGAACAAATCTTTATAGTTAATCACTCCTAATCCAAAATGAATATAAGGGCTCGCTTGATTCCCTTTATTATGTAGATTAAACTCCCAAAAACTAAACTCCATCCCTAAAGAAAGTTCATTTATTGCATTTGTAAAAGAATATCCTCTTAAACGCCTGTTAACAAATTCACTTTCTAAATCATCTCCTTTAATGTTATAACGCATAAATGACAAACGATACGTATGTCTATCGCTTCTGTTTAAACGGTAAATAAAGCCATAACCCGCTTCATTAGGATCGACATACGTGGTTGATCCAATATCTCCTATATAATTTGCCCCCCCTATCGCAAGTCCTATTTCATGGGACTGAGCCTTGAGATTACCTGTAACTAAAAGACAAGCAATTATATAGACGAGGTATTTCATGTGCGCATTAAAAGAGTGCAAATATAAAAATTATTAATTCCTTTTATCTTCACCCCACAATAATTTTTTCCTTAGAGTCTTAAGGAAACTCGCATCTTTTAATTCAACCATCTTTATTTCAAAGGAGTTCTTTTTTATTGTCAAAACAGTATCTTGATCAATAACTGAAATCCTGGAATCCAGAGACACCAAATACTGTTTTTCTCGTCCTGAAACTCGCAACTGAACAACCGTACTATCTGGAACTACCATAGGCCTGGCATTGAGATTATGTGGAGCTATAGGGTTAATGACCAAACTAGATACTTCTGGAATCAACACTGGCCCCCCACAACTTAAGGAATATCCTGTCGAACCTGTTGGAGTTGAAACGATTAGACCATCCGCCCAATACGAATTGAGATATTCTCCATTCAATCGAGTTTCAATGGTAATCATGGAAGCCGTATCCTTTCTACTTACAGTAACTTCATTCATCGCATAATTACATCCTCCAAAGGTATCATTAGGCGGATCACATGTCAATTCTAAAAGTATCCTCGAAGATATTGTAAACTCATTATTCAACAATTGCGTCAACGACTGATTAATAGTATCCGCCTGAGTATCCGCTAAAAAACCCAAACGTCCCGTGTTAATTGCTAAAATAGGAACGCCCGAATCCGCTACAATAGTAGTCGAACGCAAAACCGTACCATCTCCACCGATACTAATTAAATACGAAAAAGTAGGATCTAACCTCGTATTTATGGGAAAGACTTGCAACCCTTCCTTTTCTTCTTCTGAAAGATTAGCAAATAAATTTTCGGTAACGCTAATCTGAGTATTGTGTTTTTTAAAAAACACCACCACATCATTTAAAACCTCCCGAGTTCCATCCGTCAATTCTTGACCGTACACAACTATTTTCATATTTCTATTTGACCCTTTACAAATCCAAATATTTGGACAAATAATCAGATCTTTCTTTAAGTTTTAACAAATAACTATCCGCCTCAACCGCATTGATAATTTCATAGCCATACCGCCTAAAGGACTGTACTAAACTATCTGTAACGTCACGATTCAATCGGATAGTTATCTCTACTTTCTCTTTTTCCATTGTAGTCACCATTAAAGCCAAGGATTGCAAATCATTACTCTCTACAATCTGTGCCACCTGAGCCATTGAAAAGTTATCCAGATCCTTAGCTATTATAAGTGTGCTTCCATAGTTGTTCAAAAACGGAAAATCCGTAAATAAACCAATAATATCCTCTATCAAATAATAACCCACGTATTTTTTATTCCCGTCCAAAACAGGCATCAACGTAGACTTGTTTTTAGCAAAAATTTCTAGAAGTGTAATTACATCGTCAATATCCTTACCGAAAAAACCTTTTAGAGAATACAAATAATCTCCTATTCTTTTGTCTGAATCAAAAAACAATACGTCATCTTGAGAAACAACTCCTAAATACACCTGATCTTCAATCACAGGAAAGTGAGAAAAACCATATTCCATAAATAAATCTTGCGCTTCTTCAATAGTAGTTTCTTTGCCAAAAGGCAAACAATCATTATTTATATACTCAATACTATCCATCTTCTATTCACTAAATGCATTGCAACGCAAATTAATCATTTTTTAAGACAACAAAGCAGTATTACTTTGTATTTTTGCACACAAATTTGGAGAAGATTATGACGAAATTAAGTGTAAACATCAATAAAATTGCCACCCTACGAAACTCCAGAGGAGGCGACGTTCCTAACTTACTAAAAGTAGCAACAGATATCGAGAAATTTGGAGGACAAGGCATCACGATACATCCTAGACCTGACGAACGACATATTCGATACCAAGATGCGTTCGACCTAAAAGAAACCATAACCACCGAGTTAAATATCGAGGGAAATCCTGTTCCCAAATTCATAGACTTAGTATTAGCTACAAAACCAACACAAGTCACTTTGGTACCTGATGCCGAGGACGCCATAACATCAAATGCAGGTTGGGACACTATCAAACACAAAGACTTTTTAAAAGAAGTCATCAGTGAGTTTAAACGAAACGGCATTCGCACCTCTATATTTGTTGATCCCATTTTGGAAATGATAGAAAACGCCAAATCCACTGACACCGATCGAATAGAATTATACACCGAATCATTCGCTACCGAATACAGTCGAGGCAACAAAAACGGGATAACACCCTATGTAAAAGCAGCAAATCTGGCAAATACTCTTAATCTAGGAATTAACGCTGGACATGATTTGAGTTTAGACAACATCGAATTTTTCAGTCAAAACATTCCTGAACTTCTGGAAGTATCCATTGGACACGCTCTTATCTCAGAATCATTATACTTAGGATTAGAAAATGTAGTCAATATGTATTTACATAAACTTTCAAAAAAATAACACCCAAAACGTATGGTTTTACACTCCCAAATTGAAGGATTAGGCAATCCTACTAAAATTATTATTATTCACGGATTTTTGGGCATGTCAGACAATTGGAAATCCATTGCTACAAAATTAGCTCTGGAGCAGTTCGAAATTCATTCTGTGGATGTAAGAAACCACGGTAGAAGTTTTCATTCCGAAGAATTCACTTATGAAATAATGGCTGAAGACATCAAAACCTACTGTGACACTAACAATATCACAAACACAAGCATTCTAGGACATTCAATGGGAGGCAAAATCGCTATGTTGTTTAGCACCAAATACCCTAACTATCTCAACAAATTAATTGTAGCCGACATTGGACCAAAAAGCTACCCCCCTCATCACCAAAATATATTAGAAGGAATCAACGCCATTGATTTTAATCGAATTACATCCCGCAATGAAGTAGACGCTATACTAAGCCAACATATCAGCGAAGTGGGCACTCGTCAGTTTCTTATGAAAAATCTATTTCGGGAAACATCAGACACTTTTAACTTCAGATTTAACCGTAAAATTTTAACGGAAAAAATTGACGAAATTGGCAAAGCATTACCTGACAACAACCTATTTTTCGGAGAAACTTTATTCCTGAGAGGAGCTTTATCTACTTACATCTTAGATGAAGATATTGATAGTATCACAAGGCATTTCCCTAAGGCAACATTAAAAACTATTGAAAATGCAGGACATTGGCTACACGCCGAAAACCCAACGGCATTTTACGAAGCACTCATCAATTTTATAAAATAACAACCCTATGGAAGTATTGTATCGCATCATCACAACTGCTTTACTCGTCCTTCTGCTACCACAATTCCTATCTGGAGTAGCTATAGATGGATTCGCAACATCTGTAATTGTAGCTTTAGTCCTAGGTTTTTTAAACATTATAGTAAAACCCATTTTGATTCTTTTTACACTGCCTATCACAGTTTTTACTTTAGGTCTATTCCTATTAGTGATAAATGCCTTAATCATACAAATATGTGATGGATTAGTGTCTGGATTCGCCGTAAAAAGCTTCTGGTCTGCATTGGTGTTTAGTATATTACTTTCCATCTGCCAATCTATCGTGTATTCCATAACAGGATTAAACGAAAAGAAACATTGATAATCAGTGATTTAAAAAGTTGCCTGATTAAAAAAAATACCTAATTTTGCACAAAATTTTTTAGCACACAGATAATGAATATCACAAAAGAACAAATTGACGATTTAAATGCTATCGTAACGATTGAAGTAGCAAAGGAAGATTATACTGAAAAAGTAGAAAAAGTATTAGCTGATTATCGCAAAAACGCCAACGTCCCTGGATTTAGAAAAGGAAATGTTCCTATGAGCTTAATCAAAAAGCAATATGGATTGGCTGTTCTTTCTGACGAAGTAAACAAATTACTTCAAGAATCATTAAACAACTTCCTAACAGAAGAAAAGTTAGATATTTTAGGAAACCCACTTCCTAAGGTAACTGAGGACTTTAGCTGGGACTCTGATAGCTATAAATTCGAATTTGAATTAGGTTTATCTCCTGAATTTGAATTGAGTTTAAAAACAGGAAAAAAAGTCACTAAACACAATATCATTGCTGATAAAGCTATGATCGATCAACAAATCGAGAGCATCAAAACTCAGTACGGAAAAATTTCCCCTAAAGAAGAAATCGAGGAAGGTGACGATGTTCACGGAACTTTTACCAATGAAGAAAAAGGAATCGACAAAAAGACTTCGTTGAAGTTGAGTGCACTGAAAGGAAAAAGAAACGCGAATAAATTTTTAGGCAAAAAAGCGGGAGATGTAATTTCTTTGAACACCAAAGGATTATTTGAAGATGATCACGATTTAATCAAATATTTAGGCGTAAGTCATGATGATGCACACGGTTTAGAAATTGACGTTGATTTTACAATAACCGAAGTTACATCGACTCAGCCAGCTGAATTGAACCAAGAATTATTTGACAGATTGTTCGGCGAAGGAAAAATTTCTTCCGAAGAAGAATTAAGAAACTTTATTAAAGAAGATGCCGAAAAACAATTTGCGACACAAGCAGACCAACAATTTTTAAATGATATCTCTGAGTATTTAATCGAAAACACAACATTTGATTTACCAGCCGAGTTCTTGAAAAAATGGTTACAAACTGCTGGCGAAAAACAACTAAGCGCAGAAGAAGCTACAGCCGAGTACGAAAGATCTGAAAAAGGATTACGTTACCAATTAATTGAAGGTAAAATCATCAGAGACAACAATTTACAAATCACATTTGAAGAGTTAAAAGCTTACACAGGAGATTTAATCAAAGGTCAAATGGCTCAATTTGGTCAATTAAATCCATCTGAAAAAGAGGTTGAAGACATCGTTGCTCGCGTGTTATCCAACCAAGAAGAAGTAAGACGTTTATCAGATCAATCAATGAGTCAAAAAATGATGAACTTCTTTAAAGAAAATGCTACCTACGGAGAGAAAGAAGTAACTTACGAAGAGTTCATCAAAAACTCAATAAAAGCGTAATTACTGTAAAAAATAAGTATATTTAGAGCGTCATACACTTCCTGTATGACGCTTTTTTTATCTACAAACTAAACTTATAATAAAACACATGGATTACGGAAAGGAATTTAAAAAATTCGCCACCCAACACCAAGGTATCAACAGTATGTACTACGATAAAATCGTAAGTAGCATGACCCCTGCAATTATCGAAGAACGTCAATTGAACATTACCCAAATGGACGTATTTTCAAGATTGATGATGGATCGTATCATCTTTTTAGGCACAGGCATTGACGATCATATTGCCAATATTATTCAAGCTCAATTATTGTTTTTGGAAAGTGTAGATTCAGCTAAAGACATCCAGATTTACATCAACTCTCCAGGAGGCGGTGTTTATGCGGGCTTAGGAATCTATGATACGATGCAATTTATCAAACCTGACGTAGCCACTATTTGCACTGGTATTGCCGCCTCTATGGGAGCCGTATTATTATGTGCTGGCGCAGATGGAAAACGTTCTGCCTTACCTCATTCTAGAGTAATGATTCACCAACCACTAGGAGGGGCACAAGGTCAAGCTTCTGACATTGAAATCACAACTCGTGAGATTTTAAAATTAAAAACAGAATTATACGAAATCATCTCTAAACACTCTGGTCAATCCATGGACAAAGTACACCATGATAGCGACCGAGATTACTGGATGATTGCAGATGAAGCTAAAGCCTACGGAATGATTGACGAAGTTTTAAGAAGAGGATAATTTAATTAAATATTCAAAGTTTAAAATTTGATAGTATAAAAATTTAAACCTTCAAATCTTACATTTCAAATCATTTTAATAATGGCAAAACGCGAATTAAATTGCTCTTTTTGTGGGCGCTCTAAGTCAGAAGTCAATTTGTTAATTGCTGGAATCGATGCTCATATTTGTGACGATTGCATTGAGCAAGGACACAGTATTGTTCTAGAAGAAATAAAACAAAAAAAAGGCGTCACCAATGAATTAAAAGGAGATTTAAAAAAACCAAAGGAGATTCGAGCTTTTTTGGACAGTTACGTTATCGGTCAAGACCAAACCAAAAAAACGTTGGCTGTAGCCGTATACAATCACTATAAAAGGTTATTGCAGGAAGACAACAATGATGGCATTGAAATAGAAAAGAGTAATATTCTAATGGTGGGAGAAACCGGCACAGGTAAAACTCTAGTAGCCAAAACCATTGCCAAATTACTACAAGTACCTTTAGCCATTGTGGATGCAACAGTCTTGACTGAAGCTGGTTATGTAGGGGAAGATGTCGAAAGTCTACTAACACGTTTATTACAAGCCGCTGATTATGACGTTGCAAAAGCTGAAAAAGGAATTGTCTTTATTGATGAAATAGATAAAATTGCGCGTAAGGGCGACAATCCATCCATCACTCGTGATGTTTCTGGAGAAGGCGTACAACAAGGTCTTTTAAAATTATTAGAAGGAACAGTAGTTAACGTGCCACCAAAAGGAGGACGGAAACATCCTGATCAAAAGTATATTGAAGTTGACACCAAAAACATTTTGTTTATTGCTGGTGGCGCCTTTGACGGCATCAATAAACATATCAGCAAACGTTTGAATCAACAAGCTGTAGGATATAGTTCTTCGGTTGAAGGGGATAGTATTGATAAAAACAATCTGTTACAATACATTATCCCTAAGGACATTAAGGATTTTGGACTAATTCCTGAAATTATTGGAAGACTTCCTGTATTAACACACATGAATCCTTTAGATCGAGACACATTACGTTCGATTCTAACAGAACCAAAAAACGCTTTGATCAAACAATACAAAAAGCTGTTCGCGATGGACAACATTGATTTCACTATTGAAGATGAGGCTTTAGATTTTATCGTAGACAAAGCCTTAGAATACAAACTAGGTGCTCGCGGATTACGCTCTTTAAGTGAAGCTATACTTACCGAAGCCATGTATGAACTGCCTGGCTCAGAGGTCAATTCATTTACAGTTGATAAATTCTACGCAGAGAAAGCGCTTAATAAATCATTACTTACAAAGCTTCAACAAGCTTCATAAAACATCAAAGCCCTATCTTGCGATTGGGCTTTGATGTTTCTATTGTTAAGCCTACTAGGCAGAAGCCACTTCAGAAGCTCTGTTTATTTTCTTTACCAAACCTTGCAACACATTTCCTGGACCAACTTCAATAAAAATACTGGCACCATCAGCGACCATAGCCTGTACAGATTGCGTCCACTTCACTGGAGCAGTCAATTGCGTCACTAAATTCCTTTTGATCTCAGTAGCATCCGTAACTGCACTTGCTGTTACATTTTGATATACTGGACAAATTGGATTCTTTATTGATGTCTCTTCGATAGCTGCTGCCAATTCCTCACGAGCGGGCTCCATCAAAGGAGAGTGAAAAGCACCACCTACTGGCAAGACTAAAGCTCTGCGTGCTCCTTTTTCTTTCATTACTTCACAAGCAGCATTAATAGCTTCTACTTCACCTGAGATTACCAATTGACCAGGACAGTTATAATTTGCTGCAACCACAACACCATCTATCGAAGCACAAACTTCTTCAACAATTGCATCATCCAAACCTAACACAGCAGCCATTGTGGACGGTTGTGACTCACATGCCTTTTGCATGGCTTGAGCCCGTTGCGAAACTAACTTTAAACCATCTTCAAACGACAAAGCCCCTGCAGCTACCAACGCCGAAAACTCACCTAATGAGTGACCCGCTACCATTTCTGGTTGAAAATCTTCACCCAAAGTTTTGGCTAAAATTACGGAGTGTAAAAATATTGCAGGTTGTGTAACTTTGGTTTGTTTTAATTCTTCATCTGTTCCTTCGAACATGATATCCGTAATTCTAAAACCTAAAATTTCATTCGCTTTTTCGAATAATTCTTTGGCTTCAGCAGACGAATCATACAAATCCTTTCCCATCCCTATAAATTGAGCACCTTGCCCCGGAAACACATACGCTTTCATATACTTTCTTTTACAATTAGATTTACAAAATTAACTTATTTACAACACGTTGGGTTTTACTATCGTTTTATTCTTTTAAAGGTTTGAAAAGTAAAATCATATGGATGCTTTTCATCCTTTGGATGAAATTCTTGGTAGTGTAACTCCCACGTTTCTTTATCTATATCAGGAAAAAAAGTATCCGCCTTTTCTATAACGGCATGCACCCGAGTGATATCCACAATGTCTGCAACGGCTATGCTTTGTCTGTAAATTTCTCCTCCTCCTATTACAAAAACATTTTCACCTTCAGGGACTTTGGCTAAAGCCTCTTCCAAACTATGCACAACTATACAACCTTCCTTCTGATACTCTTTTTGACGGGTAATCACAACATGCGTTCGGTTCGGCAAGGGCTTAGGAAAACTCTCAAAAGTCTTTCTGCCCATGATGATAAAATGACCAGAAGTCAACGCTTTGAAACGCTTAAAATCATCTGGCAGATGCCATAACAAATCATTATCTAGACCTATGGCATTATTTTCTGAAACCGCCGCTATTAATTGTACCATCCTATATTAAAAAACCGCAACAAATAAATTTGTTGCGGTTTTGATTTTATTATTTTAAAGCATTACAAACTAAACGCTTTTTTAACTTGATCTACAAAATCTAATTTTTCCCAAGTAAACAACTCAACGGTTACTTTTTTCTCAACTCCATCAGGAGTAAAGAAAGATTTTGTTACTACTTCTGACTTACGTCCCATGTGACCATAGGCCGCCGATTCACTATAAATTGGATTTCTTAATTTTAAACGTTGCTCTATAAAATAAGGCCTCATATCAAAGATTCCTTCCACTACTTTTGCAATCTCACCATCAGTCATTTTTACTTTACTCGTACCATACGTATTTATGAAAATACCCATTGGCTTAGCTACTCCAATCGCATACGACACTTGAACCAATACCTCAGAAGCAACACCAGCCGCCACTAGGTTTTTGGCAATGTGTCTTGTGGCGTAAGCAGCGCTTCTATCCACTTTACTTGGATCTTTTCCAGAGAAAGCCCCTCCCCCATGAGCACCTTTACCTCCGTACGTATCTACTATAATCTTACGACCCGTTAATCCTGTATCTCCATGAGGCCCTCCAATTACGAATTTACCCGTTGGATTTATGTGATATTGAATCTTATCATTAAATAAATGTGCATATTGAGGATATTTAGCCACCAAACGTGGAATTAAAATTTCAACAATATCCTTTTTAATTTTCGCTAACATAACAGCTTCTTCGTCAAAATCATCATGCTGAGTAGACACCACAATAGCATCTATACGAACAGGCTTATTATCGTCGCTATACTCCAAGGTCACTTGAGATTTTGCATCAGGTCGCAAATATTTAATCTCCTTATTTTCTCTTCTGAGCTCCGCTAACTCAATTAAAATTTTATGCGATAAATCCAACGCCAAAGGCATGTAATCCTCAGTTTCGTCAGTAGCATACCCAAACATCATACCTTGATCTCCTGCACCTTGCTCTTCTTTAGTAGCTCTATCAACTCCTTGATTAATATCAGAAGATTGCTCATGAATGGCAGACAAAACCCCACATGAGTTCGCTTCAAACATATATTCACTCTTAGTATAACCTATCTTTTCGATTACCCCTCTTGCAATTTTTTGAACATCTAAATACGTTTGAGACTTAACCTCTCCTGCCAAAACCACTTGACCTGTAGTCACTAACGTCTCACATGCTACTTTTGATTCTGGATCAAAGGCTAAAAAATTATCAATCAATGCATCCGAAATTTGGTCGGCAACTTTATCAGGATGTCCTTCACTAACAGACTCCGAAGTAAATAAATATGACATAACTATTATTTTTTTGTTTTGTTTTTAAAAAAACGTCGTCAAAAATACAATTATCCCTTGTAAAACCATTAGTCTTTTTTAAAAAATTAAAATGGTATATCCTGTTAAAAAAAAACAAAAAAATATTTTGCAGATTGATAATCGTGACTATCTTTGTTCTCAATTATTAATCTTTTTAAGACAAATCAAAATGAAAAAAGTTGTTTTTAGTTTAGCACTTGTATTAGCTATGGGAATTTCTTTAACTTCTTGCAAGAAAGCTGAGGCTGAAGCTACAGAAGAAGCTGCTGTTGAAGTTGCTGCACCTGCTGTTGAAGAAGCACCTGCTGTTGAAGAAGCACCTGCTGTTGAAGAAGTTGCTGCTGAGGCTGGAGAAGAAGTTGCTGCTGAGGCTCCTGCTGCTGAAGAAGCTGCTCCTGCTACTGAAGAAGCTGCTCACTAATCGTTTGACAGAACAAAAAATCCCAAAGGCTACTCGAAAGAGTAGCCTTACTTATTTAAATTCGATTCAATGATACGCATGACGGACGTCTTCGCTCAAGACAACAACTTTGAGTCCACGGCTCTTAAAGTTTTCGCTCATCAATATCACAGCAATCCAACCTATCAAGAGTTTTGCAAACACCTGAACTGCAATCCAAAAGATGTTAAAACTATCGAAGAAATCCCCTTCATACCTATCTCTTTCTTCAAAACCCGTAAAATAGTTTCCTCCCAAAAAAAAGTTGAAATAACTTTTACCAGTAGTGGAACTACAGGGAGTCAAGTAAGCTCTCATCATGTAACAGACTTAGAATGGTATTATCAATCGTTCACAAAAGGTTTTGAGTTTTTTTACGGCGCAGTATCTGATTATGCCATAGTAGCTCTTTTGCCTTCTTATCTTGAACGCGAGGGCTCATCGTTGATACTTATGGCTGAAGAACTGATCAAAAAATCAAACCACCCTCATAGCGGTTTTTACCTCAATAATTTAGACGAGCTCGCAAAAAAACTCGACATATTGGAGCACCAAAACCAAAAAACACTGCTGATAGGCGTTAGTTTTGCGCTCTTAGACCTTGTCGAAAAGAAAAAATTCAACCTTCACAATACGATTGTAATGGAAACTGGAGGCATGAAAGGCAGAAGAAAAGAAATGATTAGAGAAGAACTCCATGACATACTCAAAGAGGGATTTGGAGCAGAATCAATTCACTCAGAATACGGCATGACCGAATTACTTTCTCAAGCCTATTCTAAAGGAAACGGTATTTTTCAAACTCCTCCATGGATGAAAATCTTGATTAGGGATACCGAAGATGCTTTAACACTAGTCAACGATGGCAAAACTGGAGGCCTGAATATTATCGATTTGGCTAATTATAACTCTTGTTCATTTATAGCCACACAAGATTTGGGTAAAAAAATAAATGAAAATCAATTTGAAATTTTAGGGCGGTTTGACCACTCTGATATTAGAGGTTGTAACTTAATGGTCTTGTAGCAAAAAAAAAGGAACCCATATGGATTCCCTTTGATTTAGTTTACACTCAGAATAAAATAATTTTTCTTTCCTCTTTGCAACAAAACAAACTGGTTGTTTATTAAATCTTTATCTGATATTACGTAGCCCTCAGCAACCTTTTCTCTGTTAATTGCAATAGAATTTTCTTTTAACGCTCTGCGAGCTTCGCCATTCGACTTTAAAAATCCTGAATATTCATTAAGTGCTGCCACAACATCAACTCCTTCCTGTATCGCATCCATTGAAATAGTGGCCTGCGGCACTCCATCAAATACATCCAAAAAAGTTTGCACATCCAATTCTTTCAGATCCTCTGCTGTAGATGCCCCAAATAATATAGAAGATGCCTTGATTGCTTTATCTAATTCGTCTTTTGAATGTACACTAATTGTGATTTCTTCAGCTAACTTTTTTTGTAGCAACCTCAAATGTGGAGCTTCTTTATGCTCTTTAATCAAATCACTAATAACATCCTTCGACAAGAAAGTAAATATCTTGATGTATTTTTCTGCATCTTCATCTGACACATTCAACCAATATTGATAGAATTTATAGGGTGATGTACGATTGGCATCTAACCAAACATTTCCTCCTTCTGTTTTTCCAAATTTTGTCCCATCAGCTTTAGTGATTAAAGGACACGTAAATGCATAAGCTTTACCTCCCTCAATGCGTCTCACTAATTCCGTACCTGTAGTAATATTTCCCCACTGATCACTACCCCCCATTTGCAATGTACAATCTGCCTCTCTATATAAATGCAAGAAATCATACCCTTGCACCAATTGATAAGTAAACTCGGTAAAAGACATCCCCTCAGAAGATTCTGCCGACAATCTTTTCTTTACAGAATCCTTAGCCATCATATAATTAACAGTGATGTGTTTACCTACATCTCGAATAAAACTCAGGAACGAAAACTCCTTCATCCAATCGTAATTATTTACCAACACCGCTGCGTTGGGCGCATCACTTTTAAAATCCAAAAAACGAGACAATTGTTCTTTTATAGCTTCTTGATTTTGCCGTAGTGTCGTCTCATCAAGTAAATTACGTTCCGCAGATTTACCTGATGGATCTCCAATCATACCTGTTGCACCTCCAATCAACGCCATTGGTTTATGTCCAGATAACTGAAAGTGTTTTAATAACATCACCCCAACCAAGTGTCCTATATGCAACGAATCAGCCGTTGGATCTATTCCAACATAAGCCACTCTCATTTGCTCCATTAAATGTTCTTCCGTCCCTGGCATGACATCGTGCACCATACCTCTCCACGTTACTTCTTCAATAAAATTTTGCATCCTTATATCGTTCAAAAATTCCGAACAAAGATAACCTCATTCCACACAAAAAAACAATTCTGTAAATCAATTTTACCAACTGTTATTTATATTTTTGCTGGCATGATACTAGTCACTGGAGGAACAGGTTTAGTCGGAGCACATCTTTTACTTTCTCTTTGTCAAACAGAGGAGAAGATAAGAGCTGTTTATCGACACCAAAAGTCTATCCAGAAAACCAAATCCTTATTTGAGAGCTACAACAAAAGTAACCTCTTCACTCGAATCGAATGGTTTCAAGCTGACATAACAGATGTTTTCTCCTTAAATGATGCTTTTGAAGGAATTGAACTCGTATTTCATTGTGCAGCCTATATTTCTTTTGACAAAAGCGAGGAAAAAAAGATTCGAAAAATCAATATCGAAGGAACAGCCAATATGATAAACTTGGCGCTTCATCATGAGGTAAATCGCTTTTGTCACGTCAGTTCTATTGCAGCTTTGGGTCACCCAAAAACAAAAAACGAAGTCATCACAGAAACTACAGAATGGAATCCAGAATTAGCCATCGACGATTATGCTATTAGTAAGTACGGCGCAGAAATGGAAGTACTTCGAGGTGAATTTGAAGGCTTATCTACCATTATAGTGAACCCAGGAGTAATTATCGGCCCTGGATTTTGGGAACAAGGCAGTGGGGTATTGTTTACCAAAATAAAAAATGGATTTCGGTTTTATACGGATGGCTCTACAGCCTATACAGACATCAATGATTTAATCGCTGTAATGCTTCGCGCAACTTCTTCTTCCCTTTCAGGAAAGCGTATAATTGTCATAAACGGAACACATTCCTACAAAACCATTTTTACGTCCATTGCCACTCATTTAAACCTGAGTAAAAAATTGAAACAAGTTTCTAAATCTTGGGTAAAAATGTATTATTATTGGTGTACTATCCTATCGTTTTTGGGGGCTAAAAGATTTATTTTTTCGAAAAGTATGTTCAAATCTGCCACCACTCATAAAACGTACTCCAATGCCTACTGTAAAGAAGTCTTTGGCTTTGAGTTCAAATCTATTGAGCAAAGCATCAAAGAAACGGCTCAGTTGTACAAATAACTATTTAGAAGGTTCGTAAGGTTCTGCTTCAGCCCTATCAATCACCACTCGTAGACTGTCATACACCTCGTTATACATCTTTTGATATTCTTCAATCTGAGAAGCATAATACTTATTACTATTGACAAATTGAGCACTATCCACCCCGTGTCGATTCTTCAAAAAAGTCGGTATACTTTTATTAAACTCAGGATCTCTGTTATGATTGACTTGCGACTGAAAAATACTCAAGTCGTACAATATATCCACCATTTTATCTCTAGGAATAAGGTTGTCTGGTTGTTCATAAGATGTTTTTTGAGCACAACTCAACACCAAAAACAAAACTGAGATATAAAAGATTATTCTCATTATCTATCAAATAATAAGCGTTGACCCGCATTTTCTACCACTACCTGCCCCTCCTTATAAACCACCTGACCATTAACCAATGTATGGGTAACCTTACTTTTAAACTGCGTTCCCTCAAATGGAGACCAACCGCATTTATACAATATATTCTCCTTAGCCACTTGCCATGGATCATTTGGGTTAACCAAAACTAAATCAGCATAATATCCCTCCTTGATAAATCCTCTTTTTCTTACTTTGAATAACTTAGCAGGATTATGGCACATTTTTTCTACGATGCGCTCAACATCTATTTTTCCTTGATGATGCGCTTCAAACATAGCGACTAAAGAATGTTGTACTAGTGGCCCTCCTGATGGAGCTTTAGTATACACATTATCCTTTTCTTCTAAAGTATGTGGCGCATGATCCGTTGCAATTACATCAATACGATCATCCAATAACCCTTCCCATAGCCCGTCTCTATCTTTTGCTGTTTTTACGGCTGGATTCCACTTGATGAGCGTTCCTTTTGTTTTATAATCAGCATCCGAAAACCACAAGTGATGCACACAAACCTCAGCTGTGATTTTTTTCTCTTCAAGAGGAATATCATTTCTAAACAATTCCAATTCTTTAGCTGTCGATAAATGGAAAACATGTAACCTTGCCCCCGTTTTCTTAGCCAATTCGACCGCTTTTGAAGAGGATAAATAGCAGGCCTCTTCACTTCTAATTATAGGATGTTTTTCAATTGGAATATCCTCTCCGTATTCTTCGAGATGGGCAGCCATATTCTTACGAATTGTACTTTCATCCTCACAATGAACCGCAATTAACATATCTGTACTCGAAAATATTTTTTCTAGAACATTCTGATCATCTACTAACATATTTCCCGTAGAAGAACCTAAAAACAATTTTATCCCTGCTACATTCTCTTTATTTGTTTTGAGTAACTCTTCTAAATTATCATTTGTACCTCCCATCATAAAGGAGTAATTAACATAAGCCACTTTAGAAGCGCGTTGGTATTTCTGTTCTAATAATTCTTGTGTAACGGCATTAGGCACCGTATTGGGTTGTTCGATAAAAGAAGTAGTTCCTCCAGCTGCTGCAGCCCTAGATTCGGAAGCGATATCTCCTTTATGTGTTAACCCTGGCTCTCTAAAATGTACTTGATCATCAATTACACCAGGCAATAGATAGTTACCCTTAGCATCAATAACTTCATCCACCGACTCTTCTGACAAATCGCAACCAATAGCAGCTATAAATTGATCTTCTACTAAAACATCGCCTGTCTTAATAATCCCTTCATTTACAATTTTGGCATTCTTAATTAGTATCCTTTTCATCCTAATACATTTTATAGCTTTCTAAAAAACTTTTTTAACCGAAGTGTAATCACCCCAAAAACAGCCTCACTAATTATGGCATTACTCATTTTGGATTCACCTTTGGTTCTATCTGTAAAAATTATAGGTATCTCTAATAGCTTAAACCCTTTTACCGAGGCTCGATATTTCATTTCTATCTGAAATGCATATCCTACAAATCGCACCTTTTCTAAATTAACCCCTTCCAAAACTCTTCTGCGATAACAAATAAAACCAGAAGTTGCATCATGTACTTTAAAACCCATAACCATCTTCACATATATGGAGGCGAAATAAGACATCAACACTCTACTCAAAGGCCAGTTCACAACATTTACCCCAGAAATATATCGAGACCCTATCACTACATCGGCATTTTCATTTTTACTACTTTCTAACAGACGCACCAAATCCTTGGGGTTATGCGAAAAGTCAGCATCCATTTCAAACACATACTGATAGTCTCTTTTTAAAGCCCATTTAAATCCATGGATATAAGCCGTACCTAATCCTGATTTACCAATTCTATTTTCCAGATACAACCTACTAGGAAATTCTTTCATTAATTGAGTCACCTTGGCTCCAGTGCCATCAGGAGAGCCATCATCCACAACCAAAACATCAAACGAAATCGACAAAGCCAATACAGCTCTAATGATTTTTTCTATATTCTCAATTTCGTTATAAGTAGGAATAATCACTAATCCTTCGGACATGATTCAGTAAATTTTGGAAAACAAATGTAAGTTTTTTAACGAAAGGATACTATTTCCATTTTTAAAACAATAGAAATACTATTTTTGTTGCCATGAATGAGCTCCATTTAACTGAACGAATTGCACCCTACACAGACTGGGCTTCTTTGCTCTTTTTGTTATTGGTAATTACCGTAACGCTTTCCAAGGCTCTGTTCAGGAATAAATTCAATGAGTTTTCCAAAGTGCTTATTTCCAACAAATACTTCAATAAATACACAGAGAACCCCAAAATTAACGTATGGTTTGATAGTTTTTTGATGGTTAACCAGTTGGCTTCTTACAGTTTTTTCATTTTATTATTACTTGATCATTTCTCTATTTCAAACAAACACAACTTCTACCAGTTTTTTATCATTTTGATCTATATGATTGGATTAAAAATTGGACTCTTTGTTACTGGCCATGCTATTTCATTCATTTTTGAACTAACTCAAAAATTTACTCTTTTTCATTTTCAAAAGAACAGTTATAAAAACCTCATTAGCATCTATTTGATTCCTATCAATCTCATTTTATATTATAACGACATTTCTATTTCTACCCTAATATATTTGTTACTATCATTATTTCTGATTGTAAATGGTATTGGTTTTTTGAAATCCGTCAAAGGCCAACTACAAACAAGGCTAAGTTCGATTTTCTATTTTTTTTTGTATCTTTGCACTCTTGAAATAGCACCCTATATCATTGTGTGTTATTGGTTTATTAAATTAAACAACAACTATAGCTTGTAATTATATTTAAAATGAAAGTAAAAACCATCTTGGTATCTCAACCAGAACCCAAGGCAGAACATTCCCCATACCACAACCTGATAGAAAAGTACAAAGTAAAGATTGATTTTACTCCTTTTATCCACGTAGAGTCGGTTAACGCTAACGACGTTAGAAAACAAAAAATCGATTTAAAAAACTATTCAGCAATCATCCTAACCAGTAAAAACTCAGTAGATAATTTCTTTAGAGTAGCTGAAGAGATGCGTTACAAAATTCCAGAAACACTTAAATATTTTTGTCAATCTGAAGCTGTAGCTTACTATTTACAAAAGTATGTAGTATACCGAAAGAGAAGAATCTACATAGGAACAAAAGATTTTGCTGATTTAGCACCTCTTTTAAAAAAGCATAAAACCGAAAAATTCTTATTACCAGCATCTGATCAATTAAAACCTGCAGTTCCTCAATTATTAAACGAATTGGAATTAGACTGGAAACAAGGCACTTTTTACAGAACGGTAATGAGTGATCTTTCAGACTTAAAAGATGTGTACTATGATGTTTTGGCTTTCTTTAGCCCATCGGGTATTCGTTCCTTATTTCATAACTTCCCAGATTTCAAGCAAAACGACACACGTATTGCCGTGTTTGGCGAAACCACTCAGAAAGAAGCTCTTGAGCATGGGCTAAACGTTAACATAATGGCGCCGTCAAAAGACACCCCATCTATGACAATGGCATTAGAAAAATACATTAAAGAATACAATAACAAAAAATAAGCATGTTGCAATAATTACTTTTTACTGAGGCGGTCAATGACCGCCTCAGTTATTTTAGTGCTATTAGTTTAATCAAAGGATACACCCAACCAGCAATCAATATCAAACCTCCAATTGGAGTTATAAATCCAATCTTCTTAAAATTAACATGGGTCAAGCCTTGTGTCGACAACAAATAAATAGACCCAGAAAATAGCAACACACCCACAAAAACCATATAAAAAACTTTTGTTTTTACTTCGATTGACAACAAGTTACTAGAAGCCACAAAAACCAAAAACAAAGCATGATACATTTGATATTTAACTCCAGTCTCAAAAGATTGTAATGCCGAGACATCCAACTTGTTTTTTAAACCATGAGCAGCAAACGCTCCAAGGATAATCGCTATTGCCCCTAATACCAAACCTAAAAGCAGAATCTTCTTTTCCATTTATTTTTTTACCAAAAATCGCAATTTCCTTTCTAAAATACTTACTTTAACAAAAAACATTTTATGCGTCAGGTCTTATTAATAGGTTCGGGAAAGTCAACTAATCATCTGATTCAATTTTTGTTAGAAAAAGCAGAAAAAGAAACCCTATTCATAACCATCGCCTCTCTAAATCTTGAGGAAGCTTTAGCCAAAATCAAAAACTACTCTAGAGTTAAAGCCATACCTTTTGACATAAAAAACCAACCTATACTAACCGAAATTGTAAAAGCATCAGACATAGTCATCTCAATGCTACCTGCTCATCTTCATATTGAAGTTGCCAAAGCTTGTTTAGACCATTCCAAAAACCTCGTAACCGCTTCATACGTGAGTCCTCAACTTAAAGAATTACATCAAGAGGCTTCTAAAAAAGGCTTACTTTTCTTGAATGAAATGGGATTAGACCCTGGATTGGATCATATGAGTTCCATGAAAATCATCAATACAATTAAAAACAAGGGAGGTAAAATCACTTCCTATCAGTCCTTTTGTGGCGGTCTTGTTGCTCCTGAATCGGACACCAACCCATGGAATTATAAATTTACTTGGAATCCACGAAACGTGATTTTGGCAGGACAAGGACCAGACGCCACTTATCTTCAAAATGGAAAAATTCAATCAATTCCTTATCACAAACTTTTTACTCACCCTAAAGAGTTCATCATCAATGGAGTTAATTATGAAGGGTATCCCAACAGAGATTCTAACCAATACATCGAGACTTACAAACTAGAAGGTATCGAAACCATGATAAGAGGCACTTTACGTAAAAAAGGCTTTTGTCAGGCTTGGGATATTTTTGTACAATTAGGCCTAACGGATGATAGCAACAAATTACCTAGTGCAGTATCGCTTTCGCCAAAATCTTTCATCGAGTATTTTGTAGGCACAAACTCAAACCTTTCTTTGATTGAAAAAATAGAAACTAAACTAAACAGAGTATTAAGCTCAGATCAAAAAAAGAAAATTGAATGGCTCAATTGGGAAAATGATGACAGTCCAATTGGACTTGAAAACGCTACTCCAGCTCAAGTTTTAGAGTATTTACTCAAAGATAAATGGCAATTATCCCCCAATGATAAGGACATGATTGTAATGAATCATAGTATTGAATATACAGACAAGAACAAACAAAAACATAAAGTCACTTCTCAACTGGAAGTAATCGGAGAAAACAGCGACTTTACCGCCATGTCAAAAACTGTAGGTTTACCCTTAGGCATCGGTGCTTTAATGGTATTAAATAACCAAATCCCTTTGAATGGTGTTCACACACCCGTCCATGAATGCATCTATAATCCTATTCTTAAAAAACTCACAGAGTACAATATTGTCTTCAAAGAAGAGGTAGTAGAATGGTAAACTATTTTACCAAATCAGCGTTGACATCATAAATCTTAACAGGATACCCTAAGTTGGATAAGCCTGACTCGATTGCATCACGTTTTCCTGCCACTACTATCCTCAATTGGTCGAGCTTGAAATATTTCTGTGCCACTTCTTGGACTTTATCGACCGTTACCTTTTCAATATTTTTAATAAAGTTTTTATAAAAATCTTCTGGTAAACCTTGAGACTCTATATTTAAAGCGTGGCGCGCTATGGTTTCGGGTTTTTCGATACCCATCACAAAGTTTCCGATATATTTGGCTTTAGCATTTTTCAAATCCTCTTCCGAAACCTTTTCAATGCGCATTCTTTTAATTTCATTCACAATTTCTACCACCGCACTGTCCGTCACTTCAGTACGTACAGAAGTTGATGCCTTAAACTTGGAGACATACTTACTAGCCCTAGCACTGGAATAAGCGCCATAGGTCCATCCGTGTTTTTCTCTTAAGTTTAAAAACAAACGTCCTTCTCCTCCTCCGCCTAAAATTTGATTAGCCAACAAAACGGCAAAAAAATCAGGACTTGACATCGGCAACTCCAGCGTATTAAGTACCGCTATTTCAGATTGTACCGCATGAGGCACATCCACTATATTCACTTCGGTCTTTTCAACATCTGGCGTGCTCTTATAATCCACATTTGGAGCACTTTTTTTGGCCCACGAGCCAAATAATGATTCTATTTTTTGTTTTACTTCTTCAAAGGTAACATCTCCCACTACCACTAGATAAGCATTTTCTGGTACAAAAAATTGATTGTAATGCGTTTGAACAGCTTTTAAATCAAGACCGTTAATCGTTTCTACTGTCTCAAACTCCCCAAAAGGATGATTCTTGCCGTACAACAACGCATTTTGAACACGATCTGCAATTACTTTGACATTTTTTTCGCTTGCCTTTAATCCTTCTATATGTTTCGCTTTTTCCTTTTCTAATTCTTGTTGATCAAATTCAGGAAACAACACTCCCTCTGCCATTAGTTCCAACACCCTATCTGCATATTTCGATAACGCTCTCGCACTAACTCCTGATGAGTGAAAATCAATAGAAGCTCCTAAATAATCTATTTCTTCCACAAATTGAGTTTTGGGTGTTTTGGTCGTTCCGTTACCTAACAAGCTCGCCATCAAATCATCCACTCCTATTAAGTCACCTTCCAGATAAGGTTTGTTATCCAAAGTCAAACTATACGACACTCTTGGCAATTTGTGGTTTTCAACCACCAAAACCTTCATTCCGTTAGTCATTTTAAATTGCTTTGGCGAAGTGATATTGACAGCAGGTGCAGGACCAGGCTTAGGTTGTGAACGATCGACTTGTGCGTGTAAGGTCATAGTAAGAAGTATAAATGATACTAGTATAATCGAATTTTTCATGAATCAAGATTTATTGTGCAGCAGGCATATAATCCAATACCAAACGGCTGTTAGGCTGCAAGTATTTTTGAGCCACGGCTCTGATTTCCTCTCGAGTAATAGAACGATAGATTTCTATTTCTTTGTTTACCAAATTAATATCTCCATATAGCAGATAATACGTCGCAAGATTACTTGCAATACCTTCCAGAGAAGAATTGTTGTTAACGTATTTATTTTCAAAAACGTTTTGCAGTTTTTCAAAGTCTCTTTCGGAAATTAAATTGGTTTGCAAGTCAACGATTGCCTTATCCACATCTTCTAATAAAGCCTCATTATTCGAACCTGGCATTGGCAAACCGTAAATGATATACATCCCATAATCCTCTTGACTAAAATTAAATGATCCCATTTGCAAGGCTTTCTTCTGTTCATCGACTAGACTCTTATACAAAATCGAACTTTTGCCATCACTTAATAAGGATGAAATCATATCTAACACTCTTGCGTCTCTATGTTTCATTGAAGGTGTACGATACGAGGCGACCAACATTGGTATTTGGATGTTAGGATCGGTATATTCTGCCTTAATCGTTTCGGTTATAGAATGTTCTTTATATTCATTTCTTTTTACGGGTGTTCCTTTTGGGATGGATCCAAAGTATTCTTCAATCCATTGTTTAGCTTCATCTTTTTTGAAATCTCCAGCTACAACCAGCACCGCATTATTTGGAATGTAAAACTTTTTATTAAAAGCTTGAAATTCCTCTAAAGTTGCAGCGTCTAGATGTTCCATTTCACCTATGGTTGTCCAGCGATATGGATGTTCTTTAAACAAATTTTCCTTAACTGCTTTGATTACAAACCCATACGGACGGGTATCATAGTTCTGTCTTTTTTCTTCTTTGACCACCTCATTTTGCGTATCCACACCGATCTGATTTATCACAGGGTGTAACATACGTTCTGATTCCATCCATAAACCCAATTTCAAATTGTTAGATGGAAATACTTCATAATAATAGGTTCTGTCATCTGAGGTATTAGCATTGTTTTTTCCTCCATTGGAAGTTACGATCTTAAACCACTCTCCCCTTGCGATATTTTCTGTTCCTTCAAACAATAAATGTTCAAAAAAATGTGCAAATCCTGTACGATCAGGCGTTTCATCCTTTGCTCCTACATGATACATCACTGAAGTCACCACCACTGGTGCAGAGCTGTCTTGATGCAATACCACATGCAACCCATTATCTAAATCATATTCTTCAAATTCTACCTGTTGTGCTGAACTCACTATATTCATTCCCATACTTAATACTAACGCTATTAAACCCTTTTTCATAAAGTTTGTGTTTATAGAAGGTTCAAATTTAAGGTATTTAGAAATTTTATTTGACTAGAGACTGTACTTTGTTTTTTATATTTGTTTGTCGCTACACTTGATAGTATACTAAATTTAAAATGATGAAAAAGCTATTACGTCTTTACGAGAACTATTTGAATCTTGCTCAAGCAGATACTTTTGATTTTGAGAAGTTCAATCAATATGCTATTGTACATCATTCTAATTCTATTGAAGGCTCGACACTGACTTTAGAAGAAACTATTCTATTATTAGACAAAAAGCTTACGCCAAAAAACAAACCTATTGAACATTCGTTAATGGCTTTGGATCATTTAGAGGCTTTAAAATACGTATTGGACTTAGCGTCAAAAAAACAATCTCTGACGGTGAGTAGTATTCAACATATATCTGCTCTAGTCATGAAGTCAACAGGCAGCGAAATATCTGCTATGGCAGGAAGTTTTGATTCTTCAAAAGGAGATTTTAGGAAAGTGACCGTTCGTGCTGGAAGTCGTACTTTTATGGATTACAAAAAAGTTCCTGAACGTACTGCTCAATTAGTAGATTACATCAATACGAACATTGAGCAAACTAAAGGTTTTGTCGAAGTTAATGAATTAGCTTTTGATGCTCATTTTCAAATCGTTTCTATTCATCCTTTTGCGGATGGTAATGGCAGGTTGTCTCGTTTGTTAATGAATTACATTCAACACTATCATAAACTACCTCTGTCTATCGTTTATCAGGAAGACAAACAGGATTATTACAATGCCTTAGAACAAACTCGAAAAGAAGAAAATCTATCTGTTTTCAGAACTTTTATGTTTAGTCAAATTGAAAAACTCATCCAAAATCGCATCAAAGAACTCAGTTCTTCTTCTCAAAAAGAAATCAAAAAGAACGGATTTGGTTTTTTGTTTTAATTGCTTGTTTTAAACCAACTGAACATTAGTATTTGTGGTTGGTAGAATTGGCTATAAAAGTAACAAGCTCGATATTTGATTTATTTATCCTGTATATCAGAGAAACTCTTTTATGAATTACACACTTTCTTAATCTTTTTCTTTTAGATGGAGGGCACAACTTTTTGTGAATTTTTAAATGGTTTAAGAGACCATTTGTTTTCTCTTCAAAATCAAGAACAACGTCAATTTTCCAATTCTCAATCAACTCATCAATAATTTTGTCATAAGTAACGCGAGCTTCATCAGACCAAATTATAATCACCCTTTTTTAGCTTTTAAAATACGTTGTCTTACGCTATTTCGCACTTCTTCATCCGAATGCACTCTACCATGATTCAAGTCTTCTAAACCTCTCTCGACAGAAGCCTTGTTTTCTGCAGAAATTTCATCCCACCAATCATTTGACTTTGTCAGTTCAACAAAATCAAGGGTTCTTAAATAATTTATTAAAGCTATAGCCTTAGAATCACCTTCAGGAATCCTTAAAGTATAATCTTCCATAGCAACAAGGTTTAATTATTAACTTCATACAAAAGTACTCAAAAATTCATCACCAATCGCCTTCTGTTGTCACACTCAAATCCCAAAAGTGTTGTTTACAAACAACAAAATACAACTAAAACTGTTGTCTGTAAACAACACTTTTAATCTTTCAGATGATTTCTAGCCCCGATAGGAGCGGCATCCTTTTGCTTTTTCAGCAAAAGATACAGCGGATAGCGGGAAATAGCTCCTAAAAAATAATATTATGATGTTTCTAGTTTCACAAATAATTGTATATTTGCGCACATTAAAATTAAAAACATTTGTTTATGTATGCAATCGTAGAGATAGCAGGGCAACAATTTAAAGTAAGCAAAGACTCAAAGGTTTACGTACACCGTTTACCACAAAACGAAGGAGATTCAGTATCTTTCGACAAAGTTTTGTTAGTAGACAACGACGGTAAAGTTACTTTGGGCGCCCCAGCTATAAAAGGTGCTTCAGTAGAAGCCAAAGTGTTACAACACTTAAAAGGAGATAAAGTAATCGTTTTCAAAAAGAAAAGAAGAAAAGGTTACCAAAAGAAAAACGGTCACCGTCAATCTTTAACTCAAATTGTAATCGAAGGCATTACAGCTAAATAAGACAATATTAATATTTAAAAACATACAAGATGGCTCATAAAAAAGGTGTCGGTAGTTCTAAGAATGGTAGAGAATCAGAATCGAAACGTTTAGGTGTTAAGATTTTTGGTGGTCAACCAGCTATTGCAGGGAACATTATCGTAAGACAAAGAGGATCTAAGCACAATCCAGGTGAGAATGTATATATGGGGAAAGACCATACGTTACATGCACGTGTTGATGGTGTTGTAAAATTTGCTAAAAAAGCTGATAACAAATCATACGTTTCAATCGTTCCGTTTGAAGCATAATTGACAGCTAAGATCAATATCAAAAAAGGGAATCGCGTGATTCCCTTTTTTTGTGACCTATTTTAACCCACAGAAAAGGGTCGGTGAAATGCCGACCCTTTTATTTTTAGCAGATTGTAAATTATTTTACACCCATTAACTCTACGTCAAATACTAAAGTAGCGTCTGGTGGAATTACCCCTCCAGCACCTGCTGAACCGTAAGCTAAATCAGAAGGGATTACTAAACGAGCTTTATCACCTACTTTTAATAATGAAATTCCTTCATCCCATCCTGGGATTACTTGACCCACTCCTAATTGAAAGTCAATTGGTTGTTTTCTGTCATAAGACGAATCAAACACTCTTCCATCAGCTAATTGTCCTTTGTAGTGCACAGAAACTTTCTTTCCTTTTTCTGCTTTAGCCCCTGAACCTTCTTGGATTAATTTGTAACGCAAACCACTTTCTGTTTTATCAAAACCAGCAGCTAATTTTTCCATTTGGGCTTCAGCAGCCTTCTTAGCCTCTTCTATTCTTTTAGCACGACTTCCTTCAAACGTTCTGAATGCTTCGATGGCATTCCAAGCTTCCGCCTCAGCTCCTACTCTTAAAATTTCTAATTTTTCGATGACATCATCTTGAGCGATTGTATCCACCACATCTTGTCCTTCTACTACGTGACCAAAAACACTGTGTTTACCATCTAACCAAGCCGTCTCAACGTGTGTAATGAAAAACTGAGAACCGTTTGTTCCAGGTCCTGCATTAGCCATAGATAACACACCTGGTCCTTCGTGCTTTAATTCTGGATGAAACTCATCATCAAATTGGTATCCAGGCCCACTTGTACCTGTTCCTGTAGGACATCCTCCTTGAATCATAAAATCAGGAATCACACGGTGGAATTTTAATCCATCGTAATAAGGTGTTCCTTGCGGTTTTTTATCGTTTTCTAAATTTCCTTCTGCCAAACCAACAAAATTACCCACTGTTCCTGGTGTTTTATCATGTGTTAATTTCACAACTATCGCACCTTTAGTGGTGTTGAACTTAGCATAAATTCCGTCTTGCATGTTTTATTTATTTTTAAATGAAGTGCCAAAATTACAAAAAAATCAACACCTCTTTGTACATTTGAAAGCTGAAAACCATGACCTTATGAGAATTGATATTATTTCTGTAGTACCTGATCTTTTGGAAAGTCCTTTTAATGCTTCTATCCTCAAAAGAGCCATTGATAAAGGCCTTGTGGAAGTACACATCCACAATCTAAGAGACTACACGAAACAACGTCAAAAAAGCGTAGACGATTATCAATTTGGTGGTGGTGCAGGCATGGTTTTAATGGTGCAACCTATTGATGACTGTATCAGTCATTTGAAAAGTCAGCGTGATTACGATGAAATTATCTATATGACTCCGGATGGTGAAACCTTCAACCAAGGCATGGCCAATCAACTGTCATTGTACAAAAATATTATCATCCTATGTGGGCACTATAAAGGCATTGACCAACGTGCCCGTGATTTGTTTATCACCAAAGAAATTTCCGTAGGCGATTACGTTCTATCAGGTGGAGAACTCGGCGCAGCCATTGTATCCGATGCCATTATTCGATTGATTCCTGGGGTATTAAATAATGAAACTTCTGCCTTAACCGATTCTTTCCAAGATAATTTATTAGCACCACCTGTTTATACTCGACCAGCCGACTACAAAGGACATAAAGTGCCTGATATTTTATTGAGCGGCCACTTTGCCAAAATAGAGCAATGGCGAGAGGAAAAAGCCCTAGAACACACCAAAAACAGAAGACCTGACTTATTGGAGGATTAGGCTTAATGGACATTTATTAGGCTAAAATCTTCGAGAAGGCTTATTGTGATTAGCTTTGCAGCAAATCAAAGGTTATGAATAAAAAAAGTGCTTTTATTGTGGTACTCATTTTACGAAGAAAAACGGAGTTGTAAAAGGTGTTCAATTATACAAATGCTCTCATTGTGGTAAGCAATTTTTGGGTGGAAACCGACTTGATAGTGACATTCTTTGGAAAGACTATGTAGAAGGAAAACAAACCTATTTACAGCTATCACGGAAACACGGATGTTCTGTAAAAACAATTCAAAGAAAGCTAGATACAATTACTGTTAAAAATGATCTCAAGAATAAGAAAGCAAGAAAAGTAGTTGTTCTAATGGACACCACTTATTGGGGACGGAATTTTGGCGTTATGCTTTTCAAAGATGCCCTGACGAAAGAAAATCTGCTGAAATATTATGTCAGAAATGAGTCAAACGCTCTTTATCTTCAGGGAATCAACCAATTGAAATCTTACGGTTTTCAAGTCATCGGAATTGTGTGTGATGGCAGAAAAGGACTTATCCAATTGTTTAAAGACATTCCTGTTCAGATGTGCCAGTTTCATCAATCTGCCATTATTCGCAGATATTTGACAAAAAAGCCTAAGCTCAAAGCAGCGCAAGAACTCATGGAAGTGGTTGATTTGATGAAACAAACAGACAAAGACAGTTTTGTAGGAGCATTAGGATTGTGGTTTGAAAAATGGTCAGATTTCCTAAACGAAAGAACCATAAACCCTATTACAAAGAAATCCAATTATACTCATAAAAGACTCCGAAGTGCCTATAGAAGCCTAAAAACCAATCTTCCTTGGCTCTTTATCTGGTATGATAATATTGAACTTGAAATCCCCAATACAACCAATGCGATTGACGGTCACTTTGCTGATTTAAAGAACAAACTTCGAAACCACAACGGATTAACTGTCGAAAGAAAAAAGAAATTCATAGATGAGTTTTTAAAGGCATGAAGACCTCTAAAAACACCAATGGACTACAAAAAAAGTAGTCCATTGGATTGACATTTTTGTCGGTCATCTATAGTATCCCTATCCAAGTTGCTCTCCAGCAGAGCTTGTTTCCGTTTGTACAGATAAACAAAATTGGAACAATAATTTTTTAAACACAAAAAATGGCAAAAAATAGAGCCTAATAAATGTCCATTAGAGAGAATCGTCTAAAAAATAGCCTAATTTTTGTCCATTACACCGAGGATTAAACAAAATGACTTTCTAATTGAGTAAACTGATCGGGAGTAAAACGCTCAGTTCTTTTATTTTCAACCAGATATATTTCGTCACAAAAATCGTACATAGAAGAAAGAATATGCGAAGACACCAATACAATTTTTGTTTTTGCGAGTGTTCTCATTTTTTTAATCAATACGAGATTAGATTCTATATCTAATCCATTAAAAGGCTCATCAAAAATATAGAAATCAACATCGTCCTGAAAAAACACACAATTCAAGAACACTTTCTTACGCATCCCTGTTGACAACGCTTTTATCGTTTTATTTATATCAACATCATACAGAAAATTATCTTCGCTACTATTGATTTGTTTTTTGTTTGTAGCATAATAATAAAACTCATAGAACTCTTTTACTGTAAGCTCATCGTACAAAAAAGGATCTGTTGGACAATATCCCACTCTCTTGAATGAAATTTCATCTTCACCAAAACTAATTTCCCCATTGAAAGAGACCTCCTTTAATATAGACTTGAATAGGGTTGTTTTTCCAGCCCCGTTTTTACCTATTATACCGTAAATACCATTTTCGCTAATAGTAAAATTTAAATTTTCGAGAACCAATTTCGAACGGTATCTTTTTTCTTGTATGTTAACTTTTAAACTAGGCATCGATAGTATTCTTTAAAAATAATAGGCACTTCCTGTAGGAATATCCTCCCATCAGCACAGCCAAAATAAATAACATGGGCTCAAACACAGCAGCTAAACAAAGACTCAGACACAATGCCTGAACAATTTGAGAACTATAAAACGCATATTTAAGCACAAGAGCCAATTGCACCAATAAACAACAGCCTACTGTAAGCCCCAATGTGATAGACCATTCTTCAAAAAAGAAAAGGACAGAAACCACACCATAGGGCAGCATAAGAAGAAAAGAATTCTTGAACGCATTTAGCATTTGTTCTCGGAAAAACACCTTTGACTCAGTTCTTACAATTTTTAAAAAGTATATTGGCTCACGTTCCATATAGATAGAACTCAGTCCTGTAACTATTACCATAAACCCAAACCAGATAATATTACTGTTCTGATATATAACAGACGGAATAACTAAAACATATGCAAGAAGTAAAGGAACCCACAAATGCTTTTTTCTGAAATAAATCTTCCATTCAGGAAATTTGTTGCTGAAAGGATATGGCATTGCATATCCGATATTAAATTGAGGCAATAGGGCTACTATCACTAATAAAATTAGGTACACCAAAACCAATAAATGAGATTGCAGTAATACTAATATACTTAATGGTAAAATAGATGTAATTAGATACTCTAGAATAATTTTTACATAAAAGGAATCATCTACGCGCTTCAAAAACAAAAGATCTTCCCTACTGAAGTGATATTTAACCTGTTCAAATAAAAACAGAAAAAGAGCATAATCGTATTGAGGGTTTTGCCAAACAAATACTGTCAAAATAACGGCAGCAAAGAAGAAAATCGTAGGCAAAGCAATATCTGTTTGATATAACTTCCTATACCTAACAACCAACATTGTTTTTATGTAAACCCAAAATTCTTGCATATTAACCCAACCACCCCTCTCGATCTAAACTCCTGTACTGGATCGCCTCTGAAATATGATCTGGCTCTATGTTTTCTGCTCCGTCCAAATCAGCAATTGTTCGAGAAACTTTCAAGATACGATCATAAGCTCTTGCAGATAAATTCAACCGCTCCATAGCTGTTTTGAGCAATCGACTGGACGTCTCGTCCAAGTCACAATATTCCCGAATTTGTTTCACATTCATTTGGGCATTATAATGTGTTTTTTCATGCTTTTCAAAACGCTTAGACTGTATCTGTCTTGCCTTGATAACTCTTTGTCGAATCGAATTACTAGACTCTGCTTTACGTTTTTCTGATAGTTGATCAAAAGCTACAGGCGTGACTTCTATATGTATATCAATTCGATCCAAAAGTGGTCCAGACACTTTACTCAAATACCGTTGCATCTCGGCTGGTGATGAAGCCACAGGCGCATCAGGATCATTAAAGTACCCACCAGGAGATGGATTCATACTAGCCACTAACATGAAAGAAGAAGGATAAGTTACAGAAAAACGTGCTCGAGAAATAGTCACATCTCGATCTTCTAACGGTTGACGCATTACTTCCAAAACACCACGTTTAAACTCTGGTAATTCATCTAAAAACAACACCCCATTATGCGCCAATGAAATCTCTCCGGGCTGAGGATAAGAACCACCTCCAACTAATGCTACATCAGATATCGTATGATGTGGACTCCGAAACGGCCGTTGACTCATCAATCCTACATCTTTGATATTACCCACCACACTGTGGATTTTAGTAGTTTCCAAAGCTTCATGTAAAGTCATTGGAGGTAATATACTTGGCAATCTTTTGGCTAACATGGTTTTTCCTGCCCCAGGAGGGCCAATCAAAATAATATTATGTCCGCCAGCAGCAGCAATCTCCATACAGCGTTTGATGGATTCCTGCCCTTTTACATCTGCAAAATCATGCTCAGGAAATTCTAAAGTTTTGTAAAATTCTGCTCGTGTATCCACCACTGTTTTTTCCAAATCACTTTTGCCTTCAAAAAAAGCAATCAACTCGGATAGATTAGAAATACCATACACGTCAATATCACTAACGATAGCTGCCTCCTGTGCATTTTGTTGAGGCACTATTACCCCTTTAAAACCTTCTTCTCTGGCTTTTATGGCAATCGGCAAAGCGCCTTTTATCGGCTGTAAACCTCCATCCAAAGACAACTCTCCCATAATCACATAATCCGATAATTGTTCTGTGATTTTTATCTGGTCAGAAGCAATCAAAATACCAATAGCAATAGTCAAATCATAAGCCGAACCTTCCTTGCGTAAGTCAGCAGGCGCCATATTAATGGTAATTTTTTTGCCTGGCATTTTAAAGTCGTTATTCTTTAGCGCCGCAGCGATTCTAAAACTACTTTCTTTGATAGCGTTGTCAGGCAAGCCCACTAAATGGTAACCTACACCTTTATCTATATTTACTTCGACAGTGATGGTAGTTGCCTCTACACCAAAGACAGCACTACCGTAAGATTTTACGAGCATTATTTATATTGATTGGGTTAAATAACGCAACCAAAATTAGCATAATATCTCAGGAATAAAAGGGAGTTCCGCAGTTTTAAGGAAGTTTTAACGATTGCGGAGTTTCGCCTTTTCTCTAACTATCTCTCCTACAGTCCTATTCTGAATTTTGCTTTCTAACCATGAAATAATATCTAGATACAAAAAGGCTCGTTTTTCGTAAGGAGCATCTTCAAATTTGGATAAGGATTTATGAATCCGCACAAATTCATTCTTAATTTCGTGAGGGTACACAAAACTTATTTCTTTCAAAAACTTGATAATCTCTTTCTGAATTCCATTCAAGTCATTCATCCGAATCAAGAATTTGTAAGTACTCTTGAGTTGCACTTCCAAATGATAATCCATCCCTAACTCATAATGTGCTACTAAACTCAAAATTCGAGAGAAACACATCAAATCCTCTCTCATGGTCAAATTTTTGTTTTTGATAATTTTGTCTAAATAGGAAATACACATTCTATTATCACCCGCGCCAAAATACATACACGCAATTTTATAATAGAATACCATCACGTGATGTTCATCTATTTGCTCACTATGTATTTTAATTTTTCGCAGTATCTGAGGCACCAAATATTCACCTTCTTCAAACGTCCCTTCTAGGAAATGACTGTTCAATTTATTATTGTAAATATTCAAGAAAGACAAAGCCTCGATGTTATCATTTTGAGGCAATTTGTCACTGGCAACAATCGCTTCCAATCCTGACAAAACTTCCTTGAATTTTGTACTGTGTTTCAGCATAAACAAGGACTCTAACAAATACTGATTCCCTTTTAAAAAGAAAACAGGATTTAGGGTAATCATATTTTCGTTTTTATAAAACAAATTCACCCATTTATGAGCATACTTATAACAGGACAAAAAATCCTGCGTCAAAAAGCTATACCACAAATAAGCGTTGTACAACCAATACTTTTCTCTAAAACCTAGAGTCACCTCTTCGTACATCGGCAAATTCTCGGAAAAGAAAGCGGTAACATCCTTGTATTCCTTGTCATTTTTTACATACCCTGATTTCAATAAAATACCATACAAGCGCAATGACAAATTCGACAATTCACTGGTCAAGGTGTTTTGTTTAGTCAACTCTTGAGCTGTAACTGCTAATTCCTCGGCACGTCCCATGGTGGATCGCGTAATATATTGGGTTTCAATAATTTTTTCCAGTTCGATAATCTCAAATGCTATATTCTTTTCCTCATTTTCTATAGAGACCTGTTTGGCTTTATCCAAAATTTTCAAACTCTGCTTATACAAACCTTTGTGGTAAAGAATCGTAGCAAAATCCAATTGCTCTCTTATTTGAATTCTAACATTTTGATTTAATGGACTTAAACGAATACTGATTAAAATTTGTTTGTATAGATGAGATTTAAGGTTAGACAGCTGTTGCTTTTTCACAATGCCACTCTTAAGGATTTGATTTTCGTTATACATATCCATTTTGTCCAAAAGATTAAAAAGCGATATGTATTTCGCTTCTGAATTGATATCCAAACGTCCAGCATACAACTTAAACTGCCTCTTCTCCGATTTGGATAGTGATTTAATCAGTACAAATAAAAAATCCTTGTGTTTACTCATAGTAAAAAAACAAACCTATATAGCTGTATAACAAATAATTACGTATCTAAATTTAGCTTTAAACATTGTAAATCAAAACAAATCGAAATTCAATATCACGTGTAAATATATACTTTCGTTAGCTAAAGTGAAAAATACAATTTAATATCACATGAGCACAGAAAAAGTCCACATATTTGACACCACACTAAGAGATGGAGAACAAGTTCCGGGTTGTAAACTGAATACTGAGCAAAAATTAATTTTGGCAGAACGTCTGGATTTGTTGGGTGTTGATATTATCGAGGCTGGATTTCCTGTGTCAAGTCCAGGAGATTTTAAGTCGGTGACTGAAATAGCTAAAATTGTAAAAAACGCTTCAGTTTGCGGATTGACTCGTGCGGTAGAAAATGACATTAAAGTAGCGGCCGAAGCCTTAAAATACGCTAAAAGACCACGCATACATACAGGTATAGGAACTTCCGAATCACACATCAAATACAAATTTAATTCTACACAAGATAAAATTATTGAGCGTGCGAAACACGCTGTAGCTTACGCCAAAAGTTTTGTTGAAGATATTGAGTTTTATGCAGAAGATGCTGGTAGAACAGACAATGAGTTTTTGGCACGCATCTGTGAAGAGGTAATCAAATCTGGAGCAACAGTACTTAACATACCTGACACTACGGGATATTGTTTACCAGAGCAATACGGTGCCAAAATCAAATACTTAAAAGAAAACGTCAAAGGCATTGATAAGGTAATCATTTCATGTCATTGTCATAATGATTTAGGTTTGGCAACAGCCAACTCTATTGCTGGAGTGATTAATGGCGCTCGTCAGATTGAATGTACGATTAACGGAATTGGCGAAAGAGCAGGAAATACAGCTCTTGAAGAAGTGGTTATGATTATGCGTCAACACCCGGATTTAAAGTTAGACACAGGAATCAACTCTAAACTATTATACAGCACAAGCCAACTGGTTATCGAAAGCATGAGTATGCCTGTGCAACCTAATAAAGCAGTAGTTGGATCAAACGCATTCGCACACAGCTCTGGTATCCATCAAGATGGTGTAATTAAAAACAGAGAAACCTATGAGATCATGGATCCAGAAGACGTTGGAGTAAATGAGTCAGCGATTGTATTAACTGCACGTAGTGGTAGAGCGGCATTAGCTTATAGAGCTAAATTAGTGGGGTATGAATTAACTAAATTACAATTAGACGTAGTGTATCAAGAATTTTTGAAATATGCCGATGTAAAGAAAGAAATCTTGGATCAAGACATTCATGAAATCATCAAAACAAGCGGTATAGAGATCTAAAATCTATATAAACACAATTGAAGGGGCTGTCTAAAAAAATTTAGTCAGCCTTTTTTATTTCCACTTGATATTACATCCTATACTTGGTTTTTGAATAGTATTTACCGCCGAATTAGATAACAGTGCCTCAATTGCGGCTCTTACATCTCTTCCCGAAACAGGAATACCGTTTTCAGGTCTGGAATCGTCCAACTGTCCACGGTAGATTAATTCATCATTTGAATCGAATAAATAAAAATCAGGAGTACATGCCGCATCATAGGCTTTGGCGACAGCTTGTGTTGTATCAAATAGATAAGGAAAAGTTATGTTATTTTCTTTGGCAAACTTTTTCATCAATTCTGGACTATCAGCGGGATACTTTTCCACATCGTTACTATTGATAGCCACAACATTAACCCCTTTAGGCATGCTTTCGTTAGCTATCGCCACAACTTCATTAATAACATGAACAACAAAAGGACAATGATTACACATAAAAACAATTACAGTTCCCTTTTGTCCTTTGGCTTGACCAAAAGATAGTTCAGAATCAGTCAAGATATTAGGTAAAGTAAAAGTTGGCGCTTTGGTGCCCAAAGCTAACATATTTGAAGGAGTACGTGCCATGTCTTTTTTTGAAACGAAAATACTAAAATCACTTATGAACTTATATTTTTTCAATCATCAAAATATAATTACTTTAGACAGCAAATATCTACATCATGTCTATTGAAGTTAAAAACATCAGCAAAAAATACGGGAAACAACTCGCTTTAAACGATGTTTCATTTTCTATCAAAAAAGGAGAAATTGTTGGTTTTTTAGGCCCAAATGGAGCTGGAAAATCCACGCTAATGAAAATTCTTACAGGGTATTTGAATCCCTCTTCGGGAGAAGCTCTCATTAACGGGCATAATATCGTATCAGAACGTAAAAAGGCACAATTAAAAACAGGATACCTGCCTGAACACAATCCCTTATATCTAGACTTGTATGTACAAGAATATTTAGAATTCAGTGCTGACATATATGGTTGTACCAAAGAAAGAATAATGGAAATCATGCAGCAAACAGGTTTAAACCCTGAAAAACATAAAAAAATTGATCAACTTTCTAAAGGTTACAGACAACGTGTCGGGTTAGCCAATGCTTTGTTACATGATCCTGAAACTATCATCTTAGACGAACCAACAACTGGTTTAGACCCCAATCAATTAGTTGAAATCAGAAGACTCATTAAAGACATAGCTAAAGACAAAACCATCTTTTTATCTACTCACATTATGCAAGAAGTCAAAGCACTTTGCGATAGAATCATAATAATCAATAAAGGTAAAATTATAGAAGATATTGTTATGACCGAAAGAGATATGGCTTCCGAAGAAATAGAAAAACTATTCCAGCAATTAACACAGTAGATCGATGGCAAAAGAACACCCAATAGGCATATTTGATTCTGGTGTGGGAGGAACATCCATTTGGTCTGAAATAAGAGCGCTATTACCCAATGAACATTATATTTACCTAGCCGACAGCAAGAATGCTCCCTATGGAGAAAAGTCAAAAGACGAAATTATTGCCCTATGTCATAAAAACACAAGATACTTAATAGAGCAATTTAATTGTAAGATCATTGTAGTAGCTTGTAATACGGCCACCACAAATGCCATTGCCGAACTACGAGCAACATATAGTGTGCCTTTCATAGGTATTGAACCTGCAATAAAACCTGCTGCACTTAATTCACAAACCAACAAAATTGGAATTTTAGCCACTAAAGGAACCCTAAATAGTGCTTTATTTTACAATCATGCCAAAAACTACGACAAAACTCAGATTATTGAACAAGTAGGACACGGATTAGTAGAATTGATAGAAGCTGGGCAATTGGAATCTAAAGAGCTATATAATTTGGTTAAGAAATATGTTGAACCTATGGTTGAAAAAGATATTGACCGGTTAGTTCTTGGATGTAGTCACTATCCTTATTTGATTAAAATCATTCAATCCATATTACCTCCACACATACAAATAATTGATTCTGGATTAGCTGTTGCTAAGCAAACCAAACGAATTTTAGAACAATTTGAGTTAATTAATACAAATAAAGAAACAGGAGGGAATACCTTATTTTACACCAATACTTCAAAAGACGTTCTGAGAAGTTTAGTTGGAAGTGAATATACTATCGAAGAAAGAGATTTTTAGTATTAGTCTTTATACCAACTTGAATACAATGTGTAATTATTTACTATTCGGTCAATTTCGTTAGAAAAGATAGAGTCAGCCATAGATTTAACCTTTTTGGCGGGTACTCCTGCATATATTGACCCCGATTCGACACGAGTCCCTTGAGTAAGTACAGCACCAGCGGCAATTATGCTATTACTTTCCACTACACAACCGTCCATAACTATTGCTCCCATGCCTACTAAAACATTATCATGGATTTCGCAACCATGAACAAGGGCGTTATGACCGATTGAAACGTTATTACCGATTATTGTAGGATGTTTTTTATACGTACAATGAATAACTGCACCATCCTGAATATTTACCTTATCACCTATGCGAATGGAGTTAACATCCCCTCTAACTACCGCATTAAACCAAATACTGCATTGTTTACCAAATACTACGTCACCAACTATAGTTGCATTCTCAGCGACATAACAATCTTCAGGAATCTGAGGAGTAAAACCTCTGATAGATTTATTTAACATTGATTACTGCAGGACAATTACAGTCATAAGAAACTGGTTTACACCATAAATCTAACCCTACAGTTAATTGATGAAAACCTCCTTGTCTAAAGTTAAATGATCCTATAGGCTGTGTATAATTATAGGCAATTAAGACATTTCTAAACTTGCCACCTAATATAGGCGTTATGCTATTAGAATATTGTCCTCTGTCGGTAGCCAACTGCTCTGCTCTTTCTAAAAATCTTTTGTACGAAATCCCAAACCACATTTGACCATCTCCTACATTTCTATAAGCTTTAAGATTTAAATCCAAATATGAAATTCCCGATTCCAAAAAATTGTTATACAATACAGAAGGCTCAAGCATTACCACATCAGGCTTCATAAAAGAATATCCAACGTTTGCAATGACACTACTAATATTATTAGATTCAGCCGCTGTATATAATTCTCTTTTGTTTGAAGCAGCATTCCTATAAGTCAAATGTAAAAAGAAACTATCTTTTAAATAAGACGCCCCAACATCAATGTTAAAATAATTATCTTTTTGAAAACGCCCAGCAATAGTTGGATCAATTGTAGGGTCATTACGCATTTGAGTAATGAAATCCGTTTCATCTAATCGACTCTGCATGAGACCTCCGCTAATTCCTAAATGAACATGATTTAAAGATAAATAGTCACCACTCATTCTTAGATGCTTAGAGTAAGCTAGCTTCACTCCTGTCTGAGAATGATAACCATTTTTATCATTATGCAATATCAACCCAACTCCAGAACTTTCTCCTAGCTTAGTATCGATCGTCAAAGTCTGTAAGCTAGGTGCATCCTTCTGACCAAACCATTGATGTCTGGCAGTTAATCGAAACTTTGTACAATTAGAAGCACCTGCCATAGACGGATGGAACAGCACATAATTATCATTAATATAATCCGTATACAAGGCTATCCCTTCCTGAGAAAAAGATTGTTGTCCCACAAACATTAACAACAAATAAAAACCTACTCTTAAATTCATTTACTATATCCCTTTTACAACACTTGTAAAACGTTAATTTTATTAAGCATTAATAGACAACTGCCAAATATATAAATTTTTACATATTTTACTTCTATTTCCTGAGAATTTTTATCTCTTCAACGTAAAGTGTGATCTAAACTCTTTAATCTCTTTGTTCTCCTCAAACTGTACTCGGAACCAATAGTCCGTCGCTGGCATTGGATTGCCTCTAAAGGTACCGTCCCAGCCTTTCTCCTCATTGACTTGCATCTCTTTTAAAAGTTTGCCATATCGGTCGTAGATGTATACTCTGGCATTACTCTGACTCTCTAAGCCTACTATATGCCACTCATCATTGATCCCGTCTCCATTAGGCGTAAAGTATTTCATGTAGGTCGTGGCGTATAGGTTTGCCGTAATCGGTAAACCTTGACAACCTCTCTTGTCTTGTACCCCTACTTGATGTAAGCCTGGGGCTACGTTCTCAAAATACGGGCTGTCTTGGAATGGCCCTCCGTCGATCTGATACTCGTAGTCGCCTGATCCTATTACTTCTACTTTTACGGTATAGCTGTCTTGACTGAACTGTGGATCTACTGTGTAGGCTTTTACGATCGTCGCTTGTGAGCTTAATACTACGTTTACGGCTATTTCGTCACTAGCGCATGGTGTACTTCTACTGGTGGCTACTACGGTGTATTTCCCTGGTGCGATTGCCGTGTACTTTGAACCTGTAGCCCCTGTGATGATTTGTCCGTCTAACTTCCACTCAAAGGTGTGGGTGGCTTCTACTAACTTCGTGTCTATTACTGCGGTACTGCCTGGCAGTAGGATGCCTGTGTCGGGATCGCTACAGATGATGTACTCTGGGTCTGGCTTTGGCTCTGGTTTTAGTTTTACTTCTAGGTTCAGCTCTTGTCGGGTGTCTTCACAGCCGTCTGCTCTGGTGACTTTGATGTAGATCTTTTCTTGGTTACTGCTGTTCACGTACTTAGTCGGGTCGGCTATGGGCTGACTTAACTTGTCGTTGTTCTTTACTTTGTAGTAGCTAAAGCTGTGGATACTGGCGTCTAATCCATTGAGTATGGCTGTTTCGTACTGGGTTAAATCTATCTCGGCTTCTAAGAGACTGCTGCCTGGGGTAGCTGGGGTTCCGCAGGCTTCGATATCGTCATGGGCTTTGAGGTTGATTGACTCCCCTACTACTAGGTTGAAGTTTCTCGTTACGTAACAGTCTCCGTCTTTTTGCTGGATGCGCACCCATACTTCTTCTGGGCTTGTTGCACTGCCTCTACTTACATACGGACTGTTTAACTGGGTGTCTATCGCGCCTGCTTCGGCTGCAGCTTCTGTCCCATAGTAGGTTAACTCGTATTTTCCTACATTGGCTGAACCTCCTAATATGGTGGCATTGTACTCTTGTAGGTCATAGGCGTAACTGCCGTCATTGTTCAGACTGCATTGTACGTAATCGGGTATGCTTGATGGTTCTGGTAAGGCGAGTACTTTTAGCTCTAGGGGTACTACGCTGGAACAGCCTGTTAGGTCATACTCTGCTCTTACATATATGGTTTGTTCGTATAAATCGGTGTTCGGGAAGGCGGTCGGGGTGGTGATTTGATTCTCTGTTCCGCCTTCTTTTGCGCTGGCTTCTGTGGTGTAATAACTTAAGCTTACGCTGCCTTCTTGGTTCTCGATCTCGATCTGACGTTCAGTTAAATCAAAGAGGGCTATTCCGTCGCCTGTGCTTTGATTGGTGCTTGCATCGTCTTTGTCACAGGTCTCCAATGGCGCGGGTTGCTCTGGCGTTGGGTTGTTGTTTACCCGTAGGGTTAAATTGCTTATCGCGGCACATTTGCTGTCTTGATCAATAACTCGGACATATATCGTTTGTTTGTTGATTGTATTCTCATAGGCTATGGGGTTTTTGATATTGGCATTGCTTCCGCTTTTAGCGTCTGCTTCTGTCTCGTAAAATAATAAATCATAGCCTTTGGTTGCGCCTTTGGTAATAAGGCTTATTTGACTGGTCAAATCAAAGGTGGTTTTTTCGTCTTTGGTCTCATCGTCACAAATGGAGTACTCTATGCTTTTCGCTGGCTCTGGCTGTGGATTGACTTTCAACGTTATGGCTATGCTTCGGCTACAGTCGGTCTGGGTGTTGCGCAGGGCTGCCCAGATTTGTTGTGGGGATGCGCTTGGATTAGTTACTTGGTTTACCGTGTTCTCGTAGTTCTTCGGATCGGCTATCGGATTAACGTTGTTTGCGGCATCAGCTTCACTAATATGATAGGTGATCTCTAAATTGGTTTTGTTTTGATTTGCGTAGATGGCTGCTTCGTGCTGGGTTAAATCAAATTGGGCTAGGCCGTCGTTTTGTTTGCCTGTACTTAAATCATCGCATTCTTCTAATGGATCTAATTTCACGGGTACTTGTGGGCTTGGCTCGGCTCTTAATGTTACGGGTACTACGCGGACACAGCCTGTGGTGTTATGCTTGGCTGCGGCGTAGATCGTGATGCCGTTCTTTGCGTTTTGAATGTTTTTGTAGGTAATCTCTCCTGTGGTTGGATCCTCGGCAATGGCGTTGGCTACGATTAATGCGTCTGCTTGGGTCTCATGGTAGCTGATCTTTACATTCGCACCGTCTTTGTCGGCTATCTCTGTGCTCAGTGTTTCTAACGGAAACACGGCAAAGCCATCGGCATCGGCATCACAGGATATCAGTGGTGCTACTGGGGATTTTGGGCTTGGTAATGGGTCTACGCGTATGTCTAAGATCGTTGTGCTGTAACAGCCCGTGGTCGGGTTTTCTACGCGTACGTGGACGCTCTCTACTGCTCCCACCGTACTGTTGGTATAACTTGCAGGATTAGCAATAGCTTTTATCTTATTTTCTGCATCAACTAGCGTTTTGTAATAGGTAACTTCCATGGGTATAGTCGTCGCTCCTGTAATCTCGCTTTCTCTAGTTTTTAAATCAAATATTTCTTTACCGTCGCCTGGCTTGTTCTCATCGCAGACTACGTACAAGGCTGGCTCTACTACTACTGGACGTTGGGCTACTTCTAATTCGATGGGTTCTATACTGCTACAGCCTGTGGCGGTTTCGGTGACTTTCATATAGATGGTCTCCGTTACGCTTTGATTGGTGTAGTTGGTCTTGTTGGCTATGGCGCTCGTGCCTGCCTCGGCATTGGATAGGCTTTGGTAATAGCTTACTGTATGTAGGGTTTTGTTTAGGTTTTTTAGTACTTCTGATTCTTTGCTAGTTAAATCAAAGCCTTCTTTATTATCGCCTGGACTATTAATGTCGCATAGTATGTATTTTGTGGCTTTTTCTGTTCGTGGCGAAGCGATTACCTTCAACTTTTGATCAACAATGATGTAACAACCATTTTGATTTTCTACTCTAGCATAAATCGTTTGGATATTTTTATCCCGGTTGCTATACAATGCCGTTTTACTCAATGGTTTTATGGCATCAACTGCATCAGCATGTGTTTCATGATAGGTCAATGTCAAATCGGCCACTCCATTTAATATGGCTACATCGGCATCACCTAAAGTAAAAACTCCAAAACCATCACCGTTAGGGTCACAATATTCAAGTGCGGGTGGGGTTGTTGTTGCAGGGCCATTATTAACATTAAGAGTTAATTCTGCTATTCCGCTACAATTATCGGCGTCAAATATTCTTGCATAAACTGTTTGCGGATTGCTTGTGTTTTGATAACCATTTTTGTTTAATGGCGATACGTTATTATTCGCATCGTCTTGCGTGGCATGATAAGAGATATTCAAACTAATATTCCCTCCTGTTAAGGTATCATCTCTTGTCTTAAGAGCAAACAAGCTTACATCATCTGTCCCGGTATTACACAGTGTATAACTGTCAGGAGTAGCTGGAATAGTGATGCTGTTATCATCAACTGTTACTTCATTACTTCTTTTAGTACAACTATTTTGGGTATTAGTTACGACCATAGCATAAGTTCCTTCTGCATCAACTAGATATTGAATATTTGTTGCTCCAGCAATAGGCGTATCAACCCCTCCCGACACAGTAAACCATTGGTATGTAAATTTACCTGGTGCGTCGGCTGGATCAACATCTGACCCCGCACCGTCAAGTAACACACTGGACACACTACAACTTAAATCGCCTGATTTGGCTATTATAGCGGTTGATGGCGTTGAATCGTTTTTAACTTCTATAGGCTTAACCACTGGACAAGTTACTGTTGCAGGAGTAGTCAATGTAACTTCATATGTCCCTGCTGCATCCACAATAACTCTTCCTTTCCCGTTATCGCTTAAGATATTTCCATCAGTGGTAGCCCAACTGTATGTTATTCCATCGGGGTGAGTAGTTGTTGAATTACTTACATCTAATACCACAGTTGTAACACTACAATTAAGTGTTCCATGTGGCTCTTTTACATATACTGGGTCACCTACTGTAGAAGTTACTTCTTTACTCGCGCTTGCTGTACAACCATTATCCGTATTAGTAATGGTTAAAGTATAGGTGTCTGCTGAGGTAGCTGTTAAAGTTGACCCTGTCTCGATTTCATTATTATTACTGTCAGTCCAGCTGTACGTAAAATTAGCACCACTTGACGAACCTGTACTTGCTATAGTAGCCTTTTTCACTGTACAACTTAGGGTATTACTTGGGTCTCCTAGTGTAACTGTAGGTGCTGTTTTATCAATACTTACTGTAGTTGATATCATGTTAGTACAACCTGTTGCACTATTCGCAATCGTTAAAGTATAATCTCCAGCTGCAGTTACTACCTGCTGAGTAGCTAAAGCATCATTTCCTGTGCTTAATACTGTTCCTGTGCCATCATTTCCTTCTCTCCACGTATAGGTAACTGTTGCTGATGGTGCTGGAGTCGAACTACTCCCATTTAAGGTAACACTATTGACATTACACGTTAATGTGGCAGGATTAGCAATAGCCGGATTAGGCAAGTCGTTATTTACTGTTATTGTTATGGCTACTGACGTATCTGTACAACCTCCTGCATCGGTTACTTTTAAGGTATAGTTTCCTGCTGTACTTGCAGAGTAGGTATAATTAGTCGCACTAGGAATATCTGACCCGTTCAATTGCCATTGGTATTGTCCTACACTTGACCCACTTCCGTCCAAAGTAATTGGTGTTCCTGAACAGTCAATTACCGTACTAGCTGGATTTGCTACTGTAGCAGTTGCCTCACCTACTTGTACTACGATTTCTGTTCTTTGGCTTTCACAACCATTAACAGTTTGACTCACATAGTAACTTGTAGACCCCACACTTGTTGTAACAGGAATTGGAGCTGATGTTGTTCCTGTACCTCCTGTAGCAACCGTATACCAATTTAACGTTGAGCCCGCTGCTCCCTTAGCTGTCAAAGCAACCGCTGTTGCATCTTTACAATAATTAACTGGTGTTGTTACTGTCGGAGCAACTGGAGTCCCAATATAATCAGCTGTCATTGGATCTGAAGTTCCACCACAAGAACCACCTACAGTATAAATAACGCTATACGTTGTACCATGCGTACCATTGGTAATCGTACCATTTGAACTATTTATCAGAGCCCCATCTGTCACAGCTGGCGAAAAACTGAATGTCCCTCCTGCTGGAGATGCATTTGATACTGTAATTTCATCGCAGGCTGCACTTAATGTAAACGTTGGTCTAGCGGATGCACTGGCGACGACACTAATAATATCAGAAGACCCTCCTAATGTACATCCATCAATAGCTGGCAATACATATTGATATCTAGTTGTCCCTTCAGGAACGGCAACTGTAACATTAGCGGTATTTGCTGTAGGAGAGGGACCAGGTCCGTCTATCTTATTCCAAGACCCACCAACTGGAGTTCCTACTAAATTAGCTGTTGCCGTTGGACTTGCACATAAAGTCTCCGTTGGTCCTGAACCAGAAACAGTCGGAGCTATTGGGCTACATGTAGTAAAACTAATATCATCTAATGCTAAATCATTCCCACAACCTCCTGGCGCTCCATTTCTCATTACCAAAGTAAATGTTGATGACGGTGCCGCAAATACAATACCGTATTCTTTCCAAATATTCGCAATACTTGTAGAGGCCGTAATGTCACCCGTTGATATGCTGGCTATTGGCGTACCGCTTGAAGTGGAACCATTGTAAATCTCAAAATCTATATTTACAGGACTCGCAGGAGAACAACCTGTAGCTGGATTCAAAATATTGGCTACCCATGCAGAAAAATAATAATCATTTCCAGCCGTCATTCCTGTAACCGTACGCTTGTAAAATTCTCCAGGCTCAACAGAACCATTAACTATTAAAAACCTACCATTGGTGTTTCCTGTATGATCTTTCAAAGAGCTATGCCAATCTGGAGTAAAAAACAAATCTCCTACAGATCTATTATTACACGGCCCTCCACAACTACTATTTATCTTACAGTCTGCTTCTAAACCAGCATTCGCTGTAACTATGTACTTCCCATCATTTGGTCGTTCTGGAGGACAATTGCTGATAGCACCCTTTTTATAAGTTGTCGTCGCAGGAGAGATGTCTTGAGTATCAGGTCCAGTACCAAAATCCTCTAAAAAATTCTGAGCATTACCCAAAGAAAAAGCCAATAACATAGTAGTTATAGCTAATAAATTTTTTATTCCAAAAAACTTCTGTGAAAGTAAATTTCTATCCATCTGTGTTTTATTTAAGCGCATAAAGTTAGTAAAATTTAGTCTACATATAAAAGCTCTTTCCGATTACATTTTAGACAGTAAAACAGGAGAGCTTGTACCTATAAGATACATATTACAGAAAAGGTTGCAGTTTGATGCAAAATTAATTTGAGATTTGAGATTTGAGATTTGAGATTTGAGACTTTAGACCTCTTGATAAAATAATAAAGTAACGTACTTAAATTATACATATAGGGTATCTTGTTATTTTTGTGTTTCTTATCTTGATTATAATTTAAACGATGAAAAAACGCATATTCAAGTTTATAGCAAAGGCTATTATTCTATTTTTTGCATCAACAATTCTTTCTGTTGTGGTCCTTAAGTTCGTTCCTGTGGTAATTACACCTTTGATGGTTGTACGTCTTTTTGAGCAAGAAAATGGACCTATTCTAGATCACGATTGGGAGCCTCTTGAAAATATTTCAAAAAATCTTCAAAAAGCTGTTATAGCCAGTGAGGATCAAGCCTTTTTTACACACAACGGCTTCGATTTTAAAGCTATGGAAAAAGCCTACGCCCACAATAAAAAAGGGAAACGTATTAGAGGTGGTAGCACGATTTCACAACAAACGGCAAAAAACGTCTTTTTATGGCAAGGCAGAAGCTATTTAAGAAAAGGCTTAGAAGCCTACTTCACTGTTTTGATTGAGTTTATTTGGGGAAAGGAACGCATCATGGAAGTCTATCTGAACAGCATCGAAATGGGAAAAGGCGTATATGGTGCAGAGAGTGCTGCTCAACATTGGTATTCTAAAAGTGCCAAAAACTTAACGCAAACCGAAGCCGCTGGCATCGCTGCAATTTTACCAAACCCATTAAAATATAAAGCCCGAAATTCTTCTCGTTACATCAACAAACGCAAATCAAAAATAAGCCGCATGATGAATGATGTTCGATTGGAGTATTAACTAAACAACGCGTGTTTTAGTTACCCTCCTCAGCAGGCTATCCTCGTGCTGATCACCACATAACGTAAAACATATTAACGAGGTACGAGCAAAAGCTGTTAGCCCGATAAGGAAGTATCATTTATCTGTATAATGACCCAATACCGCCACAACAAAAACCGTTACAATATTTTCTTCAACTCGATAAATAATTCGGTCTTTTTTGTTTATTCTTCTGGACCAATACCCTTTAAGTTCATATTTTAACTCTTCGGGATGACCTTCACCCTCGTAAGGATGATTTGTTAGTTCAATTAGAATTTTCTCTATTTTTCTGATTACATACTTGTTCCCAGATTTATAAATTGATTTTAAATCCTTTCGAACCGAAGAATCAAACTCTACAAAATACTTCCCCATACATCATCAGGATTTAACCTTTTGGTTTTACCTTTTTTAATATTTGATTCAGCCTTTTTGATTTTAGTGACTAATTCAGGGCTGTATGGACTCTCTTTAGGTATTTCTTCAGATGGCGTATTTACAACATGCACAAAAGGCAAGCTCTT
>JACJYY010000007.1 GCA_020635875.1 Flavobacteriales bacterium
CCGTGTGCTTTTCGAAAGTAAAAAAGAAAAACTAGCGCAATATGGGGAACGCATTTGGAAGATTACGGAAGGCTCCGTTGACGAAAAAGCCAACAAAGCGATTAATAACACTACCGACTTTTTGCAACAAATGGGCATGCCATTAACGGTGGCAGAATGCTCTTCTGATTACGACAGGACTACTGACATAATCGTCGAACGCTTCAAAAATAGAGGTTGGCTAGGATTGGGCGAAAAACAAGAAGTTACCCCCGAAGTGGTTCGACAAATAGTAACTATGTCGCTATAAAGTTATTCCAAATCGTTCTCTAATTCTTCCAATTCTTGTTGTGCTTCTTCTTTTTGTTGCATCTTTTGTTGTTCGAAATTGACATCTTGAACCACCTCATCTTTAACAAAGATTAATTTTCCTATAACAAACAAGAAGCACATTATTGTTAACCCTAAAATAATTTTAGAAAACTTTTTACTATTATCCTGTCTTATTGCCAATATACTTAGACCTGCTGCGATACCCACTGGCAACAAAGCAATTGTACCCATAGGCAAATACGAAAACACCATACCTACAAGACAAAATAAACCTGCCAAACTAATAACTACTATTTTCATTTTATATAAATACGATTAAATTCCTGTAGCTGTTTTTAAATGTAACTCGCCAGTACCTACAGGGATACTAAACTTGATTAAAGCAGGTATTTTCTTAGTATCAGCAGTTAGCCAAATCAAGTTTTGATCCTTGCCTTTTAAGACGTTTGTTTTAGCTCCAATCGACAGTTTATAACATTCCTTTTTACCCAAATTACCCGCATCCACTGTTTCTTTTCCCATAAATTTCACAAAAACAGGGATTTCCTTCTCATCAAACACTATGGTATACGATTGTGTCTGACCTATTTTAAATGAAGAAAAATTAATAATTCTAAGTTTATACAACAAAGACACCACATCTATAGTGTTAGGGTTGATCGTTACAGTAGTTGTTTTTTCAGGCTTATTTCTTCGTTGCGAAGTACTGATAATTTGATTGCCTTTAAAAACATACTTTTCCCTCTTCGTATATCCCCCTTCGTTAATGTTGCGTTTATACAAACTCGGTTTTATTGTTTTGGCGTCAACAAAGGATTCATACACATCTCTGATTTTAAAAAACGAATCCCATTTGCTGTACGTAGCGGCCTCACAATTGAGATGCAAATACGTATTTTTTGTAGTTTTGGTAGTTTCGGTAGATAAAGTAAGTTGAGCGATTTGAGTCATCAAACCGCTCATATTATAAGAACCTGCATAAATCAACTTTTCACCGGATGTAATTTGTGCAGTTGTCGTTTGACAACCACCCCACAAGGCCATTATCAAACTTAAAGTCGCGACTATTGTCTTCATTTGATTAGTCTCTGCGACCCATGTACATCATTACATAATACATCAATGTTGCAATTGAGCCTAAAGCGGCAACAACATACGTACGTGCAGCCCATGATAAAGCATCTTTTGCTCCAGCGTGTTCTTCACGTGTTACCATACGTTTGTTTTCTAACCAAGCCAAGGCACGGTTGCTCGCGTCATATTCAACAGGTAAGGTAATCACCGAAAAAACTGTGGTCATGGCAAACAAAATAATCCCAATCAATAATAACGAAGGAAACGTGTTAATCAATAACACTCCTGCCAATAATACCCATTGTACGGTATTAGACGCAAACTGTACCACAGGTACTAATTGTGAACGCATGGTTAACCAACTATACGCTTGTGCATGTTGTACCGCATGTCCTACTTCGTGTGCTGCTACTGCAGCGGCAGCAGCATTGCGTTGACTGTAAACCGCTTCACTCAAATTAACCGTTTTGTCTGCGGGATTATAGTGATCGGTCAAACGACCAGGAGTAGAAATTACACGCACATCACGGATACCATGATCCGCTAACATCTGAGTAGCAATCTCAGCTCCACTCATCCCGTTTTGTAGTTGCGTTTTTGAATATTTTTCGAATTTGCTTTTTAGGCGCGCACTAACCGCCCAACTGGCTAACATGATAACCCCCATTAAAAGCATTGCTGGCATACTAAACATATCTCTATTTCTTTTAAAAAATTACACGTAAAATTACGCAATTAGTAGACCAATTTTTAAATACTGACAAAAATACAGGCGAAGCCTGTTTAAGTATTAATTAGTAAGGCGTAAGTAGTAAGTACTCAGACTCTATAAAGTAATACTCAAGTACTACAAAAAACACTTACTACTTACGCCTTAATACTTAATACTTCTAAAAGCTTACTACTTCTTTAAATGCTTCGCACTTAAAGTTATCCTACTAAATTTATAATCTTCCCTGGCACAATGATTACTTTTTTAGGTGTACGTCCTGCCAATTGCTGTTGCGTACGCTCGTCGGCTAAAACTTGTTCTTCAATTTGTGCTACGGATAAATCCAAAGGCAAAGTCATCGTAAAACGCATCTTACCGTTGAATGAAATTGGATATTCTTTATCGCTTTCCACTAAATAACTGGCTTCAAACTTAGGAAATGGTACAGTTGAAATTGAACCTTCATGACCTAATTTTGACCAAAGTTCCTCAGCAATGTGCGGCGCATACGGAGAAACCAAAATCGCTAATGGCTCCAAAATGGCTCTATGATTACATTTTAATTGCGTCAACTCGTTTACACAAATCATAAATTGAGATACTGATGTATTAAATGAAAAGTTCTCGATATCCTCAGTTACTTTTTTGATGGTTTTGTGCAACGACTTATACATCTCTTTCGATGGTTCTTCGTCTTTTACAATTACACCAGAGTCATTGCAATACAACTTCCATAATTTCTTTAAAAAGCCTGAAACTCCAGATATACCAGCCGTATTCCACGGTTTAGATTGCTCCAATGGACCTAGGAACATCTCATACAAACGTAAAGTATCGGCACCGTAAAACTCACAAATATCATCGGGGTTTACCACGTTGTATTTGGATTTGGACATTTTTTCGACTTCACGTCCTACAATATACTTTCCGTCTTCCAATATGAACTCCGCATTAACATAATCCGAATTCAAAGGGTGTTTTTTGAACGCTTCAATATTCAACTCATTAGTTACGTCATTGATAACGGATAAGTCTACATGGATAGGAGTTAAAAACCATCTCAAATCAGATTTATCTATCGTAGCTTTAAGCAAAGGATATTTTTCCGAATACTTTTGCTCCAATTTTTCAACAATTGAATTGTATTGATTTTCTAAAGAATTTCCTTGAATAGAATCATGTACAATTTCATTTCTATGTTTTTGAGAAACAAAAATCGGATGGGATTTTACAAACTCCTGATGAAACTCTTTCAATTCTTCATTATCATAATTATTTGGAGCTTTTTCTTCAATCATTAGTGAAACATAATGCCTATGCACAAAAGCGCTATTCCCCAAAATCATTCCTTGGTTAATCAACTTCTTGAAAGGTTCTTCTGTTGGCGCAAAACCTCTATCTTTTAAGAATTTGTTCCAGAAACGAGAATATAATAAGTGCCCTGTTGCGTGCTCACTACCTCCGATGTATAAATCTACATTTTCCCAATAGTTCAAAGCCTCTTCACTAGCAAAATCCGTTTCGTTATGTGCATCCATATAACGCATCCAATACCAAGATGAACCTGCCCATCCTGGCATGGTATTTAACTCAAGAGGAAACACATTCACCTCATCAATCAACTTACTACTTACTACTTCCGCCTTATCTACGTTCCAAGCCCAAACAGAAGCGTTTCCTAATGGTGGTTGTCCATCTTCGGTTGGCAAATACTTTTCTACTTCGGGCAACACAATGGGTAAATGTTGTTTGTCAATCATTTGTGGCAAACCATTGACATAATATACTGGGAAAGGTTCTCCCCAATAACGTTGACGCGAAAATACCGCATCACGTAATCTATAATTCGTTTTTCCTTCTCCTTGACCTGTTTTTTCTAATTCAAAAATTACTCGTTTAGTCCCCTTTTTGTAATCTAAACCGTCCAAAAAGTCGGAATTCATCAACTTCACCCCTTCTTTTGAACCAAAAGCTTCTTTGGAAATATCCACTCCATCAAAAATATTTTTAATCGGTAGCATGCCCTCTTTTCCTTCAAAGAATTTGGCGAAAGCATAATCACGCTCATCACCACATGGCACGGCCATAACTGCTCCTGTACCATAACCTGCCAATACATAATCTCCAATCCAAATCGCAATCGGCTCTTTGGTAAACGGATGTTCAGCATATGCTCCAGTAAAAACCCCAGATATCGTTTTAACATCTGCCATACGATCACGTTCACTTCTTTTGGCCGTAGCCTCAATATAAGCCTCCACCGCTGCGGCTTGTTCTGGAGTTGTAATCTGATGAACCAATTCATGCTCAGGAGCCAAAGTCATAAAGGTTACCCCAAAGATGGTGTCAGGGCGAGTGGTGAAGACCTCAATAAATTGATTTGAGATTTGAGATTTGAGATTTGAGATTTCACTATCTTCAACTTCAAATTTTGAATTTTGAATTTCAAATTTTACTGACGCCCCTACACTTTTCCCAATCCAGTTTCTTTGTGATTCTTTAATGGATTCACTCCAATCAATCGTTTCTAAGCCTTGTAACAAACGTTCTGCATAAGCCGAAATTCGCATCGACCATTGGGTCATTTTTTTACGCACTACGGGATGTCCTCCTCGTTCCGAAACACCGTTTACAATCTCATCGTTCGCTAATACCGTTCCTAAACCTGGACACCAGTTTACTTCGGTCTCCGCCAAATAGGTCATACGGTATTTTAATAAAATACGCTCTTGCTCTTCCTGACTATAGGCTTTCCATTCGGTTGCACTAAACACTACTACGTTTTCATCACAAGCCGCTTGTACACTTCCATTACCGCCTTGTTCAAAAAGGTTTATTAATGTCGAAATAGCTTCTGCTTGATCTGTTGCTTTGTTATACCACGAATTAAACAACTGAATAAAAATCCATTGGGTATGTTTGTAATAGTCTGGATTAGAGGTTCTAACCTCACGACTCCAATCAAATGAGAATCCAATTTTATCCAATTGCTCTCGGTAACGTGCAATATTTTCTTTGGTTGTGGTTTCGGGATGTTGCCCCGTTTGTATCGCATATTGTTCTGCTGGTAATCCAAAACTATCATATCCTTGAGGATGCAACACATTAAATCCTTGATGTCTTTTATAGCGCGCCACAATATCCGAAGCAATATAACCCAGCGGATGCCCCACGTGTAACCCCGCCCCAGAAGGATAAGGAAACATATCTAAGACATAATATTTAGGCTTATCAGAATGGTTTTCCGCTTTGAACGTCGCGTTCTCCGCCCAATATTTTTGCCAATTCTTTTCGATCTCGTTTGGATTATAGTTCATGGTATTCAGTTTATGAAGTCGCAAATTTACAGTTATTGTAAGAATGTCAAAACTTTAGCTCCTCGAAACCCTTTTCAAACCCGATTCTTTTGTTATTTTTGGCAAATAAATACAACTGGTATGGGATTATCAATTGAAAGAATACAAAAAAGACGTTTACTATCGTCTTATTTTTCAGTAGTCATTAGTGTTTTTTTAGTGCTTTTTTTATTAGGAGCTTTAGCACTATTTGTGATTAACTCTAATCGATTATCCAAAGAATTTAAGGAGGAAATAGCCATGTCTATCTATTTCAAAAAATCAGTCACACAAACACAAATTGATGTTTTCTCCGAAGTATTAAGAAATAAACCCTACGTCAAAAAATTCAAGTTTACCTCTAAAGAAGATGCTGCCAAGGAATATAGCGATGCCTTCGGAGCTGACTTCATGACATTTTTGGGTACCAACCCGTTACAAAATTCAATTGACATTTATTTTAAAAGTGATTATGTAGAAAGTGCTAAAATCACTGCCATAGAACAGGAATTAGCAGGCAATGAAAACATCGACGACATCGTTTACAACAAAGATTTGATTGAGAAAGTAGATAAAAACCTAAAAAAAGTAAGCTATTGGATTTTAGTTATAAGTGGATTCTTTGCCTTTATTGCTGTGCTATTAATCAATAGCTCAATGCGTTTGTCTATTTACTCCAAACGTTTTATAATCAAAACCATGCAATTGGTGGGAGCGACTAAATCATTTATTCGCAAACCTTTCATATGGCAAAGCATTAAATTGGGAGTAATTGGTGCGCTATTAGCGATTGTTTCATTGATAGCTGCATTAGGTTACGTTAACAATGCTTTCCCTTCTGCACATATTTTGGAAGACAAGGGAATTATTGCAGCTGTTTTGGGAGGGATATTACTCTTTGGGATTCTCATCACTTGGTTTAGTACTTTCTTTGCCACACAGCGTTTCCTTAACCTTAGAACCAGCGATTTATATTAATTATTATGAGCGACAATAAAGGTTTAAAACGAGAATTTCTTTTTGACAAAAGCAATTACAAAATACTTTTGATTGGAATAAGTGTAATCGCCTTAGGATTTATTTTAATGAGTGGAGGAGCCAGCGATGACCCCAACGTTTTTAGCGAAGACATTTTCAATTTTAGACGTATTCGACTAGCACCTACAGTAGTTTTGACGGGATTCGGCATTTGTATCTATTCAATCCTAAAAAAGAAATAAAACTAATTTTTCAAATTCAACGTATATCATGAATACCATTCAAGCTATTATATTAGCCATTATTGAAGGATTAACAGAATTTTTGCCTGTATCATCAACCGGGCACATGATTATTGCTTCTTCCTTCTTTGGAATTGCTCATGAAGATTTTACCAAACTCTTTACTATTGTAATCCAGTTAGGAACAATTTTATCTGTTTTGGTTTTATACTACAAACGTTTTTTTCAGTCCGTTGACTTTTACTTAAAAATGTTAGTGGCCTTTTTGCCTGCAGTTGTTTTGGGCTTGACCCTAAACGATTTCATTGACGAGCTGTTAGAAAACCCTGTTGTCGTAGCTATTTCGTTGGTTATTGGAGGGTTTATTTTGTTAAAAGTTGACGAGTGGTTTAAGGGGAGTGACGAAACAAAAGTAACGTATATGACAGCCTTTAAGATTGGATTATTTCAATGTTTGGCTATGATTCCTGGAACTTCACGAAGTGGGGCAACTATCGTAGGTGGTATGTCGCAAAAATTAAGTCGTACGGTCGCTGCCGAATTTTCATTCTTTTTGGCGATTCCGACCATGCTTGGGGCTACCCTAAAAAAATCATACGACTACTATAAGGCGGGTTACGTTTTAACTTCCGAAGAAGTAAACCTGTTAGTCATTGGTAACGTGATTGGGTTTATTGTTGCCATCTTGGCCATCAAATCATTCATTGGGTATTTGAGTAAAAACGGATTCAAATTGTTTGGGTATTACAGAATAGCCATCGGGTTAATTCTATTGATTATCCATTTCTTTATCAAACCGTTAACGATTATATAGTGCTTACCGCAGAAGATTACCAAAGCGGACAAATCATACTATTGGACAAACCTTTGACCTGGTCCTCCTTTCAGGCAGTGAACAAGTTAAAATACACCCTCAAAAAAAAATACGGTTTACCCAAAAAGTTCAAAATTGGTCACGCAGGAACGTTAGACCCATTAGCGACTGGTTTACTCATTATTTGTACTGGTAAATTCACAAAACGAATTAACGAATTACAAGGTCTTGAAAAAGAATATACGGGTACTATTACACTAGGCGCAACAACTCCTTCGTATGACTTAGAGACTGAAATTGATCAAACTTTTCCGTTTGACCATATCACCCCTGAGCAAACTGAACAGACCATTCAAAATCACTTTTTAGGAGAAATTTTCCAAAAACCACCGATTTTTTCAGCTATCAAAAAAGATGGAAAAAGATTATACGAACACGCGCGTAAAGGTGAAGAAGTTGAAGTAAAAACACGTTTAGTCCATATCCATGAATTTGAAATCACACGTTTTGATTTACCCGAAATAGATTTCAGAATCGTTTGTAGTAAAGGAACTTACATTCGATCCATTGCTTTTGACTTAGGAACTGCACTCCAATCAGGAGGGCATTTAACCGCATTACGCCGTACCAAAATTGGTCAACACGATGTGGTCAATGCCCGACAAATTGAAGATTATTCACAACTCATACAAGAGGATTAATCCCTAACCCCTATTTTCTTTAAAATATCTCCCAATAAACACCATTGGGTAATGGATGATTGGAATAAATTTACTCCGACAAAACCCGTAAACCACAACCAGTTTTGATTCACGTAAATGGACAATAAAATGCTGAGTAGTACAAATAAGCCTGCTACTCCTTTTATAATTCTTTCTTTCATCCTATTTTATATTTAATTGATTGCTACCGTTCTTTTCCCATTTCTTCTTTTCCGTCATGTAGTAAATTAATGGCACTACAACCAAGGTCAATAAAGTGGAGACAATTGCCCCTGCCACTAAGGAAATAGCCAACCCCTGAAATATAGGATCAAACAATATGATAGAGGCTCCAATCACAACGGCTCCTGTGGTCAACAAAATCGGAGTGGTTCGTACTGCTCCTGCATCTATAATAGCTTCCTTGATATCTGCTCCTTCTGCCAAACGGATTTCGATAAAATCAATCAACAAAACCGAATTACGAACCATGACTCCAGCCAGTGCAATCATCCCGATAAACGATGTTGCAGTAAAAAAAGCACCTAATAACCAATGCCCTAATACAATCCCGACCAAAGAAAGAGGAATCGCCAACATCATAACAAGTGGTGTTTTAAAGTTTTGGAACCATCCTACAATCAACATATAAATAATGATGATTACTACTAAAAATGCAGCTCCTAAATCACGAAATACTTCTAAAGTAATTTGCCATTCTCCATCCCATTTCACCGTATAATCAGATTCATCAGCAGGTTGTTCCATATACAACTCGTTTACTTTATAACCTTCTGGCAATTTCATCTGAGCTAACTTCTCGTTCATTCCCAAGATGGCATACACAGGACTTTCCAGCGCTCCAGCCATATCCGCTGTAACGTACACCACTCGTTTTTGATCTTTTCTAAATAGGGTCTTCGCCAAAGTATCTTTACGGGCTACAACCAATTCTTTTAGAGGCACAACATTGCCATGATTCCCTTTGATCTTTAATTCTTGAATTGCCTCAAGCGATGATTTATCTGCATCGTCTAACGCTAAAACAATTCCCACATGATCATGTGCTGCATCATCGAACAATGTAGAAACAGGATACTCTTGTAACAAATAGGTTAAATTCCCTACAATTTGTTGGGGTGCAATCCCATTAAGCATCGCTTTTTCCTTATCTATTTCTAATTTATATTCCGTTTGTTTAGCCTCAACCATCCAATCAATATCTACAATATCCTCTGTGTTTTCTAAAATGGTCTTTACCTGATGAGCGACTTTTACTTGCTCCTCGTAATCTGGCCCATAAATCTCGGCAACCAACGTTGACAATACAGGAGGCCCTGGTGGTACTTCGATAATTTTTACATTAGCTCCAAAACGTTTAGCTATTTCTTGTAAAGCTGGTCTAACGATTTTGGCAATATCATGACTTTGATTTTCTCGTTCAGCTTTTGGTAATAAATTCACCTGAATGTCGGCCATATTACTTCCGCCACGCATATCATAGTGACGCACCAGACCATTAAAAGTTATTGGAGCAGATGTCCCTACATAACTTTGATAATTGACTACTTCAGGACGGGTAGAAAGATATTGCGCCATTTCTTTGGTTACGGCTGCCGTTCTCTCTAAGGTTGTGCCCTCTGGCATGTCAATCACTACCTGAAACTCATTTTTGTTATCAAAAGGCAACATTTTAACCACAACCGATTTGGTAAAAAACATCACAACAGAACCCGCCAGCAACACTACTGTTAGCCCTAACACCAACCATCTTTTGGCCCCACTATCCAACAGCGGTTGCTCTGTCTTTTTGTACAATTTGTAAATCCAACTTGATTGATGACCGTGTTTCTCCTTTTCTTCTTCCACTTCTTTTTCCCTTAGCAAATAATAGCCTAAATAAGGTGTCACAGTTAATGCTACAAACAAAGACAACAGCATGGCTATAGAAGCCCCAATAGGCATTGGACTCATATAAGGCCCCATCATCCCTGACACGAAAGCCATTGGCAAAATAGCTGCAATCACAGTAAAGGTTGCTAATATGGTAGGATTGCCAACTTCGTTAATCGCATAGATGGCTGCGTCTTTAAACGGCAAACGTTTCATCTTAAAATGGCGGTGCATATTCTCAGCAATAATAATACTGTCATCCACTACAATCCCTACTACAAATACTAAGGCAAAAAGCGTAATTCTGTTAAGGGTATAACCCAAAACATAATAACTAAACAAAGTCAAAGCAAAAGTCAACGGAACCGAGATAAACACTACTAATCCCCCTCTGAATCCCATCGCTAACATCACCAAAATCGTTACAGCGACTATCGCTACTCCCAAGTGCAACAACAATTCGCCTACCTTATGAGAAGCTGTTTCTCCATAATTACGAGTTACCTCAACATGAATATCCGATGGAATTAAATCCTTTTTAAGGACCTCTACTTTATCCAATATTTTTTCTGCAATTTTCATCGCATCCGCGCCCTTAACTTTAGAAACGGCTAATGTTACCGCAGCATATTCCGAAGGATGTTGAGCATATAACTCATTATACTTACCATATCCTATGGACACATAACTCGAAGGAGAGGCTGCACCATCAATTACTTGAGCAATTTGCTTTAAATAAACAGGGGTGTTTTTATTGACTCCTACTACTAAGTTAGATACATCTTCAGCAGTTTGTAAAAACTGTCCTGTGGTCACTAAATACTCCTCATCTTGAGCCACGAACTTACCCGACTGGGAGCTCCCGTTATTAGCCTGAATCATCTGCATAATTCCCAACGGATCAATCCCGTTCTCCGCCGCTTTATCTTTATCTAAAACAACTTTTAACTGACGGTTTCTTCCTCCTATTTCTTTGGTAATACCAACATTTTTAATTTTTTCAATTTCGTTGGTTACCTCTTGAGCCACTTGTTTGATCTGAAAATCATCATAAGTCTCACTCCATAAAGTCAATCCTAACATGGGCACATCATCGATAGAACGGGTCTTTACAATCGGTCGATACACTTCTTGTGGCAACTGATGCTGAAATTTTAGTATCTCATCATACAACTGGACATAGGAACGATCTGTATCTTCTCCTACATAAAACTGCACAATCAACATGGCTTGACCATTCATCGCCATACTGTGCACATGTTCTACTCCTTTGATATTAGAAATCACCTTTTCTAAAGGTTCGACCACTCTACTTTCTACCTCTGACGGTGAAGCCCCTGGATACCCTACCAAGACATCGGCCATAGGCACATTAATCTGTGGTTCTTCCTCTCTCGGAATTAAAAATGAACTGTATATCCCTATCACCATAAAAGTAGCCATCAATAAAATGGTCAACTTAGAATGAATGAAAAAATGGGCTATTTTTCCTGAAATACCTTCTTGCATTTTCTTCTTATTTAATTTTGAAAACTTCTATTTATTGTACTTGAACTGGAACACCGTCAAACAATTTCCCTTCGGCTGTAGTGATATACGTTTCTCCGACTTGCAAGCCTGATAACACTTCTATCATTCCTCCGCTTTGTTTACCCAAACGCAACCATCTGAGCAGAGCTTTATTTGTATCGCCGATAACATAAATCCCTTTCAATTGGCCTTTTGACACCAACAGCTTAGCATCTATCCAAACTTGACCACTAGCATGAGACTCTTTTTCGTCTACCTCAAAATCTACATTAGCAAACATGCCTGGCAATACTTTATCACTTGGCTTTTCTAAACCTATTTTAACCACATATTGACCGCCCGTGTTCTTAGCCGATTGGCTCACTTCTATCACTTTACCTTGTACTTGTTCCTGTATTGACTTTATTACAACCGATGCATGAGCTCCTTCTGTTATCTTCACTATATCTTGCTCTCCAACCATAGCCATAACTTGAAGCATTCTTTCGCCTTCGACAGTTAGTAAAGGCATTCCTGGGCTGGCCATATCTCCCACTTTGACAAAAGTATTGGTCACTACCCCTGAAAATGGTGCTCTAATATCTGCGTAAGAGAACTGTGCCAACACCTCGTTTTTCATTTGTTGTGCGGTTTCCAATCCCGCTTTTGCCATCTCATAACGTGTGGTCATATTCTCTAACTCTTTCTGTGAAGCACTTTGTTTAGCATACAAATCCTTAAAGCGCTCGTAATCCTTCTTGGCATTATCATACCCTGCTTGTGCCTGCTGAATTTGTGCGTCGACCTGTGCCTTTTTCGCCTGTAAATCTGTACTGTTGACACTTAACAACAATTGTCCTTTCGTTACTTTTTGTCCCACTTTAGCATTAATTTTGGAAACAAAGCCCATCATTCGGGTACTTAGATTGGCGCTGTTTTGTGCTTCTACAGTTCCACTAGCAGATACCCTATTAATTGTTTTTGACGCTGCCACCTTGTTCGTTTTGACTTTGATTGCCGCAACTTCGTGGCTTTTTTTATCCTGCTTTTTTTGACAAGAAGCACCTATAAAACTGATTGTGATTAAAAGGAATAAAATTGTTTTTTTCATCGTTTATTTTGTTAAAAATTCTAAGTAATGTTGTGTGAAATTGTATTCGAAAAGAGCTTGGGAATAACTAAGCTCCTTAGCCATTAATTCAGTTTGAGCCTCCAAAACATCAGCTGACCTTTCTAGTCCTTGACGGTAACGATCTTGCGTGATTCTGTACACCTCTTGCGCTTGTTCCTTTGCTAATCGAAACAATTCTACTTTGTTGTATGCATCAACTAAAGTTCGTTGAGTCGAATTAAACTCCATTTGGCTTTTGCTGACATAGTGTTCTTTTTCGATAGATGCCTTTTGGTATTCCATTTTGGCCTTCTGCTTTTTGCCTATATTTTGGTATCCCTTAAACACATCCCATGACAATTGAGCCCCGACTAAATAGCCTTTTGCTCCCGTTTGAAACAACTGATCATCATACATCTGGTAATTAGCAAACGCATTGAGTCGTGGCATAAAACTCATTTTAGAAGACTGATACATTTTGTGACGAGCATCCATCGCCTTTTGCAAGGCTTGGATATCTTTTCTTGATTCAGAAAAAGTTATATCTGCTTGATTCTCTGGTGCCTTCACAAGCAACTCTTCTGTTGGCACATACCTCTTTCCTTTCTCGTTTAATAAAAACCCTAAATAATCGGATATGTTTTTTATTCCGCTTTGGGCGAAAGCCAACTGGTTCGTTACTTCGTTTAGTTTTACCTCAACTTTGAGCACATCTGATTTTTGAACCATCCCCTGATCAAAATAATCTTGGACAATTGTGTAATGAGCCTCTAGTGTTTCCTTTGCTTTTTCTAGAGTTGACACAGCCTGATAAGACAGTTGTAATTGCATATAGGCCTTTGCTCCTTCTAAAGTCAAATATTCTTTTGTCCTTTCGGTTTGCAAAGCCATAGCCTCTGATTTGAGTTTGGCCGCTCTGCGTTCTAACAGTCCATCAAAATTGAGAATAGGCTGTAGTACATCTATTTGTGTCGCAAAATTCTCTGTACGTACTGGATCATTCAATAAAGCGGGATTAAAATCCGCTTGTGTCAGTATTTCTTGATTTAGTTTAGAACCAAAAGCCATCAACGGATTAGTTGTGCTAATCGCTGTATGTGATACTGAAATTTGTGGCAAGTACACCGCATTAGATTGACGATAATCAGCTCGTGCAGACAGAAAATCTTTCTCCGCAATTTTTGCTTGTAGGTTTTCTTCAACAATACGTTGAAGCACTTCTTCTTTGGATATTACTAAAGTATCTTGAGCAGCTCCAAAGTAAGTAATCAATAATAAAACAATAATGCTTATTCTTTTCATAGCTCTCTTTAAAAATTTAGAGCGCAAAAGTACTGGCACTATTTTCTGCTCACAGTAACAATGGTTACTGTGTAACATGGGTTACAAAAAAGCCCTTACTTTCAATTGAAAGTAAGGGCTCAAGATTAAGTATCTTTTGAAGTTATCTTTTGAAAACTACTAATGATTTTGTTTTTGAACTTGTCGAATATACTCCTTCATTGACATCTACAACTAATTCTAGTTCATATCTAAACGCTGTATCTGTTAATTCTAAAATGGTTGCGACTTGTTCCTGACCATTTACTACAAAAGTCAATTTATTTCCTTCCTTTTTCCATGTTGATGTTGTATTAAATGGAGTAGGAACTTCTTGAGTGCTATTAACACCATTAGTGGTGGTTGTCAATTTAATGAAACTCCTAATGTTAAAGGCACCTTACCATATACACCCAGATCATCTAAAGCTAAATCATTTCCACAACCTCATGGAGCATTATTCTTTAAGACAATCACTATGTCAGATGAGATTGCTTTAAAATTCAATACGTATTCTTTCCATATATCCTCAATATTTGTTTCAGCTCCAATATCCCCTGTAGAAATAGACGCAATTTCTGTACTTCCATCATGAATCTCCATTTTAACGTTTACAGGTATAGCTGGATAACACCCTGTTACAGGGTTTAAAATATTCGCTATCCAAGTCGAAAAAACATAATCTTCTCCCTCAACTAGTCCACTTATCGTTCTTCTATAAAACTCCCTTGGCTGATCATCTCCATTAATAATTAAAAACCGACCATTTACATCATCAAAAGAATGATCTTTTACATTTTGATACCATCCCTCAAAAAACAAATCCCCTTGTTCTCTTGTAGTACATTTACTACCCTCTATAGGCAAACCAGAATTTGAAGTAACAACATACCTACCGTCTTGGGGTTTTTCAGGCGGGCAATGAGAAGGATTGTCTAACCCTTCATAAGTTGTTGTTGCCGGAGATATATTAAAGCTATCATAACCCGTCCCAAAATCCTCAACAAATATTTTTTCTGATCCCATTACCTTCAATGCCATGACGCTTTCACACCCATCTATGGTTTGAGTAGCATAATAAACACCTCCTAACTCAATTACAGTCTCATCGCTTATACTCCTATTTTTTTCAGAATCACCGTACCATTTAAGTTGTGTTCCATCAATAGTTAAATCTTTCAGCCTTTTTAATCCATCTACATATGGGTAATTATAACCCTTCGGTGCAGCTACTATATGTTCTTCAACAGTTATGTTCTTTGCAAGAGAACAAGCTGTTTCGCTATTACTAATTGTCAAAGTATATGTCCCTGGTTTAACAACGTCAATTGAAGTTAAATTTGGCTCTGTTACTATCTCTCCATCTTCAGTCGTCCATTCATATGAAAAATTAGAACCAACCGATGACTTGCTTCCATCTATTGTCACTGTTTTTCTGGAACAGGTTAGCATCAAAGGTGTATCAATAACAATGTCTATCTCACTCTTCATTTTTGTTAACTCGAATGATTTTTCAACTACACATTTATCATAAATAACTGCGCTTGCTGTACTTACTCTTAACAAATAGGTCCCTGCTTCTGAAACAGTAAGCTCTTTTCCATATCTGTTAGACGTGATTTTTCCGTCCTCTGTCGACCAAGAATAGTACACTCTTGCAGCACCATTTAAGTCAACATTTGAAATTAATTTTGTCTCATTACATTCTGTTTCTTCAACTGTAATTTCATTGATTATTGGCGTGTTTTCATAAGCGAATATTTGCATAACATCTTTCGAAACTCCCATTTCTTGACAATCCGTTAAAGTTGGAACCCACTTCAATGCCGTATTAGAGCGGTACGGAATGTTACTAACCCTAGTTGTTTTAGATTCAGGCGTTTCAATAATCACTCCTTCTTTAGTTGTCTGCCATTTACCGGGGACTGTACTTTCTACAGAAATAATTGTTTCTGTTGCAGCACATAAAGTTTGATCTTCTCCTACAGTTATTGTAATTTCTTCAACATCTGCACATGTCAATTGACTTTTATGATTTAATTGGGCTGACACAGAATTTATAAACAAAACAAATCCTACAACTAAAATGGTGTTTTTCATAGTTTTAAATTTAAAACCCCAAAACTACAAAAACCAATTACCGATTCCTACAAATCCAAAGTCAATTGATCAGGTAATAAACGGAAAGATTGACGATGGTATTTTGTGATACCGTATTTACGTATGGCTTCCCGATGTTCCTTTGTGGGGTAGCCTTTATTCTTCTTCCAATTGTACATCGGAAACTCTTCGTGAATTTGATTCATAAAGTCATCACGATAAGTTTTGGCTATGACCGACGCAGCTGCAATGCTCAAATATTTTGCATCTCCTTTCACTATTGTACTGAAAGGAATATCTTCGAGGGGTTTGAATTTATTTCCGTCCACAATAATGTATTCTGGTTTTTGGCGTAAAGCCAAAATACTATCCTGCATCCCTTTTATGGACGCTTGTAACACATTGATTTTATCCACTACTGGAGCGTGTAAATGCACATATTGACAACTGATGGCTTCGGCTTCAATGATTGGGCGCAACAACTCTCTTTTTTTTTCAGAAAGTTGCTTGGAATCATTCAATAATTCATGTGAAAAATCTTTGGGCAAAATCACTGCTGCTGCTGTAACAGGCCCTGCTAAACAACCTCGACCTGCTTCGTCTGTACCTGCTTCAAATTCGCAACCTGAATAATTAGACAACAGCATATTATTCTGATTTTGAGATTAGTTCGGCTTCAAATATGGATTTGAAGTGTTTTAAAAATCGTTCTTTCACTTCATCCATATTTATTTCTTTTCCTAATTCTGCATGAAGCGAAGTCACGGCTTTACCTCTAATCCCGCAAGGCACAATATGATCGAAATACCCTAAATTGGCATTGACATTCAAGGCCAATCCATGCATGGTTACCCATCGCGAAGCACGAACACCCATGGCGCAAATCTTTCGTGCAAACGGTGTTCCCACATCTAACCAAACGCCTGTTTCCCCATCACTTCGAGTGGCTGTTAGATCGTAATCTGCCAAAGTCAAAATCACTGCCTCTTCTAACAAACGTAAATACTTATGAATATCCGTAAAGAAATTATCCAAATCCAAAATCGGATACACAATCAATTGCCCTGGCCCGTGATACGTAATATCTCCTCCTCTATTGATTTTATAGAAAGTAGCTCCTATGTCTTTTAGCTTTTGGTCATCCAAAAGAAAATGTGCCATATCCCCACTTTTGCCCAAAGTATAAACATGAGGATGCTCGACCATCAACATGTGATTGGTCGTAGGCAAAGAAGCGTTTTCGTTTCTGTTTTTGATTTTTTGATTCACTACAGACTGGAACAACTCCTCTTGGTATTCCCAAGTTTGCTTGTAATCCTTTGTCCCTAAATCTTGTAGTTGAATTTGTTTGTTTTTCAAAATGACAGAAATGTTTCGCTCAAAAGTAGCAAAAACTAATTATAGGGGAATGAAATCAAAGCGTAAAATACTATCTTTGACGCCTTTAAAGAAAACACCGAGAAAAATGGCATTGTCTGAACAAGAAATCTTACGTAGAAACTCATTACAAAAATTACGAGAATTAGGTATCGAACCGTACCCTGCACAGGAATTTAAGACCACTCATTACGCCACTGACATCCTCTCTGATTTTGATCAACTAGAAGGTGAAGAAGTAGTACTCGCAGGTCGTATGATGAGCCACAGAAACATGGGAAAAGCTTCTTTTGCAGAACTAAAAGACAGCAAGGGACGCATCCAATTGTATGTAAGTAGAGATGATATTTCTAACGGAGATGACAAGACCATGTACAACACGGTATTCAACAAATTATTGGATATTGGAGATTTTATTGGTGTTAAAGGAACTGTTTTTAAAACTAAAGTTGGAGAGATTTCTGTACACGTTACAGAATTGACGGTCTTGTCAAAAGCCTTACGTCCTTTACCTATCGTAAAAACGGATGCGGACGGAAAAGTGCATGATGCTTTTTCGGATGAAGAACAAAGATATCGTCGTCGTTATGTGGATTTAATTGTAAACGACCATGTAAAAGATACGTTCATTAAAAGAACAAAAATTACCAATACCATCCGAAGTTTCTTTAACGAAAGAGAGTATCTAGAAGTTGAAACGCCAATCTTACAACCCATCCCTGGAGGAGCAGCAGCAAGACCGTTTATCACACATCATAATTCTTTAAATATGCCATTGTATTTAAGAATTGCCAATGAACTGTATTTAAAAAGGTTGATTGTAGGTGGATTTGATGGGGTGTACGAGTTTGCCAAAGACTTCCGTAACGAGGGAATGGACAGAACGCATAATCCTGAATTTACGGTTATGGAATTGTATGTCGCTTACAAAGACTACAATTGGATGATGGATACTACGGAGCAATTATTGGAAAAAGTAGCGTTAGAAACCAATGGCACTACAGAGGTTACTATCGGTGCAAACCAAGTAAGTTTTAAAGCCCCTTATGCCCGTGTGCCTATCTTACAAGCCATCAAAGATCACACAGGCTATGATGTAGCAGGAATGAATCAAGAGGCTTTATTAAAAGTAGCTCGCGAATTACATCTTGAGGTAGATGAAACTATGGGAGTAGGAAAATTGATTGACGAAATCTTTGGCGAGAAATGTGAGCATAATTACATTCAACCGACTTTCATCACGGATTATCCTAAAGAAATGAGCCCGTTATGTAAATCACACAGAGACAACCCTGATTTGACGGAGCGTTTCGAGTTAATGGTTAACGGTAAGGAGTTAGCGAATGCTTATTCAGAGTTAAATGATCCAATTGACCAAAGAGAACGTTTTGAAGAACAAATGCGTTTGTCTGAAAAAGGGGATGACGAAGCCATGTTTATTGACCAAGATTTCTTGAGAGCATTGGAATATGGAATGCCTCCTACCTCAGGCATTGGAATCGGAATTGATCGTTTGGTTATGTTTATGACTAACAATCAATCTATCCAAGAGGTATTGTTCTTCCCTCAAATGAAACCAGAGAAAAAACAAGTTCAAGTTAGCGAAGAGGCTAAATCCATCATGGAGTTACTAAAAGAAGCGGGGAGATCTCCTTTAGCGTCTATTAAAACACAATCTGGTTTGTCTGGCAAAAAATGGGATAAAGCCATCAAAGAACTCACCCAAAACCAATTAGCTAAAGTTGAAAAAGTGGAAGACGGGTTGTTTGTGGAGACAGTTTAATTCACAAAACACATAACTAATTACATCATAAGCGATTGGGTTTCCAATCGCTTTTTTTATGATTATTTTATGACAAAGTCAAAATTCATCTTCTTATCTTGGAGGCTTCACTTTAAAAAATAAGACACATGAGTAAATGGTTTTTTGTCCTTACAGTATTGATTTCATCAATTAGCTTTGCGCAAAGCGGAAAGATCTATCCTAAAAACCCACCGATTAAACAAGGAGAAGTAAACACTTATATTTATGAAGCTCCAGAGGGAATTGAAATCCCAGAAAATTCATGGGTCTTAGCACAATCTGAAATACTCTTCACTGTAATTACCAAACTCGAAAAAAAAGATGGTAATTATGAATTTAAATTAAAGTTTCCTAAAGACATCAATGCTATTGGCGTAGCTATTACCGATCAAAAAATTAAAACCATTGACAACAACAACAATCTAAAGTATACTGTCTTATTAAATGAAAGTCTTACAGAAGAATATAAAAAGCTTGAGGAAATTTCACTTTGGTCCACTGCCAATATGTTTTCAAATAATCAAGAGATTGAATCAAATATCATTAAATCTTATGGAAAACTCTTTAAATCTTATCCCAAGCTTAAGACAGAAGGTTACTATATTGATTACCTTCACTTAAAATCGAAGTACGAACCTGAAAAAACGAAAAAAGAATTTGTAAAGGTTCTTGAATCGTATAAACAAAAAGAACCTACTGAAAAAAACCTAACTATTTTATCCAACCTACAAAACCATCTTGAACACACCGAAGAAGCGGAAAAAACAAAGGCACAAATCCTTTCAAAGTTCCCAAGTGGAGAAATGGCCAACGAACAATTCTTAACGGATTATTACAACACACCCGACAAATCAGAGGCGTTTATAAAACTCAAACAAAAAGAATACGAAATAACCTTTGGCAAAAAGAACGAACTGTTCTTAGTTGACTTAATTGCTATTAAGCTAAAAGAAAATAATTATGAAGTCATTGAAAACTTAGAACAACAAATTACCAATAAGCTACACATTTGTTATTCTTTGAACAACCATGCTTGGGAGCTTTCTGGTCAAGACTTGGTTCATCCTGGTAGTAATTTAGAATTTGCCAAAAGAATCTCAAAATACACATTAGATGCCGTTCAACATAAAATGAAAAACCCAACTTATGATGATGTTTCACACGAACTACAAGGTACATACAACATGTATGCTGATACTTATGCTCTGATATTGTACAAACTAGGAGATTATGAAGGAGCATTCAACTACCAACACGAAATAGCCTTACAAGATGAATTGGATACAGGAGGCAAAGAACGTTATGCTGGATTTATGGAAAAAGTCAAAGGAGCAAAACAGACTCAAGAGTATATCGAAAAACAATTAGCTCAAGGAATAGATTCTCCAAGGCTTGTTGCACACCTCGAAAAACTGTACAAAGAATTAGGACTACCTACTGAAAAGCTAGATGAAATAAAAAGAAACCACAATAAAGCCACTGTAGAAAAAATTAGACGGGAAATAATTGAATTGTATGGCAGTATCGTCGCACCTGACTTTACATTGACAAATCTAGAAGGCAAAGAAGTAACTCTATCTCAACTCAAAGGAAAAATAGTAGTTCTTGATTTTTGGGCAACTTGGTGTGGGCCTTGCAGACAATCGTTTCCGCACATGCAAGAACTGGTAAACCAATACAAAGACGACAATGTAGCGTTTTTATTCATTAACACTCGTGAAGGCAACGGAGATCATGAAAAAAGAATATCAAAAGTTTCTGAATTCATTCAAAGGGAAAACTACAATTTCAATGTGTTATTCGATTTTGACAACAAAGTTATGAAGGACTATAAAATAAGAGGGATACCTACAAAAATTATTATTGATGCTGAAGGGAACATTGTCTCTTTACAGGGTACTGATGACCAAATAAAAGAAATTATTGAAGGAAATAAATAGTTATGAACAATAAAGCCTTACAACTACTGTTCCTTATCACTGCTTTTATTGGATATTCTCAAAACGAGGATGCACTCAATAGTTTTGGAAAAAACAATGAGGACATGAATAATTTTGAGGGTAAAATTTACTATTTACCTCAAAGCACTTCCCGATTGCCAGATTTCAGCACATTGGAGCCTGTTGGCACCATTTACACTCCTGAAATTGACGTCAAAAAACAATCTTTCCACAAGGGTTTTCCTGGTGTTACCAATAGGAACGAATACTTCGGGATAGTTTATAAAGCACAGTTTTATATCGATGAAAACTTTAAGTATTGCTTTTCATTAGGTTCTGATGATGGGTCTAAATTATTTATAGACGACCAACTCATCATAGACAATGACGGGACACACAGTTTAAAATACGAAAGAAATTGTGTCGATTTAAAAGAAGGCCTCCATTCCATAGAAGTACAATACTTCCAAGGTCCAAAATACGATGTCGCTTTAACACTTCGATATAAGAAATTTGAAGAGGCAATGTATCGTCCTTTCAACTTGCAATCCCTTTCTTCCTTTCAGTTAGAGGACAATAAAACCGAGACAAAAATAGCTGTAAGTGGCGAAGTTTTGTTTGCTTATGATAGTTTTGAACTAAACGATAAAGCTACCTATGTCATCTCCCAAATCAAGGATTTCGTGATTGATAAAACGATGTATTCTTCGATTATTATTGTCGGTCATACAGATGATACGGGAAGCGACGAATACAACCTAAAACTATCTAAAAAACGAGCTCAGGCAGTACAAGAACTATTAATCTCAAAAGGCATTTCACCCGAGTTAATAAAAACCATCGGCTTAGGAGAATCCACACCCGTGGTGAGTAATGACACACCTCAAAATCGCAAAAAAAATCGACGCATTGAAATAACGGTTGTGAAGTAACAACAACGCCCCGCTGCAAAAGCAACGGGGCGTTTTTATTCTCGTGACTACGGAGGGATTCATGAAATATCCATATTTAACATACGCACCCTCTTTCCAATATGGTGGTAGTACTAACAAATTAAATTATTCATTTTTCCCTTCTTCAATTAATTTAATAATATCAGAATAAAATATTTTATCCATAACAGTACCGTAAGGATTCGATAACATCTTACCGTTTTCATAAAAATCCTTCGACTTCATAATATTTTTTTTATACAAATCAGATTCGCCCAAATTAAAATAAACTAACGCCAAATAATAATATGTTTCAGCATAATAACCAACATCATTAATTTGTTTACTTAAAAACCTAATTGCTTTGTCACTATCTCCATTTCGGAAATACAATACTCCTAAATGCAAATAATCATATTTCATCGGAAAATAATTTTTTGATGAAATACGATTTTCAATTAAGTCAATAGCAGTGTCCGTCATCCCCAAGGACTTATAACATAATGCAAGAATTATATCTAAATGATAATCGCCACTTTGAGCATATCCAATATCATCTCCCTTTATTCCCTTTAGCCTTTCTAAGTCTTTTATTGCACCATTATAATCCCTTAAAAACTCGTATTTGCACCATCCTCTATACCCCAAATTTGCTTCAGGGTTAATTTCAACAGCAATATCAATTAGGTTTTTCCATGTAATAAAATCCCCTCTTTTTAAATAAGGGACCGCTTTCTCCTTATAGGCAAAATCCAACCTAGGACACAACTTAATAGCTTCATCAAAAGTCAATTGCGATAGTTTACTTCCTTGAATTAATTCTCTCTCGGCTTCAACGGCCAGCTTACAAGCTTCAATACATTTCTTGTCCCCTTTGTAGTAATACTTACAGTTAATTTGTGAGGAACAAATCACGCAAAATAGCAACAATAAGTAATATCCTTTTTTCATGGTAATATCTCTACAATCTTTGAATCAATTAATTTAAAAGTCAAATACTGATAATAGCTGTACGAACCGTACTGTGACTTTATACTATACCATCCATCTAATGATTTTGTAATAGTCAGCAATTGCCGAAGCACTTCTTTTTCAAATATTTTAGGCTGATAATCCAGTCCCATCTCCTGTATTCTAAAATAACCCGCAACGCCTTCACAATTGACAATAAAACGTATAGTTATATAACCTGATTCTTTTCCATATTTTTCAATATTTGGTTTAAATTTTTCATTAAACACCCTTAGAATCTCAGATTTCTCTCCTTTATATTGAAAACCTTTACCAAAATTATAATATTGATAAATTTTAGTTGAATCACAAATACTAAAATACTCGCTGTCCATTTCTTTATCGAACTCAATATCACCAACTTGATTTGAATATTCTTTAATAATATTTTGTGAACTACTAACAGAAGAAAACCCTAGTAAAAACACTAGCAAAACATTCAACTTCATAAATTTGTCTTTTTATATAATTCATACGAAAATATTTCTGAAACACTCGTTAGAATAGTCAAAATTCAAATATACTTTTATTACAGCTATTTTTTTAACCCTTTGTCTTTGGTTAATTAAATGTGAATGTGCTTAGCAACTTTGTTTACAAAATCATCCATATTACACTACTTATTTATTTTGCAATTTTATTTTATGTACATATATTTGTACGTAATTAATTCAAAAAACTATGTTAATCGCAAGTGTTTCTGATTTTAGAAAAGACATTAAAACCTATTTAGACAAGGTTGCCAGAAACTTTGAAACTTTAATTATCAATCGTGGTAAAGGCTCAGGGATTGTAGTTATGTCCTTATCTGAATACAACTCTTTAATGGCTACGAATCACGAATTATCGTCTCGAACTAATGAAGCTCGATTAGACTCTGCTATAGAAAAGATGAGAGGAGGAGAATCTTTTTCAAAAGATTTAATAGAGGACTAACATGAAATACATATTTGTAGATGAATCTTGGGAAGACTATTTGTATTGGCAAAAAACCGACAAGAAGAAACTCAAAAAAATCAATGATTTATTAAAGGACATCGCTAGACATCCATTTGAAGGCATCGGACAACCTGAACCTCTCAAACATAAATATTCAGGTTTTTGGTCCAGAAGAATCGATAAAGAACACCGACTAATCTACCGCTACGAAGAAAATGAAATCCAAATTGTCAAATGCAGATTTCATTATGATTAAAAACAAAACGCCCCGCTGCTTTTGCAGCGGGGCGTTTTTATTCTTGTGACTACGGAGGGATTCAAACCCCCGACCGCTGGAGCCGAAATCCAGTGCTCTATTCAGCTGAGCTACGTAGCCTTTTGTCTTTAATTACTTAAAACTTTTTTGACAATTGCGGAGATGGTTTTGCCATCAGACTGACCTGCTAATTGAGCAGTCGCCAATCCCATCACTTTCCCCATCGAAGCCATACCCTCTAAGCTATTATCAGATACAATTTTTTGAATCACCGCAGTTACTTCTTCCTCCGATAATTGCTGTGGTAAAAACGACTCAATAACCTTAGCCTGTTCCAACTCTGGTGTCGCTAAATCCTCTCTTCCTTGCTCTAAATAAATTGCTGCACTATCCTTACGTTGCTTTACTAAACGCTGTAAAATTTTAATCTCATCAGCCTCCGTTAACTCCGTTCCACTTCCGTTAGTTTGCTCTAATAACAAAACGGATTTTACAGCACGTAGCGATTCTAAAGTTACTTTGTCTTTGGCTTTCATGGCGGTCTTGATACCGTCCATTATTTTGTCTTGTAAACTCATTCTATTTAAATTAATCTACATTATCGTGTAGAAATGAATTATTCGATCTAAACCCGTCTTCTCCAAATGAAATGCGTGACTTTTTATTCGCACTTTCCAAAGGACTTTCGTCCAATTCCGTCCCTCTTCTTTTGTAAGCAGGCTCTCTTTCTAAATCGTCAATTTGACCTGTATTGGTAAACTTATAATTAAACTCCTTCATTTTTTTACGTCTTAATTCTGTACGTAAACGCAAAGTTTCAGCAATTGTCATTTCTGTTGACAATTGTTGCTCTTCAATAGGTTTATCAAATGAATTAACAGGTTTTTCCACTACTTTAAACGAAAAATCCAACTCCTTGTTTTCCTCTTTCTGCTCTTGTATTGGGTCCTTTTGAGCCAATGGTTGTTGTATAAATTGCGGTTGAGGATCTTCTAAATCTTCTAACGAATATTTTATCACACCTTCATTACCAATCTCTGTAACTGGCACTACACTAATGGCGCTATTCACTTGAATCGACTCAATTGCGGCAGTTGTTTTAACCAACTCATTCTCATTTGATTGACTAACATTACCAACGGATTGAATTGGCTCATCAAATGCAAACAGGAATTGATTTTCTTCTTTAATGATAAATTCTGGCTCATTAACCTCTAGCTCTGATACTACTGGCTGAGCAGGAGTAATAACAAATTCTTCTTCTGTAACAAGCGTGTAGTCAACTTCAATGTTAGCAATCGCTTCTGTAGTTTCGATTAACAATTCATTTTCGAAAGTAGTAGCAATTGGCTGCTCCATAACTGGTAATTCTTCCTCTAATTCAAACACCACTTTTTGAGTTGATTGAGGAGTTTCCATTGGTTCTTTAGCCATTAAATCTTGCGTAACCACTTGATCATTTTCAAGGGTATAAATCGTTTTCTTTGGCTCTGTATTAACAATTTCGTGTTGTTGTTCCGCATTAAAACCCGTTGCAATAACAGTTACCGAAATTGAGTCTTCTAAACTCTCATCCTCTCCAACACCCATGATAATATTAGCATTGTGTCCCGCCTCTGATTGGATAAAATCATTGATTTCTCCAATTTCGTCGATGGTAATCTCTTCTGTTCCTGAAACGATTAATAACAATACGTTTTTAGCACCTTTGATTTTGTTATCATTTAGTAACGGTGAATCCAACGCAGTTGAGATGGCATCTTTAGCCCTTGAACTACCACTTGCAATAGCTGCCCCCATGATGGCCGTACCGCTGTTTGACAAAACGGTCTTTGCATCTTTAAGGTCAATATTTTGTGTATAGTGATGAGTAATAACTTCGGCAATTCCTTTAGAGGCAGTCGCTAACACTTCGTCCGCTTTAGAGAAACCTGCTTTAAATCCTAAGTTACCGTAAACTTCTCGTAATTTGTTGTTGTTGATAACAATCAAAGAATCTACTTCGGCTCTTAATTTTTCTACACCATTCAGGGCTTGTTGCATTCTAGTTTTTCCTTCAAATTGAAAAGGAATAGTTACAATACCCACTACTAAGATGTCTCTTTCACGAGCCAAACGTGCAATAACCGGCGCAGCTCCCGTACCAGTTCCACCACCCATTCCTGCCGTGATAAAAACCATCTTTGTATTGGTGTCCAACATCTGCTCGATTTCGATAGAGCTTTCTACTGCCGCTCTTTCTCCTACATCTGGATTGGCTCCTGCTCCTAAACCTTCGGTTAAGCTCACTCCTAACTGAATTTTTACGGGCACGGGACTGTTGTCCAAAGCCTGTGCATCGGTGTTACACACAATAAAATCAACGCCGTTGATTCCTTGTTTGCACATGTAGTTAATAGCATTACTTCCTCCGCCTCCGACACCAATTACTTTGATGACGTTGGATTGATTTTTGGGTAAATCAAATGTAAACCCTCCTGATTCTGTGTTGTCAAACATGTTAGTACTTTTTATTCTGCGTTATCTAAAAAATCTTTTATTTTGGAAAAGAAGCTATCTAAAACTCCTTTTGATTTCTCTTCTGGTTTTGCTGGTTCAGGAATTGGCTCAGGTTTTTTAACTTCTTCAACTTCCTCAATACCTTTAATTTTTATCTCCTCCTTAGGCACAAACTCTACTGTCTCAATTGGCTTTTTCTGAATCATTTCTGCAAAAGGCACCGCACTGCGTGAATTATTGCGCAAACTTTCCATGACCAATCCTACGGCTGTTGCGTACAATGGACTGGACAATTTTGGATCTGAATCTCCTGCCAAATGCTCGTTAGGATATCCGATTCTTGTATCCATTCCAGTGGTAAATTCCACTAATTGTTTGATGTGTTTCAGTTCTGAACCACCTCCTGTCAACACAATACCTGCAATTAATTTTTTGCGCGGCTCATTATGTCCATAGGCTTTAATCTCTGCATAAATATGTTCAATAATCTCAACTACACGGGCATTGATTATTTTAGACAAATTCTTTAATGAGATTTCTTTTGGTTCTCTACCTCTTAATCCTGGGATAGAAACAATTTCATTTTCTTTATTTTCTCCAGGCCATGCTGAACCAAATCTCACTTTTAGTAATTCGGCTTGTTTCTCGATAATCGAACACCCTTCTTTGATGTCTTTGGTAATCACATTCCCTCCAAATGGCACCACCGCCGTATGACGAATGATTCCATCTTTGAAAATAGCCAAATCTGTTGTCCCCCCTCCTATGTCAATCAACGCTACCCCTGCTTCTTTTTCTTCCTGACTCAACACCGCATCTGACGAGGCCAAAGGTTCTAAGGTTATTCCTGACAAATCCAATCCTGCACTTTTCACACAACGCACCACATTTCTAATGGATGCTGCCTGTCCTACTACCAAGTGAAAGCTAGCCTCGAAACGTCCTCCAGACATCCCTATTGGCACTTTTATCTCTGATTCGCCGTCAATTTTATACTCTTGAGGCAAAACGTGGATAATCTCCTCACCAGGCAACATAGTTAGCTTATGTACCTGATTGATTAACTCTTCTACATCTGAGGCTTCAATTACCTCATCTGGATTAGGCCTGCTGATATAATCACTGTGCTGGATACTTCTGATATGTTGACCCGCAATCCCTACTACTACATCTTTAACTTTATACCCTGAATTTTCTTCTGCTTCTTGTAAAGCACGTTGTATCGACTCAATAGTTTGACTAATATTATTAACCACACCTTTGTTTACCCCTAAGCTATCCGCTTTCCCTACGCCTAAAATCTCAAGTTTACCGTATTCATTTTCACGACCAATCATCACCACAATTTTGGTCGTACCGATATCCAAACCTACAGAAATTGGTTTTGCTACATAGTCTGAAGACTCCTCAGCTGAAGATTTTTGCTTTAATGATTGCATATCGTTTACCATATTTATTCCTATTGAGCACAAACTACTTGTCGTGCGTACTTTAAATTTATCGACTTGTATTTGTTAATTGTACTGTCCTTCACGGCTTTATTAAAAAAAGCCTTATACTTCATTTTCTTTTCTTCTATGTTATGCGGTTTCCCAAAAAAGATGTCATAATCAAAACTCCTGTTCTTTAAAACCAACTCTCCATTACTCAACACCTTAACACCTATGATGTTTTTCTTAAAAAAATCATCCGACTCCAACAAATCAAAAAATGGCATATAACCCTCCAATTGTTCGTCTTCTATTTCACCCATCAACAACGGCACTCTAGCCGTATAATTATCCGACAAAGGAATAAAACCTCCTTTAGTATCGATGTAATAAGAAAAATCTTCATTCACCACACGAACCAAAGGTCTTTTTTGCACAATTTCTACGTTAAAAACACCGTCAATAGTCATAAAAACTTGAGCCTTATCAATGTTTTCGTGACTGTCCAAAAAATCCTCAATATCCTTCAAATCTACCCTATCTTTTGTTACCATTTCAGTCACAAAATTATTTTGTATTAACAACTTATTAACCATTTGTTGATTCAAAAAATAGAGTTCTTCCTTATCATTAAATACAATTTTTTGCTCTTTTATTGGAGCCACTCTGCTTCTTGATTGCGCAAAGCCATACAAGAAAAACAACACTATAAACACCAGAATCAACCTGATCCATTCTGCTTTAAATAGTCTCATTGAGTAATATTTTTATATTGTTAACCATCGCTCCTATATCTCCCGCACCTAAAGTTATTAACACATCGTAATCTCTATCTTTTAAAGAGCTTATCAAGTCCTCTTTAGTAAGCAATCTTTTGTTAGGATTATCTATTTTATGTAATAACGCTTGAGAAGTAACACCTTTTATAGGCAACTCTCTTGCTGGGTATATCTCCAATAAATCTACACTATCAAACTGTGCTAAACTGGCTGCAAAACCGTCCATAAAATCCTGCGTTCTACTGAATAGATGAGGCTGAAAAACCACCTTATTCCTCTTGTTAGGATATAATGAACGTATCGCCTGATACACTGCTTGTATTTCAGTTGGATGATGTGCATAATCATCTATGTAGACCAATTTGTCGCTTTTTATTTGATAGGAAAACCGCCTCTGAATACCCTTGAAAGTAGCCAATGCCCGCACCAATTTTTCTGCAGAAACGCCATAGTCATATGCCATTGCAAACGCCATTAAAGCATTACTCAAATTGTGTTTACCTGGCAATGAAAAAGTAACATTAGGTATCCGTTCCAACGGTGTGTTTATGGTAAACGAATAGTGTCCGTCAATAATTTCAATATCACTAATGCTATAATCCCCTCCGTTTTCAACTCCTACATTTACACCCTTCAACTCTAGTCCTTCGGCAACATACAAATCGTTTGGATTTTTGATTTTTGCAGCAAAATCTATAAACGTGGATCGAATTGCTTGTTCATCTCCATAGATATCCAAATGATCCGCATCCATGGAAGTGATACAAGCTTTATCTGGACTCAACTGCATAAATGACCGATCAAACTCATCGGCTTCAACCACGGTAACCGTTTTACCAGAACCTATTAGGTTAGTTCCATAATTTTCGGATATACCACCTACAAAAGCAGTTACATCTACACCTGCATCATACAATAAATGCCCTAAAATAGTTGACGTAGTTGTCTTTCCGTGTGTACCTGCAACAGCAAAACAATAGGTATCTGCTGTTATTATTCCTAAAACCTCTGCCCGTTTTTTAATGGTGTAAGCGTTCTTTTTGAAGAAAGCCCATTCTTCTTGATTAGTAGGAATGGCAGGAGTAATAACCACAATGGTATTTTCTTTTTCAAAGAATTTGACTGGTATTAACTCTACATCATCGTCATAGTGAATAGGAATCCCTTCTTCTTCCATGATTTGTGTTAAATCGGTCTGGGTTTTGTCATAGCCTGCCACATTTTTGCCTAAGCGTTTAAAATAACGTGCTAAAGCACTCATACCGATCCCTCCGATGCCTAAAAAATAGATATTATGTATTTGATCTAATTTCATTTTACCAATTCTAATATTCCGTCTACAATAACTTTGGTGGCATCTACTTTTGCGTTTTTCATTGCATTTTCTGACAACTCAACTATTTGTTTTACATCCATTAGCAACTGATTGATAGTGAACATAAATTTATCTTCGAGCTCAGGTTCCTTTACCATCAACGCCGCATTTTTATCCACCATAGCCTGTGCATTTTTGGACTGATGATCTTCGGCTACATTAGGCGATGGTATAAAAATAACAGGCTTTCCTACTATACATAATTCCGATACGGATGAAGCTCCTGCTCTGGATACTATAACGTCAGCAGCAGCATACACTAAATCCATTCGTTCGATAAATGATAACACTTGAACAGCTTTTACTTCATTGTACTTTTTGTATTCTTCTTCGTATAATTTTCCACATTGCCAGATAATCTGCAACTCTTTACCTAGGAGGTTATCCAATTCTGCCTCTATCAATTGATTGATGCGTCGTGCCCCTAAACTCCCTCCTATTACTAACAATGTCTTTTTATTAGGATCAAGTTTCAAATAGGCTAATGCTTCTTCTCGTTTTTGTTCGACACCTACTAAATCTTGTCGCACTGGATTACCTGACAATACAATTTTATCCTTTGGAAAAAACCGATCTAGGTTTTCGTAAGCCACATATATTTTGGAAGCATTGGCTGCCAACCATTTATTGGTAATCCCTGGATACGAATTTTGCTCTTGTAAAACCGTTGGGATATTACACATCGAGGCTACCTTCAGTAGAGGACCACTGGCAAATCCTCCTGTACCTATCACCACATCAGGTTTGAATGATTGGATGATGCGGAGTGATTTCATCATACTTACCAACAGCTTAACAGGAAACAATAGGTTGCTCAGTGTGAGTCTTCGTTGTAGACCTGCAATCCATAACCCCTTAATGGGATAGCCTGCTTTGGGCACACGTTGCATCTCCATTTTGTCATTAGCACCCACAAAAAGTATTTCCGCTTCTGGCATGCGTGACTTTATCTCATCTGCAATAGCTATCGCTGGATAGATATGTCCACCTGTTCCTCCTCCGCTTATGATAAATTTATAGGACTTCATGACTCTACTATTATTCTGGTTCTGGCAATTGCACCAAATCTTCCTCTTTTTCTATTTCCTGCTGGGTATCAATCTTAATTTTTTCTTTGTTCGTAACACTCAAAATAATACCCATAGCGATACAAGTCATCAATAATGAACTACCTCCACTACTGATAAAAGGCAAGGTCTGTCCTGTTACCGGCAATAGATTAACAGCTACTGACATATTGATAAATGCCTGTACTATCATGGCTATTCCTAGACCTAAAATCAACAAACGACCAAATGTGTTTTCGGCTCTATTCGCCTGCAGAATAAACCGAAACAACAGCACCAAATACGCCAACACGATTGACACCCCCGCAATTAACCCGTACTCTTCAATAATAATAGCAAAAATAAAATCCGATGATGATTGAGGTAGAAAGTTCTTCTGCAAACTCTTGCCTGGACCAAGCCCAGTCAATCCTCCAGTAGCAATGGCCGTCTTGGCTTTCTCTACTTGATAATTATCTTTTCCTCCATCTTCATCCGAAAAGTTTTCGATACGACTTATCCAAGTATCAACACGGTTAGGGAAAGCCTCTGGAAATAATTTTGCAGCCCCAATAAACAAGGTCAAGAATAAAACTCCTGAGGCTACTATATACCCCAAATAGCGCAACGAATACCCTCCCAAAAAAACCAACAACATTACCATTAAAAACACTAGAGCGGCCGTACTAAAATTGGCAGGTAATATCAACCCGACCACAATAAATACAGGCAACCATAATTTTAATAATGATTTTTTAAAAGGCAATGGATTGAGTTCGTATCGAGCCAAATACCTAGCCACGTAAATCATCAGGATAACAAATGCAAGTGCCGAAGTCTGAAAACTTATCCCAATAAACGGAATTGTTATCCATCTACTGGCATTGGCACCTCCAATAATTTTTCCCTGCAAAAGGGTATACAACAGTAGAGGAATAACCAAAAACAATAAGGCTTTGGATATAAATCGCAACCTTAAATAGGAGATGTTGTGGATAAAAAACAAAAAACTAAAACCAATTACTAAATAACCAAAGTGTTTAATCAACAAACTAAACGAGCTGGTCCTTGCATAGATATACACCAAATTACTACTAGCACTATATACAGGTAAAAATGAGAACAAGGCCAAAAGTGCAATTATTGCCCAAATGGTCTTATCTCCCTTTAACTTTTCTAATAGTGGTGCAGTCCCTAACATTGGTTTACAATTGGTTTACTACTTCTTTGAATTGACGCCCGCGATCTTCATAGTTTTGAAACAAATCAAAACTTGCACAGGCTGGTGACAACAATACTGTATCTCCTTCTTCTGAAAGAATTTTTGCCTTTTTAACAGCATCTACCATCGAATCCGATTCAACAACGATATCAATGACTCCCCCGAAAAAGTCTATTATTTTTTTGTTATCCACTCCTAAACAAATTATTGCTTTTACCTTTTCTCTTACCAACGGCATCAAATCCGCATAATCATTCCCTTTATCCACTCCTCCTACAATCCACACCGTTGCGGTTTCCATACTGTCCAGAGCAAAAAATGTTGCGTTTACATTCGTCGCTTTTGAGTCATTGATATACATCACTCCTCTTACTTTTGCCACTTTCTCTAAACGATGTTCTACCCCCTGAAAATTGGTTAAACTCTCCCGAATGGTTTGCTTTCTTATACGCATCAACTGACTTACTGTTGTGGCTGCCATGGCATTTTTTACATTGTGTTTTCCTTTGAGTGATAACATGTCTGTTGTCATTTTAAATTCTTCGTTATTGGTGTTTACTATTATTTCTTTATCGGATAAAAATGCTCCGTTGCCTAATTTTTTACTTATCGAAAAAGGCCATTTTTGAGCTTTTATGTTGTGGTCTTTCATCCAAGTTTGTATCGCTTCATCATCACTATCATAGATAAAACTATCTTCCTCTTTTTGATTCATCGTAATCCTAAACTTAGAGGCGATATACTTGTTATAATCGTAATCGTACCGATCCAAATGATCGGGACTTATATTGGTAATCACGGCGATATCTGGTCTAAAATCTTTGATTCCGTCCAACTGGAAACTACTCAACTCTAACACATAAACGTCATAATCACAAGTCGCCACTTGTCTAGCAAAACTCACCCCTATGTTTCCTCCTACTCCTACATTAAGCCCTGCTGATTTAAGCAGATGATACGTCAAACTTGTCGTAGTTGTTTTTCCATTACTTCCTGTTATTCCAATTATTTTGGCTTTGGTAAACTGAAAAGCAAATTCTATTTCAGATTGAACTGGCGTACCTTTTTCTTTTAGTTTAATTACCAAAGGAGCTTTGTCGGGAATCCCTGGGCTTTTGACAACAACGGTAGCATTGAGTACATCACTTTCTGTATGCTGCCCTTCTTCCCACGCAATGCCACTGGCTTCAAGTTCTCTTTTGTAACGCTCTTTTATTATCCCCAAATCAGATACAAAGACATCATAACCTTTTTGCTTACCCAACAAGGCTGCTCCTACACCACTTTCTCCACTACCTAATACAACTAAACGCATGTACTATCTTAATTTTAAGGTTACAATTGCTAAAACGGCTAATAAAATCCCTACAATCATAAAACGGCTTACAATCTTACTTTCGTGCATACCTTGTTTTTGATAATGATGATGCAATGGAGACATCAAAAAGACACGTCTCCCTTCGCCATATTTCTTTTTGGTATACTTAAAATAACTGACCTGAATAATCACAGATAAATTTTCTGCTAAAAAAATTCCACATAAAATAGGCAACAAAAGCTCCTTTCGAACCGCTATTGCCAAAACCGCTATCAATGCTCCAATGGTCAAACTCCCTGTGTCTCCCATAAAAACGGTAGCCGGATAATTATTATACCATAAAAAACCAATTAGTGCTCCTGCCAGCGCAGATATAAACACTGTCATCTCCCCAGAATTAGGGATATACATGATGTTGAGATAATTGGAGAAAATTACGTTACCCGACACCCAAGCAAACACACCTAGCGCTATGACCGAAATAACAGACGTCCCGGCAGCCAATCCATCAATCCCATCTGTTAAATTGGCTCCATTAGATATGGCAGTCACAATAAAAATCACAATTGGAATAAAAATGAGCCATGCATAACTCTTATAATCATCACCCACCCAAGCTAATATATCAGCATAATCCAATTGGTTATTTTTCAAAAAAGGAATAGTTGTCGCGGTTGATTTTACAGGGTGATGCATCACAATTTGTTCTGTTCCCTGAATTTCTACCTTTTCTTTTCGTACTGTTACGTCTTCGTGAAAATACAAGACACAGCCTACTATCAAACCCAAGCCTACTTGACCGATTACTTTAAAAATACCTTTAAGCCCTTGCTTATCCTTTTTAAAGACTTTTATATAATCATCTATAAACCCAATTGTACCCATCCAAAGGGTAGTGATTAAAAGCAAAATGATATAGATGTTTTCCAGCTTTGTTAATAACAAAACAGGGATAACTGTTGAGAGTATAATGATTACACCTCCCATAGTTGGTGTACCTGCTTTTTCGGATTGCCCTGCTAAACCAAGATCACGAACAGTCTCTCCTAGTTGTTTACTACGGAGGAAATTAATCAACTGTTTTCCGTAAATTAAAGACAACAACAACGACAATATTAGAGCCGCCGAGGAACGAAATGAGATGTACTTAAATACCCCTGCCCCAGGAATGTTTAATGTTTGATCTAAGTATTCAAATAAATAATATAACATCTATTAATTGTTTAGTTGTTGTAATATCTCTTTCACAATTTGCATATCATCAAAGTCTGTCCGTACACCATTAACTTCTTGATAATTTTCGTGGCCTTTTCCTGCGATTAAAATCACATCTCCCGAATTTGCCATTTGACAGGCCGTTTTGATGGCTTGTCTACGATCTTCGACCACAAGTGTTTTTTTATAATTTTCAGGAGCCACTCCTTGTTCGATTTGATCCAGTATCGTTTTTGGGTCTTCTGTCCTAGGATTATCAGATGTAAACACAACTTTAGTACTCAACTCAGATGCAATTTGTCCCATGACAGGTCTTTTTGCTTTATCTCTATCTCCTCCACATCCCACTACTGTAATCAATTGTTCATTGTGAGTTCGGATAGAATTTATGGTATCAATCACATTTTTTAGAGCATCTGGAGTATGGGCATAATCCACGATTGCTGTAATGTTGTCGTCAGTTATAAAATATTGAAACCTCCCTGATACACTTTCCAACTCACTTATTAAGCGTAAGACTTCTAATTCTTCAATTCCCAATTCGATGGCTACGCCATAAATGGCTAATAAATTATAAGCATTGAAATTTCCGATTAGCTTCGTCCACAACTCGTTCGTATTGATTTTGAGCACCAATCCCGAGAGTTGATTTTCTAAAACTTGAGCTTTGTAGTCGGCATACGATTTCAGTGCATAGGTTCTCTTTTTTGCTTTGGTGTTTTGAACCATTACACTCCCGTTTTTGTCATCGATATTAACCAACGCAAAGGCATCTTTTGATAGTTCATCAAAAAACTTCTTTTTGACATCTCTGTATTCTGCAAAAGTTTTGTGATAGTCCAAATGATCATGTGACAAATTGGTAAACACCCCTCCGTCAAAGGCTAAACCTTCTGTTCTTTTTTGATGAATTCCATGAGAGCTAACTTCCATAAAACACACTTCAACACCCGCATCTACCATTGCCCTCAAATAGCGATTTATCGTTAAAGAATCAGGTGTTGTATGCGTAGCTTTGTACTCTTGTGTATCCACTACTATCTTGACCGTTGACAACAAGCCCGCCTTATATCCTGCCTTTTTAAATAACTGATACAACAATGAGGTTACAGTTGTTTTTCCGTTTGTACCTGTAACTCCAACTAGCTTTAACTCTTTAGAAGGAGAATCGTAATAATTATCTGCCATATAAGCCAATGCGGCATGCGAATCTGTCACTTGTACATAGGTTACAGTATCAATAATATCATCAGGCATGTGTTCACAGACAATTACCAACGCACCTAGTTCAATAGCTTTTGAAATAAATTCATGACCGTCGGACAATACTCCTTTGATAGCTACAAACACATCATTGCGCTCCACCTTGCGAGAGTCAAATTCAATCTTGTTAATCATCACCTGAGTTGACCCCCTTACGGCATCAATGGCTACACGATATAATATGTCTTTAAGTACTTTCACGATAATTCCAATACTATTTCTTGGTTTTTATTGATTTTTTGTCCTGCTTGTACAGACTGCTTTTTTACTTTTCCCACTCCTTTGAGCACTACTTTCAACCCTAAGTTTTCCAATAATGCTAACGCATCCATTCCTGACATTCCCATCAAATTAGGGATTATATGATTATTATTCATGGACTGCACGTGGTAAGCATTGTAATTTTTTTCCAAAAACTCGAACGATTCCTGTAGCTTCTTGACCTCAACTTTTTTAGGCGACTCCGTAAATATTTTTTGAGCAATTTTCAAAAAAACTGGTCCCGCTACATCAGCCCCATAATAACCTGTTGTTTTGTCTGGTTTATGGATCACAACGATACACGAATATTTGGGCTCATCCGCCGGAAAATACCCTACGAATGATGAAGCATAATACAGGTTGTCTTTACCTTGCCCGTAATTGACCTGTGCCGTACCTGTTTTGCCTGCCATTGAAAAATGCTCAGAATACAATTTCGAACCTGTGCCTCTCTTAACTACATTTTCTAAAACTGCTTTTAGTTTATCTATTGTGCCTTGTGAACATATTTTAGGATGGATTATTTCATCATCAAAAGACTTTACAACTTCATCCAGCTCCCTTACTTCTTTTACAAACTGAGGTTTAACCATTACACCATTATTAGCTATGGCGTTATAGACCGTTAACGTTTGCAATGGTGTCATTGATAAACCATAACCATAGGCCATCCAAGGCAAAGAAAGACCTGACCAATTGGAATCTGTAGGATGAGGTATCCTCGGTATTCCTTCACCTGCCAACGGAATTCCTAATTTTTGATTCAGTTTAATCGCATTTAAACGATCCACAAAACGCGCTGGGTTATGCTTGTAATTATCATAAACCGCCTGAACGATAACCGTATTGGATGACAATTCAAAACCTCTTGCCAAAGATATCTCGCCATACCCCCCTTCCTTAGAATCTCTTACTTTGCGACCATATATCACTAACTCTCCATTATGTGTTGAGTACACTGTTCCGGTATCGGCAACCTTATCCTCCAAGACATTCATTAAACTCAATAATTTGAAGGTAGATCCAGGTTCATGGGACTCTGATATGGCATAATTATAAGACTCATGGTAACCGCCTTCGCTGCCTCTTTTCAAATTAGAAATCGCCTTAACATCTCCTGTTTTAGTCTCCATAACCACCACACAGCCATGATCGGCGTTATAGTGTTGTAGTTGCTTGAGTAAGGCATGATGGGCAATGTCCTGAATATACACATCAATTGTAGCTACCACATCGGCACCATCTTTTGGTTCAATGGAATTTTTGTCAGAAATTGGTTTGTATTGGTTTTTGGCTATTTTTTGAACAATCTTTCGACCGTCTACCCCATTCAAATCCTCGTGAAAAGCCCCTTCTATTCCAACTCTCTGTAGGGTCTGATCCTGATTGACTCTTTCGTAGCCGATCACACGCTGAGCGATATCCCCCATTGGTCTCTCTCTCACCGTTTTAACTTCTGTAATCACACCACCTCTATACGCGCCTAAACTGAACAGCGGGAATTTTTTTAAACGCAACCAATCCGAATGACTCAGATTACGCGCAATCAGCTTGTATCTATTCTTGTGAATTCGAGCCTTTCTTAGGTTTTGCTCAATTTCGTGGCTCGGTTTTCCTAATAGGCTTGCCAATGAATCCGACAACGAACTAACAAATTCGTTGAAGTCTCTTTTAGAACTTGCCATTGCATCAAATCGCACATCATATTTAGGGATTGAAGTCGCCAACAAACTCCCATCTGAGGAATACACATTCCCCTTTTTCGCCTTTATCACTTGAGACTTAATCGACCATTCTTTAGCTAAGAGCCTGTATTTTTCCCCTTCTACAAACTGCAGGTTTACCATTCTTACAATCACTGAAAAAGCAACAATCAGCAAAGCTGCTATCACTAAATACAAACGATATGGTGTAGCCTTATCTTCTGTTTTCATTGATTATCTGATTCTTTTTGACGCACTATTATTTTGACAGGAGGCACACTTGAAGAACGCACCCCTATGGCTTCCATTTTTTTCGCTACAGACGATTCCATCTTTAAACGCATCAATCGCGAACGACCCTCAACAAATTCTGATCGCAATTCTTTTATCTCGTTTTGCAACGTATTTATTTGGGTTAATTTGGATTCAAAAAAATGAATATTAGCGATCATCAACAGCGCTAAAAAAACCACCATCACAATCATACCCCAATTGCTAAGCGCATTTTGGCTAATCAGAAACTTTGCTTTTAACACATCGTATAAACCCTCTTTCATCTGATTATTTCTTTTCTGCAATTCTTAATTTAGCACTTCTGGCGCGGTTATTTCTCTTAATCTCTTCTGGACTCGGAACTACCATCTTCCCTATAATCTTAAAAGGCACTGAAACATTTCCAAAAAAATCCTTCTCGGGTTGTCCTTCAAATAATCCATCTCTCATATAACGCTTTACCAATCGATCTTCCAGGGAATGATAAGACATCACACTCAATCGCCCCCCCTGCTTTAACACCTTGTCCGTTTGTTCCAAAAAAGCCTTCAAAACTTCTATTTCTTGATTAACCTCTATTCTTATCCCTTGATAGATTTGAGCTAATATTTTATGGCTTTTATGCTCTGGCAAAAAGCGTTTCAAAATCGTTTTGAGTTGATTCGAACTTACTATTGCTTCTTGCTGTCTACCCTCAACAATCGCTTTTGCAATCGCTCCTGAATTAGTAAGCTCACCATACTCCTTAAATACCCTTTGCAATTCCCCCTGCGAATAATCATTAACCACTTGATAGGCGCTTAACTCGCTTTTTTGACTCATTCGCATATCTAAATCAGCCTCAAAACGTGTTGAAAATCCTCGTTCCGGAACATCAAACTGATGAGAAGAAACTCCCAAATCTGCCAATATTCCATCCACCTCTTTGACACCATAAAACCGCAAAAAACGTTTCATGAATTGAAAATTCTCATTAATCAACACAAAACGATCGTCCTCAATCGCATTCAACAAGGCGTCTTCATCCTGATCAAAAGCATATAAACGTCCTTTTTCATTTAGCCTCGACAATATCTCTCTGGAGTGGCCACCACCACCAAAAGTCACATCAACATAGACTCCATCAGGCTTAATAGCCAAACCATCTACCGTCTCCTTTAACAATACTGAATGATGATATTCCATTACTCTATATCAATATTACCCATTACCTCTTCTGCCAAAGCACTAAAATCTTGACTCGCATCAGATATAGAAGCCTCATACAAATCCTTATCCCATATCTCAATGTAATTGACTGCCGAAGACAACACTAAATCTTTTGAAATCCCCGCTATTTTTGCCAAATCTTTTGGAATCAACAAACGCCCCGCATCATCCACATCCACCATACGAACCCCTGCCATAAATAGGCGAATGAAATCGTTATTCTTTTTTACATAACGATTCAATTTGTTCACCTTCTGCATTTCTACGTCCCATTCATTCTTTGGATACAACTCTAAGCATTGCTGAAAAACAGAACGCTTCAATACAAATCCATCCTTAAGCACAGCCAATAGCTGCTTCTTAAGAGCAGTAGGCATCATCAAACGCCCTTTGGCGTCAGCCTTACATTCGTATGTGCCAATAATTCCGTTCAAACCAATTTGTTCTCTGTACAATTAGAGCAAATATAGTTCATTTTTTACCACATTTTACCACTTTACACCACTTTGTTGATAAGTTTTACCACTCCAACAAACTCAAGTATCTATCAGAAAACGAATTATTTATATCTATTTTTTGCTTTTCAAAAGGAACTATTCTCAATCCAACCAACACAAGCACAAAAAAATCAGTTTTTGACAGCATACGATTACTCTTCCTATTTATAAAATACTATATTTGTACGCACTAGATTTTTCATATCCAATGAACAATAACCTAAAGAAGAAAGGAAGATATAGTTATTTTGAGGCAGGAGAAGGTAAACCTATAGTGATTCTACACGGTTTAATGGGAGGACTGAGCAACTTTGATGGAGTGGCCAATTACTTTCCTACAAAGGGATATAGAGTTATCATCCCAGAACTTCCTATCTATACCATGTCTTTACTTAAAACTAACGTCAAAAGCTTTGCTAAGTACGTAAAGGATTTTATTGATTATATGGATTTGGACAGGGTTATCTTGTTGGGTAATTCATTAGGTGGACACATTGCACTTTATCACACTAAAATGTACCCTACAAAAGTAGCCGGTCTAGTAATAACTGGAAGTAGTGGTCTTTACGAAAGCGCAATGGGAGACAGTTATCCACGCAGAGGTGATCGGGATTATATCCAGAAAAAAGCAGAGGATGTTTTTTATGACCCTAAAATAGCAACCAAGGAAATTGTTGACGAAGTATATGCAACGGCTAACGACAGAATAAAGCTAGTGAAAACTTTAGCTATCGCTAAAAGTGCTATACGACACAATATGGCTAAAGATTTACCAAAAATGGATACGCCTACTTGTATCATTTGGGGAAAAAATGACGGTGTTACCCCTCCTCATGTGGCGGAAGAATTCAACAAGCTATTACCCAATTCAAAATTATACTGGATTGACAAATGCGGTCACGCACCAATGATGGAACATCCAGATGAATTTAATACGTTGTTACAAGAATGGCTTGATACAACCAAGCTCGTTTAAAAACTACTATTTCGATGAACATTACCAGTGCTGAATTTGTAATAAGTAATTCGGATGTAAAAAAATGTCCAAAAGAAGCCATTCCTGAGTACGCATTTATTGGTCGTTCTAATGTAGGCAAGTCTTCTTTAATCAATATGTTAACTGGACGAAAAAGCCTAGCAAAGACTTCAGGAAAACCAGGTAAAACACAACTCATCAACCACTTTATCATCAACAAAAACTGGCACTTGGTTGATTTACCCGGATACGGATATGCCAAGGTTTCGAGATCAACAAAACAAACTTTTCAAAAGTTCATTACCAATTATTTCGAAAAAAGACAACAGCTAGTTTGTGCTTTTGTTTTGGTAGACATAAGACACGAACCGCAAAATATAGATCTCGAGTTTTTGACCTACCTCGGCGTCAACCACATTCCCTTTAGCATCATTTTTACCAAAGCCGATAAATTAGGTAAGACAAAAATTGAAACTAACGTATCGCTATACACTGAAAAACTATTGACTTTGTGGGAAGAATTACCGCCTTACTTTATAACCTCTTCCACAGAAAAAACAGGAAAAGAAGAGCTATTAGCTTACATTGATCAGATTAACAACTCTCTCAGAGAGCATTAATTTCCTGATCTTAAATTTAATTTGTCCGCAAAATAATCCGTGAAATCTTTCATCGTATCGGTCATTTTTTGATCGTGAGTGGCGCGATAATAGGTTTCGGTCATACTCACTAAGGTTTGATGAAAAAACAAACGCATTTCGTCAAGAGGCATATCTTTAGTCCATAAATCGATACGTAATGCTTCCTTGTTAGTAGAATTCCAGACGGACAACATAACCGCCTTCGCTTCTTCATTCTCAATCCCACCCTCTTTGGCTGTCCACTCTAATTTTTCTGGAATTCGGTTTTCGTCTAACTCAACCCCTATCTTTATCTCTGATTTCATTTATTTCTTTGGTTTGTATTTGGATTGCAAAAATAACTCCTTTTCGTCCATTTTTAGCATAGTTTCCAACGAAACATCATTAGCTTTCATAAAAGACTGAACAATTTTCCATCCCAACCAAACCCCCACTCTACCTGGAGACTCATTATCTAGTTCTAAATAAAATTTTGAAAAGGGCGCCACATCAATAAAACGGCGTGTTAGCTCTCTATCCGTATCATACAACAGTTTACGCTCCACAAAATAACGCCAAATATATTCTTCATTTACCTCACACCACTCTAACTGTTCTTGGGTGTAACACATCTTTTGGGCGTCCGTAGACAAGGGCAAAACCTTTTCTTTTAAATAAACACCTTTACCCGCATTTACCATTTGCGAAACAAAAGACTTATCAGACAGCCCTTTTTTTATTCTATAATAAAAATCATCTACTAGATCTTGCACGATTTGTTCCTTTTCAAAACCCAATTGAACATAGTCAGGAGACTCATAAAAACGATGTCCCTTTCCCAAATACATATCCAAGGCAACAACAGTTACAGAATCTGTCAAGAAGGATTTGTGTTCATAATCGATTTCTGAAATTACGGTAATGGTTTTTTGAGGTATAGAAAAGTTAGGAAAGTAAAATTTTAAATGTTGATACAACAATTTAAGCTCCGACTTCAAATCATCATCTTCAGCATATTGTTGCTGAACCTCTGCATACAGTTCTTTGTACAATGGTGTTCTTACACTCTGAATCAGCTGCTCATCACTCATCGTGGGAGATAACAGATAAGAATATTCTTTTCGAAGTTCCTTTATAGAATTTTCATCCGCATTAAAAAATAATTGATCAAAACGAACTAAATTTACCTCACAAGGAATATTTATTACTTCCTCTTTAATTTTCGGTTCATCTCCACAGGAAGACAACAACAGAAATAAAAAAACGAAGGTCACCCAATTTTTCATAGTTATATCATTTGAAGTGTAAAAATAATAAGAATGCAAGAGGAAGACATAACTTATTTATACCCTCATTCTATTTTTTTATCACTAAACTAAATATTTAAAACACAAATACTTAAATTTGCGGTTCACTTTTAAAGAAAAAACTAAATTCATTTATGAGTACAAAAACAATACCTTACGTTCCTTACAAGGTTAAAGACATCTCTTTGGCTGCTTGGGGTAGAAAAGAAATTGAATTAGCTGAAGCAGAAATGCCTGGTTTAATGTCACTAAGAGAAGAATACAAAGATGCACAACCGTTGAAAGGTGCGCGTATCGCTGGATGTCTTCACATGACAATTCAAACGGCTGTTTTAATTGAAACTTTAATCGCTTTAGGAGCAGAAGTAACATGGAGTTCTTGTAACATATTCTCTACGCAAGATCAAGCTGCTGCGGCTATCGCTGCTGCAGGAATCCCAGTTTATGCATGGAAAGGACTTAATGAAGAAGAATTTGATTGGTGTATTGAGCAAACATTGTTCTTTGAGAAGACAGAAAACCATTAAACATGATCTTGGATGACGGTGGTGATTTAACCAACATGGTTATCGACAAATACCCTGAACTAGTTGACGGTATTAAAGGTCTTTCTGAGGAAACAACTACTGGTGTACACCGTTTATCACGAAAGAATGAAAAACGGAACGTTACCAATGCCAGCTATCAACGTAAACGATTCTGTGACAAAATCTAAATTTGACAACAAATACGGATGTAAAGAGAGTGCTGTTGACGCTGTAAGACGAGCTACAGACATTATGTTAGCAGGTAAAAGAGTAATAGTATGTGGGTACGGTGATGTAGGAAAAGGAACTGCTGCTTCATTTAGAGGAGCTGGTTCTATAAGTGACAGTTACTGAAATTGATCCTATTTGTGCTTTACAAGCTTCAATGGATGGTTACGAAGTGAAAAAATTAAACACTGTAATCGGTAATGCGGACATCATCATTACAACTACAGGAACAAAGACATCGTTAGAGGTGAGCACTTTGAACAAATGAAAGACAAGGCTATTGTTTGTAACATTGGGCACTTTGACAATGAAATCGACATGGCTTGGTTAAACAAAAACTACGGCAGCACCAAAGTTGAAATCAAACCTCAAGTAGACAAATACACCGTTAACGGTAACGATATCATCATTTTGGCTGAAGGTAGATTAGTAAACTTAGGATGTGCTACAGGTCACCCAAGTTTTGTAATGAGTAACTCATTCACTAATCAAACTTTAGCTCAAATCGAATTGTGGAAAAATAGCGAAGCTTACAAGAATGAAGTTTATATGCTTCCTAAACACTTAGATGAGAAAGTAGCTAAATTACACTTAGAGAAATTAAGCGCTGAATTAGAGGAATTAAGCCCAGAACAAGCTGCTTATATTGGTGTAGAGGTTGAAGGACCATACAAACCAGAATACTATAGATACTAAGAATTGGTATTTATCAATACAACAAAACAGGCTGTCTTTTCAGACAGCCTGTTTTGTTTGTACTAAAATCTCGCACTATATTACTCGGTAATTAATTTACCTCTTTCATTAACTATGAGTGCAACATTTTGTTTTTTCCCTTTAAAAACAATATCCGTTGATAGCCTTAAACCCGATTCCGTTTCTGTAGTAAACTTATAACTCCCTGGGGGTATAGAACTAATAGGAGTTGTGACATTAACTAGTATAGTATCAAAAAAAACAGAATTAACAGTAGTATTATATAAAGGCTCAAAATAACGGTTACTTACCGTAAAATGATACACATCAGCATCAGGCGTACAACTATTTAGAAAAATAGAACTTGTCAAAATAATTGTAATAATCACTGTCTTTATACCAATCCAAGGTTTTATAAAAATCATAATATTTATCGTTTGCAGTAATACCCATACTTAATCCCGAAAAACGGTTTATTTCCAGATTATCTACTATCTTTTGAGTAGCGATCTTATAAACAATTACCTCAGACAAAGTACTTTTAAATCGATCAATCAATTTTGAATTAGACGAGGATTGGGATATAAAGTCTTCTAAATCAAAAAGAAACCCGCCTTGATTGGCTGTATATTGTTGAATATTTGAAAAGTTTGCCTTTTTTAAGCTATTAGTATCATTCATTATATCTGCCACTCGCTTTGCTAAATCAGGAAGTTTAGCAGTTTGTATTACCGATACGGTAGCCGATTGCAGAGCATCAGAGAGTGAGTTATAGGATTCAAAAAAATCTATCGCCAATTTTTTATAATCGATTTCAGGATCAAATAACAAACCAGTAATAGCGGCATAGGGATATCCCGCCGACAAAACAACTGTAGGAGAGGAAACAATATAATCTACTTGATCTTTTAGCGCATAAACCACCTCGATTGACCCCATATAACAGGCATCAAAAATGAGAAAATCGAAATGCACAGGAAAAACATTTTTTAATTTTGAGATATTGAGTTCATTTGTTTTGTCTTTACCAAAGGATTTTGTCAATGGGAGTCGTTTTACCGTTGTTTCATTACTAACATCTATATTTGTCCCTTCTGGATACCAAGCTGTACCATGAGACCAAAGAACCAAACCATAACTTTGCGCAGGATATTGTGTGACGATATCAGACAAAACATTAGACATAACGATTTCATTGGCTGAGTTTTGTTCTTTATATACAAACGTAATTTCGCTAGCAATGGTCTCTGTTGTATCATGAGCAATTTCATAAACTATAGGATGAGATGGCGTTGCTCCCTCCCCTCGATCAACATAAACAATTAAGTTTCCGTCAAAACTAGTATTGAATCCTCTTTCCATTTCGTTTATATCCTGTACAGAAAAATAATCGAGATTATTATCTGCAATCATATACACAATAACTGTTCGTAAAGGCAGATCAGTTTTTATTTCATTCTTTTCACAAGAACCTACGAGAAATGCCATAACAATTAGCAAAAAATAAGATTTACTTGTTCCTGTACCACTAATCATATAAACGAACTTTCTTAACCGTTTCTCCCTTTGCAAACTCCATATAACCATGATAATTAACACTTTTTAGATAATCCATTACACTATCCTTTGAAATATCTTTGCAATGAGCATATTTTCCTTTTGCGTTCTCTGGATAAAAAATAGTTGTTACCTTACATGTTCCATCCAATATCGGCAATTTGTAATCAAAAACAACCCCCCTAGTTGTAGTATCATTTAGAGTTTGCACCTGTAAAAATTTATCAGGTGTTTTACCTCCGCTTCTATACGTATTTACTGCCTTAAAATAAGGTAAAATTACAGATTCTGACACAATAGCATTATCTTTATATGATTTAGCCTCTGGCTGACTTTCTAGATAAGATATAACTACAGACCTTCCTGGATCACCATCGACATAAATAAAATAAGTATCAGCCATTCCTCCTGCTCCTATAAGGTCTTCACAAGAAATTAATGCTAAACTAACTATGCAGACTAATATGGCAATTATATTTTTCATTTTTTGAGATGTACCTTTTTAACCGTTTCTCCCTCTGCAAACTCCATATAACCATGATAATTAACACTTTTTAGATAATCCAGTACACTATCTTTTGAAATCTCTTTGCAATAAGCATAATCTCCTACTGCATTAAAATCTTGAAAAATATTTGGAACTCGACATGTCCCATCCAATATCGGCAATTCGTCAGTACAAATAAAAGCCCTTGTCGTCGAATCATTTAGAGTTTGCACCTGCAAAAAACTATCTGGAGTTTTACCTCCGCTGCGAAGTGTGCTTACTTCCTTAAAATAAGGTAAGGTTACGGATTCTGTCACTATAGCGTTATCCTTGTAGGATTTAGCTGTTAGTGGAGCTTCAAGATACGATATAACCACTGGTCTTTCTGGGGCACCATCTACATAAATAAAATAAGTATTAACCACCCCTCCTGCTCCAATAAGGTCTTCACAAGATAATAGCACTAAGCTACCGACACATATTAATATGGTTATTATTTTTTTCATTTTTTGAGATGCACCTTTTTAACCGTTTCTCCCTCTGAAAACTCCATATAACCATGATAATTAACGCTTTTTAGATAATCCAGTACACTATCTGTTGAAATCTCTTTACAATGAGAATAATCCCCTACCGCATTTTCTGGGTAAAAAATAGTTGTAACACCACATGTTCCGTCTAATATGTGCAAAGCGTTAGTGCTAATAAATGCCCTAGTTGTAGTATCATTTAGAGTTTGCACCTGTAAAAACCGATCTGGTATTTTACCTCCACTTGAAGCAGTGCTTACTGCTTTAAAATAAGGCAAGGTAACAGCTTCTGTTACAATTGCATTGTCTTTGTACGATGTACCTCCAGGCTGACGTTCTAGATAAGATATAACTACAGACCTCCCTGTCTCACCGTCTATATAAATGTAATCTAACATATCCATCCCTCCTGCCCCTATGAGATCTTCACAAGAGAATAGCATTAAGCTACATATACAAACTAATATGGCAATTGTTTTTTTCATAACTCTAAATTTTTAGTATAAACGTAAAATACCGTATTGTATATCAAATTTAAGGTTGTCGTTTTTCCAATAAGGTTCATAACCATGTTGACTTGTTGTCTTTCCATTATCCTGCATCAAAAGCCATTTGTTTGTACGGATACTGCCACTAGCAATTGAAATTCTTTTCCCAAAAATTTTAACAATCACATCCCAATTCCAATATTGGTATTTAGACCCAAAAGCTACTACATAATGTGAAAAACCATCTATCATACAGATAACAGGTAGCTTCAGGTGTCGTATGTGTTGATGCCCTAAGGGTTGTACACTCAATAGATTAAAATGAGCGGTCGACACTTTGTATTTAGCATCCGTTACAGAACTTAAAGCTACACTCAAACCATTGGGAAAAGTAGGTCCATTTTGATCACCAGTTAACCATGGCCAAGCATACATCCCACTGTTCTGTGCCAATTTTGCATATAAGCCTCCATCGGCTTGACTACTTTGTGGGTTCACCCAGTCCGGATCTAAATCATTCTGCCGTTGATCATGGTCATGGTCACCTTTGTCGTTAAAGTCATAAAACCCTTTTGAAAGATTGTCAACTTCTCTATAATTTAATTTATAAAAACTCGATTCTCCAGCCAAAGGTAAATAGGTTCCATTATATCTGCTATACAACCCTCTATACACCCATGCCAATGCACTAGGCCCGCACCAACCATTCCATCGGGTATTGCGCATTCCTGTAGTGTTATAGGCAGGGATAACATATTGATCATAACTTACCCAGCTTCCTTTACTCTCGTTTATCGCGGTGATTATTTCGTCATCACTCATGGCTTCGAGTTCTACTTGTAGTGAGTCTACTATACTCCAGTATTGCTCGGCATATTCTTGATTTTGTAAGTCTTTTTGACTTATCTCGTTGATTAAAGCACTGGTGTCGTCGAGCCCTAATTGTTCTTTTTCTTCATCTGTTAATGCGGTTATCGCATCAATCATGCCTTGTGCATCTTCCGATATTATTTCCGTTACGGTCTCTCCTGTTGCTGGATCAATTACAGCCACTGGTTCTTCTCCTGATTTACCCGGTATTCCAATCAAAATTTTTGTAGGATAACCACCACTTATCATTTTGTAACTGCCTCCTTTAGTAGTTAGATTTGTATAATCTCGTACATAAGGCAAAACGTGGGATAATGCTGCATCTGTTTCCTTTTGTGCACAAGCGGTTACTGTTCCTATGGCCTCTTCTGAATCATTGGTTACAATAAACTCATAATACTTGGGTCTTGACTGACCGTCAAAAACGACTACTGGCTTTTCCGATAATGATGTGCCATTCCAGTCCATAGACTCCTTAAGACTTAATTCCATTTCTAACACAGCTAATTTTCGGGTGTCTGATAAGGGACATTATCTGGATTAGCATTTATTTCATCAAGGGTAGCATCATCGGTAAAAGGGATATTTGATAGGGTTGCCTTTTGGCTTGAGGAGATGTAAGTTTCTCCTACAACTACTTCTTCTTGATTACATGAGCTTATCAGTGTCATTGCAAAAAGAACGGCTAGAAATCTTACTTGCGTCATAATGATTTTTATTTTTTGGGTTATGATTAATGCCGCAAATATATAATAGAAGATGTCGTTGTTTTTGTAATTAACTTTACTTTAACACAGCTAATTAGAAGCATCGTAAATCTTACTTCAAAAAGTCAATATTTCGTTTTAGTCCTTGGTATTTTGTCCTTTTTACTGCCGATTTTTTGAAGATTTCATTAAACACTTCCTCTGTCAGCTCTTCCCAATCTCTTTTAGAGAACTCCAATAGCCTAGAATCAGGTGTAAAAAGTGGCTCTTGATGAGGTTTTGAAAAACGATTCCATGGACAAACATCTTGGCACACATCACAACCAAACATCCAATCATCAAACTGACCAGACACCTCCTGAGGAATAGCATTTTTTAACTCGATTGTGTAATACGAAATACATTTGCTTCCATCCACTACATAAGGCGCAACAATGGCTTGTGTTGGACAACTATCAATGCACGCCGTACAAGTACCACAGTGATCTGTAGTCGGACTATCATATTCCAATTCTACATCTAAAATAAGTTCCGCAATAAAATAAAATGAACCCACCTTTTGAGTAATCAAATTGGCATTTTTACCAATCCAACCTAGACCACTTTTGGCAGCCCATGCTTTGTCCAATACAGGTGCCGAATCAACAAACACACGCCCATTAACCGTACCGACCTGCTCTCGAATACTGTTTAAGAGCGATTTAAGCTTGTCTTTAATGACAAAATGATAATCTGTTCCATAAGCGTATTTAGAAATCTTGTACGAACTGGAATTTTGTTTTTGATCCGGATAGTAGTTTAATAATAGGGCCACAACAGATTTGGCACCCTCTACAAGTAACCTTGGATCCAATCTTTTGTCAAAATGGTTGGCCATATAAGCCATCTCTCCGTGATAGTTTTTGTTGAGCCAAGACTCTAAACGAGGGGCTTCTTCTTCCAAAAAACCAGCTTGGGAAATACCACAAGATAAAAAACCCAAACGTTTGGATTCATCCTTGATATAGGCTGTTAGTTTTCCTTTGTTCAAAACAAATCTCCTTGCCTGTTCGGCATATTACGCTTTAAGTGTTTATAGGCACGTTCTGTGACTTCTCTTCCTCTAGGTGTACGAATGATAAATCCTTCTTGGATCAAAAAAGGCTCATATACCTCTTCGATGGTCTCACTACTTTCAGAAACCGCTGTAGACAAAGTAGTTAATCCTACTGGTCCTCCTTTGAATTTGTCAATTATAGTCAATAATATCTTATTATCCATCTCATCCAAACCATGGGCATCCACATTTAAGGCTCTCAATGAAAATTTAGCAATATCGATATCTATCTTCCCGTTTCCTTTAATCTGAGCAAAATCACGTACCCTACGGAGCAATGAATTGGCTATCCTTGGTGTTCCCCTACTACGACCTGCAATCTCAATAGCTGATTCCATAGTAATAGGCATTTTCAATATAGAGGCACTACGTTCTATGATAGAAGTTAATAATTCGGTTTTATAATATTGAAGCCTACAAGAGATCCCAAAACGCGCTCTCATGGGAGCAGTCAATAATCCAGAACGAGTTGTGGCACCTACCAAAGTAAAGGGATTCAAATTAATCTGAACGGTTCTGGCATTTGGTCCAGACTCAATCATGATATCAATCTTAAAATCTTCCATAGCCGAATACAAATACTCTTCTACGACAGGACTCAAACGATGGATTTCATCAATAAACAATATATCCCTCTCCTCCAAATTAGTTAACAAACCAGCTAAATCACTTGGTTTATCCAAAACAGGCCCTGATGTAATCTTTATCCCAACGCCTAGCTCATTGGCCAAAATATTGGATAGGGTCGTTTTTCCTAAACCTGGAGGGCCATGAAACAGGGTATGATCCAAAGCTTCATTTCTCAAATTAGCCGCTTTAACAAAGACTTGAAGATTTTCCAACACTTGATCTTGCCCCGCAAAATCATCAAAAGACAAGGGTCTCAGCTGCTTTTCTAAATCAAGCTCTTCCTTATTGAAGTGTTCGTTAGTAGGATTAAGATTTTCATTCATTTAGCAAATATAAAATATTGCTAAAACAAAAAAGGCTTTTCATACTAATATGAAAAGCCTTTTGTATATAATTGATTTAATCTTAGTGATTAAGAAATAGTTTCGCCCTCTTTCATTGGAACTGTCTGAGGAACAAAAGTCCTCAAGTCATGTTGTGGGTTACTATAATCATAAGGCCATCTATGAACCCTTGTGAAGTATAATTCATACTAGCTTCATGAATATGTTCGACAGGTGCAGTCCATTCAAAGGTTAGACTTCCATGGGTTTTGTTCTGCTTTCTTTCCAAAAGAAAAATACTGTAAAAAGTTCCAATATGAAACCAATTGAATGCTCCAATCTATCAAAGCAAATGTTGTACTCATGACAAGTTTACATCAGCTAAATCATCAAATAAAGGGAACGCTGTATTGCATAATATCTACGCGGTATCCAGCTAATCCGATAAAGTGCATTGGAAAAAATACACCAAGCACAAACCGCAGTCACCCAAAATGAACATACCCTTCTAAATTTTATTTAACATGTCCAAACATTCTAGGGAACCAATGATAATTCCTGCAAACATCCCATGAGAAAAGGTAAAATACCCATTACCAAATGGAAGTGGGCTACAACAAAATAAGTATCATGCATACATTAATATCCAAATGTACCATCTCCAAAATAACTCAAATAATCCTCCTGTACAAGGTGGAAACTAAACCCAATTGAAAACAGCATGGCTGGGTCTATTTGTAAATTCCCTTCCAGATAGTTGTACATAATTAAAACGCCTTACAGCTGATGGAATAGCAATCAACAAAGTGGTAAAGGTAAATACAGAACCTAAGAATGGATTCATCTCGAAAACGAACATATGGTGACCCCATACAATTGTAGATAAGAAAGCAATAGCAATAATAGCGAATACCATCGTTTCATATCCGAAATTGGTTTTCTTGAATTTTAGAAGCACAATCTCTGATGTAATTCCTAAAGCAGTAATATTACGATATACACCTCAGGGGTGACCTAAGAGTCCAGAATAACAGGTGTTCAAAACAAACCAGAACCACCTCGATAATGTAACACTTCTCCACCACGAAAATGTCTGGACAAGAAGAATGATGTCTAAAACTTCATCAAAAATCAATAGTAAAGCCGCTGACAATAATAGGAAAGAAACACTCATTATAGCCAATGAAGAACGCCCAAATAGTCACCCGGCAATCTAGACATTGATATTCCTTAACTCTAAATTAATTACAGTTACAACATAATTCAACGACCCCATTAATGAAGATGCAATAAATATGGCCATAGACTAAATCTCAAAGTGTCATGTACCCATACCCGAACCATAATAGCTTGTGGTAATGCACTCAATGGAGGATAAATTGTCCATCCTGTTGAAGTATACTCTGGCCTCAACAAACAAACGATATAACCACAATAACGCTCGCTGACAAAAGAAGAACAACCAGTATGATCATATCTATAAACCCTGATGCCATGTCACGCTCCAATCTGCAATGGAATTAATAAGTTACTAAACGTACCACTCAACCAGCTGTCAATACAAAGAACACCATGATAGTTCCATGTATCGTAACCAAAGCCAACAAGGTCATTTTCAATATCTCCATAGAGTTAATTTATCTCCAAGAAAATCTCAAAATAGAAAAGACCCTCAGGGCCAGCAATACGGAATAATAAGGACATCTCACCCCATAATACCCATAATGATACTCCGTGATTAAATATTGCTTGCAATCATCTTAAGGATCACACTAAAAATGATTAGTAATGAAAGTCTCTTTGTGATGATGATCGTTCTTCGTGACCTATTGCAGACATATATTTATTTTATAGGTATTAATTAATTACGTATTAGATGTGTTTTGTTTCCACCAATGGCAGTAGTAGTATCAACAACTATTGGGGCAACCACCCTTTAACTTCAACAATTTTTCTGAGTTAAGGCTCATTTGCCTCAAAGTCTCCAAAAGTTGGTTTGTCTTTTTAATCCAATTTAAAGTCTTCGGTGTATTTCAACAACTATCTTTCATTTCCAGCGTTATAGTGTGATGCTCCAAGCAAATCTTGTTACATAACAACAAATAATTAAACTCATAAGGATCTAAAGCCTCTCTTTAGCTACAAGCTCTTTACTTCTTTTCTGTTCTAATATCATTGATGTTTGATACCTTTTGCTTAATCTCATGTTCAACTCTCGAATTCTGCAGTTGTGTAAACAGGAGTAAACGTTAGAATTCAGTAACCATTCCATGTAACAGCAATTCATTTGTGCTCTAAAAGTGGGTATACGCTGAGTGTAAAACATCTTGAGAACGTATTTTAAATAATACCTTTTTACCTTTTGGCAAGTGTAATTTTTAACAGGAATATCATCCTTGCATTAGGATTCGATCTTTCATCATCACCATGGTATTAATTTCTTTTAATGTATCTTACATTTCCGATTTGCATCTAAAGTATTATCCTTTCCAGTACAATGTGCTTTCTCTCCCAACTAAAATTGTTTAGCGTATAATTCAACAAACTAATACATCTTCCTCTTCTTCGACATACATAATATCATTCCAATGCATATAACCCATAACCAATTAAATCCTGTTGAAAACAATTACAGGAATACCTGTCCATACCATTTTGCATTTCTGTTACTGCATAGAATAAAGCTTTAGCCCTTCTTTTCCTTTATAATTTGGGGCGCCAAAATAGTGAAGTAAGGCTTGGAGGTGGTTTGGCATAATGAAAAATCAACAAAATCATGGAAATATCAAATCACATAGTTTCAACTTGTTCCATGCCTACGTTGGAGTGCCTAATACCAAATGACCCCTACTTATATAAACTGAAAATTGTAAATACATAAATGAACTCCTAAAAAGGAATATCAAGTTACCATTTACATTATTATCCGATCATTAGCGATTTGAGAATCTTCAAAACCTTTCAACTGGGTATAATAAAGATTTTTGTCAATTGCCAACAGCAATCGCTACTAAAATTAAAATTACAAATAACTAATAAACCTTGCCGCGTTTATATAATTTAACTATTAATAATGGAAATGTTTACTTTCAATAAATGGATTTCTTTTTAGCCAATAGAGGTGGACTTCTCACAGCAAGAGAATACCACGTAAATGAAATCAAACCAAAGAAAAACAATAAAGATCTCGGCTTCAGATAATTTTAATGAACCATTGCGTACCAACAGTAGCCGGTATAATCATGTTATAGAAATCTAAATAATGCCCCTAATAATATAACGATACTCCGCTATAAATTATAATCCAATTCAAAACGCTTGAAATCAGAATTCATCAAAATTAAAACAGGAAACAAAAGTTCATCGCTACCATACCGAAGAATGGTAACTGAAATCATTTATCTAGTCACGAAATAAGTTACCTCTGGTATATTAGAGAACCAAATCAACATAAATTGTGAAAAACCACAACAGTACCCAAAATACTAATACCAAACATGAATTTACTCTAAATCATGAATGTATTATTGTTTACATACTCCAAATAACCTGAGACTTTAAGTAAATCGTTACTAAAGCAATTACTGTATACCACCCACAAAGAAAACTAGCAAAATCATTAATACCATCCAAACAATGTAATTGAACTGTTGAGGATCAACAGACAATCCAATCCCATGACACTCTAGATTCAGAAACTATAAAGAACACCAAAAATGCCGCCATTATCTTGAAGTTCTTTTATAACTCAAATTATCGCTGTTCTCATCTTGTGCTAAAGAATTTTTTCTTGAGAGTTTTACTTGCATAAATTCCATCCTGCTAAGAATACAATGGCCTAATCATAAAACTTGCTCCATTCAACCAGCCCACTTCCCTACCACGCATCGTAATAGGACTGGTTGGATCAATCAATTCAGCATCCATCCACACAAATAAATGATTCCAGTGTAACAGCAGGGAAGCGATTAGTAATACGAAAAAGATAATCGGAACCTTGGTGAATAACACCAGAAATAATTTTCCATTACCTAAATAGTACCGGCGACCATCCCGCTTGTGCTACTTGTTGTAACGCATAAAAACTAAGGCTCCAAGGATACTAATATCGCAAATAGGGGCGGCAATATATAAGGCCGCCTAAGTATTTATTTTGCAATTGGTGCAATACATGCTCTAAATGAGAACTGCGATTTGGTAGAAGCGTGTGCATCATGTCCGTGTTCTCTGAGCTTTAGCAGCATGACCATCGTGATGACCGTGATTATCGACAAAATTTCTTCACTTCTTCAACAGAGCTAGGCTTGTAGCAAAACCATATCCCAATTCCTAATAGACCAATAACAGTTGAAAAGGATAAATGAAAAGTTTAAGTTTACTTGAAAATGGTTACATATTCTATTTAATAAATTTCATTCAACAATTATAACCTGACTCAATTTTAAGAACGTAACTGTCAACGCCATCTTTCCTCTTGAGATACCTGATTAGCATGTGAGCCTATAGAGTTAAGACCGTATGTAATTATGCGGGATAACGCTTCCTTCTGTAATGTCTCTTGTCTTTATAGAAGTTAGCACACCTAAAACTTCGCGCTTCACTAAGGAAACCCTTTTACCATTTCATATGTTTGACAAATCGCACAATACACATCAAATAAGGCTTTTCCTTTTCTGCAATCAACTCGGAAGTAGAGTCTAGTGGGATTAAGATTAGCTTTAGCTAACTCCATACCCTTGTGGAGAATTCTTCATATTCGTAAAATTTAAAACCTCTTTACAGTTCCATCTGGTGGAGACGTTTCATGCGTCCTCCCTACGAATATTTCGACCCAGAATAAGTCCATGTCAGCAGATTCATAAGCATGTTAGGAAAATTGATAATTCGGTTTACCTTCTGCTTACAAGAAACTGTAAGTATAGAAACGGCAACAAAACAAAAACGCTTTATATATACTCTCTCATGCGTTCTAGTCAATTACTTTTTACTTCAATGGCTCCAGTACCTTCAAAAAAGATACAAGCTCTTCTGAGCTTCCTGACACAGGAACTCACACTAAAATGATCATCAGTCGTTCCCAATATCTGGGTTTTCAGCTTCTTTAAAAGGCCATAATTTACTTCCTCATAAAAAAGTAATTACCATTAAGTGCTGTAAAACACTGTCAACTCCAAACATAATTGGCATGCAAATGATGGCATATTTTCAATGAAAACTGAAACTTGGCTTACCTCCATATCCTGAGGCCAGTCACTTATCATAATATAATTCATCATCCAAACTCATATCGAAAGACCAAACTAAAACCATATAAAAATGAAGGATTGCTAATCTTGTAGGCTCTAAGCCCACGCTTTTGTCTAAACTGTGTACTGGAAAAGGTGTATAAAATCCTCTTCAATATGATGGTGTGTTTACGTGTTTGTTTTTACAGGCATCCATTAACACATCGTCATCATTATAAAACAGCATGTATAACTTTTATCACTCATCTTTATTAATGATTTTATCGTCTCTAATCTTTTTATAATTATTATCTCTAAAGACTTCAAAATTGTCTTTAACCCTCTTGCTTGTGCAATTACAGGAACGAACGAGCATATAATAAAAAACAACACGAAGAAGAACTCATAGTACCAATGAAAATACCTATATCTAATAAATGTAGGTGAGAGTTCATAGGACCAGAAGACAGTAAATAACTTCTATGAAGAGGGAAGTTACAATAATCAGTTAAAACGTTTCAAAAACCACATTCCTAAGGTTTACCATAATAGAAATGATAACGAGAAGATAATACTGGTTCTTAATTCTTAAACCAGAATTGAGGTGAAACACATTACAAGTCATCATTGACCAATATGCCCACCAATAATACTCTGTTGCTCTATTCAAGAATGCATATTGCTCGTACTCAACTCCAGAATATTGCCATGAATAACTCCGTAATATGCTAAGCCACCCCTACAATAGAACCTGTTATCATAATAATGATATTCATCAATTGATATGCTGTAGTAATATGTTTTCTGTGATTAGGAGGCTTTTCTCATAATGATAAGCAAAAGTATTTACCATTGCAATCCAGAGAATACCGCTCCCAAAACGAAACAAGAGGAAAATTGTAGTGTATGCCATCCCAATCACAGAAGTAAAAGTCGAACGATACAATCGTGCTGTACAGAAAGTACTAACAGTTGCCAAACTCATAAAACCAAAGATACTTCTTCGAAACGTTGCCAATCTTTTTGCCCTTACCACCGTTCAAAACTTAAAATAGAGAGTAAACTCGTTCATAAAGGTGTAATTGCTCTAGCCCTTAACATTGCGAAAAATCAGCAACAAACCAGTCCACCAGAACAATTAATGAAATAGACAAATAGGCTGAAATCGCAACACATCCCATAATAACGAGAGTTAAAGTTAACCCATAATGACCCGAATTGGTTTGGAATCGGTACTACCCACAGCTCAACCACGGACGTCCTGTATGAATAATAGGAAACAAACTTGTTTGCATTACAGGCGGGAAAATTGGTCGCCTAGCAGAACGTATATAATGGCCATTCTCCATTTTGGATGAACACAACATTATCGTCGAAATCAACGTCCCTTGGTGCGACTGATACCTACCTGCCCATATACGAAGTTGGTAATATCCTATACTTCATCCAACAGTTTTATCTAATCCCATGTTCCAATTCCTGTAGATAGTATATACTATACAACCTAATCCCCAAAAGTACCTATGCAATGGAAAACTATCCACCATTGTTTGTTTCCTGTTTACCCTCAACAGGCTGCAAAATATCCACTGTTACATCGTGGGATAGCTTTTATCACCTATAACTAAAGGTTTTCTAATGCTTGCTTGTAAAGTGACGACACATATCCTTTAATTTTGTTTATTAATTATTACACTCAAGAATTTAACTTTAAATAGCTTAGAACACATTAGGTTTTGTTCCTATACGCTCTAATAATAGATGATACATTCTATCATCCTCAGCTTAATTTTAGCTACTTCTACCTTTTCTTTTTTACCGCCTACATCTCCAAATACCATTGCTCCAGTAGAATACACTCCTTGTCGACGCCGTTTGAAATTCTTCATCCTTAACTGGTCTACCTCTTTTCGCTTTAAGAATTGACTTGAGTTTTTTGGATACATAAAGAACATTTCCATTACCTCTAGAACGAACATTAACATCTGATTCAATACTATACGACCTAAATCATCGTTCATATGGAATCGAATTCATCATTGGGCTTGTTATAAGAACCAGTTGAAACGTTCTACTTTATACGATGAAGTCAAGTTTCAAAACAATATCTTGTACCCACACATCTGTTGTAAGCCATTTGATTTTGACCTTGTTCACTATGAGAAGTTGCAGCGCTGACAAAATGGGTGTCTCACATGGAGCGTGGTTACAAAAAGTTAACATTATGTAGTTGGAAGTCACTCTGAGGATTTTCTTTGTATGATCCTCCATTTCATTAAATGTAGATAACGAACTACTCAAAACCAGCAAATTCCATCTTTTCTTTTTAGCTTATCCCTTCAAACGTATTCCAGAAGAGTAATAATATCTACTCAATACGCAAAATCAGTATATCACGCGAATTCTCCCCTAATGCAGACTTACCTACCACAGGAACGTTATTCTTCGCATGACATGGAAACCAATACCAAGTAATTCGCATCCTGTAATACTTACTTGTCAATTGACAACAAAATTGATGACCTACTGAACGATCAAAAGAGTCCCATAACCAACATCATTAGCCTTCACTGGATTGTGATCTAAAGACACCATTACAGCACTTTATTCCACTTCTGCAGATTTCTTAGCATTAAATATCTCTTAAAAGACGTTTCTCTTTATAATATCATCACTGTCCCATCAAAGTCTTTTGCAATTGAACACACGCAAACTCGTGTTCACCTTCTGCCAACGTAACTGTAGCACTTTGAACTGGATTAAAGCCTTTATACAATGGGTAAGCATTAACACCTACCTGCATCTCAGACTTGATAGCAGCTGTTCTACCATAACCCAGAGCTAAACCAACTGTTCCTTTGGCTTGACCCGGCTGAATTACCACAGGAGCAGTAACTTTTGCTCCTCCTACTTCTACAGTAGCATAACTACCATTTAAGGCACCGTTCGCTACATTATGATTTACCAAACCTAACGCCTCCGCATCACTTTTAGAAACTGTTAAATAGTTATCCCAAGAAACACGTGTAATCGGATCTGGGAACTCTTGCAACCATGGATTATTTGCTTGTTGACCGTCACCCATACCTGTCTTAGTGTATAAGTGTAATTCCAAACCTCCTTTTCCTTTTGACGAAGCTAATTTAGAAGCGGCTCCAGCAAAATCAACTTCTCTCGCCGTTAAAGCAGACACATTTTTGTTGTAAACACCATCATGCAACGCTTTATTCCATGAAGTCATAGACAACACCTCAGTAGACCAATACGCCTTTATATAATCATAATAAGAAACCGAGCTACCCACCCATTGCAACAAGGCATCTTGCAACTGAACAGAAGCAAATAATGGACGAATAGCAGGCTGAATTAATGAATAATTCCCTTTATTGATTTCAACATCACCCCAAGATTCCAAGTTATGTGCAGCTGGAACAGCAGCCTTTACCAACTTAGCCGTCTCATCTTCTTTTAATGAAAACGCCACAGAATTGGTCACTTTTTGTAATCCCGTTACAAACTTAGCACTATCAGCTAACGAATATACTGGGTTAACCCCTGACATTATTAATGTATGAACTTTACCTTCGTTCATATCTTTGATTAATCCCTCAACAACTGCATCAGAAGCACTTTTAACTTGTTTTACAGCCGTAACATCAAAAGCTTGACTTGTCAATGCAGCATTAATCGCCAACACTAACAACTGTGCTTCTTTCTCTTCAATTCCTGAAACCAAAACCCCTTTTGAACCCGCTTTCTTTAAAGCTAAAGCCATTTTTTCAATTACCGCTTCATTAGTCAATTTAGGCGCAGCAACCGAAGATCCCGTAACTGTATTATATATTTTAACTAAAGCTAATTTCTGATCCACTAAAGTCATTGGCAATCTATTATCCGCAGCTGCACCAGACAAAGTCATATTAGACTCCAACTGATAATGCTTCGACATCTTTCCATTTTTAGGCACTCTACCCTTTGCATAACTTGCACCATATCCACCACCATTCCAATCTCCCAAGAAATCTGCACCTACAGAAACAATAACATCTGCTTTAGAAAAGTCATATTCTGGCAAAGCTCTTTCTCCGTATACCGCCTCAAAAGCATCTAATGAAGCCGAAGAAGACACCGCATCATACGTTACGTGTTTAGCCGTTGGATAGGCTGTTATAAAATCCGCAACTATCTTGTCCGTTGACGGACTAGCCAACGTATTAGTCAACAACACTATTTGTCCTCCTGTTTGTTTTGCTTCTTCTAAACCAGCTTTAACCTTTGCACTTACAGACTTCCAATCAGTATCTTTACCAGCTAATTTAGGCTCTTTCAACCTTAAATTATCGTACAAAGACAACACAGAAGCATGCACCCTAGCATTAGCCGCATGTTTTGCACCTGCAATAGTATTATTCTCAATTTTGATTGGTCTTCCTTCTCTTGTTTTTACCAAAACATGAGCAAAGTCAAACCCATCAGCGATTGTAGTTGCGTAATAATCAGCTACACCTGGTACGATTTGTTCAGGCTGAACCACATACGGTATGGATTTTACTACTGGCCCTTCACAAGCAGCCAAAGTTGCAGCTGCTGTACTAAACCCAACATACTTAAGAAAATCCCTTCTTGTTGTAGAAGAAGAAGACAAAGCCTCTTCGTTTCCTAAAAACTCATCTGTAGGAATTTCCTCAACAAACTCATTATTTCTAAGCGCCTCAACAACCGAACTATTCTCGTTTAGCTCCTCAACACTTTTCCAGTATTTTTTGTTTGATGACATGTATATCTATTTTTCTTAAAACTCTATTATTAACTAGTAATGGCATTTTCCACATTCAAGACCACCCATTTGAGCAGCCGTAAACTTATCAACACCTTGTTTTTTGGCTAATGTCTCATGAATCTTTTGATAGTACTCATTATCCTCAACCTTAACATTTGTCTCTCTGTGACAATTAACACACCATCCCATCGTCAATGGAGAATGTTGTTCCATTATTTCCATTTCTTCTACTGGACCGTGACACGTCTGACACTCTACCCCTGCCACAGAAACGTGCTGAGAGTGATTGAAATAGACAAAATCAGGTAAATTATGAACACGCACCCATTTCACTGGTTTTGTTACACCTGTGTACTTTTGCGCACTAGAATCCCATCCAACGGCCTCATACAACTTTTGAATTTGAGCATCGTAAAATTCTTTTGAATACTCTGCAGTAGCAGTTGATTCAGCCACCTCTGAAATATTTTTATGACAATTCATACATACATTCAAAGAAGGAATCCCTGAGGTTTTACTCACACGTGCAGAGGAGTGACAATATTTACAATCGATCTGATTGTCTCCCGCGTGAATTTTATGTGAATAATGAATCGGTTGAATTGGAGCATATCCCTGATCTATACCTACTTGCATTAAATAACCGTAAGCACCGTATCCAGCCACTAAAATCAAAACAATAACACTCACCAATACCAAGAATTGATTTCTAGCGAAAGCTACCCAAATTGGCAACGACTTTTCAGACTCAACCTCCAACCCTTTAGCTTCTACAACACGAGTCAAGACACGCTTAACCATCAACAACATAACAATCAACAATAACATAACAAGCGCTAATGCTCCCAAAACTACTTCGTTAGAAATTCCCGAAGAACTTCCCTCTCCAGCAGCAACTGGCGCACCCGCAATATCTGCAGGAGCTTCTGGTTTCGGCTCTGACGTATACGCCAAAATAGCATCCAAATCCTCATTAGAGAATTGTGGAAACGCCGTCATAGGCACTTTACCATTCTCTTCAAAAACTTTTATTGCAGTAGCATCACCTGATTTAATAAGTTCACCGCTGTTTTTAATCCATTTATACAACCACTCCTTCTCGTACTTGTCCGCCACACCTCTTAACGCAGGCCCTGTAGCTTTCTTGTCTAACTTGTGACATGCCGCACAATTTGAATTAAACAATTCTTTACCCTTAGCAGGATCACCTTGTGCTGACATCGTAAACGACAATAACAATGTCAAACCAAAAATTACTGTTTTTGAAATCGATTTAAAATAACCCACTCTTTTCATGTGTTTATTAATACTATAAATTCTTTGACTAAAGAACAATTTCTTTTCAAGTGTAAAAAATCAGAATACCATCATAAAACAAGGGTTCCCAAAACTTATAACCCTTTGTGTCTAGTTCCTATAAGACACTTTTATGTTAAATAATACTAAATTTCAACTTGGCAAAAATACAATTCTTGGGCTATTCTCAAAATCCAAAGGAAACCACTTTGTATAATTTATACTTAGTCTAAATAATAAACTTTAAATCTCTTTTAACATTCAAAATTCTACATTTGCATAAACGATGATTATTACCAAACTATGAAGTCATTTATCCCAAAAGTTTTACTTGTTCTTTGCTGTCTTTTGGCTTACACCAACGCCTCAGGTCAAGCTACTATTGACCAAAATGAAATGTTTCCGCAACTACTCAACGAAAAACGGACTCAAAATCAAATATTGAGCTTTCAAGATGTTTACACCATTCAGATTTTTAGTGGTAATTATGCTGATGCTAACAAAACTATTGAAGAGTCCCGACTAGAATATCAAGACTTAGATCAATCCTTAGAATTTAATACACCTTCTTATAAGATTTGGGTGGGGTGCTTTGAAAATAGAATTGATGCTGCAAGAAATCTCAAACGACTTTTGGAAAAATACCCTTCGGCATTTATTATCAAATTAAAATAACTGGTCTAATAACCCAGTTTCTCTCTTACACGGGCTAATACCCCATCGGCAATCTTTCGTGCTTTTTCCGCACCGACAGCCAAAGCTTTCTCTACTTCATCCAAGTTTTCCATATAATAGGTATACTTTTCTCTTTGGGTTGCATATTGCCCAACAATCAACTCAAACAAAGCTTGTTTGGCATGACCGTAACCGTAGCCTCCACGTTCGTAGTTCACTTTCATTTCGGCCACTTGTTCATCATTCGCCAAAATGGAGTATAATCCAAAAACAGGACACGTTGTAGTTTCTTTTGGATCTTCTAAAGGTGTACTATCAGTAGGAATCGACATGATTTTTTTTCTTAACTGCTTGTCAGACAAAAAGATATCAATGGTATTATTACGAGACTTACTCATTTTATGTCCGTCAATCCCTGGAATATATTTAGTTTCCTCAGAAATCATAGCTTGAGGCAAAACAAATACTTCACCCATCTGATGATTAAATCGTGACGCTACATCCCGTGCCATCTCTAAATGCTGTAATTGATCCTTTCCGACAGGCACCTGTTCTGCATCGTACAACAAAATATCAGCTGCCATCAACATAGGATACGTAAACAACCCAGCATTTACATCCTCTAATCGATCCGCTTTATCTTTAAATGAATGTGCTAAAGTCAATCGTTGATACGGAAAGAAACAACTTAAATACCATGACAACTCAGCCGTTTGAGGCACATCCGATTGCCTGTAAAAGGTTACTTTATTCACATCCAACCCAAAAGCCAACCAAGTAGCCGCCACAGAATAAGTATTCTCTCTTAACACTTTAGCATCCTTAATCTGGGTTAGAGAGTGCAAGTCAGCAATAAATAAAAAAGACTCATTTTCTAATTTGGAAGCCAACTCAATAGCGGGTTGAATAGCTCCTAAAATATTGCCTAAATGTGGTGTCCCAGTACTTTGTATCCCTGTTAAAACTTTTGCCATATCTCTTTCATAAAAAATGGCATTTAAAACTTTATCAACAGAAAAGTTTCAAACACCATTTAGTTTTCTTTATAATTCACTATTGTTTCACTGCTTCTTTCACTTTTTCCTCTAGTTCATCCATCAATTCAGGATTATCCTTGATTAAAACTTTAACAGCATCTCTACCCTGTCCTAATTTGGTGTCACCATAGCTGAACCAAGACCCACTTTTCTTAATAATATCATATTCCACTGCCAAATCCAAAATTTCACCCACCTTAGAAATACCTTCTCCATACATAATATCAAATTCAGCTGTCTGGAATGGTGGAGCTACTTTATTCTTAACAATTTTCACCTTTGTTCTGTTCCCTATAACCTTTTCTCCATCTTTAATTTGCGAAGAACGACGAATGTCCACTCTCACAGAAGCATAGAATTTAAGGGCATTACCTCCCGTCGTCGTCTCCGGATTACCAAACATAACCCCTATCTTATCTCTTAATTGATTGATAAAGAACACCGTACAATTGGTTTTATTGATTGTCCCTGTCAACTTACGTAAAGCCTGAGACATCAATCGTGCATGTAATCCCATTTTTGAGTCTCCCATTTCTCCTTCAATCTCACTCTTTGGCGTTAAAGCAGCAACTGAATCCACTACTACAATATCTACCGCACCAGATCGAATCAAATTCTCTGCAATCTCTAATGCTTGCTCGCCATAATCAGGCTGAGAAATAATTAGATTATCAATATCTACTCCTAATTTCTTTGCGTAAAATCGATCAAACGCATGCTCCGCATCAATAAACGCGGCTATACCACCAGCTTTTTGAGCTTCTGCAATCGCGTGCAAAGTCAATGTAGTTTTACCTGATGATTCTGGACCGTATATTTCAATCACTCTTCCTCTTGGGAAACCATTTACCCCTAAAGCAATATCTAACCCCAAAGAACCTGTTGGAATCACATCCACATCCTCTACCGCACTATCTCCCAACTTCATTACTGTACCTTTTCCGTAGGCCTTATCTAACTTATCCAGTGTTAATTGTAGTGATTTTAATTTTGCTTCTTTATCTGAACTCATGGTAAAAACGTGTGTGATTTGAAATAAATTTTGGTAAAAGTAGTGATTTTTCAATCAAAATGACGAGGAATCTCTGATAGTAATTAACAGGTAGATTTAACTAGCAAAATTGAATTCCGCAGATGGTATTTGCGTTTTTGAAATTATTTCTTTTTAATTGGTTTAGTTTTGGGGTTTTTCCAAGTATTGAAAACAGCATAAACAATTACTCTGGTTTCCTTCATAATAATCATACGCTAATTGCATATCTACAATAGCTTCTTCTTTAATTTCTAAAGTATATTTCACAACATTAACGACTCTGTATCTTTTGTCTAGCTTCTTGCCAAGAATATGATTTGCTTAACCCATTCAAGTGATTTTCTCTTCTGGCGTTAATTATTTTATAATCATCGTCTGTTAAATGCTCTTGCTCATCTTCTAAAATAGCTTTTATCTTTTTCAGAACAGTAGCTTTTCTGGTATTGATAAGCATTTCGATTAATTCCATTTTTGTAGCCTGTAAGTTCATATGAAACCTTTTTATTAAGGTAAAGATACAGTTTTAATAACCAAAAGTAATAGGTTTTTGCTTTTCAGTTCCGCCTAGGTGGATTTACCGCACCTGATAACACAAAAAAACCACTCTTTTTTAGGGAGTGGCTTGTAGTTTAACTATCTTCTTATCTGATTAAACAAACAATAATCCATTTTTCAGGAATTCCCTCAAAGTAATAAATGGAACTTCCATATTTGTCTTTGGTTCTTAAAAACTGACCATCAATAAAATATAACTTTTCGCCATATTTATCTTTATTTCGGATAATTTGCCCATCAAAATAATATAATGGTTTACCGTATTTATCTTTTATACGGATCGTATTTCCGTCTATAAAGTATAATGCTTCACCATATTTATTCTCAACTTTTATAGTTTGTCCATCGTAGTAATATAAAGGTTTCCCATATTTATCTTTTGATTTTAATACCGAGCCGTCTGTGTAAACAATTGAAGTACCATATCGGTCTTTTTGCTTTATAGATTGCGAATAGGAATTCGCAGTAATTATTAGAATAATAAAGAACCTACCAATCATAATCTACGTTTATTAAAGATTTTTTTGCAAAAGCATTAAATTTATATATTACTTCAAGACTCATTAGTTCTTATACAATCACAATTAAAAAGTTGTTTTTAAAATGTTTAGAAGTTAAGATACTGTATATGACTTGTAAGTCCAATTATAATAAATAAAATTGTCTATCTGATTTTATAACCGTCTGACATTTTATACTTGTAAATAGTTCAGTAACTGTTGACGCACGCATCAATTTTATAATTCTTGCCATGTTGTTTTATTTATTGTTTTGCTTTGTTAACCAAATAGGCTATTAGTATAAATACAAGTAGTAATATTCCGTTAATAAGAATGTAGCTTGGTACTGAAAAATCTAGAAAAGTAAAAATCAAATTAGAAATCAAGCCAATTACAAAAAAAATGCCCGATGTTACTCTAACATTTGTTGTTGTTCGTGGAAGTTCAAAGCTCGTACCAATTGTAAAAATTAATGTAACCGCAAGAAACACGAAACTACCCACGCTTAAAAGTATTTTGTTTTCACTATCGTGAAAACTATACAAACCATAAGCGATGAGTAAACTTACCGCTATAGCTATAATTATTTCTACAAAATTTGCTTTCATAAACTTATTTGGTTTGACTAAATGGTGGTGGTGTTAAAGCTACTAATTTTAAAATTTCAGGTAATTTTTCAGCAATTTCCCATTTTGGCAAACCTGGTTTCCAAATATAAGTTTCCTTTACAACTTTTTTATCTGCAATTAATCGTGATAATTCCTGTTCCGAAAACGGACCAATCTGATTACCATCTATCATTGCGTAATAAAATTGGGGAGTTGGTTGCATTGGATTCATAGAACCCGGAACATGCATATTTTTCATTGCACTATTCATGGCGTTAACCATTTGTTGTGCTACAGCCATACCCATTCCGAATTCTACTAATCTGTTTATTGAAAAAAAACTATCATCATTCATAAATGTTACATTTTAATGTTTAAACAACTGGTGGCGGTGGCGGAACTGCTCCAAACAAATTTGAAAGTTCTTGAACATTTCCTGCAATTTCCCAACCTGCCATGCCTTGTTTCCAAACATGAGTATTTTTTGTAAGCTGTCCGTTTAGAACCATTTGTTGTAATTGTTGCCAGTTAAATGAACCTATTATTTGTCCATTTACTGAAATACTGTATTGAATTTGTGGCGGCGGTGGCGGTGTGTTTTGTTGTTGGTTCATATTTTGCCCCATTTGGTTCATCATACCAGCCATTTGATTACCCATTGCTCCGCCCATCATCATTCCTGTCATCATTCCTGCGGGATTCATTCCTCCTCCTCCCATGTCCATATTGCCCATATTTCCTAAACTTTCTGCTCCTGTTTTAAGAACTTCTGTTTGTTGATTAAGTGCGTGAGCGCCAATAAAGTTGGTTTCGGTTTGAAGTTTCTGAGCTCTCTGTGCTTCTTCTCTTTGGATACGCAAGGTTTCTTCCGTATTTAAAGCATTAATACCCTGCATGTCTTTCAAATTTTTGATATTAACATCTGTTTGAGCAATAGTTGTTTTAGCTGTTTGTTCTGCTGTAACTTTTCTTAATTCAGCATAACCACGAGACTCTTTATTTACCTCCAAATTTGCAATATCCAAACCTTTCATGTTTACGCCAAAATCCGTTTCAAGACGAGAACCTAAATATTTAGCAACTAAATCATTTATTTCAAGGATTTTTCTTTCCATTTGCAAAACGGGAATTCCATTATCGGTAGGAATATTTGTAACAACTCCTTTAATATATTTTGTTACAGCATCTTTAATTTGTTTTTTAAAATCATCTAATTCAAAATTTATTAAACGATTTAATTTTATAAAGCCTTTGTAATCTGTAATATTAAAAGTCAATGTACCTCTAACTGCCATAGGTACTGCAAAATCCATAAATCTCGGGTCGAAAACATCAAAGTAAGGAACACCAAATTTCACTTGGATATTTCCAGAAAGATTCATAAAATAAATTTCTGCCTGAAATGGTGATGCTCCACCAAATGCAGCTCCTACTATGCTTGATAAAACTGGAAAGTTTGCTGTTTTAATAGTTTGGTCGTAAGGACCAACTATAAAATCTTGCATTGCTCCATCCTTTTGCTTATATACAAAAACGGCAACTTCACCGTCTTTAACCCTTAAGCTACTACCATATCTAATGGCATTTTCTTTATCTGTTGAATTGACTGCACCCGAAGGGCGCCATTTCCAAACTAAATATTCTTGTTCGTCACAGCGGATTACATCCATTAATCCGCCTTCTGATTTATTTCCAAATAATCCCATTATTTATTATTTCTTTAGATTTTCTATTTGATTTATTAGAGTTTCTCTTTTTTCATCCCACATTTTCGTAGTAAGTCTTTCATTGCCGTCATCACCTTCCCATTTTAGTTGAGCAGCTAAGATTAAGGCTTTATCATAGTTTTCCTCTTCAACAGCAATATTAATTTGACTAACAATTTGTTCTAATCTTTCTTTTTCTTTTTTCTCTGAATCAGATTTGGATATTCCCATAATTAATCCAAAAGACATTAAAGCCAAAAAAATCAAACCAGCAAGTAAATATTGCTTAGCCTCTTTATTAAATGTAATTAATTTACTTATTTTATTTGTTTTATGTTTTTGCACATATCCTGATATTTCCAAGAGCATTTTTTTATCATTCCTATAAGCAAATTTTGCCTTTTCAATGATTTCATAAAACTTTACTCTCCATGCTATACTAATGTCATCAGAGAAAATACCACTTTTTAATTTTGGAGAAATGAAATGTAACATTTCAAGTATATCTTCTCTTGAATTAGGAACAGGGAAATTCTTTATAATATCACTTTGTAAGGTATTTAACTCTTTTTCACGTTGTTCTTTTTCTATGTTTTGTGTTAGAAAATTTTTATAAGGTTTACTTTGCAATTGTCGTCTAACTTCCTCAAGTTTTTCAGATAATTTCTCAATAGTTTTATTCGCTCCAATGCCTGAAAATTCATACTCACACACATCGCATATTGTTGCATATGACTGAACCATTGCACCACACGCAGGACATTTTTTAATATCTCCAAACTTGTCAGATTTTGGCGTAACAACAAATTCTGATTTAGTTTTATTATTCTCGTGGAGCTTTCCATCTAAAATCATTTCAACTTCGTCCTTATCTTCACCAAGCAATTCTGCTTTTCGTAGAATAATACTACGTTCTTTTTCGGTGATTTCCCCATCGGCAACAGCTATTTCAATTAGGTTTAAAATTTCTTGATTCATATAAATTTGTTTTTTATTCGTTTTAATTCATTTTCAAATTCAGTTATTAAAATTTCACCACTTTTATTTAACCTGTCAATCCTTTCTTCAAGGGCAGAAGTATTCAAATTTTGCATTTTTAATTGCCTTATTTACTCTACAATCTCTTAAGAGTTATTACTGGTTTCATTGGATTATTACTGTAGAATATACCTATGTTGTTAATGTCAAATATTTCAAGTTTGTAATCGCATCCATTAGGCTCGAAACCTAAAATATAATAATTAGAATTTTCAGCATAATTACTCCAAAAACCATCCTCACAAGTTTTATTATTGTTAATAAAATAATGATCTTCATTTCCTTGCTTTGTTATAATTAACTCACCATCTATAATATTTATTGACTCTCTACTCATTTCTTCTAAATTTTGCCAATTTCCATTTAATTGACTAATTTCAAAATTTTCAACATCTAAAACCTCTTCAATATTAGAATTAACAGCTTTGTCCTCAATTTTAACAACTCTTGATTTATGAATAAAGCCAACTGTTCCGTCTTCAAGCTTAACTTTGAAATGTTTGTTTTCCTCTCCTAAAACCTCAAATTTTTCATTTTCATAAACCTTCTTTAAAACACTTCCATTAGGTTTATCTCTTAAATTTGAATATCCATCTGGGTCTTGTATTTTATAAAATGTTTTATCCGAAACATTTATTGGGGATGATTCAACATTATTTAATTCATCATTATATTCAGAAGAATTAATCTCTTTTACTTCACTATGTTTTAATTTGGGAAATTCCACTACAAAATAATAAGCAGAATAAATTAACAAACTAATTATAATCAATATGGACAAACTTACTTGCCATGTTTTAAAAAATTGAACGAATGGATTTGGTTTTACCTTAAAGCCTTCTTCAATTGCTTTATTGATTTCCTCAAATTTCGCTTTCTCTATTTCCGAGTAATTGCCATCTGCTTTGGCTACTAATCCTATCACTTTATTTTTAGCTTCCTCTGCCCTTGCTACACTATAAAAATAAGAACTTAACGGAGTAATAGTAGGCAATTCCTTTACAGACATTAAAGAAAAAATCTCGCTTTTTTCTTTAATTGTGAATCTGTCTAATCCAGTAATTACACTTGAAAGATATTTTTTTTCTTCTTCTTGAATAATTCCATCAGCTTTTGCCATATGAATCATCAAAAGAATTTCGTGTTTTCTTTCTATCTTATCTTTATAACTTTTTGTAGTAAATGCTTTTGAAATTAACTCTTTAATAGTATCCTTAATGGCTACTTTTTCATTTTCTACTGAAGCTGGATTACTATGAAACAAAACTTCCTTTGTCGCATCAATTCCAATTATTGAGACCTCATGTTGTGTAGCAGATAATATGTGATTGTAGCTTATAGTAGCACAAGGCACACCCTCATAATTCATTTCTTCTTTTACAACAAGAGGATATCTGTCTTTATATATATTCTTTTCTTCTAATGCCTTTTTTGAGCAAAATGAACTATAAACATCATAATTCTCGGTTTTTTCATGATTTATATTTTTAAATGTTAGAATTTTTTCATCAGAAATATCAACATGATTTTTAACTAATTCTTTTCCAAAAGTGGGCGCATTAATAATTTTGCCGTCAGCACATAAAAAGTCAACATTTTCTTTTAAAACACTTGTTTCGATATATGTAAATGTTGCTAATTCCCCTGCTGTTTCACAAGTTTTACAGTCGACTTTACCATATCTATTATCATAATGATCTCCATAACACGTTTTACACTCAATCCTTCCATCTCCCTCACATTTTTTACATGTAATTTGCCCTGTTGAATGACATGTACCACATTTTATTATACCAGAACCTCCACAATATTCATTTCCTGCTGCTTTTTTTACAACAGCACCTAATAATCCATGACCGGATAACGAACTGCATTTTCGTTGACCACTTCCATTACAGTGTTTACATTTTACATTTCTGCTATTACTATCTTTATCTATACCAGAACCACCACATCCTGTACAACGTAAAAGACCTCTTCCATTACAGCTTGGACACGTGTATTCTCCTCTTGCTCCACAATCTTTACAATCTACTTTTCCTGATGTTCTACATTTACTACAATCATATATATGTTGCCCTCGACATTCTGTTTCAGTACATTTAGTGTACTTATCTCCCTTACATGTTCCACATTTACATTGTTCTTTATCTTCTGGTATATAATAAATAGGCTGATGTAAGTCAACATCATTACCATTTAGTTTTAATTCTAATTCCGAAAAAATCAAATTTTTATTTGAATATTTTTTTGCTTCTTCACCCTTTTTACCACAACTTTCAATCTGACCGATAAAACTTTCGTCATTAAGAATTTGAACATCACCCTTATTGCTTAATTCGTCAAAACCATCTTTAAGATGATCAAAAAGTGGAAAATTTATCTTTTTGGGAACTCTAGTAAAGGCAGTAGAAATATGATTAACATAAAAATATGTCTTCCTTTCCTCGTTTTCTATTAACATTTGATCAAACAATACTTCATTTGAAGATTTTATTTCATTAATCAACTCTTCTTTTGTTACCTCTTTAGATTTTTTTAATCTATTATCAGTTTTTGCTTTCATAAATTAATTTATTAAAATTTTCAGCTTTTTTAGTTTAATTTTTAGTGTCTTTTACAATCACAAACATTGTAGGCATTACATTACCTAGTAGGACATAATAGTAATAGTAATAATAGTAGTAGTAGTTAAAACTGGTTAAGAGTTCCGTAAAGTTGTTGCCTCTTGGTCTTTTTGGATCACTACTAATATGAGAATTATATAATGCGTTTATTAACTCGGTTATTATGGTGTCCCAATTGTTTTTTTCGGAACAGGCATCATACTTAAAAGGCAAACCAAAATCATTAAACATTAGTTTAAGGTACAGTTCATCCCAATTGAACGTTCTTTCTGTGTTTAATGGAATTTGTTCTATGAAAACATTTTTATTTGCTTTATCTGTGTCGTCAAGTTTTAAATAAGATAAGGCTTGTGTTCTTTTTTCGTTATAAGTAGGCAATATTCGTTCTTCGGAAGTCACATAAGACAACTTGTGGTCATTCATGCCGTCTCCCCATTTAAAAGAGTCATCAAACTCGTATAAAAATTTTTGGGTTAAGTTTTTTACTTGTTTTTCGCTAAGCCATTTGGCCTGAAAAATATGAGCATTAGAGAATACAACTTCTTTATTGTTGTTTAACAAGACAAAACAAACCATCAAATCACCTAACTCACAAATTCCTTTACTATAAGGAACTTTTAGACTTTTTTTGTTTTCTTCTGAACGTGCTACTTTTGGTTTTTGATGGCAGAATAATGAGGCAAATTTCATTTCGAACCTTTTTTGACTTTCGGTATACTGACTTGCAAAATTTAAATTCATGTATTCAATACCTTTATTAAAGTATTGCTCAATTACTTTGGGTTCACTTTGATTAAAATTAATCTTCTTCCATGATTCCTTAGATACTTGTTTTAATTTGTCAATAAAACTTACTTCTGTAGCTGGAAAAAAATCTGTAAGCGTATTTAAAAAATCGTAATATGATTTCAAGGGTTTTTAAGTTTTAAAATTCATAATACGATTGAGGGCTTACACCATAACCTATAAAGCGATTCTTGAAATTTTCATCGGATTTTTCCAATGTCTTTATAACCTGATTTTTTGCCTTTTCAAACCATTTTTCATCAATTGCATAAAAGATGAAAACAGGGGTATGCAAATTGGCTTCTGGTGCTGTTTCGTTAGCAAAAACTTGTAGTTTTTCAATATCTTCAGTGATTGATGACAATGCAAATGTGGGTTTTACAAACTTGAGCATTATAGCAAATGACATATCCTCGTATCTATACCCTTTGGGTCTATGCGTTAGATTATTAAAATTTAGCTCAAAAACTGATTTTTTAAAAAATGATACATCAAAATAGAATTTGGGTTTTGTTGGCGGAAAATCTTTGTCGTACCAAGGTGTTTGGGCTTTAAACAAAATATCGTTTTGGTCATTTGATTCATGCTTAATTAACCGTAATAATTCAGCCTCAAACTCCGCCTCATTAGTCAATTGAAGGTTTTTACTATTATGTCTAATTTCTTTTAATGATATCCTCAACACATTTATCCATTTTTCTTTCATAGTTCATAGTTTTAGTTATTAACATTCTGTTTGTATTCAAAAATTAACTCCGCTAAAATCAAACTATATCAAATTGTTGGAAACTATATAAAAAGAGGACGCGGGCTAATTCCATTTCTACTTGCATCAGAAGCCCGACCAAAGGCAAAAGCACAAAGCAAAAAGGAACGCCCGCGTTTATCGCAGGCGTTTCCACTCTTACTTTCCCGTGCTAATTTGAAAAATTGGTCGTATTTCTGATGCGGGAAAATTTTAAGCGAAACGCTATATTATTTTAGTTGGTTTTACACCATAAACAATTTGTTTTTAGTTATTACTCAAATGTATTAAAATTTTGTTAAAGTAAATTGCATGATTTGAAAATTTTGCATTCGTATTAATCGTCAACAATCGCCTTCTACCTTTACAAAACAACAACTTAACGCGCCTCCAACCAGTTCTGCCCCTCGTCCATATCAACAACAAAAGGAATAGTTAACTCAATTCTACTTTTATATAATTGTGCATGCCAATTGGTATTCTTTTGGCAATTGTATTAATAGATTATGTATCCAAGTAATGCAAGCTTTTCATTATTTATTATGTTTTTAAGAAGGTTTTGAATCAAAAAGTCGGAAGCTATATCAAACTTCATTTGCAATTATTAATATACTTTCAATAAAACCATCACTCAACCAAACGTTTTTAGTTCTTAATTCAAAAAGTAAAGGTTTTAACTCTTTTACGTAACCAAGCTGTTTGGCTTTTAAAAGCACTCCCATGGTTCCAGTGACTTTTAACCCAACGTGTTTAGCATGAAACCTGCCTAAAGATTCATCTAAAATAATCAAGTCTGCTTCATTTTCGGTTGCCAATACAATAGCTTCTGCTTCACCCTTATCTAAGTCTAAAAAGTAGGATAAAGACTTTTCGTCCTTAATTTTTTCAACTTTAATCCAATCTATTTGAGATAAATCAGCATAAAATTCTTTGTTTTTGCCCGCTTCGATTTCATTAAACACTTCCTGAGGTATATAAACTTCCCCATACAAATCTTTTAAAACTTGAAGTTTGTCAATTTTTAGAAGTGAAATAATAGGTGTGGTATTCGAAACAACTTTAAGCATTTTGTAAGTCCTCATTTAAATCTTCAACATTCAAAAAGCCTACACCGTATTTTGCCAATAATTCTAAAAATTCAATCCTTGATAATTGTAACACTTTAGATGCAGTTCCAGAGGATATTTTACCCAGTTCAAATAGTTTAACAAGAGCAGTAATTTTAACTTCTCTCCCAAATTCGCTCTTGCTCATCCGCATGGAATTCGCTAAATAGTCAGGGTACTCTACAGATATAATTTGTGCCATTTTTTTCTGATTTAGTATTTTCAAATTTACAGAAATTTTTAAAATTGGAAAATGAGGCAATTTGAAAATGTTTTTTTGTGTAAGGTTTAGAGTGTAATTAGAAAATTTCGAATTTGAAATTCGAATAAACGACTACACGGATTAACGTTTAAACAAAAAAGCCACTCTTTTACGGAATGGCTTGTGATTTTACGAATCGAACTTGAAAACTTAACCAACTATCGGTTGGGTAAAACAGGTAATTTTGTTTTACTAAGCAATTCATTTGCTTTTTTTAATTTTTCAGGAAAAAGCACCTTGCCTTGTAATTTTGTTAACTTATCGTCAAAAACAATAATAGGCACTTTGGATTGGTTTAATTTATCTATGCTTTTCATGTTATTTATTATCTTTTCTGGTTATCAAAAATGCTTCGTAATCTTCTCCGATTACAAATTTAACCCAAATTCCATTATCATCTAATCCGTAGATGTAAAAATCTTCTGAAATTTCTGCTAAATTATTGGTAATGCCCATTCTGTATAATCGAGTTCTCACTGATGTACTACCTGTTGCTAAAACCCATGCCTTTGGATATTTTTCCGTAAAAGCATAAACTGTAGAGGCTACTGTTGCTAATACTTTTAAACTGTCTCCGTTATTCGTAACTGATAAGTCGTTGATAGAATTTGTTTGGTCGTCATAATCACCAAAGCCTAAATTGTAAACATTTTCAGTGCCTGTTTTGGTGTATTCAACAACTTTTTTAATTAATCCTTTAGGTCCTTCACTAATGAACTCATAATGTTGCATTAATTTTTCGGTCTTGTAATGGTATTTTGGGTATTTCATATTTTTATTGATTTGGCGGGCTAAAATACAAGATTAATTTTGCAATATGATAACAATTTGCGTTAGTGATGGAGCTATTGTTGGAGTTCTTTTTATGAAATGCAATGGAATAAAAAACGACTAGCGAGAGCACGCCCCGCCTAGTCGGGGAACGCCCAAGTGGGTGTGAGCAGTCGGCAATCGGCTTTGGACTTTTTTAGTCGAAAGTCAAAAGTCAAAAGAGTTTTAGGTAATCAGCTTTGAGAAAAAACCATTTTCAAATTCCCATATTTTCAAATTAAAGTCGATTAAACGGTTTAATATTAAACTATATTTACATCTTTAAAATATTTTTCGAAAAACATACCATTAATGATTCCAAATATCACAGAAAGTCTTTTAAATTCTTACAAAAGCTCTATAAGTTCTTACGATGAAGTAATTGATCATAATGGGCAAGTAAAGCCTTATTGGAAAAATATTTTTGCCACTTTAGAAGGAATCGGACTGGAAAAAATTGAACTTCGCAATCAAGAAATTATTCATAAGCTAAAAGAAAACGGAGTAACCTATAACGTATATAATTCTAATGATGCCACGCCACGACCGTGGAAATTAGACCCAATCCCTTTTTTAATTCATGAAGAAGAATGGAAAACCATTGAAAAAGGATTGCAACAACGCGCTCATTTATTAGATTTAATTATAAAAGACATTTACGGTCCGCAACTATTACTTAAAAATTCCATTATACCTGCGGAACTGATTTATGATAATTCTGGATTTTTCCGTCCTTGTTTTGATATCAATCCTAACGGAAATAATCGATTAATGTTATATGCTGCGGATATCGCCCGTGGTTCAGATGGTAAAATGTGGTTGTTAGATAACCGTACTCAATCGCCTTCTACCCTTACATAACAACAACTTAATGCGCCTCCAACCAGTTCTGCCCCTCGTCCATATCCACCACTAAAGGAACAGCTAACTCAACTGCCTTTTCCATCTGCTCTTTGACCATTTTTTTGAGCTCATTCAATTCCTCCTTATGCGCATCAAAAACCAATTCATCATGCACTTGCAACAACAACTTGCTTTTCCAATTTCCTGACTGTAATGCATCATAAATCCGGATCATGGCAATCTTGATAACGTCAGCTGCACTTCCTTGTATTGGCGCATTAACTGCATTACGTTCTGCAGCTCCACGAACTATCGCATTAGGCGAATTAATATCCTTTAAGTAACGTCTCCTCCCTAAGATTGTTTCTACATATCCATGTTCTCTGGCAAACTCAATTTGTTCTCCTATATACTCTTTCAGTCTAGGGTAGGTTTTGTAATAGGCATCTATCAATTCTTTAGACTCCGATCGTGTCAAATTCGTCTGATTGCTCAAACCAAACGCAGAAACTCCGTATATGATTCCAAAATTTACTGTCTTGGCATGACTTCGTTGCTCTCGAGTTACTTCATCCAACGCTACACCAAACACTTTGGCTGCCGTTGACGCATGAATATCTTCTCCTTTAGTAAAGGAAGCTATCATTTCAGGATCTTGACTCAAAGCCGCAATAATTCGCAATTCAATTTGAGAATAATCCGCTGCTAACAACACATAATTTTCATCTCTTGGCACAAATGCTTTCCTGACTTGTCTTCCTCTCTCTGTACGTATAGGAATATTCTGTAAATTAGGATTGTTAGAGCTCAAACGACCCGTTGCAGCAACCGCTTGCATATAATCTGTATGTACTCGACCTGTATTTCTATCCACTTGATCGGGCAATGCATCAACATAAGTATTTTGCAACTTAACTAATGAACGCCAATCCAATATAGATTCCACAATTTTATGCTCTTTAGCCAGAACTGACAATATTTCTTCGCCTGTTGCATATTGCCCTGTTTTGGTCTTCTTGGGTTTTGACCCTCCAATTTTCAATTTTTCAAACAATATATCTCCAAGTTGTTTGGGCGAAGCTAGATTAAAACTTTCTCCAGCCATTTCATATATATCAACCTCTAACTTTCTTATGTCTATGGCCAATTCTTTTGATAACACTTTCAAATATTCGACATCTAAACGGATACCTTCTATCTCCATCCCCGCCAAAACTTGAATCAACGGCAACTCTATCTCATCCAAAACCTTCCTCACTTGAGTTTCGTCCACCATCTTTTCAAAAACTTCTTTCAATCGCCAAGTGACATCTGCATCTTCAACGGCGTACTCTTTTACCTCTTCTAAAGACACATCACGCATTGATTTTTGGCTTTTCCCTTTCTTGCCAATTAAATCAACAATGGATTTTGGAGAATATTTCAAATATGTTTCAGCCAAAACATCCATATTATGTCTCATATCTGGATTAATCAAATAATGAGCAATCATGGTATCAAACAATTGCCCCTTAACGGATACGTTATAATTAGCCAAAATTTTTATGTCATACTTTAGGTTTTGTCCTACTTTTTGAATCTCTTCTGATTCAAAGAAAGGTTTTAAAATGGCAATCAATTTATTAGCCATTTCTCTTTGTTCAGGAAAAGACACATAATACCCTTTCCCCGATTCATAGCTAAAGGCAATCCCGACCAATTCCGCTATTGCTGTATCTAACCCTGTGGTCTCTGTGTCAAAACACACACTTTTTTGAAGTAATAGTTTTTTTACCAAAAGACTCACTGCCAATTCTCCTTCTACTAATTGATAATGATGATCAACATCTTCAATATTCTTATAGAACTTGGTTGACTCTACAACTGTTGTTCCTTCTGCATTTTCATCGCCAAAAAGAGAAAACTGTTCTTCTATTTTTGATGTTTTTTTAACTGGAATATTTACGGCTGACGATGTTTCTTCGATTATTGCATTTTGGCTCTGACCAAAAATCTGTTGAAACTGCACCAACATTCGTCTAAACTCTAACTCATTAAAAAGTTCCCCTACTTTTTCTGAATCTGGCGTTGATAATTCATAATCCTTTTCATCAAACTGAACAGGACAATCCAACAATATGGTGGCTAACTTTTTAGACAATAAGCCTTTCTCTTTGTTCGCCTCTACATTTTCTTTCATTTTTCCCTTTAGCTCATGTGTATGAGCAAAGAGATTTTCCATACTCCCATATTGTTTCAAAAATTTGATTGCGGTTTTTTCTCCAACTCCCGGCAAACCCGGTATATTGTCGACCGCATCTCCCATCATACCTAAAAAGTCGATAACCTGTAACGGATGATCTACTTCAAATTTTTCTTTTACCTCCTCTACTCCTAAAATTTCGATACCATTACCCATTCTCGCTGGTCGGTACATAAAAATGTTTTCTGACACCAATTGAGCAAAATCCTTATCAGGTGTCACCATAAATACTTTATAGCCTTCCTTTTCGGCTTGTTTAGAAAGTGTTCCGATTAAATCGTCAGCTTCAAATCCAGGCTTTTCTACCACGGGTATATGCATGGCTTCCAAAATCCGTTGTATGTATGGCACAGCTATCTTAATAGCCTCAGGCGTTTCCTGACGATTGGCTTTATATTCAGAGAACATTTCATTACGTATATCACTTCCTCCTTTGTCAAAACATACAGCCAGATGATCTGGTTTTTCACGACGGATAACATCCAATAGAGAATTCATAAACCCCATAATGGCAGAGGTGTCTAATCCTTTAGAATTAATTCTTGGATTTTTGATAAAGGCATAATAACCTCTAAAAATTAACGCGTATGCATCTAAAAGAAATAGACGCTTTTGTGAATCAGCCATGGTGCTTTTTTAAAATGAAACAGACAAACCTATTCCATTACTATTTACAATTATTTGTGAAGAGTCAATATAACTTTGATACTTTTTTCTTCGTTGATAATTATTCATTTCATCAACGGTTTCCTTGATCGTTTTTCTTGACAGCATGCGAAAGGCCACCCCTATTCCTCCCAATAAGACTCCGCCAATGACAGGCGCAGGTTTAAAAAATGTAGGTCCAAAGTATGCACTAGCCGTATACCCCAATGCAAACCCAAATCCACCACCCATAAGTACATTTCCTACATTCGCCTCTGTACGTGCTTGACGATAACTTTGAATAATTTCAAATTCATTAACAAAAGTGGTTTTAATCTCTCTTGAGGACACCACTTCATTCTTAGAATTTCTAATCTTCCCCCATCCACTATAATAATAAGATTCTTGACCATAAGTCAGTGAGGCTAACACCAATAAAAGTGTGATTAAACCGTTTCTCATTTTGTTTTTTATAGGTTACCTTGCAAATCTACAATTTCAAAACTAATAAACAATCTACAATATGTATCGATTGATTGCATTGGCGCTTGTCATTATTTTACTTGAAGTATACACCTTCCAAGCCTTTAAAACCATTCTTAAAGACAAATGGATATTATATTCATACCAAGTCATTAGCATTGGTTTAATCTTATACATTGCCTACAATATTTTACAATTTGACCGTAGTCAAGGACAAACGCAACAAAGTCTCTCTACGATAGGCTTGATTCTCATTTTAGTGATTCCAAAATTGGTAATCACCCTATTTTTATTTGGAGAAGACATCTATAGATCTCTTGTTGCGGGTATTCGTTTTTTCACCTCCAGTCCAAAACCTGATGAGTTCTTACCTGATCGTCGACGCTTTATTAGCCTAATTGCTCTGGGGTTAGCAGCGATTCCTTTCTCCTCATTGATTTACGGGATATTTAGAGGTAAATATAACTTCAAAGTTATCAAAAATGAAATCCCTTACGATGACCTCCCAGAAGCTTTTGATGGATTGACCATTACTCATATTTCTGATATTCATAGCGGCAGCTTTGATAATCCTGAAAAAATAAAATATGCTATTGACTTAATCAACGAACAAAATTCAGATCTAATCCTCTTTACGGGGGATATTGTCAACACCCACGCCCGAGAAATGTATCCTTGGATTGATACTTTCAAACAAATCAAAACGCCTCAATTTGGCAAATACTCCATTTTGGGCAACCATGATTATGGTGAATATGTAACATGGAATTCTGCTAAGGAAAAAATGGAGAATTTTGAGAATATCAAAAATCTCCACAAAAAAATTGATTTTAAACTGCTTCTAAATGAGTCTGTAGAAATTAAAAAAGGCCAAGATTCAATTCAACTAGTCGGAGTAGAAAATTGGGGACATAATTTTAAAAAAGCAGGTGATTTAAATAAAGCCGCCGAAAAGGTAAAGGCAGAAGATTTTAAAATCTTGATGAGTCATGACCCTTCGCACTGGGAACATGAAGTAAAAACGCATCCTAAAAACTTCCAATTAACCTTAAGCGGTCATACGCACGGCATGCAATTTGGGATTGAAATCCCTAATTTCTTTAAGTGGAGTCCCGTTCAATACGTTTACAAACAGTGGGCAGGATTATATCAAGAATTTAACCGATACATCTATGTTAACAGGGGGTTTGGATTTCATGCTTACCCTGGTAGGGTTGGAATATGGCCTGAAATAACAGTGATAAAACTGACAAAAAATAGGATATAAAATTTATTATGTTATATTTGTTATGGTTACATAATAAAGAAACTATATCTTTTATTTATTAAACGAGAACTGATTATGTCAAAATTTGGAGAGCTTATTAAAACAGAAAACCCAGTTTTAATTGACTTTTACACTGACTGGAACGAACCTTCAGTATCTATGCACCCTGTAGTGCGAGATGTGGCAGCTGCTTTAGGCGACCGTGTCAAAGTAATCAAAATTGATGTAGACAAAAATGCCGAACTAGCTGGCGCTTTAAAAATCAACACGCTTCCAACGTTAATGATTTATAAAAATAGCCAAATGAAATGGCGTCAAACGGGAGAGTTAGATGCAAATACACTAATCGGTCTTTTGCTAGAATACATCAATAAATAGTCCCAAACTGAAATCCCTTTTTCTGTAAAAATTTGATATACCTAGGCAAGACATATTGCAAGGTCTTGAATGATTTTATATTGTCGTGAAAAACAACAATACTTCCGTTTACAGTATTTCCAATAACATTACGCAAACATTTTTTTGCTGAAATTTCAGGATCAAAATCAGCGCTTAACACATCCCACATAACTACTTCATAACCGGCATTTCTAACGTTATCAGATTGGGTCGGTGTGATTTTACCATAAGGAGGTCTAAAAATCCTTTTAATTTGGCTTTGACACAAATTATCAATAACCATCTGAGTTTTTTGAATCGACTCCATATACACTTCGTCAGTCGTCTCCCAACCTTTATTATGGTTAAACGTATGATTACCAATGTTATGCTTCGCCAAAATTAATTGATTTGCAATTTCTGGATGCTTTTGTAGATTGTCACCTACACAAAAAAAAGTTGCCTTTATGCCGTTCTTATTAAGAATATCAACAACCCACTCTGTTACGACTGGAATAGGTCCATCATCAAAGGTTAGATAGACCCTCTTTTCTTCACTAGATTTATCCCATGTGTAATTTTTGAAAAGCTTTTTAAGAACCCATGGTGTTTTTACCCAATACATCCGCGCAGCTTTCTATTCATTATCCCTTCTGAACACCTCGAACATCTTATTGTAGTTGTTAAAAGCCAACTTGTTTTCTTCATAAAACTCTTGGTCACCTCCCTCTTTAGCGGTAAGTAGTAAGTTTCTGTATCGCTCAATACTTGTAATAATCTCGATATAATACAAATCATGAATACTCTCATCAAGACTGTGATAATACTTCAAATTTTCTTGATACTTAACAATTAACTCTCTTAAAATAACCCTGGCTTTTTCTTTTTTGCCCAAAGTATAATATCCCTCTGCAAACGGTTCTACTAAGGTGTAATATTCATAAAAAGCTATCGGCATTTTTTCCATAGCCAAATCAGCAATCTCTTCTGCCTTTTTGTTTTTTCCTTCAAGGATTAACTGATCCATTAAACGATACAAATTAGTCCTAAAAGTAATGCTGTTTTTTCGCGTTTCAGGATCATGATAGATGTCTGGACTGTTACTATTTCCCCAATCCCAACCTTTCACAGTAGTGTACATTTTGTCTGAATCAATACATCCCATCTCCATTGGATTGTTTTTATCTTTCATTGGCGTTCTAATCGGGACTAGTTTGTACGTCAATCCTTCCAACTGCAAGTAATCTTTCATCCACAAGTAGTCCTCATCACCAAATGCTCCTCCCGTGAAATAAATAGGTCGCTCCCAATTGTTGTTAGCCACAACATCAAACATCATGATTCGGTTTTTATATAAAGCATTCGCCTTGATATCTACATCTATATAGGAAACTATGGAATCCGCTACTTTTTCTGATACCAACTTGTTTCTAAGAACTTTTTCCTTATCTACAGGTATTCTAATTTTATTCGTTGGATAATAATGAAGTTCTTGTCCGTTTTGAAGTTTCACAATAGTATTAGGATCATCACTTGATATAAATCGAATAAAATCCTGAATACTCCAACGGTTTTCAGTTTTAGGATCAAACAACACCGCATCTCTTGTACCTTGCACATATTGTGAATGTTCAAAGGATATTGGTAATGGTTTTGATTCGTACGCTTGTAATTTCATCTGGTCAATATACCAATCCGTCATAAACAAACTGGTGTTGACTATTCGAATATCTGTTCTGTAATTTTCAATTTCTTGAAGATACCACAACGGGAATGTATCATTATCTCCAATGGTAAAAAGAATCGCATTTTCATCACATGAATCCATGTAAGCTTTGGCATTAGCCAAAGCAGTATATTTTCCTGAGCGATCATGATCATCCCAATTCTCTTTGGCCATGACCATAGGAACAGCCAACAAAACAACACCTAAAACAACAGGAACACTTATTTTTGGACTTAAAAACCGAGTGGCTTTTTCATAAATAGCCATAACACCCATTCCTGCCCAAATGGCAAAAACATAGAAAGACCCAACTAAAGCATAATCTCGTTCTCGAGGCTCAAAAGGACGTTCGTTCAAATAAATTTTGAGTGCTATCCCCGTAAACAGAAATAATACAAACAACACATAAAAACTCTTCAGCTCTTTACTAGCATGGTACAGCATACCAATCACTCCTAAAATGAAAGGCAACATATAATACGCATTTCTTCCTTTGTTATTAGCCAAATCTGATGGCAAAAATTCTTGTGAACCTAATCTTATTTTATCAATAAAATTGATTCCTGTAATCCAATTCCCTTCTGTGATTTTGTACTTACCTTGCAAATCATTTTGTCTTCCCGAAAAGTTCCACATCAAATACCTCCAATACATGTAACCAAACTGGTATTCAACCATAAATTTGATGTTATTCCAAAAAGTCGGTTTCTCTACTATCAAATAATCCCCGTAATTTTTCAAAAACTTATGGTATCCTTCTACGTCAATTTTTCCAGAGAAATAGGAGGTCTTAAATTGATTTACCACATCTACCAAATCTTGCTCTCCTGCATATTCAGGCTTGATACTAAACTCCAGAACATCTGTGAAAATCATATAATTTTCGGCATGTTCTGAGCTCCATAGTCGAGGTAAAATAGTCTTGTGTTTATCATCAAAGTTTTGAACTGCATTTTTATAATTATTTACAATCACATACTTCCCTGTTTGATAATCTCTTTCATAGTTAGGTTTTTCATCTTTATAAGGATTTTGTGGATCTAATCCAGCATATGAATCTGAAAACTGTGGACCATAGAATAATTTGGTCTCACCGTATTGCTCCCTATTGTAATACGCCAATACCTCTCTGGCGTCCGATGGTTTATTTTCGTTTATAACAACATTTGCGTTAGCACGAATGGGCAACATCAACCACGACGAAAAACCAATGAATATAAACAACACACACAGCAATAGAGTATTGTACAAAATCAATCCCTTCTGTTTAGTATATCTTAACCCAAAATAAAATCCAAGAATAAGTCCAATAGTCACAATGATAGTACCTGAATTAAAAGGCAATCCAAAGCTATTAACAAAGAACACTTCTGCATTACCAAATAATGACATGGTCAGAGGCAAAAGCATTTTGAAAATGAACAGCAACACAGACACCACAACTACATTCGCAATCACAAAACTTTTAATTGTGATATCCTTATAATGTTTAAAATAATACAGAAATCCTAAAGACGGAATAGACAGTAAAGCCATAAAATGCACCCCAAAAGTCAACCCAATCAACAAACAAATCAACAACAACCAGCGATTTCCATTTGGCTCATTCATATCTTGCTCCCAGCGTAAGCCTACCCAAAACAGAAGCGAAATAAATAACGACGCCATTGCATAGACCTCTGCCTCAACGGCATTGTACCAAAAACTATCTGAAAAAGTAAAAACAAGAGCTCCGATAAAAGCACTTCCTAAACTCATAATAGCATTGGTAGTATTCCATTCGCTTGAAGCCTCAACCACCTTTTTAATCAAAATAGTCAAAGACCAAAACATAAACAAAATAGTAAACGCACTAGAAAAAACTGACATCATGTTAACCATTAATGCCACTTTATTCGCACTCATAGCAAACATCGAAAAGAAGGCTCCAATCATCTGAAACAAAGGCGCTCCAGGAGGATGTCCTACTTCCAGTTTTGCAGAAGTTGAGATATACTCACCACAGTCCCAAAAACTTAGTGTAGGCTCCACGGTTAAGGAATAGACCAATAGCGCTATTGCAAAAACGCCCCACCCCAAAATATTATTCCATTTTTTATAATTGAATGTCAACATGTTAATTCCCTTTGTTTTGAAGAATCCACAAAGAAAATGATTTTTGGCGGAATACAGAGCTATTCACTTTGAAGATTTTTTTCAAAAAAAACTTGTAACAACCAAAATATAATGTAATTTTGCCACCGAATTAAAACCATGGTCCATGGTGTAACGGTAACACAACTGTTTTTGGTGCAGTTTTTCAAGGTTCGAATCCTTGTGGACCAACAAAAAAGCCTTCTTATCGGAAGGCTTTTTTAATTCGGCAGTATTCCGTTGAAAGAAAAAAACATTTCATTGCCAACTTTCAACCAGAAGAACCTTATTATAAGATAAAAAAACCTTACATTTGCAGGGATTTTTATGAAAAGAGAGTTAATGAGGGGACAGTAGTCCCCTCTTTTATTAAAATATGGGATTACAAAAAAAAGTAGAAGACGTGTTAAATAAAATAATTAGCGAAAAACCATCGCTTTTTGTTATTGACTTGTCTATTTCTTCCTCCAATCACATCTCTATACAATTAGATGGAGATCAAGGCGTTAAATTACAGGACTGTATAGATATCAGTAAAGCAATTGAAAGCGAATTGGAAAATGACGAATTCGACCATAGCCTTGAAGTAACCTCTTGTGGAGCGGAGAGTCCAATGAAAAACGTGCGACAACTCCCAAAAAATATTGGCAGAACCGTTGCGGTTAAACAAGATCATAGAGCGTTTGAAGCACAACTAATAGACGTTAAAGAGAATATCTTGGTTTTAGAATGGCAAACCAGAGAACCAAAAGCAACAGGGAAAGGTAAACAAACAGTGGAACACTTAGAAGAAATACCTTTTGAACAAATAAAAGAAGTGAAAGTTAAAATAACCTTTAATTAATCAATATATGGAGAATCTCGCTTTAATTGATTCCTTTTCTGAATTTAAGGATAATAAGCTGATAGACAGAGTAACGCTAATGGCTATTTTGGAAGATGTATTTAGAAATGCACTACAAAAGAAATACGGTTCCGATGATAATTTTGACATCATTATCAACCCAGATAAAGGAGATATGGAGATATGGAGAAACCGCATTATCGTTGAAGACGGAGAAGTTGTTGATGAAAATCAAGAGATTGAATTATCCGAAGCGATTAAAATTGAACCTGATTTTGAGGTTGGCGAAGAAGTTTCAGAAGAAGTTAAATTAAAAGACTTAGGTCGAAGAGCCATATTAGCCTTGAGACAAAACTTAATTGCAAAAGTTCATGAGCACGACAACACGAACTTATACAAGCAATTCAAAGAATATATTGGAGAGATTTATACAGCTGAAGTACATCATATCAGACCAAGAGTGGTTATTTTAATGGATGATGATGGCAATGAAATTGTACTTCCGAAAGACAAACAAATTCCTTCTGACTTCTTTAGAAAAGGAGACAACGTAAAAGGAATCATCGAAGATGTGGAATTAAAAGGAAACAAACCGCAAATTATCATGTCTCGTACTTCAGAACTGTTTTTGGAAAAACTATTTGAACAGGAAATCCCTGAGGTGTTTGACGGTTTGATTAACATCAAAAAAGTGGTACGTATTCCTGGAGAAAAAGCTAAAGTTGCTGTAGATTCTTACGACGATCGTATTGATCCAGTAGGAGCTTGCGTAGGAATGAAAGGAAGCAGAATTTATGGAATTGTACGTGAATTGGGTAATGAAAATATAGACGTAGTTAATTACACTAATAATGACGCACTATACATTACCAGAGCACTCAGTCCAGCTAAAGTTTCTTCGGTAAAATTAAATGAAGAAACCAAACAAGCCGAAATCTATTTAAAGCCAGAAGAAATTTCAAAAGCCATTGGTAGAGGGGGGCAAAACATACGTTTAGCAAGCCTACTTACTGGATATGAAATTGATGTAATCAGAGAAGGAGCAGAAATAGAAGAGGATGTTGAATTAGCTGAATTCTCAGATGAGATCGAGGATTGGATCATCGAAGAGTTCACAAGAATTGGTTTAGATACAGCACGTGCAGTATTGAATCAAAGCGTGGCGGATTTGGTAAAAAGAACGGATTTAGAAGAGGAAACTATTATCGATGTTATTCAAATTCTGAAAGATGAATTAGAAAACTAAGACTAGTTACACTATTATTTAAGGGCAAAAAAAAAGGCAATGGCAGGAAAAGTAACAAGATTCAATAAAGTATTAAGGGAACTAAACATATCCCTTGATCGAGCAGTAGATTTTTTGAAAGAAAAAGGACACGAGGTTGAGGCAAGTCCAAATACCAAAATTCCAGAATCGATATACGAAATTCTTTCGGACGAATTCTCAACAGACAAAGACAAAAAAGAAGCTTCTAAAGAGGTTAGCGAAGAAAAGAGAAAAGAAAAAGAAGCTCTTAAAGAGGAACGTGAAAAAGAAAATCTTGAACGCCAGAAGAAAGAAGAAGTTATCCGAGCCAAAGCTTCTTTAACTGGAACTAAACAAGTCGGTAGCATTGACTTAGATAGCATCAACAAGCCCTCTTCAAAAACTGCCACAAAAGAAGACGTTGATGTAATTATAGAAACACCTGTTGCCCAAACACCTGAAAAAGTAGAAGAACCAGTTACAGAACCTCAAAAAATTGAAACTCGAAAAGTCGAATTGCCAAGACCAAAGATAGTTAGCTCTATTGAACCGAAAGCAGAGAAACGCCCTGTAATCAACGAGCCGATAGCAGAAAAACCTAAAGAAGAAAGAGCTGCAGAAGACGAGGCTATAGAAACCAAATATCAAAAGTTAAGCGGACCAAGAATCACTGGACAAACCATTGATTTATCACAATTTAACAAGCCTAAAAAGAAAAAAGAGGAATCTAAAGGAGAATCAAGAGGAGAAGCTAAAGGAGACTCGCGTGATAATTCTAAAAAGAAACGCAAAAGAATCTCTACAAATAGTCCAAATCAGGATAACGCACAAAAAGGAAATTTCAAGAAAGGAGGAAACTTTAAAAAAGGGAAACAACCCGTAACTAAAGTAGAGCCAGATGAAGTTGACGTTCAAAAACAAGTGCGTGAAACATTAGAAAAGCTTCAAGGAAAAGGAAGCAAATCAAAAGCATCCAAATATCGCAAAGACAAAAGAGACAGTCACAGACAAAGAACTGATGACGAACAAAGACAGTTAGACTCAGAAAGCAAAATCCTTAAGGTTACTGAATTTGTAACTGTTGGAGAAGTGGCTGTATTGATGAATGTAGGTATTACTGAAATTATTTCTGTTTGTATGTCCCTAGGAATTATGGTAACCATGAATCAACGTCTCGACGCCGAAACTTTGACTATTGTGGCCGATGAATTTGGATATGAAATTGAATTTATTTCTACGGACAATGAAGACGACAATAAAGTTGAAATTCAAGATGATCCAGAAGATTTGGTTTCGAGAGCACCAATTGTTACCGTTATGGGACATGTTGACCATGGTAAAACGTCATTACTGGATTATATCCGTGACGAAAATGTAATTGCAGGCGAATCTGGAGGAATTACTCAACATATTGGTGCATATAGTGTTTCTTTAAAAAATAGCAAAAAAATAACCTTCCTAGATACACCAGGTCACGAAGCGTTTACAGCGATGCGTGCTCGTGGTGCTCAAGTTACAGATATTGCCATAATTGTGATTGCAGCAGACGACGACATCATGCCACAAACCAAAGAGGCTATTAGTCACGCTCAAGCTGCTGGAGTACAGATTATTTTCGCTATTAACAAAGTGGATTTACCTACTGCCGAACCTGAAAAGATCAAAGAAAAATTAGCAGGAATGAATTTCTTAGTAGAAGATTGGGGTGGTAAATACCAATCTCATGATATTTCAGCAAAAAAGGGAACTGGAGTCACTGAACTTTTAGACAAAGTATTATTAGAGGCTGAATTATTAGATTTAAAGGCAAATCCAAAACGCATAGCAAACGGAACCGTAGTTGAGGCATTCCTTGACAAAGGAAGAGGTTACGTATCCACCATCTTAGTACAAAATGGTACATTGAGCATTGGAGATTATGTTCTGGCCGGACATCAACATGGTAAAATTAAAGCGATGTACGATGAAAGAGGTCACAACATCAAAGAAGCCGAGCCTTCAACGCCTGTTTCTATATTAGGTTTGGACGGAGCTCCAACTGCTGGGGATAAATTCAGCGTATACGAAGATGAGAAAGAGGCCAAACAAATCGCCGCTAAACGCGCTCGATTATCTAGAGAACAAAGTGTAAGAACCCAACGCCATATTACTTTAGATGAGATTGGTAGACGTATTGCCTTAGGCGACTTTAAAGAGTTGAATATCATCCTGAAAGGAGATGTGGATGGTTCTGTTGAAGCGCTTTCTGATTCGTTCTTAAAACTTTCTACAGAGGAGATTCAAATCAATATTATTCATAAAGGAGTAGGTGCTATCACAGAGTCTGATGTTTTGTTGGCTTCTGCATCTGATGCCATCATTATTGGATTTAACGTTAGACCTTCTGGAACAGCTAAGCAACTGGCAGAGAAAGAAGAAATCGATTTGCGCACCTATTCAATCATTTATGCCGCTATAGACGACTTAAAAGACGCTATGGAAGGTATGCTTTCTCCTATTATGAAAGAGGAGATTACTGGTAGTGCCGAAATTAGAGAAACATTCAAAATCTCTAAAGTGGGTACAATTGCGGGTTGTATGGTTGTGGATGGAAAGATCTACAAAAACTCACATATCAGATTGATCAGAGACGGCATTGTATTATACACTGGAGACCTTGCATCTCTTAAACGTTTCAAAGACGACGTCAAAGAAGTTTCTAAAGGATATGATTGCGGTATGCAAGTTAAAAACTACAATGACATCCAAGTAGGTGATATCTTAGAGTCTTTCAGAGAGGTTGAAGAAAGAAAGAAGTTGTAGTCAATCAAAATATATAACAATAAAAGGGGGGCGGTGAATTTTTCACCGCCCCCTTTGTTTTATGATACTATACTTATAAATTTTACTCCTTTTTACCTGCTTCAGTTCCATCCTGTAGTAACTCCTGCTCGTCAACTACAGAGTCATCATTTAGCAAATCATGCTCACTTACCTTGTACTCACTAGTAACTTGTTCAGTGGCCTCTACTTTAATTTCGACAGCTTCTGGAACGGGCACAATTTCCTCTGCACTTTCCACATGACCACCTAAAATCGGAGCAATAACTAAACCTATCAAACATGTTAATTTAATTAAGATATTCATAGAAGGTCCTGAGGTATCTTTAAATGGATCACCTACTGTATCTCCTGTCACTGCAGCTTTGTGCGCATCTGAGCCTTTGTATGTCATTTGCCCATTGATTTCTACTCCTGCTTCAAACGATTTTTTAGCATTATCCCACGCTCCTCCTGCATTGTTCTGGAAAATTGCCCAAAGTACCCCACTCACAGTAACTCCTGCCATGTACCCTCCTAACATTTCAGCTACCATAAGATTATTATCCGCATAGAACAACTTACCTACGATAACTATAAGAATTGGGAAGCCAATAGTTAAAATTCCTGGGGTTAACATTTCTTTCAATGAAGCTTTTGTAGAGATATCCACACATTTAGCATAATCTGGTTTGGCTTTACCTTCCATAATCCCTGCTATCTCTTTAAATTGACGTCTTACTTCATACACCATTTCCATGGCTGCCTTTCCTACAGAATTCATAGCTAATGCAGAAAACACCACTGGAATCATTCCTCCAATAAACAACATAGCTAATACTGGTGCTTTAAAGATATTAATACCATCAATACCTGTGAATGTTACATACGCCGCGAACAAAGCTAATGAAGTCAAGGCAGCAGATGCAATTGCAAAACCTTTACCAGTTGCTGCTGTAGTGTTACCAACAGAGTCTAATATATCTGTACGCTCTCTAACTATTGGATCTTGCTCACTCATCTCCGCAATACCTCCTGCATTATCCGCAATAGGTCCAAAGGCATCAATCGCTAATTGCATAGCTGTAGTTGCCATCATCGCAGAAGCCGCCAAGGCTACCCCATAAAAACCTGCCAAACCATAAGAAGCCCATATTGCAACAGCAAATAATATTACAGATGAAAAAGTGGAAATCATTCCCGTAGCCAAACCTGCGATAATATTGGTTCCTGCCCCTGTACTTGACTGCTGTACTATCTTTAAAATTGGTTTTTTACCTAATCCAGTATAGTATTCTGTAAAAGAAGAAATTCCTGCACCTACTACTAAACCTACTAAGGTTGCAAAAAATACATTCATCGCAGAAACGGTTTTAATACCCTCACCATAATAGGTCATTTGAATTTCTGACGGCAACAACCAATTTACTAATACAAAACATGAAACCGCTACCAAAACTATAGATGTCCAGTTACCTATATTCAATGCTTTTTGAACCTCAGCCTCCTTAGCTTCGTTAGAAGATATTTTCACTAAAAATGTTCCGATTATAGAAATAATAATTCCCACACCTGCGATAGCAATTGGCAATAAAATTGGGCCAATTCCTCCAAAAGCGTCATCTATCTTACCACCCATGTCTTTTATCACATAATTACCCAAAACCATAGCCGCTAACACAGTCGCCACATACGAACCGAATAAATCTGCCCCCATACCTGCAACATCTCCTACGTTGTCTCCTACGTTGTCTGCAATTGTAGCAGGGTTACGAGGATCATCTTCTGGAATACCAGCTTCCACTTTTCCTACTAAATCAGCCCCTACATCAGCTGCCTTCGTATAGATACCTCCACCAACTCGAGCAAATAATGCAATTGATTCTGCTCCTAAAGAGAATCCTGCCAACGTTTCCAAAACTACTGTCATGTCATCTGTATTCGTCCATCCGTTTGGCATAAAAACAAACTGATAGAAGATAATAAAGAAAGAGGTAAGACCTAACACTGCTAAACCGGCTACACCAAGTCCCATTACAGTACCTCCACCAAAAGAAATTTTTAATGCATCCGGCAAACTCGTTTTAGCTGCCTGCGTTGTTCTAACGTTTGTTTTAGTAGCTATTTTCATTCCCATATTTCCTGCCAAAGCAGAAAAAATAGCTCCAATAATAAAGGCCACTACAATTAATATATGTGTTGACTCCACCACGAAAGAAACTCCTGCTAACGCAATACTTGCACCAATAACGAAGTAGGCCAATAATTTATATTCAGCTTTTAGGAAAGCTAAAGCTCCTTCGTAAATGTAATCGGAAATTTCTTTCATTTTTCCGTCACCTGCATCTTGTTTCATTACCCAGCCTTTTTTTACCCACATGTATAAAAGACCTACGACCGACAATATCACCGGAAGATAAATTGCAATTGATTCCATATTTAATTTTTTGGTTATAAAATTTTGCCCTAAAGATACCGAAATATAAGCAATAAAAAAGCGTCAGAACTTATTAATTCTGACGCTTCATTACCTCATCTGAAAGAAGGATTACCCTATAGAAAATTTACCTTCTTTTTGTTCTTTAGAACCTTGAAAACGAGCAATACATTTCTCAATAATTACGTCTGCTTCCTTTACATCACCCCATCCTTCAACATCTACTTTTTTATGCTCCAAATCCTTATATACTTGGAAAAAATGCTCAATTTCTTTTAATAAATGTGAATTTACATCTGACAAATCACTCAATTTATTCCAAATCGGATCAGATACTGGTACACAAATCACTTTTTCATCCTGACCTTTTTCATCCGCCATATGGAAAACTCCAATTGCTTTTACCTCCATCACACAACCAGGAAAAGTAGGTTCTGTTACCAAAACTAAAACATCTAACGGATCACCATCCAAGGCCAATGTCTCTGGAATAAATCCATAATCCGCTGGGTACATCATAGAAGAAAACAACATTCTGTCATATCTGATTTTCTTCAATTTAAAATCATACTCGTATTTGTTTCTACTTCCTTTCGGAATCTCTATCAAAACATCAAATGTCTTTGTATCACTCATTTTTGCAGTTTATTTTTTTAATGTGCGCAAAGCTAAAAAAACTTTCCTATTTAAACGCAGAAATACCCGTAATATCCATTCCTGTAATGAGTAAATGTATATCATGCGTCCCCTCATAGGTAATTACAGATTCTAAATTCATTTGGTGTCTCATGATAGAATAATCCCCCACAATCCCCATTGCTCCTAATATTTGTCTTGCTTCTCGCGCTATTGTAATTGCCATATGAACATTATTCCTTTTGGCCATAGAAATCTGAGCCGAAGTCGCTTTTCCTTGATTCCTCAGTACACCCAAACGCCAAGTTAGTAATTGTGCTTTAGTTATTTCTGTAATCATCTCAGCCAATTTTTTTTGTTGCAATTGAGTTGCAGCAATAGGTTTCCCAAATTGCGTTCTTTCTTTGGCATAATTCAAAGCAGTATGATAACAATCCATAGCCGCTCCGATGGCTCCCCAAGCAATGCCATAACGCGCCGAATCCAAACACAACAACGGCGCCCCCAAACCACTTTTATTCGGTAAAATATTTGATTTTGGCACCCTGACATTATCAAAAAGTAATTCCCCAGTTATTGAGGCTCTTAACGACCACTTTCCTTTGGTTTCAGGAGCCGAAAAACCCTTCATCCCCTTTTCTACCAATACGCCATGAATCCTCCCCTGTTCATCCTTTGCCCACACCACTGCCACATCAGCCATTGGCGCATTAGATATCCACATCTTAGCACCATTTAATACTATATTATCGCCATCTTCTACAAAATGAGTTTCCATTGCCCCAGGATCTGAGCCATGATTAGGTTCGGTCAAGCCAAAACAACCTACAAATTCACCTGAAGCTAGTTTAGGTAAATATTTTTGTTTTTGTTCTTCATTGCCAAATTGCCATATCGGATACATCACTAATGAAGTCTGAACAGAAGCAGTAGAACGAATTCCTGAATCTCCGCGCTCTAACTCCTGCATGATTAAACCATAACTGATTTGGTCTAAGCCAAAACCTCCATACTCTTGAGGAATATAAGATCCAAAAGCACCAATGGCTGCCATTCCAGAAATCAATTCTTTAGGAAATCGAGCATTTTGTGCGCATTCTTCTATAATTGGAGAAATCTCTTCTTTAACCCACTCCCGAACGGAATTCCTGATTAAGAGCTGTTCTTCTGTAAACAATTCCTCAATACGATAATAATCTGGAGATTGAAAGTCGTCTTTTTTCATAACAGCATCGGGTTAATTGAACCTTTCTAAAATACTGAAAAAATACCGACTAAAAAAAGACTAGTTTAAAGTTTCAAATAAAAGTCTTTGACCAACTGTGAGTATTCTAGAGTATACACATGACGCTGTTTTTCAAGAACTAAAACCTCTTCTTTTATTTCTTGAACACCGTTTTTTATGAATTGAATCAGAGATCTTTTAATGGATGAATCTGGAGTTCCTTTTACTCGCGTGATTTTATTAGGATATAATTTTTGTTCTTGAGCTTCCTTCAGCAACTCATCTTCTCTATCAAAAGGAATTACAACGCAAAATTTTCCTTGTTCTGATAACAATAACGACACGCCATTCAATAACAATTCAAAGGGCAATTCTGAAGTAAAACGTGCCAGTTCCCTTGAAGCATCCATATCCTGTTGAGTACCCTCAAAAAAAGGAGGATTTGAAACTATCAAATCATAGGATTCTTCAATCATCTCATCTACAAATTCCTGAAACGACGCGTGATAACAAAACAACCTATCCCCCCATGGACTGTTTTCGAAATTATCCACACATTGTTCAAAAGCTTCTGTATCAATCTCTACTCCGTCAATTAATCCTGCCCCACTTCTTTGAGCCAGCATTAAACTAACCAAACCAGAACCCGCACCAATATCTAAGATTGACTCCGGACAATGAGACACATCAGACCAAGCACCTAGTAATACACCATCAGTACCCACCTTCATGGCACACCTATCATGCTGAATTGTAAATTGTTTGAATTTAAAAGGAGTCATATCCAATAGTCTACAAATACAAATCGATTAAACCTTCTGGTAAATCAAACAGTATTTTTTTATTGGAACGGTTTACCTCCTTAATGAAACTATCAATAACAGGAACCAAAATTTCTGTTCCTTCATTATCAATCTTAAATAAATGTTGATTCATGTTTTCGATGACTTCAACAATTTCTCCAAATACTCCCCTGGAAACATCTTCTGCCTGAAAACCAATAACTTCGTGATAATAAAATTTATTCCCTTCTAATTTTGGTAATAAATCCAACGGCAAGTACAACTCGGAACCTATGAGAGATTCGGCTGATGCTTCATCCTCAACATCCTCAAATTGAACCCTTAGCAACTCACTTTTGTGCAGTTGACTTTTTTCAATAAAAAATGGAACCAAATTTCTGTTGATTTCAACAAAAACTGATTCCATATTTTCGTACAAATGAGGCTCGTCTGTATCTAATTTAACAAGAACCTCACCTTTAAAACTGAATTTTGAAATTACCTTACCTAAAAAGAAACAATCCTTTTTTTGCATGGTAACCCTTATAAATTAAGCTTGAGTTTCTTCTACTGAATCTTCTGATCCAGCCTCAGCAACCACCTCTTCAGAAGCCTCAGTTTCAGCAGCTACTTCAGCTTCAGCAACAACTGCTTGCGCTTCTTCTTTTCTTTTTTGATTTACCGCCTTTTCAGCTTCTAAAGCTTTGGCTTTAGCTTCTGCTTTAGCTTTGTCCAAACCAGAAATTGTAGCGTTAATTTTCCCTTCTTTTTCTGCAACCCAAGCCTCAAATTTTGCTTGAGCAGCTTCTTGAGTCAATGCTCCTTTATTAACCCCTATCTCTAAGTGGTGTTTTAATAAAACTCCTTGAGAAGACAAAACGTTTCTGGCCGTATCCGTTGGCTGAGCACCATTGTGCAACCATTTTACAGCACCATCCACGTTTAATTCAATTTGTGGTGGATTTACATTAGGATTGTATGTCCCTAACTTTTCTAAGAATTTACCATCTCTTTTAGCACGTGCATCAGCAGCAACTACCCAATAAACTGGTTTGTTCTTTTTACCATGTCTTTGTAATCTAATTCTTACAGGCATAACTATTCATTTAAATTGAGGTACTCGACCTCGGTTAAAAATTGAGGTACTCGACCTCGGTTAAAATAAGTTTGCAAATATATAAAAGTTTTTTTTATTTTGCGAGTATTCGAATCTAATTTAGATTCACTATTATTGTACCCCTATAATTAAGTCAATACAATGAATAACTTCAAACGAACAATATCTTATCTCTCATTATTTTTGATAGCGATGACCGTTCTTTTTTCGTCATGCACTCAAGAAATCACGTTTAGAGAACCTGCCCTACAAGGAGAGAAAGACAGTACAAATTTTTGGCTAGCTTTTGACGTAAGAGCGTATCCTGTGGAAGTAGACAAAACTATTTCGTATGCTATTGAAGCTACCAACGGTACCGATAAAATCATTTTTCAATTACCTTCAGTAAATAAGGGTTCTTATGATTTTGGAAGAAACGATGTGCGAAAAGTTACTTTTACAAGCATATTGGGCGTTAATATTTTAGAATATACCACTGGTATTAACAGAGGAAATGGTAGATTGAAGATAACAGAAAGCGATATGGACAACCAAACCATAAGTGGAGAATTTTATTTTGAAGCCATTAAAACAAATGAAGTAGACACCATTTTTGCTGACACGGTTAGATTTAGAAAAGGATTATTCTACAAAATCCCTGTGCGATAATAATCTAAAAATACAATTAGGAGGCTGTCTGAAAAGGCGGCCTTTTTTGTTGAATTTTAGTATATTGTAGCCTCAAAAAATCGCCTTCATGTACATTATTTTTGATACGGAAACAACGGGTTTACCCAAAAGATTCGACGCACCCATTACAGATCTAGACAATTGGCCTAGATGTATTCAGATTGCTTGGCAATTGCATGATGAAATGGGGACGTGCATCGAACATAAAGATTTTTTGATTCGACCAGAAGGTTTTAACATCCCTTATGATGCTGAGAGAATCCATGGGATCTCAACAGAATTAGCAGAAAAACAAGGTATTCCTTTAGCGGAAGCATTGGGTTATTTTAACATAGCATTAAATAAAGCCAAATTCGTTGTTGGGCAAAACGTCAAATTTGACACCAATATAGTCGGTGCCGAATTTCATCGATTACAATTAGATAATAATTTACAGAAATTACCCATTCTTGACACCTGTACAGAAGTAACTGCCGAATTGTGTCAAATACCAGGAGGACGAGGCGGAAAGTTTAAACTCCCTACTCTTACAGAACTCCACGAACATTTATTTGGAGAACCCTTTGCCGAAGCACATAATGCTACTGCCGACGTTGAGGCCACCACTCGATGTTTTTTCGAACTCATTCGATTAAAACAATTCAATACTGAAGAATTAGATGTTCCTCAAGATTATTTTGAAAAATTTGGTCAACACAACCCTCAACCTATTCAGGTTATTGGATTACAACACATCAACCTTAAAGCTGCTTCGGACAAGATACGAGAGGAACTCAAACAGAGCGAAACAACGATTTCTGACAGCAACCTTTCTAAAAACTTAGCGCTTTTACAAGACGCCCCTTTTGCTCATTTACACAACCACTCCCAATATTCCATCCTGCAATCAACTATAAGTATTGACTCATTAATAAAGGTAACTATTGACCAGAAAATGGAAGCAGTCGCTTTAACCGATCATGCCAACATGATGGGAGCCTTTCATTTTGTCAAAGGACTATCTATTCATAACAAAGGAGTTTCTGCCCGAAAAAAAGAAGCCGAAGAAAAAGGAGAAATTTTTAGCGAAAAACCGATTATTCCGATAGTAGGTTGCGAATTATTTGTTTGTGAAAACCACTTGGACAAAACCAGAAAAGACAACGGTTATCAAATTGTATTTTTAGCCAAAAACAAAAGAGGCTACCACAACTTAGCCAAGTTATCATCCATCGCACATGTGGATGGAAAATATTATGTTCCTCGTGTAGACAAAGAGGTTATTAAACAATACAAAGAAGACTTAATCGTACTTTCAGGAAATCTATACGGCGAAATCCCTAATAAAATTCTCAACATTGGAGAAAAACAGGCAGAGGAAGCACTATTATGGTGGAAAAACGAATTTCAGGATGATTTTTATCTTGAAATCATGCGACACAATCAAGAGGACGAAGATCGTGTAAACGCTGTTTTGATAGATCTGGCACGTCAACACAATATAAAACTCGTCGCCACAAATAACACCTACTATGCCAATCAAGAAGACGCTAATGCGCATGATATCTTATTGTGTGTAAACGATGGAGAAAAACAAACCACACCAATTGGTCGTGGACGAGGATTTAGGTATGGACTACCCAATCAAGAATACTACTTTAAGAGTCCTGAACAAATGAAAGAGCTTTTTAAGGATATTCCTGAAGCCATAATCAACATCAAAGAGATTATTGATAAAGTAGAACCTTATGAATTAGCTCGAGACGTCTTACTTCCTGCTTTTAACATCCCTGAACAATTCCAGTTTGAAGAAGATAAAGTAGATGGAGGAAAAAGAGGCGAAAATGCTTATCTGAAACACATTACTTATGAAGGAGCCAAAAAGCGATACGACGAAATCACACCTGAAATTAAGGACCGACTAGATTTTGAACTACAAGTCATTGAAAAAACAGGTTATCCTGGTTATTTTTTGATTGTAGAAGATTTCATCAGAGAAGCGCGCAATATGGATGTATCTGTAGGCCCTGGACGAGGGTCCGCTGCTGGTAGTGCTGTGGCTTACTGTCTCGGTATTACCAATTTAGACCCCATTAAGTACGATTTGCTTTTTGAGCGTTTCTTAAATCCTGATCGTGTAAGCATGCCCGATATTGATATAGACTTTGATGACGAAGGACGTGGTCGTGTAATGGATTATGTGATAAAAAAATATGGCGCTAATCAAGTAGCACAAATCATTACCTATGGTACTATGGCAGCTAAATCCTCCATTAGGGATACTGCACGTGTACTTGACTTACCTTTATTTGAAGCCGATAGGATTGCCAAATTAATTCCTAACACGAAACTGGCCAAAATATTTGGAAAATCCCAAGAAGAACTCAAAGAGAAATTCCGCTCGGAAGAAATTGAGAGCATCAATCAATTATTGGCTATTTCCGAGGGTGATAATCTAGAGGCAGAAACCATTAAACAAGCCCGAAAACTAGAAGGATCTGTTCGTAATACAGGAATACATGCTTGCGGTGTGATTATTACCCCTGACGACATCACTAAGTTTGTCCCTGTAGCTTTGGCAAAAGATTCTGATATGTACTGCACTCAGTTTGACAACTCTGTAGTGGAAAGCGCAGGATTACTAAAAATGGACTTTTTGGGCCTTAAAACCCTAACCTTAATAAAAGATACCGTCAAAATCGTTAAACTAAGACACGACATTGATCTTGACCCAGAAAACTTTCCTCTGGATGATGTAAAAACGTATGAGCTTTTCCAGAGAGGAGAAACAGTTGGTATATTCCAATATGAATCCGCTGGTATGCAGAAATACATGAAGGAACTAAAGCCTACTGTATTTGCGGATTTGATTGCCATGAATGCCTTATATCGGCCAGGACCTTTGGAATACATTCCTAGCTTTATTAGAAGAAAACACGGAGAAGAAGAAATTATTTACGATTTAGATGCTTGTGAAGAATACCTAAAAGAAACCTATGGTATTACAGTATATCAAGAGCAGGTGATGTTGCTTTCGCAAAAACTAGCTGGTTTTACGAAGGGCGAAGCAGACGTTTTACGAAAAGCAATGGGTAAGAAAATATTTGCCTTACTAGAACAGCTAAAGCCAAAATTCTTAGATGGAGGAGAAAAAAACGGACATGATCGTAGCAAATTAGAGAAAATATGGAAAGACTGGGAAGCCTTTGCTGCCTATGCATTCAATAAATCTCACTCCACTTGTTATGCTTGGATAGCCTATCAAACTGCTTATCTAAAAGCCCATTATCCAGCTGAATATATGGCCGCTGTATTATCCAACAACATGAATGACATCAAATCTGTAACCTTCTTTATGGAAGAATGTAAGCGGATGGGACTGGAAGTGTTAGGACCTTGTGTTAACGAATCCTATTATAAGTTTACCGTAAACAAAGAAGGAGCTGTGCGTTTTGGAATGGGAGCTATCAAAGGTGTAGGAAGTGGTGCTGTAGCAACTATTGTCGAAAATCGAAAAGACGGAGAGTATCAGTCCATTTTTGATATGGCAAAAAAGATAGACCTGCGTGCTGCTAATAAAAAGGCATTTGAAAATCTCATCTTAGCTGGAGGACTTGACACTTTCAAAAACACCCATAGAGCACAGTATTTCCACGACGAAGGTGACGGAATATTATTTTTTGAAAAGGCCATTAGATTTGCTTCAAAATACCAAGACAGTCAAAACTCTTCACAAGTTAGTTTGTTTGGAGATTCGTCAGAGGTACAAATCCCTGAACCGTTAGTCCCTCCATGTGAAGAATGGGGTACTATGAAAAAACTGGCCAAAGAAAAAGAAGTTGTAGGAATTTATATTTCTGGACATCCTTTGGACGATTACAAATATCAACTCAAATATTTTTGCAACATCACTTTGAATCATTTTGAAAATCTAGATTCATTAGTTGGCAAAAGCATATCCGTAGGAGGTATCATTACCGATGTTCAACACCGATTATCAAAATCGAATAAAGGTTGGGCTACCTTTACCATCGAAGATTATGAAGGTCACAAAGAGTTTAGAATTTTTAACGAAGAATACCTCAAGTTCAAACACTTTTTAATCCCAAATAATTTCGTTTACCTGAAGATAATTGTAAAAGAAGGCTGGACAAACAAAGAGACAGGAAAAAAATCAGAACCATTAATCCAATTTGTCCAGATTACCTATTTACACGACATACTGAACGATTTATCCAAAAAAATAACTATCCAGCTCGACATAAAGTCAATTAGCCCAGAAAGCGCTCAGAATATCGCTCATACTATCAAAGAAAACCAAGGAGAAAAATCCCTATATTTTGATATTTTCGAAATAGAAACCTCATCCCAAATACAACCTCATCTGGAAAATTTTGGAGAAAAAAACCTAGTCAAAACACGCATGTCTCTCAACAGCAGAAGATATAAAGTAGACATCAACAAAAAATTACTCAGCACTCTTGATCGAGCAAAAATTTCGTATAAAATAAACTAATCAAAAAAGGCAATTTTAAAATAACAAAAAGTGATTTGCCTTGTTAAAGGTTTCACAAAAAAATAAGTAAGTTTGCCTTACTAATTTAAAAAGAAAACGATATGGCATTAGAAATCACAGATGCTACTTTTGAAGAAGTAGTATTAAAATCGGACAAACCTGTTTTGGTAGACTTTTGGGCAGCTTGGTGTGGACCGTGTCGTATGGTTGGACCAGTTATTGAACAGCTTAGTGACGAATACAAAGACACTGCTGTAGTAGGTAAAGTAGACGTAGATGCAAATCAAGAATTTGCAGCAAAATACGGTGTACGTAATATTCCAACTGTGCTGTTATTTAAAAACGGCGAAGTGGTTAGCCGACAAGTAGGTGTTGCACCTAAGCAAACGTATGCTGAATCTATTGACGCTGCTCTTTAAGGAAACTTAAAAACAACAAACAAAACTCGATATGGGCTTGAGGTATTAACTCAAGCCTTTTTTTATGCCCTTCTTTTTTAAACAAAAATTTCTACCAAAAAACTGTATATTGCAGAGTATAAGATTATTACCCTTAATTAACACAAATCTATTCATTATGAAAAAAATTACTTTCTTAATTGTATTACTATACTCTTCCTTTCTGACTTTTGGTCAAGTAGGAGTAAGCACATCTCCCGTCATCCCCACTGCGTCTGATGACATTGTTCTAAAATTCGATGCTTTAGGAACTCCTCTAGAAAGCGCTGATGGGATATATGCCCATATTGGTTTGACTGTTAACGGTAACCGATGGAAAGGTGTAATTGCAGGCTGGGCAGTTAACGTACCGAAAAACACTTTTACTAATATTGGTGGCACTCAATACGAACTCAATCTAGGTAATCTACATGATTATTTTGGCTTTGACCGTTCAACTGATGTCATTTCCGAAATCTGTTTAGTAATACGAAACGCTACAGGATCTGCCAAATCCGAAAATGACGACATCTTTATTAAAATCCATGAAGATGGCCTAAATGCGCAAATCACTTCACCTAGTAACTCACAAGTTTTTGAACAGGGAACTTCAACCACTATTGTTGCAGACGCCTCAGCTGCTGCCAAACTTGAAATCTATATCAACAACGATTTAGTGGCAAGTGAAGAATCCGTAACCACCCTTTCTAAAGAGGTAACCTTTTCCTCTCAAGGAAACGTAACGATCAAAGTAGTTGCCACAACAGACACAGCAACAAAAGAACACGAAATCAATATTTATGTCCCACAGGTAACTATACAGGAAACACGTCCTAGTAACCTAAAACACGGAATTACCCGACATGAAAACGGAGATGTTAGCTTTATGCTATTTGCTACTAACAAGACTGGAGTAATGATTGTCGGCGATTTTAATGATTGGACTTTTTCATCGGATTACCAAATGAAGAAAGATGGCGACTATTACTGGTTAACTATTCCTGCAGGAAAATTAGACCCCAATGCCGAATATGCTTACCAATATGTCGTAGATTTTAATAAAAGATTTGCAGATCCGTATTGCGAAAAAGTTTTAGACCCAGATCAAGATAAGTGGCTAAACAACTCTCAATATCCTAATCTAAAGCCTTATCCTCATGACAAAACATCTGGTTTAGCTTCATCCTTTATCATAAATGAACCCGCTTATGACTGGAAAGACGGCAACTTTGTAAGACCAAACAAAACCAATGCGGTGATTTACGAATTACACTTGAGAGACTTTACCTCTGAAGGGACTTTAAATGCTGCGTTTAACCGTTTAGATTACCTAAAAGGTTTAGGTGTTACCACTATTGAGTTGATGCCCATCAATGAGTTTGAAGGAAACAACAGTTGGGGATATAATCCTAGTTTTTATTTTGCACTGGATAAAGCCTATGGCACTAAAAACGACTTAAAAAGGTTTGTGAACGGTTGCCACCAAAGAGGCATGTCTGTGATTTTAGACATGGTATTCAATCACACTTTTGGGCAATCTCCTTTGCTTCAAATGTACGAGTTCTCATATGACGACGGAGGTAAGACAGTCAATAACCCTTATTATGCAGACCAACACAATTTTAAGGAGCCTGGCATGCGTTATGGACTTAAAATTGACCATGAATCGGAACATACACAACGTTGGATAAAAGACGCTATGTCATACTGGATTAACGAATACCATGTAGACGGTTATCGTTTAGATTTAACCAAAGGATTTACCAACACACAGTATCCTGTAGGAGACTGGGGAAGTGCCAGAGACCAAACACGTATTAACCGATTATTAGATTATTCTAATTATGTACACACTAATCACGGACAAGATATTATTTTCAGTTGTGAGCATCTGGCTGATAATTCAGAAGAAAAAGAATTAGCCGACAAAGGATTGATGTTTTGGGGAAACATGAACCACAAATATGGACAAGCTGCAATGGGCTACAGCTCGGACTCTGACTTATCCAGTGCATACCATGACAACAGAGGCTGGAACAACAAACATTTAATCTCATACATGGAAAGCCATGACGAAGAAAGAAACATGTATCGTCTACTCAATTGGGGACAAATTAAAGGAGATTATAATACCAAAGAAGAAGCTACTGCCTTAAAACGATTAGAACTAGCTACGTGTTTTTTCCTGACCATTCCTGGGCCAAAGTTAATCTGGCAATTTGGAGAATTAGGCTATGATTATGGCATTAATTACTGCATGAATACAGACACTTATGGAGATTGTAGAGTGGATCGCAAACCGATAAAATGGGAATATTTTGACAATACAAACAGACGCAACCTGTATGGTGTTTACAATAAACTCAATACACTAAAACAAGCCTTCCCTAATACTTTTAACTCTTCTACAGTTAGAATGTCTTTAGATGGATTAACCAAAAGAATCAGGTTGTTTGATGACAACGATAGATCTGCCTCTGGTTTACACGTCGTTGTAATCGGTAACTTTGATACAGTAGCCAAAGACGTCGAACCAATGTTTGCCTATACGGGCACTTGGTATGAATTCTTTAGTGGAGAAGAAAGACAAGTTACAGAAATCGAAACAGGGACAATACGATTACAACCAGGAGAATATAGGTTATATTCTACTCAAAAATTCTTATCCAACAACAAATTTGAGTTTGAAGGAATATCAGAGAACCAAATTAAATTATTCCCTAATCCAGCGAATGATCAAATTAGTTTTAGCCAAACTATTAGTTCAGCTATAATTGTTGACATTAGCGGTAAAATTGTAGCATCCTATGACAATGTCAACGACAACACAATTACTATTGAACAACTGAACAGTGGTTTCTATTTTGTACAAACCGAAGATCAAAATGGAAAAACCTCCATACTGAGGTTTGTGAAGGAATAATAACAAAAGAGGCTACTCGATCGAGTAGCCTCTTTTGTTGCTTTATGCTTGTTTCTTCAACCACATTTTAAAACGTGTGACCAAATAAAACATTACGGGCACAACAATCAAAGTTAAGAAAGTAGCTATAAACAATCCATATATTACTGTTTTAGCCAAAGGCCCCCAGAAAAGCACGTTATCTCCTCCTAAATAGATTTTAGGATCAAACTCTGATATCAGCGTATAAAAGTTAATATTCAAACCTATTGATAAAGGAATTAATCCTAAGATCGTAGTAATTGCAGTCAACAATACAGGTCTCAAACGCGCCTTACCTCCTTTGATAATCGCTTCTAACAATTCCTTATGACTTACAAAATCTCCTTCTCCTAATCCCTTTTCTTCTTTTTTACGATCGATAAGTAACTGTGTATAATCCAACAAAACTACTCCGTTATTTACCACAATTCCTGCCAAGGATATGATTCCCATCATGGTCATCATAATAACGAATGAAGCTCCTGAAATTACTATGCCCCCAAATACACCAATCAAACTCAAAAATATAGCTAACATGATAATTGCTGGCTTAGAAACAGAATTAAACTGGAAAATCAAAATCAAGAAAATCAAAAATAATCCAGAGAAAAATGCCCCCATCAAGAACGCCATTTGTTTGTTTTGCTCTTCTATCTGTCCAGTATAGTCAATGGACACATTTTCTGGCAAACCATCAAAGTTCTTCATTTCTTCTTCGATATGACTTACGATAGCGGCAGGATCTGTAAAACCAGGTGCCATAGCAGAGTAAACTGTAACTACACGTTGCGTTTGTTTGTGTTTAATAGCACTATATCCTGATGTATTTTTGTGTTCTGCTACTGCCGAAACAGGCACTTCCTTTATCTGTCCTGTTGCCATGTCTCTAAAAGTAATCTTTTGATCAAAAATGGCATTTTTACTGTTTTTGATTTCCTCATTAAAGCGCACGTTGATATCATAATCCTCCCCATTTTCTTTATAAATACCTGCTTTAGCTCCAAAAATTGAATTACGTAATTGTGTACCGACCTGTCCTGCACTAACACCTAAATTACCTGCCTTCTCTCGGTCAATTTCTACACGCATAGAAGGCTTAGATTTGTTTACATCAATCTTAAGTTCATCAATACCTGCGATGTTTTTAGCATTGATAAAATCCCGCATTTTTTCGGCAACATTAATCAACTCCGCATAATCATCACCCTTTAACTCAATATTAATCGGATAACCTGCAGGAGGTCCCGCAGCATCCTTCTCTACAGAAATCGCTACTCCTGGATAAATATCTTTTAAAGACTCCTGTACTTCTTGTAGTAATTCTTGACTATCCGCCCCTCTTCTGTCTTTAAAATCACGCATCGAGGCGGTAATCTTACCTTTATGTGGCATTTCAGCAGCTGAACCACCATCGGTTTGCGGATTGCCCGCTCCTTCTCCTACTTGAGAAACAGCACTCTCTACTAAAAAATTATAATCGCCATCCGTATATTTAGGCTGTTTCAACACCTTATATACACGTTCCTCTATATCTTTTGTGATAGCATTTGTTTTAACAATATCTGTTCCTTGTGGATATTCAATGTAAACAATAACCTGATTGGGCTTATTATCAGGAAAAAACTCAACTGAAGTACGTTGGTTCATTACAGAAGCAATAAAACCACCGATTGCAAGAAACAACATAATAAATGTTACGAATGTTATTATTACTGGCCTCCAACCTTTAAAAACAACTCGTAAAGTGGCTTCATACCAATTTTCCCATGCGGTAAGTACATGTTCTTGAAAATAATTCGCCCAATTACGCAAGAACAATCGATACATCCACAACATAATTGAAGAAATCAACATAATACTCCCCATTGAAGTATAAGTCCCCTCTATAATCAACAACAATCCTAAACCTGTCAATATACCTGTGATGGTATACATTTTTTTCTTAGGCATCTCTTTATCCTCCACACTCATAAATCGAGAAACCAATAATGAATTAAAGAAAATTGCTACAAACAAAGAAGAACCTAATACAACCGATAAGGTAATCGGGAAAAACTTCATAAACTCTCCCATCATGCCGGGCCACATCCCTAATGGAATAAAAGCGGCCACCGTAGTAGCAGTAGAAACAATGATAGGATAAGCAATTTCCCCGATTCCCTTCTTAGAGGCCTCCATACGGCTTAACCCTTCTTCATCCATTAAACGATAGACATTCTCAACTACCACAATCCCGTTATCAACCAACATCCCCAATCCCATGATTAACCCAAACAATATCATTGTATTTAGGGTATAACCCAAAGCATCTAAAATCATCAAAGACATAAACATCGACATCGGTATAGCAAATCCTACGAACAATGCATTTTTAAACCCTAAAAAGAACATCATTACTAAGACGACTAACAATATCCCAAAAACAATATTGTTTACTAAGTCATCAACTTGCGCTATAGTCTTAGAGGATTGATCATTAGAGACCGTAACCTTTAGATTGGAAGGAAAAACGGAAGTTTTAACCTCATCTAAAATTTTCATGATTTTTTCGGTAGCTTCAACCATGTTTTTACCCGAACGTTTTTTAACGTCAAGCATTACTACTTCTTCTCCAAACTCTCTTGCGAATGTGGTTTTTTCTTTGTCTTTAAATGTTATTTCGGCAACATCTGACAAATAAATCGGATTATCTCTTTCCGATTTTACGACAAACCGTTCCAATTCCGAAGGCTCTTCTATCTCTCCCACTATTCGAATCGTACGACGTTGCCCACTGACTTTAAGGTTACCCGCAGACTGCGTCACATTACCTCGACTTATTGCATTAATCACATCGTCAAAACTGACCTGAGCAGCCATCATCTTATAAATATCAACAGCCACTTCTACTTCTTTTTCCTGTGCTCCTCGTATATCAACTTTTTTGATCTCATCCAAACTTTCGATACGGTCTTCGAGTATTTTAGCGTATTCGTTTAACTTATCTACTGGGTAATCTCCCGAAATATTAATATTTAGTATTGGCATTTCTTCAGAAATACTCAAATCGAAAACAGTAGGCTCTACTTTCGCATTATTAAACGTAGGCCAATCTTCACCCGATTTTTCGGAATCAACCTCATCTTTAATTTTTTGTCTAGCTTGCTCTACTGTAATTTTTTCGTCAAACTCCACTATAATTATTCCATAATCTTCCTGAGAAGTAGACGTTACCTTGACCACATTACTAACAGACTTAAATTTCTCCTCTAAAGGATCAACAATCAATTTTTCTATATCCTCTGATGTGTTTCCAGGGAATACCGTGCTTACATATATTTTAGTTTCTTTTATCTCTGGGAAATTTTCGCGAGGCATGCTCAAATACGCTGATATTCCCGAAAAAAGAATCATTACCATCATTACATAGATGGTCGTTTTGTTATGAATCGCCCATGACGACAAACCAAACTCCTTGTCTACTTTATTTTTTTTCTTAGCCATAACAATTATTGTTTATTCAGTATACGTACCTCTTGAGCATCCTTTACACTTCTGGCTCCTTCGATTATAATTTCAGACCCAACTGACAATCCTGAAAGCACTTCCACTAAATCACCCTCTGACTGCCCAGTGGTAATCGTTGCTTTTTTAGAAACACCTTGATCTTTGTCTTTATTTTGGACTACGTACACATATTGCTCTCCACTGGCATCTTCCGAAATAACACTTAGCGGAATCAATAACGCCTTCTCGTTCGAATAATCATTGATTCTTAATTTAGCCGTCAAATTAGGCTTAATGGATTGGTCTTTGTTTTCTAAAGGCACTTCAATTTTGAAGGTACGATTAGCCGGATTAATAAACTTACCTGTTTGTCTCACTTTAGAATCTATTGTTTTTCCTAGTACAGGAAAGTTAGCCTTTACGTCTTTCCCTATCGTTACATTAGTGATATAACGTTCAGGCACATCAACAGTCACGTACATATCATTAAGATTAACTACTCTAAACAATGGCGTTTGCCCAGGAGCAACCACGCTACCTTCATCGGTGATAACGTCATCAACAACTCCTGTAAAAGGTGCTCTTACTACCGTTTTATCCAAATTCTTTTGCATTTGATCTACAGCCTTTGCTTGAGCTTCATATTGAGTTTTAGCCTGCAAATACTGTATTTCACTACCAATTTTTTGTTTCCACAAACGCTCTTGTCTCTCAAAGGTGGTTTTAGACAATTGAGCTTGTATTTCTAATTGTGCCAATTGCTGACTCAATCCTCCATCGTCTATTCTAGCCAATACTTGACCTTTTGACACGGCTTGTCCTTCTTTCACTACAACCTGTTTTAATACTCCCGAAAATTCTGGATAAACCAATATGTTTTGTTTGGTCTCTACATTCCCTTGTAAATCCAAATAGTGATTAAATGATTCTTCTTTAACTATCAATGTAGAAACATTAGGTAAATTCTTAACCGTATCAATGGCCGCGATAACAGCGTCTAATTGTTTTATTTTTTGGTTAATTTCTAATTGTTCCGCTACGATTTCAGCTCGTTTTTCTCTAATCTTAACAAGATCCTTGGATTGAAGTATTTGTTCTAATGATTCCTTTTGTTCTCCTCCACAAGAGATGATCACCATTGATCCTATGAGTATTGCAACTATTTGTTTCATGATATTTATTTTGAATGCTAAATTTTTATTGTTTGTTTTCTATTTTTTCTAAAGCCGCTCGTTTATTGATAACCTCGAGCATTGCTTTTAGACTGTTTTGTTGTTCTGTGTACAATTGACGTTGTGCTTCGGTAAATTCAAAACTAGAAGACAATCCCTCTTTAAACTTAACTTGTTGTTTTGATTCGATACGTTCAGCCAATTGCAAAGTACGTTGTGAGGTTTGATATTGATCAATAGCATATTCGTAATCACTTTTAGCATTTTCCCAAGCCAATTGAATACGCTTAGAGGTATCCTCTGTTAAAGTTTTCGCTTTTTCATATTTGATTTTGTATTGCTGAATTCGTGCACCTCTTTTGAAACTGCTAAATATTGGCACATTCAATTGCACCCCAAAAGAAGAATAATGATGCCATTTCTGTGAAGATTGATAAAAAGGAAAGCCATAACGACTAAATGAATTAGCCCCAAGATTGGCAAAAGAAGCTAAAGTTGGCAGACGTCTACTTTTTTCAATTTTCAAAACAATAACTTTCACTAGTTTCATTGGTCTTCACCATTTGATAGTCCAAATTTTAGTGAAATATCAAAAGGTTCTTACTGTCAATTCTTTTATTGCGTTTTTTGAGCTAAACTTTCTAAACTATCCGTTAAAACCAACTCATCTTCTAGCTCCATACCCAATGTCAATTTTAACATTTGATAGGTAGTGTTCTTTAATTTAGTATTGAACTTGATAGTATTTTCAATAGAAGCCAATGTTATCTCCAATTGTTCTACATTTTCTTCTTCTGTCAACCCATTTTCAAAAAAAGCTTTCATCTCGTTGTAATTAGCCTCAACAGTAGTCTTGTTTTTGTTTAAAATTCTTAAACTTTCTTCTACCAACAAGACATTCCCATAAGTATTGACAACCATTTCTCGGATATCTGCTTCCGTTTTCAGTTTATTATTCTGCACATATTCTTGATAGGTTTTAGAAGCCTTAAGAGCCACTAGATAACTCCCACTAAACAGCAACTGATTTAAGGTTAATTTGGCATCCATATTATGCTTAGTACCAAATCCTTCTGCTCCCCCTCCAAAAGCTTCGGGCAAAGGACTCTTTTGTACCTCAATATTATTCATATAACTCACAGAACCATCAATTTGTGGTAATCCGTCTGCTGTAGTTTCCCATTTTTTATGGCGTGCCTCCTGAACATCACGATCGGCATTGATTGCTTCTGAACTATACTGTAAGGCATGAGCAATCGCCTCATCCAAATTATACGAGTAGGATTTTTTTTCCGACTCTTGGGCAAAGCCCCAACTCGAGAGAAGTACTCCTAATACGAGTAGTTGTAACTTTTTCATATTTGTTTTCAAGTTTTTATTAAGTGTTCTTATTTTGTAATTCTTTCATTATTTCTAAACCTTGCACCGTACAAATCGCTCGTAGATGATATTCCAGATGCTGTTCTATTAGGTCATTATTGGTATATTGCTCTTCAGGAAAAATAGTTTTATCTCTTATCCCTTGAATCCCTACGAAATAAATTCTCCCGATAAAATCCACAGGAATTTCCTTTCTAAACAAACCGATTTCTACACCTCTATGAAGATTTACCTTAATACATTCTTCTAGCTTAGACAATTGTTTTTGATGTAAACTTTCATGAATCTTAGGAAAGTACTTTTGCAGTTGACACATGGGAGAACTCTGTTCATCCTTAAGGTGTTTTGCTATAAAGTTTTTGATTTCAAAAAGTTCTTCAATTGGATTCTTTTTCTCCTGAACAATCTTATCTACTCCAGAGCTTATCGTATCAAAAAGACCTAAAACGCATTCCTTTACCAAACAATTTTTATTAGAAAAAGACTGATAAATAGTTTTTTTAGAGATCCCCATATCCGACGCTATATCATCCATAGTAACACTCTTAAAACCTAAAGACAAAAACATTTGGGTAGCTTTTTGTACAATTTTTTCTTTCATAGGCATCTTAATTTGGCCGCAAATATAAACAGGAAACTTTAGAAACAAAAATAGTTTCCTTAGTTTTTAATGTTTTAATAATCAACTGAGCGAATCGCTTTTAATTCAATATTAAGTACATTAGCCAAAATTTTTAGACGAATGCATTCACTATCAGAATTACGAGATTCATTTTTACAGTATTTAAAACAAAATACTCCAACCAAAGAGCCTCAAAACCTTTATGATCCAGCAAACTACATCTTAGGTCTAGGAGGAAAAAGAGTAAGACCGATTTTGACTCTTATGGCTGCTGAGCTTTTTGACACTGAGCACGAAAAAGCCTTACCAGCAGCGACAGCTGTGGAGATATTCCACAACTTTACATTAGTTCACGACGACATTATGGACGAAGCTCCTTTAAGACGAGGAAAAGAAACCGTTCATCACAAATGGAACATTAATACGGGTATACTTTCGGGCGATGTAATGATGATTATGGCTTATTCATTTTTTGACATTTATGAACCCAAAGTCTTTAAAAAACTTACTAAATTATTATCAAAAACAGCCATAGAGGTTTGCGAAGGTCAACAAATGGATGTGGATTTTGAGACACGATCAAATGTCAGTATAGAGGAATACCTACAAATGATTACGTACAAAACGGCTGTCTTGGTGGGTGCCGCTTTTAAAATGGGAGCCATTGTTGCTAGAGCCGATAAATCCGATCGCAAACTCATTTACAAATTTGGACTTAATCTTGGCATAGCTTTTCAATTACAAGATGATTATTTAGATATTTTTGGTGACGAGGCGGCTTTTGGAAAACAAATCGCAGGAGACATCATTGAAAACAAAAAGACCTACTTGTATCTTAAGGCATTAGAATTAGCTTCTTTGGAAGACAAGCAAATTTTGGAAGATTTGTTTGCCAAAAAACTAGAAGACAATGATGACAAAATAAAAACCGTAGTTGATATTTATAAAAAATACGGTAGTGATGTAGCTACGCAACAAACCATTCAAAAATACACCAACAAAGCTTTTGAAGTGCTCAACGAAATTGATTTATCAAAAGACCGAAAACAAATACTCAGAGACTTTGGCTCTAACCTAATGAATAGAGCGTTTTAGACATAAAAAAACCTTCCGAATTGGAAGGTTTTTTAGTATTTACACCCTTATTTAAAATCAAATTTATACATGGCCCCTGCCATTATTTGAAAGCGTTGTACAGGATATTGAATCCACTGCTGATACTCAGCATTGGTAAAATTATTAAGCGTGATAAAACCACTTAGCTTTTTATTGTGCTGATACGTAACTTTTAAATTGGCATCGAAAAAGCCAGCAATTGCCTTTTTAGAATAGGTGATCTGAGGAACTGATTTCGTGATTTCTCTATCCCAACGCCCGCCTATATAATTCATATCCAGTTGAGCATTCCATTTCTTTAAAAAAGAATAGCCTATAACCATTCCACCTTTTAATCTTGGTAAATTCCAAGCTTCCGCATTTAAAACCGTATTGTAAGCCGTAAAACTTCCGTTTATTTCTACAGACAACATCTTTTTGTAGTTGTATTGCAAAGCACCATAAACTCCCGTTGATCTTACGTTGTCATAAGATACTTGAAAAGAATTGGCAAACTCATAACCTTTGCGTAAAGCTAGTGGGCCATCTTTAAAATTATTTGCTGTAAACAAATACTTGTTCTTTTCATACTTATGAAACCCTTTAATCGTAAAGGAAAGATCTGTCATCAACTTTCCTCGTAAGCCTATGTTTAAATCATAGACTTTATCCGTTGGTCTAATCTCTTGAGTTGGCGAAATAAAAGGATTTTCAGAAGCCAACTGATTGTATGAGTTTTGTTGAACACCCCCTTCTAAACCTCCATAAGCGACCAAAACATCATCCACTATGGTATAAGACCCTGACACCATTGGATACAATAAACCTCTACTATTAGTTCCTTTTATCCCTGTGCTTTTCGTATTACTATAGTAATACACACCTAACCCAATATTTAAATCAATTGCGCCATCACGATATACAAAATTAGGTGACAATCCCGCAATAAAAGAACCGTATGGTCTTGGAGTTGTTCCCATATATTCTTGATCAAAACCTCCCCCGAGATAATCAATCACTACATCCGTTCTCACTTTTTGTTGTAACACGTCAACATCAAACGATGGACTCACACGCAGACGATTTTCGGCAGAACCATAATCATCCCAAAAACGTTTATAAAACAAACTCGCTTTTTTGAAATACTTTACTTGATTAAAATAAGTATCCACATGAACATCCAACCCTTGATAGATTTGACTTGGACTCATTTGATCTAAAGCCGTGTCAGAAAAAACAAACACATTAGGATTTGTAGGTACACCATACCAATTATATAATTTATGCGTGTAAGCAATTCCTGTTTCCCATCCGTACTCTTTTCTATTTACACCATAAGCAGCATTTAAACCTGAGTTATAAAATGAATTATCCAGACGAACTCCTTTTATTCCTCCCTGTGAAGAATGATGACGGATATTACCTAAGATATATCTCTCTTTATCCAAATCATGAGTTACATATAAATCCAGCAAAGGAGTGGTATAATTTCCCATACCTAAGACCAAATAGTTTTTATACAATTTTTCTTTTTCGGCTTGTGACAATGGATTGGCTTTAGCTTTTGAAGGGCTGTAAGTTGATGCTACTGGATAAGAAAAAATCTCGTAGTTTAACTTCCTTTTTTCTTCTTCGACAAGAGAATCCGCTTGTATTATTACAGGCAACTTATCACTATCATTGATTGTTGGAGAATACAGTTTGACCACGTCAATGGTCTCTGTTCCAATCGATCCTGATTCTACTTGTGCTTGTACATTTACCCCTATTATGAATAATACTATGATGGCTATTTTTGTGTTGAAAGGTCTCATATAAAATTTATTCGGCAGGTTGATTTTCTTCTAATTTAAACTCTTCATTTTCTTGGATCTGTTCCAATTGCTGTTGTGCCTTTTCAATTACATCTGGGTAATTTTTAAAGTTGTCCAGTACGGTCTCCAATACATAAGTTGCCTGAAAAGTGTCTTTTAATTGATAAAAATTGTCCGCCATAATTAACAAACCTTTTGCTCCATAGTATTTATACCCTGAAAATTCTTGTGCCAGTTGCTGCACTACACCATTGGACCTTTCGTATTTTCCTTCTTTATTTAAAAAATAAGCTTCGTAATACAAGACTTCTGCCCCTAACTCTCCTGTTGCTACACCTTTCAGTTTGGCATAAGTTTTTTTAGCTTTTGCCTCATCTCCTGTTTTCATAGCAGAACGAGCCACAATAATTTGACTATCATTTTTGGCTGCAATATCTGATTCCTCTAGTTGCATCACTTTTTCCGCATAAACTACGGACTGTGCATATAAGCCTTCTTTATAATACGCCTTCATCAGATTGGAAACTGCAAAAACTACGTCTGACGGGATACTTGACTCCTTTTCCAAACGTTCTAATAATGGCATTGCTTCTTTAAAAGCTTCTTTTTCCAAATACACGCGAGACAACTTAGCCAAACACTCTACAGTATACTCATTGTTAACTACATTCAGCACATATTGATAATATGGAATGGACTCTTCCTTCTTACCTTCCGAATATAAGAGTTGTGCCTCATAATAGTTGGCTTGTAATGAGTGTAAGCCTTTTGGATATTTGGTTATATAATCTGCAAAGGCCTTAGTAGCAGCTTCAGTATTGTTTTGCAGATATTGTTTTTCGGCTGATTCATAGGTTAAATTATCCAGTTCTTCATTAGAGATTTCAATAAAGTCTAATTTTTTAACCCACGCCGCATATTCATCTACCCTACCTTGATCGATATATATAATTTTTGCCGTAGCGACTGCCTCAATAGACTCTGGAGTTGACGGAAATTCTTCGACTACTTTCTTGAGTTTTACCAATGCGTCTTCGCCTTTATCTGCATTATAGTAAATCAAAGCTTGCCTCAATAGTGCCTTTGATCGGAAAACACTCTTTGGATATTCTTCTACCAATTTTTGATAGGCTGATAAAGCCTTTTTGTTTTCATTTGACAAAGAATATGTATTGGCCAACTCAAAGACCGCATCATCATTGTAGGACGATTTAGGAAATAATTGAGCAAATTCGTTTAATCCTTTGATTTTTTCAGCCCGTTTATCAATATACCCATAGCACATCGCTTTTTGATAATGGGCATAATCCGCTGTTTTTTGCTTCATCTTAATCGCCATATTATAAGCATTGGCTGCCGTCCAATATTGCTTAGTCACGTAATAACAATCTCCTAATCTCAAATAGGCGTCATTTAAACGCACTTTATCTATTGGTTCACTTCCTACATAAACGTTAAAGTTCTTAATCGCCAGTTCGTACTCTTTTAGCTTAAAATAAGCATACGCAATACTGTAGTGTGCTTGTCTTAATTCGACGACATCCTTTTCTCCTTCGATCTCTATATACTGCTTATAACTAATTATTGCTTCTTTATACTCTCCTAAAAGATATTCAGCCTCAGCCTTTAAAAAATAGGATTTTAATACTAAATAAGCGTCTACAGGTTTACTCAGTGCTTTTTCAAAGTAAACGATGCTCTCTTGATACTTTTCGTCTGCAAACAAATCTTTTCCTAATAAGTAGGCCGCCTTTTGATATGCATTGGGTAAAGAAATACTCGGGTCTTCTTCTAGGATTCGCAACGCTTCTTTATAATCCTTAGACAACACGAACGAACTTACAATCAACTGATTAATCTCCTTTTTATTCGTTGTTTTAGGATACTTCTTCAAGAAATTACGCAACACCGTAGGCACACTTTCGTACGGATTTCCTATATCATAACTTAACTTGGCGTAATTATAATAAGCATCCTCTTGAAGCTCAGGCTCAAAATTCATCTCCGAAGCGCTTTTAAACGCATGAAATGCTTCTAATTTCTTATCTACTTTTAAATAACTTTCTCCCAAATGATAGTAGGCATTTTGTGCAATACCATTTTGTTCCAAAATAATTTTATTGAAAAAAGAAATCGCCTTTTCATATTGCCCTACTTTGTAGTACACATAGCCCATCTGATAATAATCAGTTGCATTCCAATTAATAAAAGGCTGATCATACGCTTCTAAATAAGGAATACTCTCTTCATATTTTTTAAGATTAAAATAGCTTTCTCCAATAATCTTAGACAACTCCGCTTTTTCTTTTGCTTTGGTGTTTTCGATTTCCTTTAAACCATAGTTGATCGCAGATTCAAAATTCTTTAGGTTAAAATTGATATCTGCCAACAAATAGTTAACCTTGGTAGTATACCCCTCATCATTTTCTATTAGAGACAAGTACTGATTGGCTCTTTTGTACTCATCCTTAGTATAGGCCATATAACCCAAATAATATTTAGCTTGTACACCGTAGTCTTTAGTTTCTTCGACCTGCTTGAGATACTCCTCTGCCAAGTCTGTTTTATTAGCCACAAAATAAGAATACCCTTTAGAGAAATTATATTTACTCTTAACAGCTGCACCTACCCTTGCATCATCCACTTTTTCGAACCATAATAATGCTTTACCATACCCCGTATTGTCAAAAAAATGAAAAGCTGCATCTAAACACACTTGATTTTTGTTCGCACTTTCTGGGTACACATCTAAATATTCCTGCAACTGCTGTTCTGCACTGGATTGATTTAAACGAACCGCACAACTAACTTCATAGTACGCACAATTGGCTTTTATTTCTTTGGAAACATTCGTTTTGGACAATGCCGTAAATTTCTTTTGTGCCGACAAATATTGATTTTGATTGTATAGTTCAAGTGCTTGATTATACGGAGCAAGATCTTTGGTATGTTGAATAGATTGTTGGGCGGTTAGGGAATTAGTAAGTAGATAGACAAACAAAAAAAGCCACAGCGATTTTTTCATATTCAATTCTGTTTTAATTGCCACAAATATAGAGGATTGAAGACAAATTTTGGGCATGCATTTAAAGGATATAACTAAATTTTTATTAACTTTTTTAAAACCACTTTTTTTCTTAGTACATTTACCGTTTGATAAATCAATTTTTATGTCACAGATTATTCTTCAACTCAACGGGATCAGTATTTACCACGGTAAAAATTTAATTCTCTCTGACATTGATCTTAGTATCGAACCTGGAGAATTTGTTTATCTTATCGGAAAAACTGGATCTGGAAAAAGTAGCTTTATCAAAACCATTTATGCGGATTTACCTTTAATCAGTGGAACAGGAACAGTTGTTGATTTTGAATTAAAGGATTTAAAAGAAAGTCAAATCCCTTTTTTGAGACGTAAAATCGGTATCGTGTTTCAAGATTTCCAACTTTTACCAGACCGAAGTGTTCATGACAACTTGCTTTTTGTACTTAAAGCAACCGGATGGAAAGAAAAAGCCAGAATGAAAGACAAAATTGATTCTGTGCTAGACAAAACAGGAATGAGAACTAAGGCCTTTAAAATGCCACACCAATTATCAGGAGGAGAACAACAAAGAGTTTCTATAGCCCGCGCCTTATTAAATGACCCTGAGTTGATCATTGCCGATGAACCTACTGGTAATCTAGACCCACAGACGAGACTTGAAATCATGGAACTATTACAAGAAATCAACAAACGTGGACGTACGGTGATTATGGCTACCCATGATTATGGACTAATTCAACGTTTCCCTGGTCGTACGTTGAAAGTAGAAAACAACTCTATATTTGAAGTGGTTCAAAAAAGAGCCTAATGTTATCGGTTCTCATCCCCGTATATAACTATGATTGCACTGAATTAGTTCAAACTATTGCTAGGCAGTCTCATGATTATGGCATAGACTACGAAATCATTTGTCGCGATGATTTTTTAGAAAACGACGCAACAACCATTTCTAATCAAAAAATCAATTCCCTACCCTATTGCTCTTATCAAGTTAATACAGAACAATTAGGTCGGGCCAAAAACAGAAATTATTTGGCCAGTATAGCCAAATACGATTGGATTCTTTTTATTGATTGTGACATGTTACCCGTCCATTCAACTTTCATAAAAAACTACATTGAAGCCTTAAAAAAAGGGAAATTTTGTGCGTTTTATGGAGGCGTTGCCTACCAAAAAAAACAGCTTAACGATGGCAATGCGTTGCGCTATTATTATGGCATAGAACGGGAAGCCATTGCATTAGAAACAAGAACAAAAAGACCATACAAAAACAGTTTAACTTCTAATTTTTTAATTCAAAAAAGACAGTTTGCTTTCATAAAATACAATGAATCTATTTCTGGTTATGGGTACGAAGATTTAGTTTTAATCCACAATTTAAAAAAGAAAAACATCAAAATTGAACAGCTTGACAACCCCAGCTATCACATGCAATTAGAGACATCAGCGCTTTTCTTAGAAAAATGTCAGCAAGCCATGGAAAACCTCAAACGAATTGAAGATTTAGGATTAATTACTCACAACCATACTCGAATTCAGATGGCCTATCAAGCCCTTGACCATTTCTACATGATAAAACTATTTGTTTTTACCACTCGATTATTTCGTAAACCAATACAACGCAACCTGTTATCACTTCAACCGAATATCAAATTTTTAGATATCTTTAAGCTCAGTTATTTCTGTCAACTAAAACTAAAGTAATGCCTCTTTTTTCTGTTGTAATCCCACTTTATAACAAACAAGATTACATCACAAATGCAGTCAAAAGTGTACTCCGTCAAACTGTAACGGATATTGAGATAATCATCGTGAATGATGCCTCTACGGATAACAGCCTATCCAGAATTGAACAACTTACAGATTCTCGGATACAAATCATCCATCATACCAAAAATAAAGGTTTATCTGCCGCAAGAAATACAGGAATAAAAAAAGCCACTTCTGATTTCATTGCCTTTTTGGATGCCGATGACACTTGGGAAAATTCCTTTTTATTCACTATTCAAAAACTGATTTCAAAATACCCACAGGCAGGAATATTTGGCACCAATTATCAGGAACAATATCCCAATGGCCACCAACAAGAACCCCAAAAAAATATTCCAACAAATTTTAAAGATGGTATCATCTCCAATTTTTTTGAGTCTAATTTACACCAACCTATATACAACTATTCATCGGTGTGTTTTCGTGCAACGGTTTTTGAACAAGTGGGCTATTTTGACGAAAGTATAAACTATGCTGAAGACATTGATTTTAACATAAGAGTGAATTTAAAATTCGAATTGGCTTATTCTCAAAAGCCTTTATCTGTATTCTTTACCAACACGCAAAACCAAATAACAAATACAGCCCTAGGCAATAAGACAATACCCGATTTTAACAAGTACCAACAGACCAATTCAGACAACCTTAGCCTTATTAAATATTTGGATTTTCAAAGGTATATTTTGGCCAAACATTACAAAACAGAAGGCAACAAACTGTTTTTCGAGAAAAAAATAGCTGAAATAAATTTGGCAAACCTAAACAGAAAACAACGTTTTTTGCTGTTAGCACCAAGATGGCTCACTATCTTGGTTCAAAGATTAAAAGCCTTACTTCTAAAATCTTTAGGTATAAAACTATCTACTTACAGTTGAGCCAATTCTTTGATAAATTCTTTGTAATCTCTAATATAATCGCTCTCGTCATATTCTTGAGAGGCAATCACTAGACAAACGGCACCCGAGGAAAAGTTTTCTAATTCGCGCCATGTGTAGTTTTTTATCAACAGACCCCGATCTGGCTTATTTAAAGTAACTACCTTTTTTTCGATACCGTTTTTCAGGATGACATCAAAACTTCCAGAAATAGCAATCAACACCTGATTTAAGGTTTTGTGAGCATGCCCCCCTCTAGTCGAGCTACTAGGCACATCATACAAGTAGTACACTCTTTTGATTGTAAACGGAATCCCTCCATTTTCAATTACGGCCAGGTTTCCCTTTCTATTTTCAACTTTTGGAAACTCTATTATCTCAATATCCATCTATTTTTCTTTCCTCTTAATTCGCACTAAATCTAGCCATTGTTGACCAATTGTACAAACAAAAAATTGCGCTACACTTTTTCGGGCATTGGATTTACAATGCGCATAGAGTGCATCATCATCATAAAACCGCTCCATAGCTTCTCGTAAGGCATTAAAATCTTGATCTTGCACAAGCAAACCGTTGGTTTCATGTTGAATTATCTCCCTTGGCCCTGAATGACAATCAAAAGAAATTACAGGGGTTCCTGTTGCTAAAGACTCTACCAAGACATTACCAAAACCTTCATACTCACTACAAAGCACCAAAAACTTGGCATTTTTCATATAAACATAAGGATTGGTCTGAAACCCTTCAAAAACAACATTTTCGTTGATTCCAAGATCTTCAGCCAACTTTTTATATGTTTTTTGCAGTTTTCCTTCTCCCAAAATCACCAATTTAACTCCACCGTCCTTGAGATGAGATACTGCAAAAGTTTCTAGCAATTTATCCAACTGCTTTACCTTATCCATCCTGCCCACAAACAAGATATAATCACTATAATAGGGTGCTTTGCCATTGGCATATACATCTAACACTTCCGAATTAATAGGATTAAAAATTCTTTTGGTGGTATTCCAACCGTATTGCTCTTTTATCTTGTCTTTAATCCCATCAGACACTGCGATTACTCTCTTCCCTCTGCTGTACAATACATTAGCTAACCACTTCTGCTCTGGGAAATAGAGATTACTATTAAAACTATGTACTAAAAAAAAAGTTCTTCTGTTGTAAATGAAACGGTTGATAAAAAACTCTTGAAACCATGAGTGTTTTACCCGCGAATCAATGATGGCATGAAAACGATGTTTATGTACGTAATCATAAAACGCCATAAAACGATTTATTTTTTTAGTGACAAGATTGACACCATCTACCTCGCCTAGATTAAGCAACCTACCAGAAAAAGCATAGTTGATACGACTGATAAATATCACATGATGAACCTCAATATCCTGAGCGGTAAAGAAATCTGATAAAATAGCCTGTACACGTTCTGCCCCGCCTCCCGACAAACACTCCCCCACCAGGCATATTTTCATCTTTTTTCTTTTAGACATCGAGCAAAAAAAGTTTCTTTGCTAACAAATATAAATATTCTACATGAAAATATTACTCGTTGGAGAATACAGTAACTTTCATAATTCTTTAAAGAAGGGATTACAGCAACTGGGGCATGAAGTTATCTTATGTAGTGATGTTGATTTTAAAGGCTACCCCAATGATATTACGGTATATGCCCGTTTTTTTAAGGACATTTATATTTTAAATCTTTTTCGTCAAATCCTATTCAGGGTCCTAAAGGTTGACCTAGCGCAAATTGAAATCGCCTGCCGTTTCTACTTTCAAAGAAAAAAAATGACAGGTTATGACGTAGTACAATTGGTCAATGAACAACCGCTACAATCTACTCCTTTTTTTGAAAAAAAAATAATTTCATTTTTACGGAAACACAACAAAAAAATGTTTTTGGTATCCTGTGGAGACGATTATCCGAGTGTCAATTTTATGAAAAGCGGAGGTTTTAGATACTCTGTTTTAACACCTTGCATCGAAGATCCTACCCGAACCCATTGTCAATACACCATGCGCTTTTTGAAACCCCAATTTAAAGTCTTGCATGAGTATGTGTATTCCGTAATTGATGGCGTGATTGCAGGCGATTTAGACTATGCTATTCCCTTACTCAAACATCCTCAATATAAAGGTTTAATTCCCTATCCTATTGATGTAGAACAACTGCATACCCTACCAATACCTATTAAAGATAAAATTGTAATCTTTCATGGCATTAATCAGGTAAATTATTACAAAAAGGGAAATGACTATTTTGAAAAAGCATTAGTGGTTATTCAGTCCAATTTCAGTGATATGATAGAAGTGATTACCACTACCAGTATTCCTTACGAAGAATACATTGTCTACTTTGATAGAGCTCATATTATTTTGGATCAAACCTTCACATATGATCAGGGGTATAATGCTTTAGAGGCTATGGCGAAAGGAAAAGTAGTATTTACGGGAGCCGAAAAAGAATTTTACAACTACTACAACCTTGAGCAAACCGTTGCCATTAATGCCTTACCGAATGTGGAGGCTATTATTCAGGAACTCATCCATTTGATAGAAAATCCTGAAAAAATAACAGAAATAGGCAATAACGCTATTGAATTTGTTAAACAACATCATGCGTTAACAAAATCGGCTCAAAAATATCTAGACACTTGGGGTGTTTGATTGCTCGTAAAACAATACTTTCCTAAAAATAAAAATAAGAATACTCCAATACACGCTATAGGTAATAGCGTGTGCCATTACCACACCTTTGACACCATGCAAATTAATTAGAAGGTAACTAGACAACAACATCACAGATAACGAAATCAATTCTGTAACTACAAATTGTTTGGTCATTTTTTTGGCTAAAAATTGATACCCTAATATCATCGAACCAGCTTTACAAAAATCCCCAATCAATTGGAAAGCAAATAGCTCTGTAACGGGAACAAAATCTTGGGTAAACAACACATGCACAATTTGAGAACGCAGTATATATACCAAAAATAAAACTACGCCAAAACCAACAATAATCCACTTATAGTAACTTTTAATGATAACATTTGTACCTCTAACCGTCCTAAACGTGGCCATTTTGGGGTAATAATAAATCCCTGCCAAGGTAGACACAAACATAAGGGTATAGGTAGATATTCTTGTCATAGCCTCCCAATAACCAGCCTGATTAGCCCCTAAAGTATCTATTAAATGATTTCTAATACCTAAATACACTATAGGCGAGAGTACTGCCGAAACGGCAAACATCAACGAGTATGGAGCTAATTGTCTAATGACAGAAAAATCGTAAAATTGAAGCGAAATATAATTTCTCCATTCCAGCAACCTACCTACAAAATAAAGGGTAATCCAAAACAACATTGCAGGTGCCAATACTACACTAATCATAGCACCTACAGTAGCATATTTAACAATCAAGATAAGTGATAAAATCAATGAAATGACATTACCGATTATTGTTACCGTAATGACTTTCCTGAATTGGTGAAACCCATTAATAACCGCTAACAGTACAGCCGATAAAATATACCAAGGCATAGCCAATCCCATAAATATGACTACACCTTGATAGGCATCACTATCACCAAAGACGTATCCCGCAATTTGATTCGAAAAAAGCAATGTAATCCCTGTTACTATCAGAATAACCCCTAGCAAAGTAAACAGTATTGAACTAAGCACTTTTGCCAATTGTTTTTCATTGTTTTGATATTCGGAGAGGTATTTTATAATTCCGTTTTGAAAGCCTAAAGTCCCAATTGATTCGGTCAATAATAATAAATTTCGAAGGTTCCCTAACAACCCCATACCAGCAGGCCCCGCGTAAATAGCTATTAGCTTAGAATTTACTAAACCTACAACTACTCGAATCATAATCCCTATAGAATTATAAGACGATACTTTGAAAAGCTGATTTTTGAAAAGGGAAGTAAACTTAGACAAGACTGATTCAATTATATGGCATAATCTTCAAAACAAGAATAATTTGCCGTTTCTACTGTATAAAAGTCCTGAACTACGTTTCCTGACCCAAAGCTTTCTTTCCAATACGAAAGTCCCGTATTTAATTTTCGACCGTTTTGTTCATTGGAACAACCAAATTCAAAGTACTTTTTGTTAGGGAAAATATTAACCATCAAATGATGTACTAAAAAATCCAAATTTCCTACATCACTTAAACCGTTTTTAGCCGAAATATACTGCACATGTACCACATTATCTGAGACAAACACAGTTGTTCCCCCTACCAATTCATCAAAATGATACACGTTAAATTGCCTGATATTCATCGGAAAATGAGATTTTAATTCTTCCATCTCAGCCACAGTATGAACCGGGTTTTTGTCGTATTTATTTTTGAGGTTCGGTATTAATATTTCGTTCCAAAAGGAATCAAAAGACATCTTCTCTTGTACTCTCAAATGATTTTGCACGCCTTTTTTGATACCTCTTTTTCTTCTCTCGGATATGGTATATCTTTTGGATAAATCCAAAACAGCCAAAACATCACGTCTAACCAACTGGGCTTGTGATAAAAACAACGCGTAGGCAAACTCTTCTGAAGGATAGGTATTATAGATGTTAGGCATCATTTTCACATCCAAAGTCCTATACCCCATTTCATTATAGTGTTTTAAAATCAACCTGAATATCTCAATAACATCCATTAATTTGATTTTATTATATACTAACCCTCCAAAGGTTAACCCTGAATGAGAATACACTTGCTCTCCTACGCAATTGGCAGGAAAAACCGCATACCAATTATCACTGTCCTTTTCTCTAATGACCAATGAGCAATCCTGATACCGATCTTTATGATACTCCATAAAGTCCCGATGGAACAAAAAATTTCCATTTTTGGCCATCGTAACAAATTGATTCCAATGAATCCGATCCTCTTCAGAATAGGGTTTTACTTGATAGTTTTTCAATTTTTGACTTTTTGTGAAAGTACTAAAATACAGTTCTAAAAGCAAAAATAGCTCTTATCCATTTGGATAAGAGCTATTTTTTAATTTTATTTTGTTGATCTTACAATTCCAGCCCTTTTGCAGGATTGTTATCTAATAACAACTCTACCGGATTTTCTAATGCTTCCTTAACAGCTACTAAGAATCCTACGGACTCGCGTCCGTCTATGATACGATGATCGTAAGACAACGCCACATACATTACTGGAGCAATTACGATTTGACCCTCTTTAACAACTGGTCGCTCCACTACATTGTGCATACCTAAAATAGCCGATTGAGGAGGATTGATTATCGGTGTAGACAACATACTACCAAACACTCCTCCGTTAGAAATCGTAAAGGTACCTCCTGTCATATCATCCACCGTAATTTGACCGTCTCTTGCGCGAATAGCCAAACGTTTGATCTCTGCTTCTACACCTCTAAAAGATAGGGCTTCTGCGTTTCTTACCACAGGCACCATCAACCCTTTTGGACCTGATACAGCTACTGAGATATCGCAAAAATCATAGGAAATTTTGTTATCCCCATCAATCATAGAATTCACATCAGGGTACAACGCTAACGCTCTAGTAACAGCTTTTGTGAAGAACGACATGAAACCTAAATTTACACCATGTTTGTCTTTAAAGGCGTCTTTGTATTCTGCACGCAAAGCGTAAATCGCACTCATATCCACTTCGTTAAAAGTAGTCAACATGGCTGTTTCGTTTTTGGCAGATACTAAACGCTCAGCTACTTTACGACGCAACATGGATAATTTTTTGCGTTCAGTACCTCTATTACCTCCTGTAGGCGTTCCCATAGATGGGGCTGCATTTACAGCATCTTCTTTTGTGATTCTACCTCCTACTCCTGTACCTTTTACCGCCGCTGGCGCAATATTTTTTTCATCTAATATTTTTTTCGCTGCTGGCGAAGGTGTTCCTGTAGCATGAGTCTTTACCGGAGCTGGTGACGGCACTACTACTGGTTTAACTTCTGGCGCAGGTGTTTCTGCTGCTTTTGGTTTTTCTGGAGCTGCTCCTCCTGCTGGTTTTGCAGCCGCTGTGTCAATCAAACAAACTACTTGACCTACCTCAACAGCATCTCCTTCTTCAGCCTTCAATGTAATTATGCCTGATTGCTCTGCCGGAAGCTCCAATGTAGCTTTATCAGAATCTACTTCGGCAATAGCTTGGTCTTTTTCTACATAATCTCCATCTTTAACTAACCAAGTCGCGATTTCTACTTCTGTAATCGATTCCCCCGGAGAGGGTACTTTCATTTCTAATATCATGATGCTAATTTTTATTCTCTAATTTATACTTTATTCTCTTCCTTCAAACACTAAGGCTAAAGCTTCGTTATGACGTTTTTTGGATCTTGTGTAACTACCAGACGCTGGAGCACTATAACTTCTTAAAGAAGCCAAACGCCATTTTATCCAATCAAAATTCATTAACATAAATCCATAAGCTCCCATGTTTTTAGGCTCTTCTTGTGCCCATACATAATCTGTGGCATTCGGATAAGTGGCAATGATTTCTTTCAATTGTTTTTCTGGGAAAGGGAATAATTGTTCTAGTCTAACTACTGCCACATCATTCACTTTTCTGTTTTCGCGTTCTTCTATGATATCATAGTAAAACTTACCTGTACAGAATACAACTGATTTGATTTTCTTTTTGTCCTTGATACTTGGATCGTCTAATACTTCCTGGAATGATCCGTTGGTCAATTCTTCTACTGAAGACACTACCGCTGGATGACGCAATAAACTCTTTGGTGTAAACACAACCAAAGGCTTTCTAAAATCTGCCTTTAATTGTCTTCTTAACAAGTGATAGAAGTTAGCCGGTGTAGTACAGTCTGCCACATACATATTGTGACGTGCACATAATTGTAAGTAACGTTCCATACGTGCTGATGAATGCTCTGCTCCTTGTCCTTCGTATCCATGAGGCAACAACATTACCAATCCGTTTTGATTGTTCCATTTATCTTCCCCACAGGAAATATACTGGTCAATCATAATCTGAGCTCCATTACTAAAATCTCCAAATTGAGCTTCCCATATCGTTAAAGAATTAGGATTAGTTAACGCGTATCCATATTCAAATCCTAACACTCCATACTCAGAAAGCAACGAGTTATAAATACTAAAGTTTCCTGTTTTTCCGTTAAGCCCGTCCAACAAGATTACCTCATCTTCTGAATCTTCTACTTTGATTACAGCGTGTCTGTGAGAGAATGTCCCTCGCTCCACATCCTGACCAGAAATTCTTACATCAAACCCTTCCGTCAACAAAGACCCATAAGCCAATAACTCCGCCATTGCCCAGTCTAACTGATCTTTTTCGAAGAACATACTGTATCTATCCTGAATCAATTTCTGAATTTTACGTATGAACTTTTTGTCTTTTGGCAGACTAGTGATTGTTGTCGCTATTTCGGTCAATTTTTCCTTAGGAAAGGTTGTGTCAAATGACTCCATCATTCCCGCAGCTTTTACTTGTCTAAAGCCCACCCAATTACTTTGTAAGAACGGTGTAATTTTAGTCATCTGCTTTTGACGTGAGGCAACTAGATTTTCTTCTAATTGAGCTTTATAAACCGTCTCCAAATTCTCTACATAATCGGCGGTTATAAGTCCTTTAGCCAATAATTGTTCTGCGTAAATATCCCTAGGATTTTTGTGTTTGGCTATGGCGTTATACAAGATAGGCTGTGTAAATCTTGGCTCATCTCCCTCGTTATGACCATATTTTCTGTAACCCAATAAATCAATAAATACATCTCTACCAAATTTCATACGGTAATCCAGAGCAAACTGTATCGTGTGCACTACGGCTTCTACATCATCCGCATTAACGTGAAATACAGGGCTTAACGTTACTTTAGCCACATCCGTACAATAGGTTGATGTTCTGGCATCTAAATAATTAGTTGTAAAACCAATCTGGTTATTGATTACGATATGAATGGTTCCTCCTGTCTGATAGCCATCTAACTTGGCCATTTGTACCACTTCATAGACAATTCCTTGTCCTGCAATAGCAGCATCTCCATGTACTACAATTGGTAATACTTTAGAGATGTCATTAGGATAACTTTTATCTTGTTTTGCTCTAGCGATACCTTGCACTACCGCTCCTACAGTCTCTAAGTGAGATGGATTAGGGGCTAAGTTGATATTAATTACTTTGCCTGAACGTGTAGGTCTGTCAGCGGTTTGACCCATGTGGTATTTTACGTCTCCGTCAAAGTTATCTTGATCGTAGTCTTTACCGTCAAACTCACTAAAAATATCTTGGCTTGGTTTGCCAAATATATTAGCCAATACATTTAATCGCCCGCGGTGTGCCATTCCCATCACGAACTGCTCCACGCCGTTTTCTGCGGCTCTTTCAATCAATTCGTCTAAGGCAGGAATGATAGACTCTCCTCCTTCTAATGAAAAACGTTTTTGTCCTACGTATTTGGTATGTAAGAAGTTTTCAAAAGTTACTGCTTCGTTCAACTTCTCTAAGATTCTTTTCTTTTGATTGGCGTTGAAATTAGGTACGTTCTCGTTAATTTGTAAACGATTCTGGATCCATTGTTTTACCTCTGGATGACGAATGTACATATACTCCACTCCAATTGATTGACAGTACATCCTGTTCAGATGACCGACAATTTCTCTTAAGGTGGTAGGCCTCAAACCTAACATTTGTGAAGCATCAAAAACGGTATCTAAATCCGCCTTTGATAATCCAAAATTTTCGATATCCAAATTAGGACTATAATTTCTTCTCTCACGTACTGGATTGGTCTTGGTAAATAGGTGTCCACTTTGACGGTATCCTTCTGTCATCTTTAACACCTGAAACTCCTTTTGCATTTTTTCTGATATCTCAGAAACATTGGCATTGCCCGCATCTCCTAAAACCGTTCTGGAAACTTCTTGCACATCTTCTCCATAGGTGCTGTTAGCAAAATCAAATCCTTGAAAGAAACTTCTCCAACTCGGTTCTACACTATCTGGATTGACCAAATACTGCTCATATAATTCAGAAAAAAAGGACGCGTGTGCCGCATTCAAAAAGGAAAACCTATCCATCACTTTACATTAAAATTTACGAAGTCAAAAGTAAGGAAAACCGACATAGTAAATCTAATATTATCCGAACAAATTGTTATATTTCTAACGAAATGTTATTGTGTTAAAAAATCAGGTTTAAAACTGATGATATAGCAGAAAATTGATTTTTGTTTTATGTGGTTTGTGATGAGAAACGTATCTAGCCCAAAGATTTATTATTTTTCACTTTTCTGCATTTTGCGAAAACTTACAAGTTTATAAATTGCTAATAACCTGAACTCGATTAATAATTAGCGATATATAGTTAGCAAAAAAAGGTAAAATTTAGTATATTCAAGTTCATGAAATTCAAATATTTAACTAAATAATACCTTATGATTTGCTTCGATAAAATTACAGATATTTTTTCTATTGTTGATGAGTTTTGTAAAGATTTTGATAAAACCACACAGCCTTTTCTTTTAGGCAAACCATCTAAGCGTCCTCCTATTATGTCCAAGTCAGAAGTGATTACCATTTATTTACTTTTTCATCTAAGTGGCTTTCGATGTTTCAAACATTATTACATCTTTTATGTTCAAAAACATATGCAAAACGAGTTCCCAAAAACTGTTTCGTATAATCGTTTTTTAGAACTCATGCAAAGTGTTCTTTTGCCCATGACCATTTTTGCTAAAACGTGTTGTTTGGGTAAATGCAAGGGTTTTTGAAAGCAATTTTTGGGAAGTTGTTTGCAGACAAAGGGTATATTGGTGAAAAACTATCTCAATTATTATTTGTTGATGGCATTCAGTTAGTCACTAGTATTCGAAATAACATGAAAAATAGTTTGATGGAAATTAGCGATAAAATATTGTTACGTAAACGCTCTATAATTGAGACCGTTAATGATGAACTCAAAAACATTTGCCAAGTGGAACATTCTAGACATCGATCATTTTCAAACTTTTTATCAAATCTTATAGCGGGAATAATAGCCTATAATTTCTTACCAAAGAAACCATCGCTAAAATACGAATCCGTTAAAACCAACCAATTAGCCGTGTTTTATTAATCGAGTTCAGGTTTAAAAGACTTTGACAGCTCGGAAAAAGGTGTAGAAAGGTAAATTTTCCCTAAATCAGTCTTTAAAAATTGCGCGTAAAAAGCATCAAAATTTTCGTTAAATGTAAAAAAAGGAATTTCGTGTTGACCCGAGGCTTTAGCCGAACAGACGAAGTAAATTCGCTTAAACGTACTATTTTTGGCATTGGTATTTAAAAGTAAACCCCGTTTTTAACTCATTTTGAGCAATTTCGGGGTTTGTTACTTTTAAAAATAGCACTTATTCTGCTGATATACAAGTGTTTATTGATTTGCGAATGTGCCTCTCTAATAAATGACATAATTGGAAGTATTTGGAGGGCACTAAAACGTTACGTGTGTAAGTTAGCTCCAAATTAGTGCCAACTGACTAATAATGCCATAATAGTTTTTGTAAACGCAAATGGAAATGTCAGTATAAAAATTGACGAGTTAGATTAGGAGTATGCTTAAATACCTATCTACCCAAGCAACATTTTTTATATTTTTCCCCACATAAATCTTTTTTTGTCTAACACAACTACTCAATCAACAATACATTATTTTTTGACTAAGGCAAAGATTCCACAACCAAAATGACATTTAAAGTTAGAATTAATACTTTCATCTGACAATTGTACATCCTCATGAAAATCCCCAACATCGTCAACATACGAAAAAGAGTTAATGGTAAAGTTTTCTGACAATAAACTTATCAGATATTTTATTGAAAACACCCTATGTGCATTAAATTCTACAGTTTGAGGACCTATAGGTACAGAAAAATAAAAGCATCCACCTTTTTTCAGGATTTTAGTAATATTATCTATTGCCTTTAAGTAACCAAAATAATCTATTGGATCCCCATACCTACCAAGTCCAAAATGCTCTATCGCATGCAATGAAGAAATTGAATCACAATAATTAATCAAATCAGGTGGCAGCTTCATTAGATCAGCCTGTCTGAAAGCAATATTCTTAACGTTGCTCTTAATATCTCTAATATCAATTAGCTCTATCTCTCTATACGAAGCGACATGAGCTACAAAACCATCTGTTCGGGAGCCTATGTCTACATGTTTTTTGGGATTAGTTTTGTAAATTAATTTTGCTACATGTAAATCTTGATGAAAATAATGTCCTTTCAAAATACCTGCCTCGTCATTTTTATCTGTCAGAATGGGATTCATAGGTCCCAATCTAAATGTATCATCTTTTCCCTTTTGTTTTACGAATTCTTTTAAGTCTTTATCAAACCAACCATTACTACTTGGATTAATGGATTTAAGGAACTTTTTCCCATCAAAACCATAAACAAGAAGTCTTTTGTGAATTCGTTTTACTATTGATTTCATATAATGTCATTTAATTGTTCTTTCTGTATGCGAGATTACAAAATATCTGCAATTGATTATCCTGCACTTTATTCATTACTATTCTGTTGAATAGTCTTTAAACTTGACTCCTAAAAAAAACTATTTCAGTTATAAATTATGCATCTGATTATGTCATGCTTTACTTCAACTTGATATTTCTCGTTTTTTCTTCTAATATAATTCGTTAATTCGTTAATTGTAGGATAGTCTCCCTCTCCATTAAAACATCTTGCATCATCAATTAGCAAGATATGCTCGAGATTATTTATACTAAATATTGCATCTAATTCTTCAAATATGGGACATTCTTTTCTTCCTTTAGCAGTAATTCCACCTGAATAATGTCCATCCAACCAAAACAGTACTGGTTGATTTATCTCAGTCATTATGTTTGGAAGAACTTTACCACTATCTCCTTGAAGTATTGTAATATGGGTATAATCTTTAAACCTATTTTTTGCTTTCTTAAATAAATCGACTCCCAATTCAACAGAATATATTTTTGAAAAGTTATTTTTTTGAGCTTCAACCATGTCACCCAAATAAGTGCCTGTTTCCACAAAAGTTGAGAAACCCAGTTTTTCTTTATATTCAATTATTGTCATTTGTTTTACCAAATGAGGAGGAGGAGCAGGACAGCCATTTTCAACCCATTCTTTAACCTGTCTTTTACTATTCTCCTTTTTCAAGGCATTCCAAAAAACTTGAGGAATGAAAGGCTTCAATGTTCTCTTTATAGCTTTTTTCATTTCTTCTTTACATATCATACATTTTCTCAATTAAATATTCATTCCATTTTTTGTTTTGGAACAGAATTTTCATAGCAAAAGAACAAAATACGAGTGCATCCAAAGCATCAAACGCCATCACGTTTATTTTTATAGTATTCTTCAATTAAAAAAACGCAAAAATACATTTCGATAATATACACTCCAAATTACATTTCGTATTTCTTCAGCAGGTAAAATTGACCAGCAAGTGATAAATGCAATTTATTATAAATGTACTGACAAAAAACTTCATTAGAGATCTGAACTTCAATTTATTTTCGAGAATATTGTTTTGAATATTTCGCCATGTCAAGCTTGATTTTTTCAGAAATCAGTTTAGAAAAAACTTCAGCTCCTTTTCGATTCAAATGCTGATAATCATAATACATTTCATTTTTTAATTGACTAATATCTGTAGAATAAAAATCATAAAATATTATATTGTCAGATTTAGCACATAAGGAATCTAGCTTTTTAGAATATTCTTTTTCAAACATTCCTATTTCAGTATTTTTAGTTTGTTCTTTCCATATAGGACTTACAGGTGGTTGATAAATAAAAACCAGTGATCCTTTTTCGTCAAGTCGATTTAAGCTTTCGATTAAAACTTGAAATCTACACCCTTTTGAATTTATATTTTTGTACCAACTGTGAGAACCTATAAGATGAGTAACTTCTTTCATATTAACTTTCAGAACACTTTGAATCCCCATAAAACCCTCCTCTTTAATTACCTCTTCATCATACGAGTAATTACTATCTAAAAACAAGTGCCTTAATACGTATGTAAATAAGCCTGCATACATATTAAGTAATTCTTTTGTGTCATTCCTATATAATTTAATTTTATCAACCAAACCTATTTGTTGAAAACATTTATACGAGAGATAACCATGATCAATTGCTCCATCGTTAATCTGCCAACTACTTGCGCTAATTACAAAAACATCTGAATCACTATATGCAGACAAAGCTGGTACAGTTAACGCCAAATCGCCAGCTGAAACAGCAACATTTATAGAATTAATACCTGTGTGTGTTTTTATTATTTTCGGGATTAGTTGCCTCTCAGCTCGTGAATCTCCAGCAACTATTATATTTAAACTATCAGAAACAACTTTTTGCAGCATAAAAATTTTACTTTCAATATTATTATTGAATGAAAAAATATTCAACCTTGAATTATTCCCTAAATAATATTCGAAAAACAGAATTACCAAAAAAAATGAAAGAATTGGTATTAATCCAAATCTTAGAATTTTTCGCAAAAATATTTTCATAAAAAATTATAATATTTAATTTAAGGTTGTATCTTTTTTTGAACACAAAAAGAGTCTATAACACGCATCGATAAATTTCTGTCTCCAAAATTAGTATAAAGTTGTTTGACTATCAAAATTCAATTTTTTAATAAAACATAATGTATTTGTTTTAGCCCCTATAAAACAACCAAATATTGATTTAGGAATCTAAATTATTTCACTCTCTCCAACTCAAACTCTCAATCATCTGGAGCTTGAGCAGCACATGAACATGCACACCCTTCTTTACAAGGAGGGACTGTAATACATCCTTGTTGATAGCTGTTCACGGTGTAATCAGTACCTCCAAAGCACATACATCTAAAATCCCTTTTTTCTACCCCTTATACGCAGAAACTTTCTTCAAGATTTTGATAAACGCTTCAACAGCATCAACACTAGCTGATTCATGCATGGTATGATAACCCGTGGTAGGAATTTGTATCGTTGTCCCATCAACCAATCCATTGGATGCCGATACGATTCTACCCAACTCTGTACTCCCCAGTGATTGAGGTTGTTCACCCATGGCAATACGTTTCTTGTTGTTGGTTTCGACATATTCATCTTTGAACAAATAGTCGATTTTTTCCTTTTTACAGATGTGTTCTACAATCTGAGTAGATTCCAGATTAAATGAAGCATTTGCATCTTTATGTCTCAACACCACCTGTTGTTTGTTGACCGTTTCTAAATCTGGAAAGGGACTAGTGTCCACCACAAACAAACGATTGGTAGAACCACCAAATCGCCTAAACCATTCTAGCAAATAACGCCAACTCTTACCTGCTTCCTCTTGTGCTGTAAAGAATGCAGTCCCTTCAAAACCCAAACTAAACAAATGCACTAAAGCCGCTGCTGACAGCACATTATCCAATTGACCATAAAATCTGCCGTCTTCGATTTTCAATTTATCGACAAAAGCTACAGGAGTACCAGCAAATACACTCTCTAAACCATCTACCTCAAAAATTAAGTTATTCCTGTATTCGGGTGTAATGGACAAAAATTAGGCTATTTTTTAGACGATTCTCTCTAATGGACATTTATTAGGCTCTATTTTTTGCCATTTTTTGTGTTTAAAAAATTATTGTTCCAATTTTGTTTATCTGTACAAACGGAAACAAGCTCTGCTGGAGAGCAACTTGGATAGGGATACTATAGATGACCGACAAAAATGTCAATCCAATGGACTACTTTTTTTGTAGTCCATTGGTGTTTTTAGAGGTCTTCATGCCTTTAAAAACTCATCTATGAATTTCTTTTTTCTTTCGACAGTTAATCCGTTGTGGTTTCGAAGTTTGTTCTTTAAATCAGCAAAGTGACCGTCAATCGCATTGGTTGTATTGGGGATTTCAAGTTCAATATTATCATACCAGATAAAGAGCCAAGGAAGATTGGTTTTTAGGCTTCTATAGGCACTTCGGAGTCTTTTATGAGTATAATTGGATTTCTTTGTAATAGGGTTTATGGTTCTTTCGTTTAGGAAATCTGACCATTTTTCAAACCACAATCCTAATGCTCCTACAAAACTGTCTTTGTCTGTTTGTTTCATCAAATCAACCACTTCCATGAGTTCTTGCGCTGCTTTGAGCTTAGGCTTTTTTGTCAAATATCTGCGAATAATGGCAGATTGATGAAACTGGCACATCTGAACAGGAATGTCTTTAAACAATTGGATAAGTCCTTTTCTGCCATCACACACAATTCCGATGACTTGAAAACCGTAAGATTTCAATTGGTTGATTCCCTGAAGATAAAGAGCGTTTGACTCATTTCTGACATAATATTTCAGCAGATTTTCTTTCGTCAGGGCATCTTTGAAAAGCATAACGCCAAAATTCCGTCCCCAATAAGTGGTGTCCATTAGAACAACTACTTTTCTTGCTTTCTTATTCTTGAGATCATTTTTAACAGTAATTGTATCTAGCTTTCTTTGAATTGTTTTTACAGAACATCCGTGTTTCCGTGATAGCTGTAAATAGGTTTGTTTTCCTTCTACATAGTCTTTCCAAAGAATGTCACTATCAAGTCGGTTTCCACCCAAAAATTGCTTACCACAATGAGAGCATTTGTATAATTGAACACCTTTTACAACTCCGTTTTTCTTCGTAAAATGAGTACCACAATAAAAGCACTTTTTTTATTCATAACCTTTGATTTGCTGCAAAGCTAATCACAATAAGCCTTCTCGAAGATTTTAGCCTAATAAATGTCCATTAAGCCTGTATTCGCAAACGTAGGCATTATTAATCACACCATTACCTCTGTACAAACCTGACCAAGTTTCGTAAGCAAAAACTGATTCTCCAGCAAATCGTTCAGATATTTTTGCCATTAACTCTTCGGAAACTGAATTATTCAACAAATCCGTCTTGTTGGCTGCGATAAATGCGGCGTACTGAAATTCATTAGGCCCTGTACAAACTAAACCATGTCTGTCAATGTGTGCAGAAAACATAGTACTCATCGGATTTTGGCCTTGAGCCACTAACAAACCTTCGTACCATGTTACTTTTGCCCCTCGCTCTTCGAGTTCGCGTTGTAACACTCTAAAAAACGAATGTTCAGCTCCTACCACACTGGGTTGACGAATGAGCGTTTTTAGCAGATCTTTAAATTCCTTGTCCAAAGTATTTGTTTTCAGATTTTCGGCAAATATATCAAATCGAAAATTAGATGAGAGATTTATAGATTTGAAGTTTGAGATTTGAAATTGTGCATGTGTACAACACTGATATGGGCTGGGTGTTTTACACAAAAAAAGAGGCTGTCTAAAAAGTTTTTAGTCAGCCTCCGTTTTCATTCAAGTGTAATTTGTTTTGCTAGTATTATTTAGCAGCTTCAAATCTTTTAGATACTTCATCCCAGTTAATTACATTAAAAAATGCATTGATATAATCTGGTCTTCTGTTTTGATAGTTTAAGTAATACGCATGTTCCCATACATCCATTCCTAAGATAGGTGTTCCTCCACATCCAACACCTGGCATTAAAGGATTATCTTGATTAGGTGTTCCACACACCTCTAAAGCACCGTTTTTAACACATAACCAAGCCCATCCTGAACCAAATTGTGTTGCTCCTGCTTTAGAAAAAGCCGCTTTAAAATCAGCGAAAGAACCAAAAGCACTGTTAATCGCAGCAGCTAACGCTCCTGTAGGCTCTCCCCCTCCGTTAGGCGACATTACAGTCCAGAACAAATTGTGGTTATAAAAACCTCCTCCGTTGTTACGAACCGTTCCATTGCTCATGTCTAATCCACCTAAAATCTCTTCAATAGACTTTCCTGCAAGAGCAGTTCCTTCGATTGCAGCGTTTAAATTGTTAGTATAGGCAGCGTGGTGTTTAGAATGGTGAATCTCCATTGTACGTGCGTCAATATGTGGTTCCAAAGCGTCGTATGCGTAAGGTAATTGTGGTAATTCAAATGCCATAATTCTTGATTTTATTGTTATTAATTGCTTTCAAAATTATACATTTAACTTCAGTAAAGAAAATCATTAATGTTTATACTACAATAGAAGAAAGCATCTCATGAACAGACCCTCATTCGCTATATATGATGCCTCAGCAGGTTCTGGAAAGACCTTTACTCTCGTTAAGGAATACCTCAAAATCATCTTGGTTGCCCAGCGCAACGATGCCTACAAAAACATCTTAGCCATTACTTTTACTAACAAGGCAGTAGGCGAGATGAAAAAAAGAATTGTCGATTGTCTTTACGCTTTTAGTCTCGATCAACAAGACCAAAAAACGCTTGATTTACTAGATATCCTAACCGCCGAAACAGGGGTTCCTCAAGAAAAACTAAAAGAAAAGGCTACACGTATTCTCAAAAATATCATTCACAACTATGCCTCATTCGACATATCAACAATAGACAAATTCACGCATCGTATTTTAAGGTCTTTTGCTTTTGATTTGGAATTGCCGACACTCTTTGAAGTTTCATTAGACACCGACGATTTACTCAACGAAGCAGTAGATGAAATTATAGCCAGTGCAGGAACGGATGAAAAACTCACTCAGTTACTCATCAATTACGCCTTAGAAAAAACGGATGATGACAAAAGCTGGGACATCTCCAATGATATTTTTGAAATGAGTAAACTCTTAGTGAATGAAAACCACCGCAAAGAAATTGCTCAATACAAGGACAAATCCATTTCGGATTTCTTGACCATCAAACAAAAGTTGGTCATTGCTACCAATACGCTCAAAGAAGAATGTCAAAAAATCGCCACTGAAGGGCTTTCTTTAATTGAATCCAACAACATAGAACACAGCTCTTTTAATAGAGGTTTGATTCCTTTGGCACTTGTGCGATTTCAAAATGGGGAAATCAAAAAATACGAGGGCATTCATTACCTGGAAGAAGGCAAACGTTATGCTAAATCAAAAACACAAGATCAAAAAGACGCTATAGATAGCATTGCACAAAACTTAGCGCAAAGTTTAAATAAAATCAATCAATTAGCCGAGAAATACTTGCTCTACCAAGCCTTTTTAAAAGAGATTATTCCGCTGTCGTTGTTGAGTACAATTGGAGCTTCTTTGGACCATATCCAAAAAGAAAAAAACATTTTATCCATATCTGAGTTTAACTCCATCTTACACAAAGAAATACAGAATCAACCCGCACCTTTTATTTATGAAAGACTAGGAGAACGATACAACCATTTTTTTATTGATGAGTTTCAGGACACCTCAGAAATGCAATGGCAAAATTTAATCCCATTAATTGATAATGCGCTCGCTGGCGAAAATCACAGAGGCGAAAAAGGAACATTAATGCTAGTGGGGGATCCTAAACAATCTATTTACCGATGGCGAGGGGGTAAAGCAGAGCAATTTATCGCCTTGTCAAAAGACGAAAATCCCTTTGTTACACCAGATAAAGTATCCGTTTCGCTTGACACCAATTACCGTAGTTATGATGAAGTAATCCTCTTTAACAATGCTTTTTTTAAAGGCATTGCTACGGAATTTAACAATCCTGATTATAAAGAATTATACGAAAAGAGAAGCAGCCAGAAGACAACCGATAAAAAAGGAGGCTATGTTTCCCTTGATTTTGTGCCTTATACAAGTCCTAAAGATTTAGGTGATGAAGATCTAGACTCTAGAGAGCACTATCTCGAAGAAACACTCAAAAAAATCAATCAAGCCTTAGAAAATGGATTCAGCTACAGCGATATTGCGGTTTTGACCCAAAAAAACAAAAACAGTATCGCCGTTGCACAGTATTTAACGGAGAACAATATCCCAATCCTTTCTTCTGACAGTTTGTTATTGTATGGTTCTAATGAAGTGAAACTACTAATCGACTTGCTTCGATTTATTCATGACAGAAAAGACGTATTAGCCAAGGCTTCCTTCCTGCGTTATATTGCTCATGAAATCGTTCAACCATCAGACGAGCACGTCTTTATAAAAGAGGGGCTACAACAACAATCTGAAAAAGCTTTTGAAAATTGGCTCAAAGAGTACGGCTTCAGAATTTCCTTCGTTGAACTACGACAAAAATCATTGTACCAATCCGTAGAAGATAGCATCAAAACCTTTATTCCTTCTAAAAAAAATCACGCTTATGTACAATACTTTTTGGACATCATCTTGGAATTTGATATCCGAAAACAAGCGAGTTTAGGAGATTTTTTTACGTATTGGGAAACCAAAGAAGAAGTTTTTAAAATCCCCTCTCCCGAAGGCAACAATGCCGTGCAAATTATGACGGTACACAAATCCAAAGGATTAGAATTTCCTGTGGTTATTTTCCCTTTTGTCGATGAGTCAATATACCGCAACCGATCCAAAATGTGGTTGAACTCAGATGACCCAACCATAGGTTTAGAGAATGTACTTGTCGGAAAAAGTAAAAACGTTACTCAATACGGCGATGAGGCAGCCACTCTATTTGAAACGCGTAATCAAGAGGAGTTGTTGGACACGATTAATGTCTTGTATGTTGCTTTTACCCGAGCAGGAGAGCAACTGCATATTTTGTCTTCGCTTAAACAAAATAAAGACGGATTTGCACCCAATTACACGTCCTATTTTATGGGGACTTTCGTCCAAAATCAAGGGCTGTATTCAGACGAGCAAACGCATTACGAATGGGGTAACCCAAAAAGAGTATCGTCCATAAACAACAAAACTCAGAAACAAAATCCAATCATAACTGCTCCTGACACTCTATTTGACCGTTCCAAAATAAAAATTGCACAAAAAAGTGCTTTGCTTTGGGACACCCAAAAAGAAAGTGCCATTGAGTATGGTACTATATTGCATGAAATATTAGCCTACATCAATAGTCATAGAGACATCGAAACGGCACTTGAAAAAGCTATTTTAGAAGGTTTGATTACCAAAGAAAAGAAAAACTCTTTTGCCGAAACCATCAAAAGCATAGTCAACCATACGCAACTTGAGGATTATTTTAACCCAAAACACAAAATATTCAACGAAAGAGCCTTGCTAGTGCCCAATGGTCGTACTTTAAAACCCGACAAGTTGGTATTTTTGGAAAACAAAAAAGCCTTACTACTGGATTACAAAACAGGAAGTCCCGAAAAGAAACATCAAGAACAACTCAATACTTATGCAGACATTGTTGAATCTATGGGCTATACTGTAGTTCAAAAAGTGTTAGTTTACATTGACAAAGATGTGGTTATCGAAACGGTTTAAAAATGATAAAAAGCATCTTCGAGATGTTCTATTTCACAAATATGTTCCGTCTTGTATATCCCAATGATATCAAAACGCACCTCAACATCTAAATCTTTATAGTTTACGTAGTTATTGATTGCTTTTACCAATAATTGAATCTTTTTAGGATTCACAAAATCCTGAGGATTTCCATAATACAAGGACGACCTAGTCTTTACTTCGATAACAGCCAACACCTTCCCATTGGTTGCGATTATGTCTACTTCCGCTTTTTGAAAACGCCAGTTGCGTTCTAAGATTTGATAGCCTTTTTGCTGTAAAAAAGTAACTGCCTCTTCCTCACCGTACTTACCGAGTTCGTTATGCGCTGCCACTTACCTATAAAAATTATTATGGTCAATGTATTCCCATACAGAAGGAGGTAATAAAGGTCTTATGTTTTTCCTTTCCTTGATTTGTGTCCTAATATGAGTCGAAGAAATTTCGATAATTGGTGCTTTCACAAAATTCACTTTTTTGTGTGTATCATAGAATGATGTCTCTGGTTGTTCAGCAAAACGTGGATACACATACAACTCATGATGTTCCAGAATAAACTCGTGGTTTTTCCACTTATGAAAAGTCCACAAATTATCCTCCCCCATAAGTAAACAAAATTCATGATTAGGGTACTTTTCCTGAATGTGCATCAAGGTATTGACAGTGTAATTGGGTTGATCCAGACCAAATTCTATATTAGAAGGTTTTATTTTATCGTAGGCCTCTGCAGCTCTGAACACCATCTCGTAACGCTGATGATCATCGAGTAATGTTTTTTTCTTTTTGTGTGGATTATGCGGAGTCACTACCATCCAAACCTCATCCAAATCCGTATTTTCTACCATATGATTAGCTATAATCATATGTCCAATATGGACAGGGTTAAACGTCCCGAAATACAAACCTATTTTCATACCTACGCCTTATGCTAGACAGGCAAAGATACATTGTCTTGTAAAAGTTGAAAACATTGTTGGGCAATTTCTAACTCTTCGTTGGTTCTAATCACTAAAATTTGTACACGACTAGCATCACTTTGTATCGCTGTAATTTCCGCAGAGGTATCACTATTTTTCTTTTTATCCAACTCTATTTCTAAATAGGATAAATCTGCACATACTTTTTCACGAATTAATGCCGCATTTTCGCCAATACCAGCTGTAAAAATAATGGCATCTACTCCATTCATTGCAGCTGTATAAGCTCCGATGTATTTTTTAATGCGGTAAGTCATAATATCAATGGCATTTTGACAAGCCGTATCTCCTTTTTGAGCAGCTTCAACAATATCTCTTAGGTCGCTTTTTCCGGTCAAGCCAAAAAGTCCACTTTTTTTATTCAGTAAAGCATCTGCTTCCTTAGCGGTATAACCCAAATTATCAACCAAATACCCAACAATTGAATGGTCAATATCTCCACTACGTGTTCCCATAACTAAGCCTGTTGAAGGTGTAAATCCTAATGAATGGTCGATACTCTTACCGTTTTTGACCGCAGTCATACTTGATCCATTTCCCAAGTGTATCGAAATGATTTTTGATTCTTTGGGATTGCCTAGTTGATCAATTGCTTTTTTAGAAACGTATTTATGACTGGTTCCATGAAAACCATACAGTCTAATTTTATGTTCATCTAGCAATTCTTGAGGTATCGCATATTGATAAGCCTTTTGAGGAATCGACTGATGAAAAGCCGTATCAAAAACCGCTACTTGTTTAGAGGCTGAAAAGACTTTTTCTGCCACTTCAATACCTTCATAATTGGCTGGATTATGTAATGGTGCCAAAGAAAATAATTCTTTAATAGCTTGTTTAACGGCGTCATCAATCAATACGGTATCCGAAAATAGATTCCCTCCATGCACCACACGATGACCTACAGCCGCAATTTCATCCGCAGATTGAATTACTCCTACTTCGGGAGACAACATACGCTGGGCAACCAATTGCAACCCTTCCCCATGATTGGCTATCGTTAGTTCCTCTTTGCTATTATGTAATTCTGTTTTGTAATGTAAAACCGAGTTGTCTTGCCCAATGCGTTCTACTAAACCTTGACAAATTACCTTTTTACTCGGCATTTCAATGATTTGAAACTTAATGGAAGAACTTCCCGAATTTAATACTAGAATTTTCATACGCTGTGTTTTTATTTTTCTTGTGCCTGTATCGCTGTAATTATCACAGTATTCAAAATATCGTCTACTGTACACCCTCTACTCAAATCATTGACAGGTTTATTTAATCCTTGCAACATTGGGCCTATGGCCAATGCTCCTGTTTCTCGTTGCACCGCTTTATAGGTATTATTTCCTGTATTTAAATCTGGGAATATCAATACACTTGCCTGACCTGCTACTTCAGATTCTGGCATTTTACTTAGTCCTACCTTTCGGTCAACAGCAGCATCATATTGTATTGGCCCTTCTATTTTTAAATCTGGACGTTTATTTTTTACTATTTCTGTGGCTTCACGCACCTTTTCTACTTCACTTCCTTGACCCGAATTACCAGAAGAATAAGATAACATGGCTACTTTAGGTTCTATCCCAAAAGCTACGCTTGAGTCTGCTGATGCTATGGCAATTTCCGCTAATTCTTCTGCCGATGGACTCGGATTGATGGCACAATCTCCAAAGATTGACACCCTATCTTCCAAACACATAAAGAAAACAGATGATACTAAATGCATTCCTGGTTTTGTTTTAATGAATTGCAACGCTGGACGTATGGTATGCTGCGTGGTATGCGCTGCTCCGGAAACCATTCCGTCTGCATGTCCTTTGTACACCATCATTGTACCGAAGTAAGCTACATCTTGCATGACATCATGGGCAAACTCTTTGGTAATTTTTTTGTGCTTTCTGAGTTTATAATACGTTTCTACATAATCCTCAAACCACACGGATTCAATGGGGTTGATAATCTTGATTTTTGAATAATCAAAGAAAATCCCAAGGGTATTTATCTTTTCTTCGATAGCTCTTTTTTCACCCAAAATGGTTAAATCCACAACGTCCAAAACTACTAATCGTGAAGCGGCAATGATTATTCTATCATCAGTTCCTTCAGGTAATACAATTCGTTTGCGTTGACTTTTGGCTCTTTTAATCAAATTATACTGAAACATTTTTGGAGTAATCCCATCAGCTTCAAAAGTGATCAAGCGCTGTGATAACTTCTCAATATTAATGAACTTATTAAATGTTTCTATTGATTTTTGAATCTTACTACTATTGGTCGCGTATATTCTTGATTTGATTCTTCCAATCTTGTTTGTCGTTTGATACGTTCCTGATGAAACCGCTATCACAGGCACCTTTGGATTTAATCCTTCTACTAATTTCAATATGGAATCTTCTGGCAAAATATTACCCGTTAAAACGATTCCTGATATTTTTGGATAGTTCGTAGATTGATCGGCTTGTAGTGCCCCTAACAAGATATCTGCACGATCACCAGGCGTAATAACCAATGCATTATCCTTTAAATGCAAAAGATAGTTTCTTAACTGCATAGCTCCTACACTATAACTACCTGTTTGATTATCCAAATTATCGGCTCCAAACAAAACTTTAGCCTTCAGCGCATTAACAATCTCGTGCATGGTTGGGTTAGCGATAGTCTCAATTGACGGTATGGCATAACACAACATATTGATTGGAGTAATTTCTCTTAATTTATCTTTGAGTTGATATACGTATTCTGGATTTACTTTATTAGCAATCAGGGACACCACCTCAACATCTTTCGCTTTAAACAAATTGTATGCGATTGTCATGGAGTCTATCACTTCTTCTACACTTCTGTCTAATCCACTACCTACTATCAAGGTTGGAATTTTAAGATTTTTGGCGACAAGCACATTAATCTCTAACTCAACCACTTCTCCTCCTCCTACGAAACTGGTTCCGTCAACTAATATAAAGTCATACTGCTCCTCCATTTCCTTGTAACGACCAATGATGGTATCAATAACTTCCTCTAACTGACCTTGACTTTTCTTTTTTATGAATTGCGATTTAGTGTAAACAAAAGCCTTTTCTAAGGGAATATCCAGACCAAAATGGGTAATTACAGCATCCACATGATTGTCATATGTTTGATTGGGATTGTCTTCTACAATAGGTCTGAAATAACCCACTCGTGCCGCTTTACTTAACAACATCGACATCAGTCCTAAAGTGATCATTGACTTTCCGCTATCTCTTTCTCCCGTTGCAATATAAATTCCTTTATTACTCATAGTACCAAATTTTAGACAAAATTAGACCCATAAATCTCATTAAAATATGACAAAAAGCAGGAAAAAAGAATTAACCTCTTAAGCCATATAATCTCGTCACGTATTTACCAATCACGTCAAATTCGAGATTAACTTGAGTGCCTTCCTTAAAAGTATGGAAGTTCGTATGCTCGTAGGTGTAGGGTATAATTGCCACGCTGAATTGATCCTCGCGAGAATCCACGACTGTTAAACTAGTTCCATTTATAGTGATGGAACCTTTTTCTATGGTAATATTATTCAGTGCTTTATCGTATCCGAAAGTAAAAAACCAACTTCCGTCTTGTTGTTCTACATTTTTACAAATCCCCACTTGATCAACATGTCCTTGTACAATATGTCCATCTAATCGATCACCCAATTGCATAGCCCGTTCTATATTTACCACATCTCCTACCTCCCAGCTACCGATAGTTGTTTTGACAATAGTCTCATGTATAGCCGTTACAGTATAAGTATCGTTTTTTATAGAAACTACAGTTAAACAAATCCCATTATGCGCCACACTTTGATCAATTTTTAACTCACTAGTTATAGACGATTGAATGGTTAAATGAATATTTCCTTGATCTTTAGCAATGGATTTTATAGTAGCTAAAGATTCTATTATTCCTGTAAACATATTATTGCCGTTTTATTTTGTAAATTTGCTGTCCAAAATTAACGATTAATAGCGAAGTAAATGACTAAGGCTACAGAAAATACAATTGTAGGAATTTCTATTGGAGACATTAATGGAATAGGAGCCGAAGTGGTCGTAAAAGCTTTGAGTGATAATCGTATTCTGGAGTTATGCACGCCTGTAATTTTCGCTAACGGCAAAACCTTATCCGGAACACGTAAAGCGATAGACAACAATTTTAATTTTCAACGTATTGACAGCCTGGATGATCTCATACATGGCAAAATTAATGTCCTAAACGTTTGGAAAGATCATGAAAATGTGATGCACGGCATTGACGAAACCAAAGCTGGGAAATACGCCTTTGAATCCTTAAAGGCCGCTACCCAAGCGCTTAAAACAGATAAAATAGATGTGCTGGTGACCGCTCCCATCAACAAAAAAAACATACAGTCTGCCGAATTTAAATTTCCTGGACACACAGACTACTTAGCGCAAGAGCTAGAAGGACAATCCTTGATGTTTATGATTCATGACGAGCTAAAGGTAGGATTGTTAACAGATCACGTACCTGTTAAAGATGTTGCTTCATTAATCACGGAAGAATTGATTCGTCAAAAAGTTAACATTATCATCCAATCTTTAGTACAAGACTTTACGATTACCAAACCAAAAATTGCGATACTAGGACTTAATCCACACTGTGGTGACAATGGTGTTATTGGGGATGAAGATGATAAAATCCTTAGACCTACCATCGATAAACTATTTAACGAAGGTAAAATGGTGTTTGGTCCCTATCCATCAGATAGCTTTTTCGGCACCCAACAATACAAAAAGTTTGATGCTGTTATAGCTCCCTATCACGATCAAGGTTTGACTCCCTTTAAGACTTTATCTTTTGGCGAAGGCGTTAATTACACAGCAGGGCTCAAAAAAGTGCGTACCTCACCAGACCACGGGACAGGATATGAAATTGCCAACAAAGGCATTGCGGACGAAACGTCTTTTAGACAAGCCATATATAAAGGTATTGACATTTTTAATGCCCGAAAAATCCACGAGGAAATCAGTGAAAACCCTTTAAAAAAGTCAACTCAGACAAACAATACTAAAAAACGCTAGGGTTTTTAATATTTTTATATATTTGCAAATTAATTATTTCATAAAATGAAACTGAAAAACGAGTATTTAATTCCGTTCGCAGGTCTTAAAATTGGCAAACATCAGTTTACTTTTGAAATAAAAAAGGCTTTTTTCGAGTCTTTTGAATGTGAAGAATTCAATGATGTTTCCATTCAATTGGCAGTAGAATTAGACAAGAAAAGTACTCTTTTAGAGTTTGATTTTGAGTATGAGGGGCACGTAAATGTGGCGTGTGACTTAACAACAGAAACGTTTGATTTACCTGTAGAAGGGCACAATAAGTTAATTGTTAAGTTTGGAAATGAATACAGTGATGAAGATGTCGAATTAATTATTATTCCTCACGGTGATCACGAAATAGATATTTCGCAATTTATTTACGAAAATATCTTGTTGTCGATTCCTACTAAAAGGGTACACCCAGGGGTTGAAGATGGCACGTTAGAGTCAGACATACTTGATAAACTGGAAGAATTGAGTCCTAAGGAAATAAAAGCAACAGAAGATGAAGCTAATCCGATGTGGGACAAACTGAAAAAATTAATAAAAGATAAGTAACAGATAATAAATATTTAAAATGGCACATCCTAAAAGAAAGGTATCCAAAACAAGGAGAGACAAAAGAAGAACACACTATAAAGCTGCCGTTCCTCAAATTGCTACATGTCCTACAACTGGAGAATCTCACTTATACCACAGAGCGCACTGGCACGAAGGTAAATTATACTACAGAGGTCAAATAGTAGTTGACAAATCAGTAGCTGAAGCATAAGAGCACAAGAGTAACAATCAAAAAACTCTCAAATTAACCATTTGAGAGTTTTTTGCTGTTAACACTTTATATCAATAGCTCTTTAACTATCTTTACCGAAATTTTATCTTATGAGTAAGACTACAGCTGCAATCACTTCTATCGGAGGTTATGTACCTGAATTTGTTTTGACTAACAAAATGTTAGAACAAATGGTTGACACTAATGACGAATGGATTTCTACGCGAACTGGAATAAAAGAAAGACGTATTCTTAAAGACGCAGATAAAGGAACATCCTACCTAGCCATTAAAGCAGCAGAGGATCTTATACAAAAATCCAATCTTAATCCATTGGAGATTGACATGGTTCTTGTTGCTACTGCAACGCCTGACATGATGGTTGCTTCTACAGCAGCATTCGTTGCTACAGAAATCGGAGCCACAAACGCATTTGCTTATGATTTGCAAGCGGCTTGCTCTGGATTTTTATACGGCATGTCTACAGCTGCAGCCTATATAGAATCAGGACGTTACAAGAAAGTGCTACTAATTGGAGCAGATAAAATGTCTTCTATCTTAGATTACACGGATCGCACTACATGCATCATTTTTGGAGACGGTGCTGGCGCCGCATTATTCGAGCCAAATTACGAAGGTTTAGGACTGCAGGACGAATACCTTAGAAGTGACGGGACAGGTCGAAATTTCTTAAAAATTGAAGCCGGAGGATCATTATTCCCTCCAACTTCAGACACTGTAAAAGACAGAAAACACTACATTACACAAGAAGGTAAAACCGTTTTTAAGTTTGCTGTATCTAACATGTCTGATGTGAGTTCCAAAATCATGGAACGCAACAACCTATCAGCAGACGATGTGGATTGGTTAGTGGCTCATCAAGCCAATAAAAGAATCATAGATGCCACAGCACAAAGAATGAAAGTAGACGATTCAAAAGTCTTGGTAAATATCCACAGATACGGTAACACCACATCTGCAACATTACCCCTATTATTAAACGATTTCGAAGCCCAATTCAAAAAAGGAGACAATTTAATTTTCGCTTCATTCGGAGGTGGATTCACATGGGGATCTATTTATCTGAAGTGGGCATATAACAAATAATCAAACTCGAAAAAGAAAATATTATGGACATTAAAGAGATTCAAAGTCTTATTAAGTTTGTTGCAAAATCAGGAGCAACAGAAGTTAAACTTGAAGTTGAAGATTTTAAAATCACCATCAAAACAACTAATTCTGAAAACTATAAATCAGAAGGTGTTCAATACACTCAAGTAACTGGTGCACCTCCAGTAGCAATGGCAACTCAAGCAGCCGCTCCAGAAGCTCCAGCAAAACCAGTGGCTCAATCACCAGTCGCTGCTGCTGACGAAAATTCTAAATTAATCACAATTAAGTCTCCTATTATCGGTACTTTTTACAGAAAACCATCTCCTGACAAACCTTCTTTGGTAGAAGTTGGAGATACGATTGCAAAAGGAGATGTTTTGTGTATTATAGAAGCAATGAAATTGTTCAACGAAATCGAATCAGAGGTTTCTGGTAAGGTTGTAAAAGTATTAGTGGAAGACAATTCTCCTGTAGAATTTGACCAACCATTATTTTTAGTTGATCCATCCTAAGTACTTAACAAAAACACTACTGTGTTTAAATTAAGTAATTGATAACATAAAAATAGACTAGGATGTTTAAGAAAATTTTAATTGCCAATAGAGGAGAAATTGCTTTACGTGTGATTAGAACATGTAAAGAAATGGGAATAAAAACCGTTGCTGTATATTCTACCGCTGACGCAGAAAGCCTACATGTTAGATTTGCAGATGAGGCCGTATGTATTGGACCTGCACCGAGCAGCCAGTCCTATCTAAAAATGGTCAACATCATATCTGCTGCAGAAATCACAAACGCAGATGCGATTCACCCCGGATATGGCTTTTTGTCTGAAAACTCTAAGTTTTCTAAAATCTGTCAGGAACACAACATCAAGTTCATTGGTGCTTCGCCAGAAATGATTGACAAAATGGGAGATAAAGCTTCCGCAAAAGCCACCATGAAAGCCGCTGGCGTACCTACAGTACCAGGCTCAGATGGATTATTAGAATCTTACGAACAAGCCGAAAAAATTGCTGATGACATGGGCTATCCTGTCATGCTAAAAGCAACTGCAGGAGGTGGAGGAAAAGGAATGCGTGCCGTTTGGGCTAAAGAAGATTTACTGAAAGCTTGGGAAAGTGCTCGTCAGGAATCCGCTGCAGCATTTGGCAATGACGGAATGTATATGGAGAAATTAATTGAAGAACCTCGCCATATCGAAATTCAAATTATTGGTGATTCTTACGGAAGAGCCTGCCATCTTTCTGAAAGAGATTGCTCTGTACAAAGAAGACATCAAAAATTAACCGAAGAAACCCCATCTCCATTCATGACAGATGAATTAAGAGACAAAATGGGTAAAGCCGCTGTAAAAGCTGCTGAGTTTATTCAATACGAAGGAGCTGGAACTATCGAATTTTTAGTAGATAAACACGGTAATTTCTACTTTATGGAAATGAATACACGTATTCAGGTAGAGCACCCTATTACAGAAGAAGTTATCGACTACGATTTAATCAAAGAACAAATATTAGTTGCGGCTGGACAACCTGTTTCAGGAAAAAATTACTTCCCTCAAATGCATTCGATAGAATGTCGTATCAATGCCGAAGACCCTTATAATGACTTTAGACCTAGCCCTGGAAAAATAACTACGTTCCATGCGCCAGGAGGTCACGGTGTACGTCTTGACACTCATGTTTACGCAGGTTATACGATTCCACCTAACTACGATTCTATGATTGCCAAGTTAATTACCACAGCTCAATCGAGAGAAGAGGCAATCAGCAAAATGAAACGTGCGTTAGATGAATTTGTAATTGAAGGCATCAAAACCTCAATTCCTTTCCACAGACAGTTGATGGACAATCCTGATTACATATCGGGAAACTACACCACAAAGTTCATGGAAAACTTTGAAATGAAATAAATATTATTTAAAAAGCCGATTTAGAATTTCTAAATCGGCTTTTTAAATTTAATTCCTACCCTCTTCTTCTGGATAATACTCATGCACTGGTCGAGATTGCCAGAACTCCTTTGACTCAACATCCATCGCAGTTATAGGGCCTTTAAAAGCAGCTCCAGTATCTACATTCCATACGCAAGCCTTTTGAACAGGCACTGTTTTGCCTATCCGTGTTACAGGAGTATGACCAATAAAAATTTCTTGATATAAGTTCAATCGTTTAGGATACAAATTACTTTCCTTATCGATTGAGGTATCCAAAGCCAACGCAGTCTCCCACAATGTACGATCCCAAAAAAACATTTTCGGAAAATATTCAGCTTCAATACCATTAGGATTCGTAAAACCAGCATGAACAAACAATCTGTTATCGACATCTATATAACTCAACTCCAAAGAATCAAAAAAAGCCACATGTGTATTAATTTGTTCATCTGACAATCTTGCATAAGCATCTACAGAACTTTGCCCTCCATGCATTAACCATAATGGGTTGTCCTTTTTAGTCGTCAACCAATCCAATAACAACTGATCGTGATTTCCTTTGAGTAGAATACACTTGTATTTTAACCTTAAACCTATCAAATAATCAATTACTTGAGGAGACTCACTCCACCCATCAACATAATCACCTAAAAAAATCAATTCATCGCTCGACTGAACACCAATTTTGTCAATTAATTCAATCAATGCCTTATAACCTCCATGAATATCTCCAAATACAATTTTTCTCAATTTTTTATGATTTTAATAATTTTATATTAAATTTAACACAATTTGATTCTGTTTAAACATCCAAACTAAGCTCTTAATAATACTAACAATTTCCCGAAAATACCTTATGTTGCTTGATATTGTTTAAAAACACAATAGTACAACTTAAAATATAAATACATAAAAAACTACCCATTTTGGGTAGTACAATAACATAATTTTAACATTAATTTTACATTCAGTAACACAATAAACTATTCCATTATGAAAAAATTGCAATCTATCCCATTACTTGTTTTAGCGCTAATTGGTTTTGTAACCAGTTGCGATTTACCAGACACAGAAATACATATTGCATCAGGTGGATTTATGACCCACGTAACACAAGTTGAATTTGTTAACAGTGAGCCAGTGGGTAGTGCTAGTAGATATATTCCTAGTGCGGACGGGGTTGCAGTTACCATTTCTGGTCCAGACGCCGACAAAGTGTATAATACCGAAGGAGAAAAAGATTTTAAAATTACTGGCGGATCTTTATTCTTATTATTAGACCCCAACATTGATTTCTCTGACAAGGAAAGCTACACCGCTAATTTAAGCGTAACCATCCCTGGATACGAAGCAACAACTGTTCCTGTTACATTTAACAAGGATGTTAATGACGGATATGTAGAAGTAATAATGTTAGATGTTAACAACCTACCTAAAGAAGTAGTTAAAGAGACGATAACTAAAGGAGCATTAGATTCTTCTTTAGGATTGGACCAAGAAGTTTCTTTGAAAGCCGATAATTCATCAACAGGAGGAGTATCAACAGAAGTTACTTTCCCAAAAGGAGCTGTAATGAAAGATGACAAAGGAACTGTTTTAACAGGAGACCTAGAAGTTTCTGTAACAAGCTACTCAGAAACTGGCATAGGAACAGCTTTTTTCCCAGGAGGATTAGACCAAAAAAACATCATCAACAAAGAGGGTAAAGAAGAAGCTGGTTCTTTTTTCCCTGCTGGTTTTGCCAAAATTAACACTACCGTTGGAGGACAACCAGTAGCATCGATTGAAAACGGAGAAGTAAGTGTAAAAATATTGTTGAGCGAAGGGAGCATCAATCCCAAAACTGGACAACCATACAAAGCAGGAGACGAAATAGACATTTATAGTTATTCTAATGCCACATCGCAATGGAAATATGAACAAACCGGAACAGTAGTTGATTTTAGCAACACAGCTAGTCGTGGAAACAATCTACATTTTGGAGTACTTGGGCTTCGCTCGACCTCAAGATACATTATTGGTGGAGCAGTTGTAGCTGGAGCAGTTATTGTAGAAAACAATCAAGATTATGACATACAATGTAAAACTGGACACATTACTATTAACTGGAATAACTTAAAGAAAAACGAAGGGGTTAATTGTACGTTTACTGTAAAAAGAAACAGAGGTTTTTATTTCTCTCATAAAGCATTAGTCAAAAACACTAACACTATTGCCCTTCCTAAAACACTAAACAATGGAAGCTATGAAATAATCATTCATGATACTGATCACAATATTCCTTTAGGCAGTTCTACTCATAATCTTAGCGCAAATTACGCAAGAGGATTATCACCCGGATGTGAGATATCTATTAATATTGATAAAGCAAATCCAATTAAGAAGCAAATCACGTTACAATTCCAGGGCTTATGTGGTAGCTCAAAAGTATACCCTCCTGTAGGAACTCGTGTATTCTATAAAGAATCTGGAACTCTAGATGAGTTTGTTCCGTTCCACACGACTACTGTACAGAATAAATTTGACACTACTCTGATTACAGATAAAGTTTCTGTTGGTAGCAAATACGACTTCAAGGTAGTATATAATACAAAAACAGAAATCAAGAGCATTCCTGCCATTAAGGAAGGGGTAAATGTGATTGAAACCGAAATTCCTGACGATATTTGTAAGGCTTTGACTAAATAAAACAGAACAAATTGAAAAAAGCCTTGAAATCAGGGCTTTTTTTTATGATATTTTTTGCAGTTAACAATTTTATGTTAAATTTATCACAAAATAAAATTAATAACCTTAACCCTAAACGAGATTATGAAACAAATCTTTAAGAATTTATCAATTGTAGCTCTTATCCTAACATCAGCAATATCATTTGCTCAGGAAGAAGAAGTAACTATCGAATCTAACGATACTAAAAAAAATGCAGTAGCTGTTAACTTTGGTTTACCTGGCTATGGTGTAAGTTACGCACGCAAATTCAACGAGGCTTTATCCCTTCGTGGTAGACTTTCCTTCTTTAGCTTTGATGTTGACAGAAAAAATTTAGACCTAAACGGTAGAGATGTTGATTTAGTTGGTGAATTCAAATACAACACCTTTGACTTGTTACTAGACTATTATCCATTCAAAACCAATAGTTCTTTAAAATTGGTTGCTGGTATTTCTTACCTATATGACGCAAAATTTGATGCTGTTGTTACCCCTTCCGACGATGTTAAATTTGGACAAATCGTACTAAATAACCCTGGAAGTATTCCAGCTGGAGCCGACTGGTCTGGCGTAACCCCATACGTAGGATTAGGGTTTGGTCGTGCTATACCTAAAAACAAATTTGGATTTGGGTTTGATTTAGGAGCTCATATTACAGGCAAACCAGACTCATACTTCGAACCTAACGGAATATTTACACCAACGGAAAAAACAGAATTTATATCTTGGATGGATAAATTCTCTGTTATCCCTAGTTTTATGTTCCATGTTAATTACAAATTCTAAACAATCATAAAAAAAACTTAAAAAACTACCCGAATTGGGGGGTACTAAACCTAATTTCTTAACATACCTTTACAATTCAGGAACCCCGTAAAAATATTTATTATGAAAAAATTACTCTTAATCCCCGTTTTAGCCTTAGCGTTAGTAGGCTACATCACAAGTTGTGATTTACCAGACACAGAAATACACATCGCCTCTGGTAGTTTTATGACACACGTGACACAAGTAAGTTTTATCAACGAAACATCAGACCAAGCTGCTGGTAAGCTACTCACAGAGTTAGATGGCACACCAGTAGAAATCACTGGGCCAGATGCAGAAAAGGTATATAACATCGAAGGAAACAAAGGAGCTGGTGCTTTTACCATTCAAGGAGGAGCATTGTTGCTATTATTAGATCCAAATATTGAGTTTCAATCTGATGAGGAAACATACACCGTTAACTTAATTGTTAGACCGCAAGGTTATTTAGAAAGAAACGTACCTGTTACTTTCGTAAAACAAGAGAACAACGGATCTGTTGAGGTGGCTTTAGTAAAAGTTGCAGAAATTCAAAACAATGACAAAGTAGCTATCGAAAAAGCAACGAGTTCAATTGATGCAAGCACTAAAGAATTACCACAAGAGATTACACTTAAAGCTGATAACTCTCAGTCTGCGGAAGCTGGTGTAACTACTGAAATTAAAATACCTCAAGGTATCAAAATGAAAGACGATGCAGGTAATGTATTGTCTGGTACATTAGAAGCTGAAGTAGTAAGTTTTACTGAAACTGAAGAAGGAACAGCTTTCTTCCCAGGAGGGTTAATGCCAGATAACATTGACATGGGAAAAGACGAAAATGGAAATCAACGTCCATCAGAGTCAGGGGCTTTCGTATCTGCAGGTTTTACAGCTGTTAACATGAAAGTTGGTGGCAAACGAGTGTCTAACTTCGAAGGTAAAAAAGTAGCTGTTACCATGAGATTGGGAGAAAACACTATGAACCCAGAAACCGAAGAGCCATATAAAGTAGGAGACAATGTGGACATCTGGAGTTATGAAACTGAAAACGGACAATGGCGTTTCGAAAAAACAGGAAAAGTTATCGCAGATCCTAACGACAGCACTAAATTAATTGTAGAGTTCGAGACTACTCACTTGAGTTTCTTTAACTTGGATTATTTAGGAAGAGGAAGTGTTGGAAGATGTTATCGTTCAAACTTGAAAATCAATTGGCCAGGATTAGACCGTATCAATAAAGTGAATTGTAGATTCACATTGAAATATGTAGGAGGATCTAGATGGAGTCAAAATGTGGTTTCCAAAAATTCAGAAGTATACGACGGTAAAGTTATTACTCTTAAGAACGCACCTCAACGTCCAGTGGAAATACGTGTGTATGACACAGACAACAAACAAGAAATCTTCAAAAAGGTATTTGGTACTGGCGAAATTTGTAACGGTAAAGGAGATATTAACATCACTGTCGCTCCTCCAGTTAAAAAACAAATGGTTACACTTAAATTCATTGGAAAATGCGATGGATCTAAAGTATTCCCTCCTGTAGGAACTCGCGTATTCTATAAAAAAGGAACAGCCAATTCTGAAGGAGAATGGAAACAATTCCACTACGTAGAGTATATAAACAGATTTGACGAAACTATCATCACTGACAAAGTTCAAATTGGAGAAACTTATACCTTAAAAGTTTATGCTGGTGACAAAGCCTATAATAAAGAAATCACAATACAGGGAACTAATAACACAATTGAAATTAAGGTTCCTGATAATATCTGTGCTTCTTTAACCAAAAAATAAAATAATTTTAACCAAAGAAAAGCCTCGAGAAATCGGGGCTTTTTTATTATATACTATCCCCCACTTCATACTTCAAATGGCACGCAAGCGTCACGCTTGTGTATTCACAAAGATTTTAAGACATTTTTATTTTCAATACCCCTTCTTATTTAAATCTTAAAATCATTAAATTTGTGAAAAACCAGTACATTATGCCTGAGATAAGTAGGTTTTATGGAATCATCATTTATATGTTTTTTAATGACCATAATCCACCACATTTTAAAGTTAAATACGGAGAATTTGAAGCTAATATTATAATTGAAAACGGAGGTTTATTAAATGGAGATTTTCCGATAAGCAAATTAAAATTGGTGCAAGCTTGGGCAGAGATTCATAAAGATGAATTATTGGAAATGTGGGATACAAAAGATTTTCATAAAATTAATCCGTTGCAATAATGCTTAGAGTTGAAAAAATACTAAAAATTGAACCCTACAGAATAGTCTGTTTGTTTAATAACGGTATCGAAAAGGCAATAAATGTACTTCCCTTGATAGAAAATCATAAGCACCTAAATGGCATTGAACAGTTAAAAGAACCAAATGTTTTTGCGAGAGCAAAAATTGGAGATTTTGGAGAAATAGTTTGGGAGAGCATTATTAGAAATTCTAAGACCAACGAACGTTGGGATTACGACATTTCTCCTGAGTTTATTTTTTATCAAAAATCTTAGTCTAATAAAAGGCACTAACAGTTATACCTATGATGCTATAGGACGTTTGACGGCAAATCAAGGCGAAAACATCCAATACAAATACAACACACAAGGTTTGGTTACAGAGGTACATCACAATAATATCAAGAGAGTAGCTTTCTTTTATGATGAGCGTGGGCAACGTGTCAAAAAAATAAGTTATGATACTACAGGTACTACAGCTATTACTACCGACTACTATATTAGGGATTTATCTGGTAATGTGATGTCTATTTACAACAGCTCTATTGGTAATAATAACACGATAACACAAACAGAACTACCTATTTATGGTGGTAGTCGTTTAGGTGTCTATACTCGTAATGATACTACACAATATCAAATCACCGATCACTTAGGCAACGTACGTGCTGTCATTGAAAAAAACACCCAAAACCCTTTAGGTATTGATCAAACAGATTACAGTGATTATTACCCTTTCGGCGAAAAATTGCCAATGCGTAATATGTTCAGTAAATACCGATACGCTTTCCAAGGTCAGGAATTAGACCCTGAAACTGGAATGGAGGCTTTTCAATTGCGTTTATGGGATGGAAGGATTGGGAGGTGGTTAACTACGGACCCATATGGGCAGTATCATAGTCCGTATCTTGGTATGGGGAATAATCCAATTAGTAGAATAGATCCTGATGGGGGAAGTACTGATGATATAATTTTTAGAAATAACGATGGTAAGGAATTGGCTAGAATTATTATGGAAGGTCCAGATATTAACGTAAATATTGACACAAATTATACTACAGATAAACCAATTGTAATAAATCCATCTAAAATAGCAGCAGAAGAAAATGTATTTGTGAGTGCTATTGGTTTATCATTCGAATATTCAGGAGTGGTTGGTGGTGGGCTAGAATTTGACAATACATATGTTTTTTATCTAGGGGGACAGAACAAAGGGGAGTTACATTCTTATGTATCAAAAGGAGGCGGAGTTGGCCTAGATGGAGGAATAGGTGTTTCACCTTTTTACTCGACATTTTTAGGGGAACAAGATTCACCATTCTACAATGCGAATGGTTTTGCTGGTGGGTATAATGGATACTCAATTAGCCTTATAGCAAGTACTGGAATATCATGGTCAAATGAAAAAGGAACGCATAATGAATTGTACCCAGGGCATAGATATCCAACAACATGGATAAGTCATATATTGCCAGGGTACTCTCGCGGAGTTCATTTTGGAGCTAAATGGAGCGGAGGCACAATGCACCATATAACTAACGATAAACCATTATTTACTGTTAACAAATGAAAGCAAAACTAATATTGATAATTATTACAATAATAATTTCATACTTTATATTCAATTTTTCTGCACTCGGTATTAACAGCGGGGTTCAAGCTAAATGTTTTGATGAAGAATACATAGGAGTATTGACTAATAAAATTAAGACTAACCGTGCGTTTATCTTAAGGTTTGAAACTGGGGAAAGTGAACTTTTTGAGCCAAGGTGTGGGGCTACAAAAGAATTATTTGAGACAATAACAATCGGAGATACTCTTATTAAAGTAAAAGGAGAAAACAAATGTATTGTAGTTGATAGTTTGGGTAATCGTAATGTGTTAAAATACTTTATGGAGTACAAGTAGCGATATAACCCGACGGTTCGGATATATCCGATTACTAAGATTAAACCAAATAAAAGTCAGATGGATGGGATGTTTATATTACTAACCGTAAAAACGAATATAACAATACTCCTAGTTTAGCACAAAAATTACGTATACTCGACAACAAACTTATGGGTAAACCAAGTAATAGTACAGTGATAGGAAATAATCCTCGTGCGGGGTGGTTATCAGTTTGGGGAGAACACAAAGATGGCTATAGTACAGGTTTTAGAGGAGTAGTAAGACATTCTGTTGAGAATTCAGATTTTGCGAGTTTAGGGGTTAATTCTATTAATTATAAAAATCGTATCGATGCAACATTAAATCTCGCTAAACATACTGCGGGAGCTTTTGGAATTGGAGATCAGGTAGGTAAGGAGTTAATTAAAAGTAAAATTGATCCTATTTCCATCAACACACTTTCAGGAGATACATTAAAATATCAACTTCAGTATTACAAAAATGGCTATCATGGGGGTAATAATGCTATATTCAGAGGAAATGAATCAGCAAGGAAGCAACGGACAATTGATTATTTATATAATACTGATTTAGATTCAATTGCTATCGAGATTGTTAATTAAAGAGATGAAATATATTTTAATTATTATAGTCGGTTTAATAGTGTCTTCATGTGAAGATAATAATAACAAAACTGTTAAGCAGTATTACCCAAGTGGTAATTTACAAATCGTTACTTCATACAATGATAAATCAATTATAGATAGCCAAAAAGTATATTTTGATTCAAATATTAAAAGAATTAAAACGTTTAATGTTTTTAAAAAAGGTTCTAATATATATCGAAAAGAATATAATGAAAATGGAGAGATAATCAGTGAGGGTAACATTATTGAAGACACAATAAGAGTTGGCAAATGGAGGTTCTACAAAAAACAAAGACCTACCGATATTGTTGAGTATTTTAGGATTAATGGTGGAAACTATGTGAATCAAAGGTGGAAATTAGACGCAAAGGGAGATACTGTTGGTGGACCATTTTTTGTTTATAAATTCAAAGAAAAATTTAAAAAAAACGAAAAATTTAGAGTCGCTTTTGAATTGGAGGCTCCACTACTATCAGCTAATAGTGATTTATTTGTTTGTTATACAAATGATAAAAAACTAAAAGACGATTTTTCTAATGAAAATGAAATTAAATTCGATACTGTTGAGAACTTAGCGGTTAGATTTTCTAAAAGAAATCAACATCAAGATAAGAATCGTGTGGTCATTTTTGATTTAGTAATGCCAAATTACAGTTGTTCAAATAATTTGAAAGGATTTTTATTAGAAAAAATTAGTAAATCTAAATTGAATACAAAATCTTTTGAGATTAACCCAAATGATTATGATTATGTTACTCACAAAATATATTTTAATTTTCCATATCAAGTAGATTAATAATTTAGCTAACCTGGTGCGAGCCCCCCAAGCTGGCGCAAGCGTCACGCTTGTGTCCTCAAAACGATTTTAAAACCAGAAGCTTCCTTAATTAAATCTTAAAATCATTAACTTTGTATAAAACCAATTCATTATGCCTGAGATAAGTAGGTTTTATGGGATTATCATTTATATGTTTTTTAATGACCATAATCCACCACATTTTAAAGTTAAATACGGAGAATTTGAAGCTAATATTATAATTGAAAACGGAGGTTTGCTAAATGGCGATTTTCCGATAAGCAAATTAAAATTGGTACAAGCTTGGGCAGAGATTCATAAAGATGAATTATTGGAAATGTGGGATACAAAAGATTTTCATAAAATTAATCCGTTACAATAATGCTTAGAGTTGAAAAAATACTAAAAATTGAACCCTACAGAATAGTCTGTTTGTTTAACAATGGTATCGAAAAGGCAATAAATGTACTTCCCTTATTAGAAAATCATAAGCACCTAAATGGCATTGAACAGTTAAAAGAACCAACTATTTTTGCAAGAGCTAAAGTTGGAGATTTTGGAGAAATAGTTTGGGAGAGCATTATTAGAAATTCTAAGACCAACGAACGTTGGGATTACGACATTTCTCCTGAGTTTATTTTTTATCAAAAATCTTAGTCTAATAAAAGGCACTAACAATTACACCTATGATGCTATAGGACGTTTGACAGCAAATCAAGGCGAAAACATCCAATACAAATACAACACACAAGGTTTGGTTACAGAGGTACATTACAATAATATCAAGAGAGTAGCTTTCTTTTATGATGAGCGCGGACAACGGGTCAAAAAAATAAGCTACAATGCAACAGGGACTACCGTTATTAACACAGACTATTACATAAGAGACCTTTCGGGGAATGTGATGTCTATTTACAACAGCTCTATTGGTAATAATAACACGATATCACAAACAGAACTACCTATTTATGGAGGAAGTCGTTTAGGTGTCTATACGCGTAACGGTACTACGCAATATCAAATTACCGATCACTTAGGCAACGTTAGGGCTGTTATCGAAAAAAACACTCAAAACCCTTTAGGTGTTGACCAAACAGATTATAGTGATTATTACCCTTTCGGCGAAAAATTGCCTATGCGTAATATGTTCAGCAAATACAGATATGCTTTCCAAGGTCAGGAATTAGACCCTGAAACTGGGATGGAGGCTTTTCAATTGCGTTTATGGGATGGGAGGATTGGACGTTGGTTAACGACGGATCCATATGGGCAGTATCATAGTCCTTATTTAGGAATGGGGAATGACCCTGTAAATGGTATTGATCCTGATGGGGGATGGTGGTTTAAAAGGAAAGCGGAAAGAGAACGTCAAAAGGCAATAGATACTGGTTTAGAAGTAAGTGAAGTACAAGGAAAGTTAGGTAGTTATAGCTTCACCGTTTTCAAAGAAGAACGTGTATTCGATGCGACTACAGGCGAAGTACTATCGGGTGTTGAAGGAACTTTATATGACTCTGGAAAATGGGTTAATGAAGTGCCTGCGCAAATAACTCAAAAACCTATAACTTGGGTTAATAAGTGGGCTGAATCTGAAAACGCACTTATAAAAGGCTCATATGATTTTATTGATGGACCTGCTGTTGCTTTTCAATCTATTAATCCATTTGACCAAAAACTGCAACATTTAGATGGGTCAGGTGTGTCACCTAAAGAAAAGCTAAATGCGGGTGTAGATGCTATTGCTTCTTTATCACCTGCCCCAAAATCTTCTGTTAGTATTATTAAAAAAATGAATGCTGCACAATTCTCTAAGTTTTTTAAAGGAACATTTGTGGCTAGAATGTCATCAAAATCGCGTGGATGGGTTAATAGAAAGGTTAATGTAATAACAACTAAATATACCAATGAAGCTTTTGTCTTTGAGAAATCAATAGAAGCATCTAAAACAATTCATTCAGAAATAAATAAAGAATAAGACATGAGGATAGTAATAATTTTTTTAAGACACTATGTCTTTTGTTTAGTAGGAGGATGGATAAGGTATTTATTTGAAAATTGTATTTCAAACTTAAAAAAAACTCCAATTACATCTTATAAAGCAATTAAAGACTATAATGAAAATCCATCAAATGAGTTTTTAGATATTATTATTGGAGGTGGTGTATTATTATGTTTGGTGTATTTAATAATTGAAATCACATCTTAATTTTCCCCCCCCACCTCATACTTCAACTTCCGTAAAATACGAAGTGCTCCTTTAACAGAAGGCAATAGCTTGTATGTATCTTGTTCTTTCAAATAATTATGGAAGCCTTTCAACTCATGCAAAGCTTCTGGGTAATTCTGAATATGACAAATCATCAATGTGGAAGCAATATTATGGGTTGCTTTCAGTTCCTCTTCATTGAGCTCAGCATTGGATTTAATTTTGGCTAGTAATTCTATACTTTTAGCGTACATACTCTGTAATAGCCTTCTATCATATTGGGGTTTTTCAAATAGCATCTGACGTTGTATGCTATAATCCCCATTTTCACTAAAGAGTATACTTACTTTTTCGAAAGGAAAAAAATCACGTTTAGGTTTTATTTTGGCAGAAATATATTCTATAATTTCAAATGCGTCTTCCGTAAAATTAATACTCACTTCATCCAATGCTGAATAAAACAACCTTACCTGTTCGTTAATCAATTCAATATCTACTCTCGAATAATAAATCCCAGATTTTACACTCTTTTTAACCCCCGCCCAACACAATACAAAAATCTCCTTAAACACAATATACTGAGGATTCATATCTGGATGGTCTCGATTGACAAAAGCCATTACAGTGTCCAGAGTGTCTTTTATCTTATTGGTCGAACTATTTCTAATGGATTGAACGATAGATTCATTCTCTCTTTTGACTTCAAATGAACCTACGACAGGCATAGACATACTACCCATGCGATAATACACAGTGTCTTTAGGAATTAATCCTACTGACTTTTTAAATGACGATACTATTTGATTAGGACTAATGGTTACCAAACCCAATACACGATCCTTCGGCAAATTGGGAAAATGAATATTCTCATATAAAATCTTAGGAGGATTATCCAGATAAGCATTCACTATATTCTGAATCTTACTGTCGTCAAAAAATTCAACTCCTGTGAGTGCATTATCCTCATCTTCGACCCCTATAATGATATACGAATTATTGTAAGGATTAGCATTAGATAAGGCACAAATGTGTTTTAGAAATTTGGATTTTCCTTCTTTTGAATCTAAATCCAGCAAACGTTTCTTGTCATAAAAACTATTCTCGTTATTATACGCTAGCAGGTTCTTAATTAATAAACGTTTGTTAATCATAACTATGGCACTTTATGTCCTAGACTTGCTTCCCACAGGGCAAACCAGTCTTCCTGCTCTAAATCAGGTATCGGATGAGACGTAATGCGTTTGACTTTTACGATATCGGCCGTTCCCAAAACAGGTTGGATTTGTGCGGGATGTTTCCTAATCCATGCTAAAAGAATAACATCCGCCTCTACTTTGTATTTTTGGGTCAAGCCCAAAAGCACACTCATAATTCTGTCAGTCTGTGCAGTTTGTTCTTTGAATACACTTCCTAATGGATTCCATGCCATGGGTTGAATCCGATGCAAACGCATAAAATCCAAAGTCCCATCTAACATAGCTTGATGATGCGTAAGTGAAAATTGTATTTGGTTGTAATCTACTTTGAGCTGACTTTCCATCAACTCCATTTGAGAAACTGTAAAATTAGATACTCCAACAGCCTTAATCTTACCTTGATTCTGTAATATTTTGACAGCGTAGGCGATCTCTCTTGGATCCATCAACGGACTAGGCCTATGCAACAATAAAACATCCAAATAGTCAGTTTGCAAGTTGCGAAGCGAATTTTCTACTGAAAAACGAATATGCTCTTCTGTATAATCATAGTGTTTGAGTGAATAATTTCTGTTTTCAGAAGGGTATTTTATACCGCATTTAGAGATGAACCGCACTTTCTCTCTGTCCACACCACTTTTTTTAAATGCCTTTCCAAAAGCGGCCTCTGTGGTGTGATTGCCATAAATATCTGCATGGTCAAAAACGGTAATACCATTTTGCACATAAGTCTCTATTAACTCACTCATCTGAACACTATTTAGGTCTCTCCCCCATATGCCCCAATTCATAGTGCCTGCTACTAACTCAGATTTTATATTTTTCATTTTTTTGTATTAAATTAGGCGGTTGTTTTACTCAAAAATACACTTTTTTAGGTAGGGATAAACAACTGCAAACATGAGTTAATATGCTTAACATAAGATTTTAACGAACCGTTAACACAAGATTTAAAAAAAAAATTGTCATTTTGTACGTTAGTCAAAGATTTAATATAAATACATATGGAAGAAAATTCTACTATTGACATCAGAGCAATCAATGAAAAGATTGAAAAAGAAAGTGCTTTCATTGATTTATTAACACTAGAACTCAACAAAGTAATCGTTGGACAAAAACACATGGTCGAGCGACTGCTTATTGGGTTATTAGGACAAGGTCATATCCTATTGGAAGGTGTTCCTGGATTGGCCAAAACTTTAGCCATTAACTCTTTGGCAAAAGCCATTGAAGGCAGTTTTAGCCGCATTCAATTTACCCCCGACTTATTACCTGCCGATGTTATTGGTACTATGATTTACAACATCAAACAAAATGACTTCTCGATCAAAAAAGGGCCGATTTTTGCCAACTTTGTTTTAGCTGATGAGATTAACCGTGCTCCTGCTAAGGTACAATCTGCACTACTTGAGGCTATGCAAGAAAAACAAGTAACTATTGGAGACGAAACCTTTTTGTTAGACAAACCCTTTTTAGTTTTGGCTACACAAAACCCTGTTGAACAAGAAGGAACTTACCCTTTGCCAGAGGCACAAGTTGACCGCTTCATGTTAAAGACAATAATAGACTACCCAAAAATGGAGGAAGAACGCATTGTCATGCGCAACAACTTAAAGGGTTCTTTCGAAAAAATCAATCCTGTCGTTTCGGTAGCTCAAATTATTGCTGCTCAACAATCTGTTCGTGAAGTCTACATGGACGAAAAAATAGAAAAATATATTCTTGACATTATTTTTGCCACTCGTACACCCGAGAAATACAATCTTTCTGACATAAAACCATTAATTAGCTTTGGCGCTTCTCCGAGGGGAAGTATCAATTTGGCGACAGCTGCAAAATGTTACGCCTTTATTAAAAGAAGAGGTTATGTTATCCCTGAAGACGTGAGGGCTGTTGTACACGATGTATTACGTCATCGTATCGGCATCACTTATGAAGCCGAAGCCGAAAACATTACCTCCGAAGATTTGATAAATAAGATTGTAAACGAGATCGAAGTGCCTTAAAAAATGGACACCAAGGAGTTACTAAAAAAAGTTCGAAAAATTGAGATAAAAACCCGAAGATTAAGTGATCATATTTTTTCGGGAGAATATCACACGTCCTTTAAGGGACGCGGAATGACTTTTAGTGAAGTTCGTCAATACCAATACGGCGATGATATCAGAGCTATTGATTGGAATGTAACAGCGCGTTACAACGAACCTTATGTCAAGGTATTTGAGGAAGAACGAGAATTAACCATGATGTTAATGGTTGACGTTAGTGGTTCAGAGAGTTTTGGCACACAAAAACACCTCAAAAAGGAAATCGTAACCGAAATTGCAGCGACATTAGCTTTCTCAGCAACTCAAAACAATGATAAAATTGGGCTCATTTTATTTTCGGATCAAATCGAATTATTCATACCACCTAAAAAAGGGAAGTCTCACGTATTGCGCATCATACGTGAAATGATTGAATATCAACCCAAAAGTACTCGAACAGATATTACAGTAGCGTTAGAATTTCTATCCAGTATCCAAAAGAAAAAGGCCATTGTGTTTTTAGTCTCTGATTTTATGACTCAAGACTATGAACATGCCTTAAAAATTGCTAGTAAAAAACACGACATTACGGGAATTCGAATTTTTGATAAAAGAGAAGAAGAATTACCCAAACTAGGTTTAGTTCCTATGCTTGACGCCGAGACCAATGAACTTAAATTGATCAATACCAATTCCGAAAAGGTGAGAATGGCCTACGGTAAAAACTATCATGCTAAAGTAGCCTATTTTCAGAGTACTTTTAGCCGATGTGGAGCGGGTACCGTACAATCTCGCGTAGATGAGTCTTATGTGAAAAAATTATTGAGTTATTTTAAATCCAGATGATGAAAAAAGTATTACACCTACATTTTTTTATTGCTCTTTTTGGATGCCTCTATGGTCACGCACAAGAGGTTTCAATAACTACTGCTGTTGACACTACAGAAATAAAAATAGGCGAAGAAATCAAACTAACATTTCAGGCTAAAGTAAAACCAACTTCGAGTGTTCAGTTTACCAACTTGCCTCAATTTGGCCTCTTTGAAGTTATTGAATCCTACCCTATAGACACACTAAAAGATACCGATCATTTATTGCTTACAAAAACTTACGGTATCACTCAATTTGACTCCGGATACTACAGAATCCCTCGATTACCCATAGTAGTAGATGATCAAATTTATTTTTCGGACACATTAGATATTACTGTCAATTCCGTAGCTGTAGATACCCTAAAACAGAAACTGTATGACATCAAACCCATCATCAACTCCCATTCTCGAACGGACTGGAAATGGTTATGGTATCTTATTATTATTCCAGGGATCATTGCTGTTATTTATCTGCTAAAAATTTATCGCGCCAAAAAAAACACGATTGAAAAAGAAGAAGAGTTTGAATCTCCTATTGTTAAAGCCACAACGCTGCTAGAAAGACTTGAACAAAAAGAACTTTGGCAAAAAGGAGAAGTTAAATCCTACTATATAGAACTGACCGAAATTGTTAGAACCTATATCGAAGACACTGTAGAAATACCGGCAATGGAAAGGACTACATCTGAATTGATCGAGGCTTTAAAAATTGCGTTTCAAAATAAAAAAATAAACATTTCTAAAGAGACCATAAACGACTTAAATAAAGTTTTGCAAAATGCGGATTTAGTGAAGTTTGCCAAATCCAAACCTTTAGATTTTGAAATCACTGCAGACCGAAAAAAAACAGAAGAAGTAATTACAACTTTTGACAAAATAATCCCTCCAAAAATCGAAGTAGAAGTACTTAAAGAAGAAATAGAAACGGAAAAAACAAAACTTATCACAAGACGCCGATTAATTATTGGTGCCATAACCATGATTTTACTAGTTTATATTGGTCTTGGTGCTGTGGTATATGTAAAGGGATTTGAAGGATTAAGTGCGCTCTTTGGTCAAAAAAGCACCAAAGAAATTTTGGAATCGGAATGGTACACCAGCAGTTATGGCTACCCTAGTCTAAAGATTGAAACTCCAGAAATATTGGAACGTAAGCCAATTGATTCGTTAGCATCAATCGGTTTACAAGTATTTCAATGGGGAACGCGAGATAATAGTGTTGCGGTTGTTATAAGTTTTTCAAAAACGCCACCTAACGTTGACCTTAATCTAGCTCTTGAGGGATGTTTTAAAGGTCTTGAATCCAAAGGCGCTCAAGACATCATTATTAACGAAGATAATTTCGTTCTTGGAGAGGAACTCAACGGGAAAAAAGCCTTTGGGTCTATGTCTCTTCCAGACTCTAGCAAAAAACTTGAATGTGTGAAATATGAGTTGATGTTATTCGAAAATCAACAAACTTTACATCAAATTTTGGTCATTTTTAAAGATAATGACACCTATGCAGAACAAATAAAGCAACGCATCTTCAAGTCTCTTGAAGTTGAAAAAGTAAGTGAAAAATGATGGACTCAATAACCTTTTTGCATCCCGAATTCTTCTGGCTCTTTTTATTGTTGCCACTACCTATTTTGTGGAAATTTTGGAACACTCAAAACAAACGCAACACCCTAAAAATAAGCTCACTAGAAGGAGTTAAAGATGTCACCAGCATCATGACACGTATCAATCCTTTGTTGTTTGGTATACGAATTATTGCCTTGTCAGCACTCATCGTTGCGTTGGCACGGCCTCAAACCGTTGAGACCAGTAGCAGCTCAAAGAAAAACCGAGGCATCGATATTGTTATGGCCATTGATGTTTCGGCCAGTATGTTAGCCAAAGACCTTAAACCTAATCGAATAGAAGCACTAAAAAAAGTAGCTTCCAACTTTGTGCAAGATCGGGTAAATGACCGCATCGGTATAGTCGTGTACGCGGCAGAAAGTTACACTCGTACTCCCATCACAAGTGATAAAAATATCGTGCAAGATGCCATTCGTTCCATTGAGTACAATAATGTCTTACAAGACGGAACGGGAATTGGCATGGGACTAGCCACCTCCATCAATCGTTTGAAGGAAAGTACCGCCAAGAGCCGCATCATCATACTATTAACAGACGGGGTAAACAATTCTGGATTCCTAGAACCGGATGCTGCCGCAGAATTAGCCAAAGAATACGGTATCAAGGTTTACACTATCGGAATCGGAACAAATGGTTTTGCAGACTTCCCTTATGCAATTGACCAACAAGGTAATTTCTTATTTAAGACTATGCCTGTAGAAATTGACGAAGAGCTTATGAAAAGCATTGCCAAAACAACATCGGGTAAGTATTTCAGAGCCACCGATAACGAAAAATTAAGAGCAATTTATGACGAAATTAACCAACTAGAAACAACAGAAATTAAAGAAAAGAAGTACTTTCGATACAACGAAAAATACAGACCTTTTGTGCTTTTGGCAGGACTGTTATTCATGATCGAAATTCTATTAAAACAAACGTTATTTAAAAGTTTTATATAATGTACGAATTAGACAATAGCAACTATTTCTATTTATTGATTTGTCTTCCCATAGTTTTTGGGACTTATCTCTATTGGAGCTATTGGAGAAAGAAGACACAAAAAAAATTCGCAGACGCTCACCTGTTACAACAATTGAGCCCCAACTTATCTGCTTCAAAGCCTTTGCTTAAAGTACTCTTGCACCTGTTAATACTCTCTTCCTTGATTATTGGTTTAGTCAATCCGCAAATTGGAACTAAAATGGAAACCATAAAAAGAGAAGGTATTGATATTGTCTTTGCTCTGGATGTATCCAAAAGTATGTTAGCAGAAGATGTTGCTCCTAATAGAATGGACAAAGCGAAACAAATCGTTTCTAAGATTGTGGATCAACTGGAAGCTGACCGCATAGGGATTGTTGCTTACGCAGGAAGTGCTTTTCCAGTACTACCGATTACAACAGACTACAATGTCGCCAAGATGTTTTTACAAAACATCAATACAGACATGGTTTCCTCACAAGGCACGGCAATCAATGAGGCCATCGACGTTGCTGCTACCTACTTTGACGACGAAGATCAGACCAATAGACTTTTAGTGATTATTTCTGATGGAGAAGATCATTCAGAAGACGGCAATAGTGCGGCCGAAAAAGCGAAAGAACTAGGAATGAAAATTGTCACAATTGGAGTAGGCACAACTAAAGGAGAAAGAATTCCAATCAAAGAAAAAGGAGTTATCCTAAGCTATTTACAAGACAAAAACAATGAAGTTGTAATTACTAAAATGAATCCCGAGGTTTTGCAAAATTTGGCAGATATAACTGACGGGCAATTTATCGTAGGTGCCAATACAAAAAAAGTGACAGAAACTTTTGAGGAACTGCTCAATGACATTGAAAAATCGGAGTTCGAAACACAACAAATTTCAGGTTTTCAAAGTCAATTTCAGTGGTTTATCGGATTGGCATTTTTCTTGCTGTTAGTGGACATATTTATTTTGGAACGTAAAACAGAATGGTTGAAAAAGTTAAACTTGTTTAATGAATAAAGCAATGCTACAACAATTCATCAAATACAGCTTAATCCTTTTTGTTTGTCTGATTCAAGCACAGGAAGAAAACAATAAATACACGGCTAAAGGAAACGATTATTATAACAATAAAGAGTACGCTAAAGCAGAGGCTAACTACCGAAAAGAAAGTGCCATTAATCCTTTAAACAACATAAGCACCTACAATCTAGGAAACACTATCTACACGCAAAAGCAATATGCCGAAGCGATAAGTGCCTACAAGCGTGTTACTGAGACCAGTAAAGATAAAGCAGAATTACACAAAAGTTTTCATAACTTGGGCAACGTTTTCATGCAACAAAAAAAATACACCGAAGCCGTTGCTGCCTACAAAAATGCCTTGCGCAACAATCCAAAAGATGAAGAAACCAGATATAATTTGGCTCTAGCCAAACAATTATTAAAAGACAATCCTCCTCCTCAGAAAAACGAGAATAAGGAAGATAAGGAGCAGCAAAAGGACGACAAAAACAAAGAGCAAGATAACCAAGATAAGAAAGACGAAAACAAAAAAGATCAGGATAATAAAGAAGATAAATCCGATAATTCTGACTCTGATAAAGATCAAAAAGACAAAGACAAACAACAGCAAAAGCCAGAAGAAAAAAAGGGCAACCAAGAAGGAAAATTTTCTAAACAACGTATGGAAAGCTTATTAGAAGCTATCAATAACGAGGAGAAAAAAATCCAAAAGAAAATGAACAAAGAAAAAGTGAAAGGCCAACCAATCCAACAAGAAAAGAATTGGTAATCCAACCCTATGAGTCTTACTAACAACATATCATTCTCTTATAAAAACAGTCTAGTACTTTTGCTATTATTGTTGAGCACCACTTTGCATTCGCAAGTGACTTTTGAAGCCAAAGTAAGTCGAGAAAAGCTAGGTCTAAACGAGCGATTACGGGTTGATTTTGAGATGAACGAGGACGGCGACAATTTTAGACCCCCTGAATTTGAAGGTTTTAGAATCGTAGGGGGACCTAACCAATCGGTAAGTATGTCATGGTTGAGTGGCGAAAAAACATTCAAAAAGACCTATTCATTCTTTTTAAAGCCTTTGAAGAAAGGAAATTTGATTATCCCTAAGGCTTCGATTGACATAAAAGGCACTACCTACAAATCCACTCCAATCACAGTAACTATTACTGATCCGATAAAAAAATCGAGTGATCCAGATAGCCCTGCATTTGATATCGAAGACGGCATTCATTTAGTCGCAGAGATTTCGAATACAAATCCCTATGTAAATGAACCGATCACTGTAGTTCACAAATTATACGTTAAACCAACGATTAGTATTAGAAACTGGAGAGAAATAAACTATCCTAAATACAATGATTTTTGGAGTCAGGATATTGACATCAAAAACTTGAAAGTTGAACGAGAAATGTTCAGAGGCGAAGAATACCGTTACGTGGTCTTACGTAAAAACGTGCTGTATCCGCAAAAAACAGGCAAATTAGAACTTGAACCTCTGACGCTAGAAGTAACCATAGATGTGCCGACTAATCGCAGAGATTTCTTTGGAAGTAGAATTACCACTACAGACAATCAAACTTTCTCATCCAGAAAACGTTACATTAACGTAAAACCTTTACCAGAAAAAAACAAACCAGAAGGTTTTACGGGTGCTGTGGGTAAATTCAATTTTATCGTACAACCAAGTAAGAAAGAAGTTAAACACGGTGAATCTCTTGATGTAGAAGTCAGTGTAACGGGGCAAGGAAACCTAAAATTATTCAATCTACCAAAACCCAATTTCCCAAGTTCTTTAGAGGTATATGATCCAATGCACTCAGAAAATGTTCAAAACAACCCTAAAGGTCTTAAAGGAAAAGTTTCTGACAAATACACATTAATTCCTGAATACAGAGGTAATTACCCTGTAAAACCCGTTGTCTTTACCTATTTTGATTTGGAATCAGAAACCTATAAACAAATCACCTCAAACGAATTTACGATTAGCGTAATTGACGGCCCTAATCGCCTCGACAATGGGGAATCTGATGACAATGGGAATGACATTAGTTATGCTCCTAAAATGGAAATCAATAAAAAGAGTCAATTCAAATACATCAAATCAGACACAGAACTCACTGCTATTGATAACGAAGACTTTTTGGGCTCTAAGCTCTACTTATTTATTTCTTTGATTCCTTTTGGTCTAATTCCTTTCATAGTTTTATGGAAAAGACAGCGTGATAAATCCTCTTTAGATACAAGAGGCAATAAAATTCGTCAATCGAATAAATTGGCCAAAAAATATTTATCAGAAGCCAAAAAGAACATCGGCAACAAGGAACAATTTTACATTTCTTTGGAAAAAGCATTGCATAATTTCTTAAAGGCAAAACTGAGCATAGAGACTTCTGAAATGCGCAAGGACACCATTAAGAATTTATTAGAAAACAGAATGGTAAACAGCCATAACATAGATGCCTTTATTGACTTATTAGAAAGTTGTGAATTAGCACGATATACCCCATCAACTAGTGTGACTATCAAAAATGATTACGAAAAGGCGGTAGAAATTGTATTAGAATTAGGAAAACAAATTTAATATGAACAAGCTCACTTACATATCATATCTTTTTTTGTTGCTAGCAAATTTCCTATTTGCCAATCCTGAAACCTTGACAGAAGCGAATAAATTATACCATGCTGGAAAATATGAGGACGCCATTACAGCTTATGAAGCCCTTCTAAATAAAGGGGTTCATTCCGTTGCACTGTATTACAATTTAGCCAACTCACATTATAAAATGAATCATGTAGCACCTTCCATATACTATTACGAAAAAGCACTATTGCTCGACCCAAATGATGCCGATGTTCTAAACAACATCCAATTTGCTCAAGCCATGACTGTAGATGAAATTAAACCCATACCTAAAGTAGGCTTTTCCAAATTCGTTCAGAATTTTACAGGATTACTACATTATAACCATTGGGCCTGGCTAACCGTAGGATTTTCAATAGTTACCTTTATTGCCTTTTTGATTTATTATTTCTCTTATGAATCAAGCACCAAAAGAATTGCTTTTATAGCATCTCTCCTTTTCTTCACATTTCTGATTGTTACTGTCTTCACTTCACTTTACGAAAGAGACAGAGTCAATAAAGAGCAACCAGCAATTATCTTTTCTGTAGAAGTCCCTCTAAAAGAAGAGCCAAAATCCGATAGCGAAGACGTGGTTATACTGCACGAAGGAACCAAAGTTTTTGTCAAAGAAAAATTTAATGATTGGGCAAAAGTTGAGTTACTTAACGGAACAGAGGGTTGGATGACTACCAGTAGTATTAAATCACTTAAATAACTTTATTGATAACATCTTCTTTGGATTCTTTTACCTCAGGAAAATGCTCTTGTATTACAGGATACAATGTTTTCGACACTATCAAAAGAGGCTGATATAATATAGACTTTTCTAATTTTTCATGTTTGACCAAACCTTCTGATTGATTTATATTGGAGAAAAAATAAAGCAGTACACTCAAAATTAACGCTATCTTTAGTGTTCCGAAAATTCCCCCAAGTAACTTATTAAACAAACCCAAACCACTCCATTTGGCAATTTTGGTCAACAAACCAGCAAACATCATGATCCCCAACACTGTCAATGCAAAGGTGACAATAAAAGCAATGATGTTTAGGTATTCTGATTGATACGAAAATGTGGTGACAATCCAATTCTTTACCCAAAACGAAAAATTAATGGTAACATAAAACCCAATCATTAATGACAGGAACGAAGCCAATTCATGAAAAAAACCCTTCCAGACTCCTCTTATAAAACCGTATGCCAAAAAACAGCTTAATACAATGTCTAACGTCTCCATTTTTCGATAAAAAAACAAAGAAATAGCTTCTTGATAAGTTTACCAAAAACCCGAGCCATTTTGTATCTTTGGACGCTCTAAAAAGCCAGGACAATGTCAAGAGATGAACAATTAAAGCAGCGATGGGAAACCGTGGTAAGGAAACTTTCCAATCAATTTGCTGATGGCGAAACATTAGACTTGGACGCCATTATCTATTTAATTGGTCTTCAAGAATTAAATGCCATCAACCAAACTTTCAAAAAAGACGAAAAACTCAACCTCATGCATATTGCCATTTGTCGTTTATTAGAACCTTATGGCTATTATGAATTTGATTTTGTAGACACCGATGGTTGGCCACATTATAAAATCAAAGAAGAATTACCACCATTAAAAGCGGGCGAACAGTCCATCTTGATGAAAGATGCCATTGTAAATTATTTTTTAGAACGACAATATATCGATTAACCCCAACAAATTGCTATTTTTGGTACTCGTTACAACCCGAAGAGATGATAGATAAGATCAAAGAACACATACAAGAAGCACAAGATTTTCAAACCACAAAAAAAGAAGAACTTGAAGCATTCAGAATAAAGTATTTAAGTAAAAAAGGCCTTTTGAATGAGTTTTTTACTGAATTCAAAAATGTGCCAAATGAAAAGAAAAAAGAATTTGGTCAAATCATCAACGAACTAAAAACTACAGCTCAAGAGAAAATTAATTCAATTACTGAATCTCTCGAGAAAAACGACGTAAAAAAATCTAAACTAGACGATTTAACACGTCCTGCCGAAGCCTTAGAAATTGGTTCAAGACACCCTATTTCTATTGTAAAAAATCAAATCATTGACATCTTTTCTAATATCGGATTTAACGTATCTGAGGGACCAGAAATAGAGGATGATTGGCATAATTTTACTGCCTTAAATCTTCCTGAACATCACCCAGCAAGAGACATGCAAGACACGTTCTTCTTGCAAACCAATCCAGACATTTTATTAAGAACACACACCTCATCGGTACAAGTACGTTACATGGAAGAAAACAAACCTCCAATTCGTACAATTTCTCCAGGTAGAGTATTCCGTAATGAGGATATATCGGCACGATCACACTGCATCTTTCATCAAATCGAAGGATTGTACATCGATAAAGACGTTTCGTTTGCTGACCTAAAACAGACTTTGTTGTATTTCACCAAAGAGATGTTTGGCAAATCAAAAATTCGCTTACGCCCATCGTTTTTCCCATTCACAGAGCCAAGTGCAGAGATTGATATCTATTGGGGATTAAAGAACGAAACGGATTACAGAATTACCAAAGGAACGGGTTGGTTAGAAATCGGTGGTTGCGGAATGGTAGATCCAAATGTGTTGACCAATTGCGGTATCAATCCTGAAAAGTTTACTGGATTTGCTTTTGGTATGGGTGTAGAACGTATTGCTATGTTATTATACGGTATTGGTGATATCAGAATGTTCTACGAAAACGACATCCGTTTCTTAGAGCAATTCAAAAGTCATATCTAATGAAAAAAGACATTGTCATTCCTGAGGTCAAGGACATTCATGTTGTTGCTATCAACGAATGGAGTGAAGACTTTGGAAAAGACATGTGGTACGTGTATTTGCTAAATGCCAGTGAACAGACTATCGAAATGCCTATAGTGGTCTCCCAAGCTTCTGGCAAAGTAAATGGAGAAGAGAAAAAGACGGCTTCCTTACGACATACCTATCAAGAAGTTGCGCCGTTCAATGCCATAAGGATCGAGATTCTTACTAACGAATTGTTAGAATTAAACAACAATTTTCAAGTAACCTTTTTCCAAAACAACCAACTCTACGATAAAAAATATATCTTTAAGGCTAAGAGTATTTCTCTAAAGAAACAAGTCGCCATAGAAGCTATTCAAGCCAAAGGCATATTTGCGCAATAAACCAATCATTATGAAAGTAATCACAACAATCATCAAATGGATTTTCATTTTATTACTTACGCTGATTGTAGGATTATACGTTTCAGGATATGGTTATTTAGTCAAAGCTGTTCGTATCATCTATATGACAGGTCACACCACAGCCTATTTAGAAGATTATAAAAAGTTTGACAATCGGTTTATTCCCAAATCTACTGACCCTCAGCCATGGCCTTTGCACAAAAACTATAATTCGGTTCAACCGACAGATAGCCTATTATCAGCTCATAACAAGCTAAGAACGATTGCCTATGTTATCATCAAGAACGATAGCATCTGGCATGAAGCCTATTACGATGGATTTGACAAAGACTCCAAAACGAATTCTTTTTCGATGGCCAAAACAGTTACTTCTGCCCTACTAGGCAAAGCCATCCAAGAAGGAAAAATCAAAAGTTTAGATCAACCTGTGGGCGATTTCTTCCCAGAGTTTTCCCAGGGGCTTGCTGCCAAAATGACTGTAGGCGATTTAGCATCTATGGGATCAGGTTTGAATTGGGATGAGTCTTATTACAGCCCCTTTTCAGTAACTACAAGAGCCTATTTTGATAGCGGTTTGCGCGAGACCATGCTCAAACAAAAAGTAACTGAAGAACCAGGACAATCCCATAAATACTTAAGTGGAAACACCCAATTATTGGCTATGGTAATAGAAAAAGCTACGGGTACTACCCTATCCGATTATATGGCCAAAAAGTTCTGGCAACCGATGGGTGCAGAAAATGATGCACTTTGGCAATTGGATGAGGAAGATGGTATCGAAAAAGCCTATTGCTGTATTGCAAGTAATGCTAGAGATTTTGCACGATTTGGCAAGTTATACAAAAACAAAGGAAACTTTAACGGCAAACAAATCTTAGACACGGCATTTGTAGAAAAATCAATTGTACCACGATTTGATGATTATCCTGATTACGGTTATGGGGTTTGGCTACATACTTATTTAGGCAAAAAGATTTTCTATTTAAGAGGGCATCTAGGGCAGTTTACCATCGTAATCCCTGAAGACGACATTATCATTGTGCGTTTGGGCCATGTAAAGGGACTTCAAACCGATACGGATGAGCATAGTAATGACTTTTATGTGTACGTAAAAGAAGCTTATAATATGTTGGCCGATGATCGAAAAAATTAATCTCGAAAACATCTTATTCTTAGACATTGAAACCGTACCTGAATGTGCCGATTTCAATGCATTAGACGAGGAAAAAAAAGAACTTTGGGCACTCAAGACCCAATACACCCGCAAAGAAGAATTTTCACCAGAAGAGTTTTACGAACGTGCTGGAATCTGGGCGGAATTCGGTAAAATTGTATGTATATCAGTAGGTTACTTTGTTTTTAAAAACGGTTCTCGACAATTTAGAGTCACCACGTTTCATGGGGAAGAAACCAAACTTTTAACAGATTTCAAGAATTTATTAGAAACTCATTTCAACCAACCTCAACATTTGCTTTGTGCGCACAATGGCAAAGAATTTGACTTTCCGTATATCGCAAGGAGAATGATTATCAATCAAGTTGAAATCCCTTCTAAACTCAATCTTTTTGGCAAAAAACCATGGGAAATTGCACATTTAGACACCCTAGAATTATGGAAATTTGGTGACTACAAGCACTTTACCTCTCTACGATTACTCACTAATATTTTAGGAATTCCAACCCCAAAAGACGACATTAGTGGCAGTGATGTTGCCAAAACCTATTACGAAGAACAAGACTTGGATCGCATCATAATCTATTGTGAAAAAGACACTGTGGCTGTCGCCCAAATTTTGTTACGTTTCAGACGTGAGGCTATTTTAGATGAATCTGAAATTTTAAGTGTCTAATTACCAGACACATGGAGAATCCCCATTTGATCTAACCTTTCTAAAAGGAACATATTTATACCACCACTCAATCGAATTATATTTCGAATTGCTTAAATCTTCAATCCTCAATGTGTCCGTATGATGAACTATTACCGCTCTTAAGGGATTATTATATTGTTTTGACCACTCACTTGTTAAATAGTTGAATTCTATAACTGGAATAGTATATCCCTCCAATTCATAGCTACTTAGTGTATCACTTAAACTCAAAATCTCCACCTTATCTTCTTCCCAGTCAACAATTTTAGTACTGTGGGTATTGAACAAAATATGATTACTCCTCGAACTCTCAGTAATTAAATTACTGAACATGGTCAAGTTGCCTGAATTCCCAAGACCAATATATGACTTCAAATTCCATATGATGATTGCAGGGATAATAAAGTACACTAACCATAATGGTTTAAACCCTTCCTTGGTCTTTTGAACCTTATAAGAAATTAACAGCGGAACACTAAAACACAATAGTCCGGCATTGTAAATTATACCTAAGATAAAATAGGAGAAAGCAAGATCACTTCCTTGTGATTTGAACCATGAATTCAACAACAATACAATCAAATTCGAAATCAAATAGACTTTAAGACCTATTTTCACTTTTTTATTGATAACATCAAAATCTGAATAAAGAGAACCAAAGACTAAGAAAACCGCCAATGCGGAAAATGAATAAAACGTAATAAAATTCAAATAAAAATGAAACCCTAATAAAGCTATAACCGTGTACAAACGTGTTCTTTTCCAAAAAAGGCCAAAGGGCACAATTAACTCTAGAATGATGGTTAGATATTGTAAGAACTTTGACAAACCACTTGAAATTTGAACCACTTGTCCCGTAAAGTTGTACAGAAGCATCTCGTGAAAACGATTAACACAACTTATGCATGGATTAAAAAAATCCATATTCAATTTACTAAAACCAGCCCAAAAATAAATTGAAACCAAAGTAACCCTAAAAAGATTAGACATTTGATCACCTGAAATACCTTCTTTTGGCTTAACAAATCTTAAGAAAAAAACACCCAAAACTACTACCTCTATAAACAATAATATATTGCAATGATTAGCCATTCTTGGGAAATGTGGAATTAACTGATATAAACTCACAAACACTATCACAACAGAAAGCCACCATTTGACAATGACTATACTATTCAAAAAGAACAAGAAAACAGCAAACAAAAAAATTGGGTAGTTCCAAACGATAAAGTCAAAATTCATGACCATGGCACTATTGAAAAGTGCTAATAAAATCAGGGAACGATCGGAGGAAATAACTTTTGATAAATTCACGTTATTTTTCTTCAAAATTACCACTTTTAGAACAAACTATACCTATACTTGGCATATTGTTCTATCTTTGATAAAACCCTGGGATATAAAGCGATATGCAAGCCATACTTTCGGTAAAAGATATAGAAATATCATTCAAAAAAGAGAATGAATTTGCGCCTGTGGTTAAAGGCATAAGCTACGAAGTTCATTCGAATGAAATAGTGGGAATTGTAGGAGAATCAGGCTCAGGAAAATCCGTTTCTTCATTGGCTATTATGGGTCTGTTGCCCCCTAAAATTTCTAAAATCACACAGGGTAAAATCACCTTTGACGGAAAAGACATTACCCATTACACTAATGAGCAATTCAGAAAGATACGAGGTAACGAAATCAGTATGATTTTTCAAGAACCTATGAGTTCCTTGAATCCTTCTTTGACCTGTGGTTATCAAGTTGCAGAGATACTTAAAGAACATACTTCGCTTGACGCCAAAACCATAAAAACAGAAGTGCTTTCTTTGTTTGAAAAAGTAAAACTACCCTTTCCTGAAAAGATTTTTGACAGTTATCCTCATCAAATCAGTGGAGGGCAAAAGCAACGTGTGATGATTGCCATGGCTTTGGCTTGTAAGCCAAAGATTTTAATTGCTGATGAGCCTACAACGGCACTAGATGTTACTGTACAAAAGGAAATTATTCACTTGCTGAAAGATTTACAGAAGGAAACACAGATGAGCATCTTGTTCATCACGCATGATCTTTCTTTAATACACGAAATTGCAAATCGTGTACTTGTGATGTACAAGGGAGAAATTGTAGAACAAGGAAAATGCAAAACAGTCTTTGAACAACCAAAGCATACATACACCAAAGCATTAATTAGCTCGAGGCCTTCTTTAAAAGTACGTTTGAGGCGATTACCCACCATACAAGATTACCTTCAAAACAACGTCCCATCAGAGGTTGTTACTGCTGAGCAACGTCAAACCTTCCACAAAAAACTCTACGCTACCCCTCCTCTGCTGGAAGTAAAAAATGTAAAAAAGGAGTATCTTTCTAGTGGTGGACTTTTTGGTAAAAACCAAAAATTCAAAGCCGTAAATGATGTCAGTTTTAAGCTCTATGAAGGAGAAACTTTAGGACTCGTTGGAGAATCAGGCTGCGGAAAATCTACATTGGGTAATGCCATCCTACAACTGGATAAAGCCACTGCTGGTCAAATTCTGTATCGTGGCGAAGACATCACCCAATTGAATCGTTCAGAAATCCGAGCTTTGCGTAAAGAGATTCAAATTATCTTCCAAGACCCTTACTCTTCTCTAAACCCTAAAATGACTGTTGGTAAGGCCATTATGGAACCGATGCAAGTACATGGTTTGTTTGCTAACGATCTAGAGCGCAAACAACGTGTAATTGAAATTTTAGAACGTGTCGGATTAGGTGAAGAGCACTTTAACCGTTATCCACATGAATTTTCGGGAGGGCAAAGACAACGAATCGGAATTGCTAGAACTATCGCCTTAGAACCTAAACTGATAGTTTGCGACGAATCGGTTTCTGCATTGGATATTTCTGTTCAAGCCCAAGTATTGAACTTATTGAATGAGTTAAAAGAAGACTTTGGATTTACGTATATCTTCATCTCACATGACTTGGCAGTAGTCAAATACATGTCAGATCAAGTCTTGGTCATGAATAAAGGACAAATCGAAGAAATCAACGATGCTGACGAAATCTACAGCAACCCACAAAAAGAGTACACCAAACGCTTGATTGATGCGATTCCTGGGGAAGCGTAGGCTACTCTTGACTTTTCTTCTTTACATCAAAATAATACACTAAACCTATCCCTAAAGTACTGGTTTTTAGTATACCTCCTGAATAGTGTTTTAAAGCGTTAAGAGATTTCCCTAACTCGATTCCATTATAATAGAGATTTATTGAAAGAGAGTTAACATAATCTTCTTCGGACAAATAAATATCATATCCTAGACCTATTCCAAATGAAAATTCAGTGGATT
>JACJYY010000008.1 GCA_020635875.1 Flavobacteriales bacterium
AAAAAACTGATTAGATTTGCGGAGAGTTTATGAAAAAAGATTTATCTATACAAAAAGGAAAATACCGTCATTACAAAGGTCATTTATATGAGGTAACAGGTACGGCTCGTCATTCTGAAACCCTTGAAGATATGGTGATTTATAAAGCGCTTTACGGTGACTTCGGGATATGGGTGCGGCCTCTTAAAATGTTCCTGGAAGACATTGAAGTTAACGGCAAAATCCAAAAAAGGTTTGAGTTTCTAGAAGATAAATCATCAAAGAAAATCCATACTGATGCCTTAAAATCCGACTACAAACTTTCCGAAGCAACTTCAGATGAAGTAGAAATCCTAGAAGACAAACTTGATAAATTCAATCTAGAACAATTGTCTTTTGTAGGCGATATGGAGATTAAAAAGAATTATCTTATTAAGAACAAAACCGGAGATATTGTTGCAGGAATCAGGGGCTGTTTTTATCTAGAGGAATGTCTCTTTATAAGCATGCTTTTTATCGATGAAGACAAGAGAAAACAAGGTTTAGGTAGTATTTTGCTGCAAACTATCGAGGAACAAGCAAGATCTAGGAAAATTAGGCTAATCCATCTTGATACCTTTGATTTTCAGGCGAAAGACTTTTATATCAAACATGGCTATGAGGTCTTTGGTGTTCTTGAGAATTGCCCTAAAGGTCATAAGCGCTATTATATGAAGAAGGTTTTAGGATGATAAGGCACGCCACAATTGATGATACTCCGAGACTTTTGCCTCTTTTATCAGAGCTAGGCTACCCAGCTACTTTGAAGGATTTGAATAGAAGGTTTCTAAAATTCGTAAAGAATCCTGGTTACGGTGTTGCGGTTTGTGAAATGAATGAAGAAATTACAGGCTTTATTGCTTGGACAACAACGGATCATTTGATTTCAGATGCAACCCGCTTTTCGATTGTTGGGATCGTTGTATCAACAAATCACAGAAACATGGGTATAGGCAAAAAACTCATGGCATTCGTTGAAGGCATTGCAAAACAGCACTCACCAGCCATTATTGACCTAACCTCTGGTCTGAGACGCGCACAGGACGGCACGCATGAATTTTATAAACGCATCGGATATAAAAATGAAGGTCATATGGCGAAACTTTATTTACGGAAAGAATTATGATTACAGGAAAATGCTTTTGTGGAGAGATCCACTACACAATTGAAGCCAATATCTTAAAATCTGGTATTTGTCATTGTTATGATTGTCAGCGTTTAACAGGCGGCACGGCATAGCCTTTTATTGTGGTGCCTTATGAATCATTGGCGGTACAGGACAAGACAAAAGAATTTACACGCCCAGGTGCAAGTGGCAAGCCAGTTCATGTAAGTTTTTGCGGGACATGTGGTTCCACACTCTTTGGCAAGCCAGAGATTTGGCCACATATTCGAATAGTTGGAGCAAGTAGCCTGGATGATAAAACTCTTTTCTCACCTGATATGTATAGTAAATTAAGTTGAGATAGCGTATTTAAAAAAGAAAACTATTGAGTCAAATAAGTGGTCAAAGTTTTTAATTTTTAGCTTAATCCATCGTTTCATATTAGCCCAAAACTTCTCTATTGGATTTAAGTCAGGCGAATAAGGTGGGAGAAAAATGAGTTTACAATCAACAGATTCAATTAGCTCTTTAGTTCTGTGTGATCGATGGAATGCGGCATTACAACAACTTGCCCTGGTTTTAATTCCTTAATCAAAAACTTCTCAACCCAAGTCTCAAACAAATTTGTATTACAAGTACCATTAAAAACCATAGGAGCAATCGATTTGTGATTAACATACCCAGCTATAATATTTGTCCGTTCGTAATATTTGCCACTTTTTTTGCCCCATCCTCTATCTTTACAAATCGTCATCTCAATTCCACTTTATATACAAGGTTTTGAGGTGGTATATTTTTTATGGCTTCTTGGTACGCATCTCGCTTCTGTTCCAGATAGGTGAAGGCTTTTTTTTATAGCTAAATCCAAATTTTCTGAGCCAATAAAAAGCACCTGGACTTGATATATTAAAATATTTACCCATATCAGCAGTAGTAAAATTTAGATTTTGGGAAATGTAAATTTCGAAATCTTCCTTCGTGACTTTAGGCTTTTTTCCTAAGTTTTTACGCGGATTAATATGACCTTCTTTTTTATATCTAAGCCACCATCTATTCACCGTTGCTTTGTTTAAGTTGAATATTTGAGCCCCTAATTTCTGCGTGTTACCTTGAGCAATAAATTCTATTACCTTTTTACGTAGATCTATACTATAT
>JACJYY010000009.1 GCA_020635875.1 Flavobacteriales bacterium
CCGCACAGGTGCAGGCGATGGCGATGATGAGCAAATCATCGTGAAATTAGATGCTCTTTCAGAAAAATATCAGAAAATTCTTTTTGTGGTTTCTATTTATCAAGGTCGTCAGAACAACCAACATTTCGGAATGGTAGAAAATGCCTTTATCCGTGCGGTTGATGCCAAAGGAAAAGAAATTGCAAAATTCAGTTTGTCGGGCGATGCCACAATGAACGGAAAATGCACTATGGTATTTTCGGAAGTTTACAGACATAACGGAGAGTGGAAATTCAGAGCAATAGGAGAACCGCACCACACCGACAATTTTATTGACATTCTAAAACAATATACTTACTAATAAATCTAAAAATTATGGCAATCAATTTACAAAAGGGGCAAAGAGAAACAATTAACGCTCCAAAATTTACAGTAGGATTAGGTTGGGATACCAATTCTTCTTCAACAGGTGTGGACTTCGATTTAGATGCTTCCGTATTTGTGTTGGGCGAAAACAAGAAGTTACTTTCTGATGCTCACTTCATTTTTTACAACAACCTGAAAAGTCCTGATGGTGCAGTAGAACATACAGGCGACAATCTTACAGGCGATGGTGATGGCGATGACGAAAGTATCAAAGTGGATTTGTCAAAAATCGACACTTCTGCAAGTGAAATCTGCATCGTTGTTACCATTCACGAAGCCGTTGCAAGAAACCAAAATTTCGGACAGGTAAGAAATGCGTTTATCCGAATTTTCGACACCAATACACAGGAAGTCATTCTAATGTTTGAATTAGATGAAGATTTTTCGATTGAAACGGCTGTTGAATTTGGCAGAATTTACAAAAGAAACGGAGAGTGGAAATTTGAAGCGGTTGGTGTAGGAATGAAAGGCGGACTTCAAGATTATTTAAACAAATACAACTAATAAATTATGGCAATCAATTTACAGAAAGGTCAAAAAATTAACCTTAAAAAAGACAACGGTTCTACACTTCAAAATATATGTGTTGGCGTGAATTGGGGTGCAATAGAGAAAAAAGGCTGGTTTGGCGGAACTTCAAAGGAAGCGGTGGATTTAGACGCAAGTTGTGTTTTGTATGATAGTTCAAAAAATGCAATAGACGTAATCTATTTTGGAAGTTTAAAATCAAAAGACGGCTCTATAAAACACAGTGGAGATGATTTGACAGGCGATATGGACGGAGATGACGGTTTGGATAATGAAATCATAACCGTTGATTTTTCAAAACTGTCAAGCAATATAGAACACGTTGCGTTTGTATTAAACAGTTTCAGAGGACACGATTTTGGAACTATTCCATTTGCGTCAATTCGTATTTATGAAGGCACACCAACAAGAGTAAACGAAGTTTTTGCAACCTATAACATTGCCAAAGGCGAAGGTTTCGCAGGGCACGTTTCTATGGTAATGGGTGTGTTTTACAAAAGAAACAACGAATGGAAATTTAATGCCATTGGCGAACCAACCAGAGATAAAAAATTAGAAGAAACCATTAAAACAGTACAACAAAATTATTTATAAAAATGAGAAGATTACCGGTTTATTTATTGTTAGACACATCAGGCTCAATGAGTGGCGAACCCATTGAAGCCGTAAAAAATGGTGTGCAGGTGTTGGTTTCAACATTACGCCAAGATCCTTACGCTTTGGAAACAGCTTATTTAAGCATTATCACTTTTGACAGCAATGTGCAACAGCTTGTTCCATTGACCGACCTTGCTTCTTTTCAAGAGCCAAGTATTTCAGCAACAGGAACTACCGCTTTGGGTGGAGGTTTGAAATTGTTGGCTGAATGTATTGACAGGGAAATTGCCAAATCAACACCCGAACAAAAAGGCGATTGGAAACCGCTTGTGTTCATTATGACAGACGGTATGCCTACCGATGACTGGCAGGGAGGATTGGCAGAATTTCAACAGCGAAAATCAGGTATTGTAGTGGCTTGTGCCGCAGGTTCGGGAGCTGATACCAATGTTTTGAAACAGATTACCGAAGTCGTTGTATCGCTCGATACTGCGGATTCATCTACTATCAAAGCATTTTTCAAATGGGTGTCGGCTTCTATAAGTACGGGTAGCCAAAAGGTTGAAAGTGGCGGAAAAGAAGTTGCAGGACTGAATGAATTGCCACCGCCCCCACCAGAAGTAAACATTGTTGTATAAAATGGGAAAATACGGTTGGTCATTTTCATGGAAAAGGTTATTGGGTATTACTGCTGCTAAACAACGCTTTGCAAGGCGGACAGGTATTCCCACATCAAAAAACGGAATGGAAAGAAAAATCGGTTCATCAATAATGAGTGTAATTCTCAAAACAGTATTAGGTAAAAAATAATTACAAACAATTAAAACAAAAACAAAATGAAAAGTTTAGAACAATTAAAAAATGAAATTCTTGCTGACGGAATAATTGATTCAGCAGAAGTAAAAGAATTAGAAACCGTATTATTTGCAGACGGAAAAATTGACGAAGCAGAAGCATCATTGCTTTTTGAATTAAACAATGCTGTTTCGGGAAAAGCCAACCACGAAAGTTGGGAAACATTATTTATCAAAGCCGTTTCAAGCTATTTGTTGGAAGATGAAACTTCGGCAGGAGAAATTGATACCAACGAAGCGGAGTGGCTTTACGACAAAATAAAAGGAGATGGTCAAATTGATTCAACCGAAAAGAATTTGTTGTTGCATTTAAAAAGTGTGTCAAAAAACTTTCCTGATAACCTTGAAACACTTTTGAAATAAGAATGAGAAGATTACCTGTATATCTTTTAATAGAAACATCAGGCGGAATGCGTGGTGAACGGATAGAAGCAGTGAAAAACGGCTTACAGGTTTTGGTTTCAAAACTTCGTCAAGACCCTTTTGCTTTGGAATCAGTATATATAAGCATTATCACGTTTGACAGAGAACCTAAGCAAGTATTGCCATTGACAGATTTGGAATCGCTTCAATTACCCGAAATCGAGATTCCCGAATCAAGTCCGCCATTCACAGGGAAAGCATTGTTCTTTCTCAACGAAAAATTAAATCAAGAATTGCTAAAAAGCACAAGCGAACAAAAAGGCGATTGGCGACCCTTGCTTTTTATTTTAACGAGAGGAGTTCCTGCCGACAAAAAAGATTTTAAAGAATCCGTATCACGCATTAAGGCACAAAATTTTGCGTCCATTGTTGCTTGTTCGGCAGGTTCTCATTCGTCCGATACCGAATTGAAAGAACTGACCGATAATGTTGTTCATCTTGATACAGCAGATAGCTCAACACTGATGTCGTTTTTCAAATGGGTTTCGGCTTCCATAGGAACAGGAAATAAAAGTGTAGGCACAACCGAAGAAATTGTTTTACCACCGCCACCAGCGGAAGTTCATTTAGTAATCTGAAATGGGAATAGATACTTTAGGAAACAAGTTGTTACAAGACATTGATATTGCTTATGATGAAGCAATAAATACTCGTGTATTAAACATTCAGGAGGCGGTGAATGAAATTGTAAACGATTTCAAGGTTAAGAAGCATTCGCTTATGGGAGTTGCAAATCTTGATGCACTTAATAATTATAGCCAAATTCCTACATCGGAAATTATACCCTCTTTAATTAAAATCGGATACTATAAGCATTTAAGAAATTTAGATGTATCAACTGCTATCCCCACAATAGTTGATATTGGAAGCAGTAACGGACTTAATATTGCTTATACTAAAGTAAATGAAGAAAATGGGTGCAATTTGATTCAGAATATTGCAATAAGAATTGCATTATCATTGCCCGATAACTTTTTAAATGTAAAAATCTTTGACGCATCCAGTAATGGAGCAAATTTTAGTTTTTTACTGGCTCTTGACAAGGTAAAGACCAATTTCTATTCTACGGAGAATACAATTCACAATGAGCTGAATAACGTTTTGTCAGAATTAACAAACATTCAAACGGACAAATTATCGTTCCAATATCAAACAGTCGAAGAATATAATCAAAAAGAGAGTGTCAAGATTCCCTATCAAGTCTTGATAATCAATAATTATCCTGATAATTTTATATACAGACGAGATAGTTTATCTGCATTGAAGAAAATTATTGAGAATGGAAAGAAATACGGAGTCATCGTATTAATGACTACTGACCTTGATTTGCTTAAAAAAAATGCTACAGGATTTGGTTTCACTAATGAGATAGACGGAAAAATTGGGACTTTGGAAATTTTAGGTGATGGAAAAGTAAAGTCATCAGGAATTAAAGAATTAGATGATGCCTTTAAAAACTTTTCTTTGATAATTGATAGTGAACTTCCTGCAAAGCTGAGCAATATAATTACTTTCTTAAATAACAGATTGATAGAACACGAGAAAAGAGAGAAAGAAAAAAGTAAAAATGCGTTTAGCTTTGAAGGATTTTATCAGGAAGCGAAACTTTCAAATAATTTCTGGACATCTAAATCTGATGAAAATATTCGTATTCCACTGGGATTTCCTGTTAATTATAAGCCATACAATTCTAACCATAGTTACTTTCATTTAGGAATTTTGACAGATGAAAAAGGTAACAAAGTCGGCAATTATCACGGGCTTATAGGTGGAGAAACGGGGTCGGGTAAATCTGTATTGATTAACAATCTGATTATCAACTCTTGCTATTATTATTCTCCAGAAGAACTTCAATTTATTATTATTGATTTGAAGGGGAATGAATATCCCGAATATCATAAGTTGCCACACATAAAAGTCCTCTTTCAGGATTCATCCAAAATTGATATTGGCTTAAATGTTCTTGAATATATCAAAAGTATTTATGAAGAGCGTGTCCAACTTTTTAAAAAAGCTAAGGTTAATGAGTTCTCACAATACAGAACAAAAGAAAAATTACCAAGATTAGTTTGTATAATAGATGAGTTTCAGAGTTTCAATCAAAGCGAGAATAACGAGGTAAAACGGAAATCAGCAGAAATTATAGACCTTATCGTTGGAAAAGGACGAGCATACGGAATACACCTTATACTTGCATCTCAGTCATTAGCTAACGTAAATATTAATTCTGCATCCTTAACCAATATTAATGTCAGGTTAGTGCTTCGATTAGATGAACAATCAAGCAGACAGATTTTATCACCGGGAAATAACGAAACTTTGAAATTTCCTGATTTGCAGTTGGCTTATAATAATACGAGAGGATATGAGAAAAATGATAACAAGATTATAAAGTTGCCATTCCTGAAAGGTAATTTAATAACACCTCATATTGATTATTTTGAGAGTAAACTTACTGAACAGCTTAACTACAACAAAAAGAAATATCTCTTGCCAGGAGAGGAAGACGTGTTGTTAGATTCTAATACTCATATCACGGAAAGCATCAGTAAAAATAAAACAAAAGAAAATAAAATATATGTAGGTACTCCTTATTTCATTAAAGAGGACGACAACTATATTTCCTTTAACCCTGAATCTGAAAATAATTTGTTAATGATTGGGCAGGATTATAATACTGCCTATCGTTTGCTTTCTCTATTGATAAAACAGTTTACAGCATATAACCCTGAAAATAAAGTTTACTATCTGAACTATGTTCCCAAGTCAAGTAAATTTTATAGCGTTTTTAATATCCTGAATAGTGAGAAGTTTAAACTTGATAAGAGTAATGATGCAGAGGGGATTTATGATTTATTGATTGAAGAAATCACAAAGCGTAAAGATATTGAACACCTTGAAAGTGAGTATTTATTGGTGTTACCTCAGTTAAATACGGATTCTTCTTTAAACACACGAATGTCTCCTCTAATGGCAAAGATTAAAACCATTTTAGAAACAGGTCCCGCTGTCGGCATTTATAGTGTGGTATTCGTTGAGTCGTATAATGCTTTGGGTGAAATTAACTCATTAAATAACTTATCTAAATTCAAAATAGCCTTGCGTGGAGGCGAATCAAACAGAATAATGCCAAACAAAGCAAGTGTTGATGATGATGGTTTTATCTATCTAAGTACCCCTATTCCTTATACTATTATGAATCCTGATTATGTCAATGTTTTTAATAGTTATAGTACGAATTTTCAAATTTCTGATTTGGGGTGGAAAAGCATTATCGAACAATTATTTAACAGATTAGACTAATTACAGCTATAAATGATACATATTCAAAACATATCAAAGATTAGTCAGTTTGCAGATGAGATTTTATATCTGAAAAAAAGTAGCGGAGATTTAAAAGCATTGGCAAATCAATACGTTACCATTATAAAATCAAACAATGATACCATTAAGTTTTATCCTGCAATAGATGCTGAATTAAGAGATTCTTTAGAAAAGAAAAACTTCAATATTGCTAATGCACAGGAAAAAATAGACAAACTAAATGGAACATTAAAAAAGATAGTTTATATAAAGCAGTCCATAAACAGCTACGACACAATAAAGGATAGTGTCATTCGCCAAAAATCAGATATTGATAATTTTAAACAGAAGATTCTTGCACAAACTCAACAAGTTAAACTTGCGGATATAGATGTCATTTACAATCAGGTAATTAGTAAATATAATGAGTTTAACCAACAAACAACTTATGTAGGCGATATACGGGGTAAGTATGCAAGATTGAAACAAGTTATTGATGCGAATAGAAGTATCGTAAATACATTTCCCAAAATTGACAAAGAACTTACGGGTTTTATTGCAGCAATGGGATTAGATGAACGCAAAGTTGATTATTATCTCAAAAATATTAATGAAGTATTGGCTAAACTCGGAAATATTAAGGACGATATTAATGCACTAAACAGAATATCCAAGGAAGATTCTTTAGCGATAGATGCGAGAACAATCACTAATATTCAGGGAATACCCAACTCTGTTGTTTACGATTCTGCAATACAAACCGCAGATATTGCTCGGAAAGATATTGAATCTATAAATGCTACATTAAATAAACTGCAAAATATACGTTCATATTTTAAGCAATTACAAACAAACCTTCAATCTAATAAAAATCACATATTCTCGGAGGAATATAACAAAGTTAATCAGGAAATAAATCATATTCAACCACTGATATACGCTAAACTTAATCCCAATTTTTTATCTGTAGAATCGCAATTAAAACAGATAGATAATCAGATAAAGGCACATATCAGCGACTTCAACACAAAAAATGGCGAGGCTCAAAATTTATTACAAAAACTGAATGCAAATAAGACGAAATATTGGCTTGAAGATTACAACATTATTTTGTCAAAAATTCAAAGTTTGAAAAATGGACAGAAATCAGAAAATTTCAGAAACATAGACAATGAAATTAGCACAAAGCATCAGGTAAAATCAAATGAAATAGATAGTTTTTCAAGGCAGAATCTCTATTTATTAAATGCTTCGGGTCAGTTATCAATTCTTAATAACAACTATTCAAATAACTTAGTAGCAAGAAGTGATTTTGAAAAATTTGCATCATCATTTCAAAAAAACGGAATACTCAAAAAACTGGGGTACAAGATTAAAGATATTGTAACCGCATTGGTGAAATTTCTTTTAAAGCCAAAAACCCTAAAATTTATAGGTATTTTAATTGCCATTGCATTAGGAATCTATTTTGTGATGTCCTGTTGGCAAGCAATATTAATCATAGGAATAATTGTAATTATCATTTTC